>NZ_JBGSPA010000201.1:0-15054 GCF_041738855.1 Chamaesiphon sp. | reverse complement strand
TTGCTCAATCTGGAGGGAACCTCCAGGGCGCAAGCCGCTGTCTTGTCTTGCTCAATCTGGAGGGAACCTCCAGGGCGCAAGCCGCTGTCTTGTCTTGCTCAATCTGGAGGGAACCTCCAGGGCGCAAGCCGCTGTCAACTATCAACTGTCAACTTTCATCCAAACCGATAACCAAAACCGCGCACAGTAGTAATGTACTGCGGCTGACTGGGATCGACTTCGAGCTTTTCACGCAACCACCGAATGTGGACATCAACAGTTTTTTGATCGCCGATAAAGTCGATCCCCCAAACGCGATCGAGCAGTTGTTCTCGCGCCCACACTCGACGGGGATGCTGCATAAATAGCTCCAACAACCTAAACTCACGCGGCGAGAGATTGACACCGAGTCCACGTACCGACACGCGGTACTCTTCAGGATAGAGGGTGATGTCTTGAAAATGGATGACAGGGGTATCAGTGGCGGTATTCAATCGATGGCGACGGAGGAGCGCGCGGCAGCGTGCCACCAATTCTCGCATACTAAAGGGCTTGCTAATGTAGTCATCCGCACCGACTTCTAAGCCCAATACCCGATCTGTCTCGGTGGTTTTGGCACTCACAATCAAAATCGGGACGTGATTGCCTTGATATCGCAAAAATCGGCACAAATCCAGACCGCTAACTTTAGGTAGCATCAAATCGAGGATAATCAAATCGAACGGGAAATCCTGAAGTTGGTTAGCTTGTGTTTGACACTGAGTGAGCGCGGTGTGCCCATCAGCCACAGCAACTACTTCATAGCCTTCTTCCTCCAATCCCATCACTAGCAATTCCCTAATCGATTCCTCATCTTCTACTATTAAAATACGATTTTTGACAGTGCCTAGTTTCTGGATAACAGCGTGATTGGACATGTTTGGTGCGAGCATCATCATAACTAACGAATGAAATAAGTAACCGATTTAGCGCGCACCGCTGCTAGGCGGTGGTACGAGCCGCTCCCACAAACAAAGAGTACAGGATGAGAGCGGGGAATAAACATTTTGATTAACTACACTATCTGATGGGCAGGCGATCGCGTCGATTTCAGTACTCCAGTCATCAACGGTGGAGTGGGAAACGTTTCTCATTGTAGTATTACGTGCTGATGACTCAGTTGTACCCAACGCTAAATAACCACCTAAAATGGCTAGTATCCCCTCTTGCCGATCGCGGACTGTTATGCGTTTACATCTGAGTACTTGGACAGAAGTCGAACTCCACCTCCAAAAATCTACTGGCATAATTATACCAATCGGTTCGACAGAACAACATGGGCCAACTGGATTAATTGGTACGGATGCTATTTGCGCGGAAGCGATCGCCATTGCTGTCGGGACGGCTACTCAGTCGCTAGTCGCACCAACCATCAACGTGGGGATGGCACTGCATCATACGGGTTTTCCAGGTACGATGAGTCTGCGTCCGAGTACGCTGATCCTCGTCATCCGCGACTATCTTACCTGCTTGGCGCGATCGGGTTTTACCAAGTTCTTTTTTATTAACGGTCATGGGGGCAATATTGCTACGCTCAAAGCCGCCTATGCAGAAACTTACGCTCACTTAGCAGACTTAAATGTGCCTAATTTCGAGCGGATCGAGTGTCAGACAGCCAACTGGTTCATGTCGGGAAGTGTCTATCGTCTCGCCAAAGAATTATACGGCGATCGCGAGGGATCTCACGCGACACCATCAGAAGTAGCCTTGACACAGTATCTCTATCCCGAATTTATCAAATCTGGCACCTTGGCTCCCCATCAGTCACCAGAGTACAAAATTCTCGGCGCGGCAGATTTTCGCCGCCGTTATCCCGATGGACGCATGGGTTCCGATCCCAGTCTCGCTACCCCCGAACATGGCAAACAATTTTTTGACTTAGCTGTTAAAGATTTGACCGCTAGTTATCTAGAGTTTTTGGTCAGTGAATAGGTGGATGGTGGATGGTGAATCGCGAGAAACCTAAAGCCTAAAGCCTAATACCTACAGTCTAAAGCCTAGAATTTGACTGAGAGCTATGGTAACTATACACTCTAGGTTAGAGCTTACTACTAGTGCCGAGCCTAAACATAGCGATTTTATATTTATTATGAGCGAACTACCAGTCGAGCCAGTCGAAGCTAAGAGTGCCAAGACACGTCAAATGTTGGGGATGAAGGGTGCTTCGACGGAAGCGGCTTCAATTTGGAAAATTCGGTTGCAGTTGATGAAGCCGATTACTTGGATTCCGCTGATGTGGGGGGTTGTCTGCGGTGCGGCATCTTCGGGTGAGTATACGTGGACGATCGAGAATGTGCTCAAAGCGGCATTGTGTATGTTGATGTCGGGGCCATTACTCACTGGTTATACTCAGGTGGTGAATGAGTGGTACGATCGCGAGATCGATGCAGTCAATGAGCCTTATCGTCCGATTCCGTCGGGGGCAATTTCGGGATCTCAGGTAGTAGTTCAAATTTTTGTCTTATTATTTGGCGGGATTGGGGTTGCTTATATTCTCGATCGAGCGGTGAATCATGAATTTCCCGTGATGACTTGTTTGGCGATCGGCGGTGCATTTGTGGCTTATATTTATTCAGCTCCACCACTCAAGTTAAAACAAAATGGGTGGTTGGGCACTTATGCGCTGGGCGCAAGTTATATCGCTTTACCTTGGTGGGCTGGGCATGCCTTATTTGGGACGCTCAATTGGACGATCGTTATCATGACGCTATTCTATAGTTTAGCGGGCTTGGGCATCGCGATCGTCAATGATTTTAAGAGTGTCGAAGGTGACAAACAGTTTGGCTTGAAGTCACTCCCCGTCATGTTCGGGATTGACAAATCTGCATGGATTTGCGTGTTGATGATTGACATTTTTCAAGCAGGTATTGCTGTCTATCTGATAACCATCGATCAAAATTTATATGCCGCAATTTTATTGTTGCTGATCGTACCTCAGATTACGTTTCAAGATATGTATTTCTTACGCAATCCGCTGGAAAATGATGTTAAGTATCAGGCTAGTGCCCAACCTTTTCTAGTATTAGGCATGTTAGTTGCAGGGTTAGCTTTCGGACATGCTGCGATCGGTTAATAGATTTATCGATCGGAAAATGATGGTAAATTTGTGCTATTAATATTAAAAATAACATCCAACCCGTCAAATCTTCAGCGGTGAGGGCATCGGTGCATCCGTATTTAGTATTTACCAGCTCATGAATAAACCCCTCGGCTCAGTAATAGAAGGTTCGCTCACTGGTGGCTTGGAAGTAAGACTGCATCCAGATATCTCTGTGGAAGATATGCGGGTGGGCAAATTTTTGGTGGTGCGGGGACGACAGTATGACTTCTTTTGCCTGTTAACAGATGTTTGTTTGGGGACATCGAGCGATCGCATTTTAGTCAATCCACCGCATCCCGAAGATGACTTTTTGCTGGATGTTTTGTCGGGAAGTGGTACCTATGGAACGGTAAATCTGTCGCCGATGTTGATGCTCAATAAATTCAGTCAGATTCCACCGATTGTCAGTAGCGGTGCGAGTCTAAATGGGAATGGTAAGGGTAAAAAAGCCAAAGCTGAAACTGGTAAAGCCGTCCTAGCGTCCTTTGAAGCCCAGACAAACATGGAATGGGAGCTTTTACCAGTCAAGACGGTTCCCAGTCACTTCAGCCAGGTATTTGATGCCAATGAGAACGACTTTCGATCGGTATTTGGTTGGGAAGACGATCCGACGCGCAAGAATTTCTCGATCGGGCAACCATTGGATATGGATGTTCCGGTATGCTTGGATCTCAAGAAGTTTGTCGAGCGGAGTAATGGGGTATTTGGGAAATCGGGAACGGGGAAATCATTTCTTACGCGACTCTTACTTGCTGGCGTAATTCGTAAAAAAGTCGCCGTTAATCTAATTTTTGACATGCACTCTGAATACGGCTGGGAAGCCGTGCAAGAAGGCAAAAATGTCCGCACGGTTAAAGGTTTGCGGCAATTATTTCCCAACGAGGTAGTCGTCTACACTCTCGATCCCGAATCCAGTCGCGCCAGGGGTATTCGCGACGCACAGGATCTTTATCTCACCTATGAGATGATCGATATCGAAGACTTACAATTAGTTTCGCGCGAGTTGGGTTTATCAGATGCAGCGTTAGACAACGCCAATATTTTAGCGGCTGAATATGGCAGTAGTTGGATTAGTCGGCTACTGGAGATGACGAATGAAGATATCACTATCTTCTGTGAATCGGGAAAGGGACATAAAGGCTCGATCTCTTCTTTACAGCGTAAATTAATGCGATTGGAAAAGCTGAAATATCTGCGCCCAATCAGCCGTCAGGATAATCTCAAAAGTTTAATTCAATCGCTCAGTGCTGGTAAAAATGTCGTGATTGAGTTTGGCAATCAATCGGATTTATTATCCTATATGCTGGTGACAAATATGCTCACCCGCCGGATTCATAAACTGTATGTCAATAAAGCCGAACAATATCTTCAAAGTAAACAGGAATCCGATCGACCTTATCCGCTGATTATCACGATCGAGGAAGCCCATCGATTCTTAGATCCCGCTATTGCCAAGAGTACCATCTTCGGCACGATCGCGCGGGAAATGCGGAAGTTTTTCGTGACATTATTAATCGTCGATCAACGTCCATCGGGCATCGATAATGAGATTATGTCCCAAATTGGCACGCGGATTACGGCGTTAATTAACGATGAAAAAGATATCGATGCCATCTTTACAGGCGTATCTGGCGCACAGGGATTGAAGTCTGTGTTGGCGAAGTTAGATTCTAAACAACAAGCGTTAGTATTAGGACATGCCGTACCGATGCCTGTGGTGGTTCGCACTCGTCCTTATGACCAGAAGTTTTACGAAGAAATCGGCGATCCTGATTGGGGTGAGAAGTCGGATGAGGAGATTCTAGTAGCGGCTAAAGCGGCACAGATGGACTTAGGATTTTAAGGTTGCCAAAATGGTTGAAATTACATTATCTATCCCTGAAGACTTACAAGCTTTCCTTGAACGTCAAACCATAAAAAATGGATTTGGTTCTACAGATGATTATTTATGCCATCTTTTAGACGGTGAAAGAGAAAAAGAACGAATCGAAGGAATGCTAATTGAAGGACTTGAGAGCGGCAAACCTATAGAAGTCAACGATAATTGGTGGGAACAGAAACGCGATACTCTTATCAAATAATTAGCCAATGCCAGATAAACTATCGATTGAGAATTCCTTTGAGGTTGAATTCGCACAAAGTTTATTTTCACTTGAGTGTCTTGCTTCCAAAGGTTGCTTCTTTATCTACTTGGCGCGTAATATCTATATCTACTCCAACTAGAGGGGAACTTTGGAAAAAGTCAGCTAAGTTATTTTCCTCAATTTTCGCAGGTTGACTTTCTATTTGCTTTGTCAAAGAATCAATTAACTCTAAGTAAGTGGGCGGAATTAAATGTAAGATAGATAAGTTGCAAAAAAGTCCGTGATGCCAGCACCTCTACGAATCATTCTGACTCCAGAAGAAGACCTAACGCTTAGAGAACTGCGGCTGGCGCAAACAGTGCCGCAGCGAACCCGTGACAGGGCACATATCTTGAGATTGAACGCTCAAGGTTGGAATACACCAGCAATTTCAGCAATGTTTGAGTGTCATCAACATACGGTGAGAAAAACCATCAGAAGATGGGAAGAACGGGGATTAAGAGGACTGTGGGAAGATTCAGGTCGAGGTGCAAAACCCAAGTGTCAAGCTGAAGATCTCCAGTATGTTGAAGAATTATTAGTACAAGAAACTCGAACGTATAACAGCACTCAATTAGTCAAAAAGCTGAAACAAGAGCGTGGAGTTGATTTGAGCAGCGACCGTTTGCGGCGATTACTTACAAAAAAAAGTATCGATGGAAACGCACCCGCACTAGTCATCGGAAAAAACAAAATCCAATCCAAAGAGCTATCAAGCAAGCCGATTTAGACACACTGAAAATGGCAGTGCAAGAGGGGATTATCGAGTTGAAGTATCTAGATGAGGCTGGTTTTTGTCTCTGGAGTCCAGTCAGCTATAGCTATTCTCCCATAGGAGCGCAGAAGCGGATGGAGCAAACCAACAAGCGATATGGGAATCGGATTAGCATTCTGGGTTTGTGGGAGCCAGGTAAATCATTTGAATATGCTCTTGCCCAAGGCGGCTTCAATGGCAAGAGCTACATTAAAGTTATGGATTGGGTCGCACAGAAAGCCGCACAAGCATTGGCAGAAACAGGACGTTTAACGATCTTAGTCCAAGATAATGGCCCTCTACATAAAAGTCATCTTGTCCGCCAACAATGGGCTGGTTGGAAAGAAAAAGGCTTAGTAATTTTTTTCTTACCACCCTATTGTTCGGAAATGAATCCCATTGAAACTGAGTGGCATCAACTTAAAAGCCATGAAATCTGTGGACAGATGTTTGATAACGAGTATGACTTAGCCAAGGCTGTGATGGCGGGAATGGAATCTCGAAGTCAAGCAGGCGATTATCTTCTCGATCGTTTTATATTTAATTGCGCCTAGCTACTTACTTTTTCTGATCTAGTTAAATTTTCGGCTTCTTTTAAAAGCATTTGAACGGCTGCTTTACTCATTATATCTGCCAAATTGTAATAATTATACTATTCGCATCTAATCTAAAATCCTACTTTCCCTTATTCAGTTTACGACGGCGCATTTTTGCGGCGACGGTGGCTCTATCTACGGGAAAGCCAGCCATTGGAATTTCTTGATATTGACGTTCTGTTTCTAATTTCTTTAACTCGGTATAATCTACCCATTGGATGCAGTTTACCGGACAAGTATCGATCGCTTCTTGGATCGTATCTTCGAGATCGCCATCTTGGCGCACTACCCTCGCTCTACCATGTTCTGGCTCGATATAAAATGTATTCCGGGCGGTATGAGCGCAGTGGAGACAACCGATACATGTCATCTCGTCCACGTATACGCCTTTTTGTCGCCATACCCCACCAAGTTCCGGCTCGAACCCAGATCGATCTTCCGCATCCCGCAGGAAGCCGCCTAGCTCTGGCTCAAATCCTGATTGGTTACCATCTAACGGTGGGGTAAAGTCATTCATAATTTAACCATTCCAGCGTTGAACTACGAGCTTAATCGATCCGTCTTGTTGGTTGCGTTCTTCGGCGACTTGGAAGCCTTGTTTGGTGGCTTCGGTCAACACTGTATGATAAGCATAACGCTGGGTGACTTGACTGATAAAGCGATCGACCGACCAATTTTGTTGCCAGAATTGCAAGTCAGCAACTAATTCATACTCATTATTACCGTTGCTGCTAAAGCCGATATCATAGCCATTTTCCTGCTCGATAATCACAGCAGCGGTACGAGTATCACCTTGATAGCCGCGTACTGGTTGCGAACCAGTTTTCCACTCGATCCCTAGATCGGTTAGTGCTGCGGTGAGGGATTCTACATTCCGAATCTTGGTCTTGATCTTGCTAAAATGTGACATGTAGGTGTGGGTGGTAATGGATGAATGAGTGGTAATTGAGAAATATCTGCGTTTTAGTTACCAAGTCGCTTGAGTAGTTACAGCAGCACTTGGTTCGACATTTTGGTTGAAATATTCCGCAGTTTGTGATTGGCTGACCACATCACCTAGTTCGGATTCGATCGCTGCGGTTACTACGGTGCAAGACTGACCCACTACACCAGTGACCTTTTCATGCACTCGTCCATCTGGGTAGATGATAAACTCTAGCGTCTCCATGCTCATAGGTGATGTAATTGCTCCAATATTGCGATCGTTAAGTTTGATTATATTTAGTCTGAGCAAAATAGTTTAGACCCGATCGGCAGATGACACGATCGTCATACTTAGATTGCCGCCAGCATCCGTCGTCAATAACGAGCGATATTTGTCAAAACTTGGTAAAAGTTATTATTTGGTAGAGTTATTCTTGCATTATAAGTAAGTTTCTGTTGGCTGAGGCGGTACATCAAGTTTCGTAAACTTTCGATCTTCTCCTCCCCAGATTACTTATACATACCAGATTTTTTCGACCTGTTGTGCTAGGGCTTGGGCTTGCAACCGATAATTTTGACGCTCGTCGTCTCTGCCGACGATGATTGTCACATGACCGAGCTTGCGTCCGATCCTCGACTCCTTCTGATACCAGTACACGTGAGCATTGGGGATGGATGAGATCTGCTGGCGTTTATCCACATAATCGCTGTGGGTATCTTCATAGCCCAATAAATTCACCATCACCGCACCACCACAGGTGAGTTCGGGACTACCTAATGGTAAACCAGCAACCGCCCGAATCAGTTGGCTAAATTGAGATGTAGCACAAGCTTCGATCGTCAGATGTCCAGAATTGTGCGTGCGGGGGGCAATTTCGTTGACGGATACTTTGCCGTCAGCAGTGAGAAATAATTCGATCCCAAATACGCCGACTGCGCCTAGACTGGTTAGTAATTTGGATGCGATCGAGTTACAGGTTGCGACGATTTCAGTTGGCAAGTCGTCTAGAGTGAATACCCGCCGACACACTTGGTCTTCCTGCTGAGTTTCGAGGATCGGATAGGTAATTACTTCACCATTGACACCTCTGGCAGCGATGACGGCCAACTCACGCTCGAATCTGACAAATTCCTCAAGCAAAAATGGCGTGTCTGGATAACGATGGTAGAGGTCTGCTAGGGCAGATTCATCTTTGACTATAAATGTCCCCTGTCCGTCATAACCATTGCGTCTGGCTTTGACAACGACGGGAAATGCAAATCCAGGCGGTAATTCGGGTTGTTCTAACAGTGTGAAACTGGGTACGGGTAAACCCAGATCGCGCAGGTAACAGCGTTGAGTATATTTATCGAGGAGCGGAGCTAGGGCTGTCAAGGGAGGGAGAAATACTGCATCGATTTTTTTCAACCCTTCTAAATCGACAAATTCATTTTCAAAGGTAATTATGTCGCATTTAGTCGCTAAAGTTGCTGTTGCGGCAACATCATCGACCTCTGCGAGTACGATTTCTGCCGCTAAACTGACGGCGACATCATCATTATGAGGAGTTTGAATGACTAATTCTATCCCCAATTCTTGGGCGGCACTAGCCATCATCCAGGCTAGTTGTCCACCGCCAATCACACCAATTCGTTTCATTGCACTTTCTAACCAACTGAACCTTTATTTGGGTTGCTGCGGAGATCTTTACCCCACCCCAGTCCTCCCCTTATAAAGCGGATGCAACGCACGCTGAGGAAACCTCAGCATGCGTTGCACCAAGCAGGGGAGGGAGCAAGAGATCCGAAAGCCCCACCTTCACAAAGGGGGGTTGAGGGGGGGTAACACCATCCTCGCCGCAGCTATTTATTTACAAGCGAGAGAGTCGCGTGTCGCGATGCCAGTTTTGGAGTTGGTACCACTGGCAATCTTGCAGAGTTCCTTCTGTTGAAACTTGCCTAGAATAGCGTCAGAAAAATCTGCCCCAGCAATATTGACATCTGTAAATGTCGATCGCAGCATCATCGCCTCAGTAAAAATAGCATCGCTCAAATCCGCACCAACAAACCGAACTTGATCCAGTAAACCTTGGGAAACATTTGCACCGTGGAGATTTGTCCGGTTGAGGGTTGACGAACTGATGACCACGCCCGTGAGGTCTGCGCCAGAAAAATTGGTATCATCTAACTTAGCGGTAGTAAATACGGCTGTCTGGAGATTTTGTCCCGAAAAATCTTGACCGTTGAGTACGGCATTGTCATAGGTGAGCAATGGCTTGTACTGGGAGGTTCCACCAGCGGCAATCGCCCGATCGGGAAAGAATATTAAGATCGAAGCAAGGATTAAGGCGATAATAGTAGGCATATTTTCAGGCAAACAGTTGGACGGCGATTCGGCAAAGCCGACGCTGTGCGAACGCAAGGCGATCGGGATTGAGTCTTGATTTTTACAATCCTTAATGTTTACAGTTTATCGCAAAAGTAGGACTGCTCGATCGCACATTCACCACTAGCTCAGATTTTGTTCACTCCCCGCCTCGTCCTTCGATCATCTATATGCTCAAACTACTCATTAACTGGGTGCTCAATGCGATCGCATTCCTCATTACACAGCGGATTATCGACCATTTTTTGCCAGGGCAGTTTCGGCTGCGAGATTTTGCAGCAGCAATGATTGCCACTTTATTACTGGGCTTAGTCAATAGTACTGTCCGTCCGCTCCTCAAGTTACTCACCTTCCCATTGACTATTCTCACCCTCGGATTGTCTTCACTGGCGATCAACGTTTTGTGCTTGATATTTGTATCGAGGATCGTACCTGGATTTTATATTGGCGGGATCGTTCCGGCGATCGCTGGATCGTTTGTGCTATCGATCGTCGCCACATTATTAAACTGGTTCGTGAAATAGACTCGATCGATTTCAACTCCTTCTGTAAGTAGGTAGATGCAATTATTTATAAAATATATGCCTGAAACCTAGCTGGTGGGCAGTGCCCACCCTACACTACTACTTACTCGATCGATTTCAACTCCTCTCTTACCACCATCCACCATCCACCATCCACCATTCACTATTCAACATAATTACCAGCTCCAATCCCATGCACCAGCGGGAGCAGCGCGCCCAATTGTTCGCGCCCATCGATCGCCAAATCGCTAGTACAAAGATAGATGCGATCGTGTGCCCGATAGAGCAGATCGCGAAGAATGCGTTCGAGGCGTCGCTCATCACTAGCTTGGGTGTCTTCCTCCGTCCAGGTTTTACCCACACTCGCCTTGAGCAACAGATTGGCACCATAGAGCGTCGCTGCACCACCTTCAGCCCATAATGGCGATCCGACATCCAACCAGAAATGATAGGGGTGCGATCGCTTGCTAGCGCGGTATTGGAAGATATTGGAGAGGGTGACGGCGCGATCTTGGGGTTGGAGTTGGCTGACAGGATAAGGATTGGCGGAGATCGTCCCCTGGCGCAGCAGCAGGATAAATTGAGCGGTAATCTGATGCGTTGATTCGAGATATTCGGCGGGGCTATGCGTGCGCGCGACGACTTGCCAGTAGTGATGCGCGGTTTCGAGCAGTTCTCGCAGAGCTGAGAGTCGATCGCTTGGTAAATAACTACCCTGCTGGAAAAAATACCCGATCGCCTCATTCAAGAGATCGATCGGTGCTGGTTGTTGCTGCTGGACGCGCTCTACCCACGCCACAATCCGATCGTAAGCCTGTGTGGTACCTGCGCCAAGCCGATCCCAGCGCGGGAAATTGGCGTATGGGAGGAGGCGCGGCTGGGATACAGAGGGCGCGTAACAATAGTCGGCAAGTAAACCCGCACGGACGGGATCGATCGCTGTCAGCAGTGGCGACGAGGGGGGATAGATCGGGCTGAGGGTGACGAGGAGATCGGCGATCTCATCGCGACTGGTGAGCTGTCCCAAATTGGGATAGGTTAACACCATCAGGGTGAGTAAAGCACGAACGCTCGGATCGCTATTGAGTGGTAGTTGGGCGTTGAGGGAGACAATCGGGATCTGATGCCGATCGAAAATATCAATTATCGTCGCTCTAGAAACTGCATCCAAACCTGGCGCAATCAGGGCGATCTCGCCAGGTGCCGCTTTCCCACTGGTAATCGACTCGATCGCTCTGAGTGCCGTCGCCCTGAGCATTTCACCCCGAGTGCGAGTGGCGATCGTTTCGATCCGCTGGGGGAGGATCGGGATAGTCCCAGGATTGAGGACAGCGGTGACGATCGCCTCGACGCTAGTTGCGATCCTACCTCGATCGGCAAATACATTGGTCGCGATCGAGTCTAAATAAATAACTTGCCGATCTCGATCGGCTGTTAGTCCTACACAGCGCGACTTCAACCCCCGCAAATAATCCGGATCGGCACTCAACCCCAGCCGCACCATCCCGTCGGGATTGTAACTAAAAGCACACCACACACCAGCATCGAGCAGGATCTCACAGATCTCTCGCCCGATCGCGGGATAATCATCCACATCATCGGCGAGGAGCGTCCAATAGCGATCGCGCAATCGCTGCTGATACTCAGGATCTGGCAATAGATGCCGCCAATACAACTCCGTCATGATGCCATAAGTCAGCAACCCGCGATCGAGACACCAATCTCGCCACTCGGTGGCTAACGACTCCACACAGTCATAAATTTCCCGATCCGCACCAGCTCCAAATCCCTGGACGAGCAATGCGGGAAGATCTGCCAGTGGCGTACAACTATAAGCCGCCAACTGCAATAAATCCAGCACCCGTCGCACAAATCGGTACTCAGACGGGGCAATTTCGCGCCAATTAATCCGTTCTAGGGCTGGGTGCCACAACTTTGTCGCCAACTCTTGCTCCGTCTCTGGACGCAATCTCAGGGGAAAATGAGCGGGTAGGTTTAATTTCTGAATCAGGAGGGGATAAAATAGTAAGACCTCATCCTGAATCAACCCGATCGTCGTTTTCGCGGAAATTGGATATTTACCATGAGTCTTGGCAACCAGTCGATCGCCCAAATCTCGCTTGCTATCGTCATTACCCGCCAGCACCAAAATTTTGCGGTCTGGTTGTGAATGTTTTTTCGGCACAACCCGTTCCTCCAACCACTGCCAAAATTGAGCAACCAGCGCATCTGTCTTTCCACTCCGCGTGCCGCCCTCGATCCAAATTGCTTTACCCACCACACTTTTCGCTCCAACGATCGATTTACTCACATCTTGCTTTAGTACGTGAATATTAACAACATCGATCGGTGTCATCTCTACAAGTTAAGTGCCCCGCCCAAAAAACATTTTTAGATGTTGAGTTGAAATCTCTACCCTCTACCCTCTACCCTCTACCCTCTTCTACCCTCTACTCCCCATGGAGAACAAATTCGGTCAATACTGGCTCCGCGCAAATCAATGGTTTTTGCGGACTGCCGATCGCGCCTTGGATGAAGCTTACAAAGCCGCCTTGAAAATCAAAGCGATCGAAGACGAGCGGTTTGGGGGCGAAAAGATCCAGATTCCCGCAGCGTACGCCAAAAACCAAGTCGCTACCTACTTTCAAAACGATCTCAATAAATATCTCAACATTGCCCGGATTCGACTAGCCGAATTTCAAGCCAGTCGTACCGTCACAGGCAATAACTATCCCCAACCGCCTGACAGTCAACAATTTACCAGTCAGGGGGTCAACGATATCAATCCCTACACTCAGGATATCGAATACGAAGCCCGCCTCTTGGAGAAACTCAGCTTCATCGATGAGATCTTGACTCGCTACGCCGATCGCCCTGAAGCTAATAATAACGAGCTACAAAGAGCGAGCCTCGGCGAACGCGCGATCGATTTTATCGCACCACCAGGCGAGGGCAGCTTTCTGGCGATCGAGGACACAACCGATCGCCATCGCGATCGACCAGCCGACATCATCCCACCGCCAGCAGCTCTGCTTGGGCGTCGCCAGTCGATGCGGATGCAAAATCGGATCGATCGCGCCAATGAAAACTTAAATAATGACAAAAAAGCCCTGATCGATATCTCCCTGATCAACACCTTTCGGCGGATTCAGCAAGATCTCAACCCCAACGCCGACATCCAAGTCCTCGAAAACTATCGCACCAGTCAGGGCAAAACTCGTACCGCGCTGCGATTTATCCTGCTGCTGATTTTGGTACCCCTACTGATGCAGTACCTCTCCAAAATCGTCGTCGTCGGGCCAGTCGTCGATGCTTATCGTAGCTACCACAACGCAGATGTGTTCCTCAATGTCAACCTCGAACAAGAGGCATTTGAGGAGATCGAAATGTTTGAAAAAAAAATCAAATTCGAGCAACTAGTCGGCTTGATACCACAGCTCACCACCGAGGAGCTAACGGAAAAAGTCCGCGCCAAAGCCACGGAAGTCAAAGTTGACTATTACCGTCACAGTGCCGAAGCTGTCAAAAACTGGTTTGCCGACATCATCGCGATCGCTACCTTTACTTGGTTAATCGCTCATAGCAAGCGTCAGATCGCCACCCTCAAATCCTTCATCGACGACCTGATCTATGGACTCAGCGATACCGCCAAAGCCTTTATCATCATCCTCCTCACCGATACCTTCGTCGGCTTTCACTCGCCGCACGGCTGGGAAATAGTCCTCCACGGTACCGCCAGACATCTCGGTATTGCCGAAAACAACCAATTCAATTCCTTGTTCATCGCCACCTTCCCCGTCCTCATCGATACTGTCTTCAAATATTGGATCTTCCGGTACCTCACCGGACAGTCACCATCAGCGGTTGCTACTTATAAGTCCATGAATGAGTAATCCCAAATCTAGTGCTAACTCTGTAAGTAGCTGGGCATAATTAAATATAAGATATCATGTTTGGTGGGCACTGCCCACCAACTAGGTTTCAGGCACAATCTATTTTATAAATAATTGCACCTACCTACTTAGATGCAATTATTTGGAAGCTAGATTAACGTCAGTTCAGGTCAAGGATATTTGCTCTGTTTCAGTACCGCCCTCGATTGTGTCTTGTCTTGACTGAAACACATGCGGAGGGAACCTCCGCGTGATTTCAGTCGCTGTCTCACTAAACCGTCGGGTTTCCCGACGAGCGCGAGCCGCAAATCAGGACTAGTGATGCGAAGTCCGCCTACGCGGACTAATATTTCAGTCCGCATAGGCGGACTTCGCATCATGAGCAGAGACTTCAGTCTCTAGGCTCTTCTTATCCCGAACTGACGTTAGATTGTGTCTGAAACCTAGCTGGTGGGCACTGCCTACTCCAAGGTATTCTATTTTTAATTTTACTGTAGGGACGGGTTGATGCGACCAATCGCGGATTTAACCATAATCTTTGTACGAACCCGCCCTCACCCACCAGTAGCATTTAGATCGTTTGAGTTGACGATGGGGATATCTTATTTTTAGATATTATTAACCTGAGTTCGATGAAGTTTTGTCTCCTCAAACTCAGGCATTTCAACACTTTTAGGCTAACAGCAGAATTTTTTCAATTTTTGGCACATTAAAATCCACCATCAATATCATTAATAGTTGAAAAAACATTGATTTA
>NZ_JBGSPA010000176.1:0-35289 GCF_041738855.1 Chamaesiphon sp. | reverse complement strand
CTTGTCGGTACATGAGTATTAACACCTTGGACTAGGCTTTAGACCGATCTTAGCTAATTTTCTGGGACTTCGCTCTTCCCGTTATCGATTGAATTCGTCTCCCTTCGCGGGTTCTAGTCTTCTTCAGCAAGCCCTAGTTAGACCTGCAATTCAGAAAGCTGTTTTCTTTGTAATCAATCGATCGACGCTAGGAATTGATGATATTTCTGCTTGGACGGTTGGTGGTGTGGGATCGAGATCGATCGTAAATTAATAATTATTACAAGTAACACCGAATATCAAAAATTATCTTCCAGGGTATTTAGACTGAATTAATTCAGCCTAAATACCCGATTCGGTAGTGTTAGGTGGAAATTTGTCCGTATAGCACCCCATTTTTCTGGTATTGGGTGGAAATTTGTCCATCTAACTGCCTCAAATGGGGGCATTAAACTGAATCTGTCAGTCTAATAAATAGTTGTGCCGCAGTCAAAAGCCCTTTAAATCATTTTAGAAGAAAACAAAGCTACTGATAGTATTGCTAGATAGGAAATAGTTAAAATATGGCACTATCACCAATTTCACTAATATTTCTCATACTGCTTCTAGTGATATGGGTGGTGTTTTCATTCCGCGAGATCATAGTTTTATTAAAAAAACTCGTAATAGGACTTTTAAGTAATAGATGGCACTTTACTGACGGGATAATTGTTATGAGTAGGGTACTAGATGATTGTGGAGGTGCTAGAACAGGTCCAAACTATGGAATAGCATTCAATTATAAATATTCAGTCGATGATATGATTTACTACGCTGGTTTTGAAGTGCGGGGTTTTTATAGTTTTGCGCTTGCAGAACAAGAACTAAGCACAAGATATAGAATGGGACAAAATCATAAGATTTTCTATAATCCTAAAAATCATCGGAAAATAGTGATGACTCCTGGCACAAAGGGGGCTGACGTTTGTTCATTGTTTGGATGGATCGTTGTGCTCTGTATGTCTGGTGGTTTGTTAGCTTTGATGATTATAGCTACATTGCTCACGCGATCCTTGATTGCTCACCGCTATGATTACGGCATAACAACCTGATTGGAGCGGACTGACAAAATTGGCTGGTGTTGCAGCAGAGTTCACTGGCAGCCGATCGATCTGAACGTTACTAATGAGAAGAGAGTTTTCCGATCGAGTCCCCTCTTTCAAAACAAACGATCGGAAAATCTGAGCATTATCCAATCTTGAAGATCGCTTCTCTAAAAAAATCGGCACAACTTATCTTCTTGACGAGTTGTGCCGAGTGTGTAATTGGAATTAGATAAACGCAAAGTTAGCTGCGGTGAGAGTATTAGTCTCAACTCCAGTTAAGGTGGCGATCGTGTTACCGCCGATCGCAATATTATTACCAGTCCGAGTCAAGTCGGTAAATTTAACTCCGCCAGTAATACCCAATACATCAGTGCCGATTTGGTAATCGACGATTGTATTCGCACTTGTCGGAGCTTCGCCGTTGTAAATCCAGAATTGGTCGGCACCAGCACCACCAGAGAGGAGGTTATTACCGCCGCTACCAGCGAAGAATTTATCGTTACCGTCACCACCCAACGCACGACCGTTGGTACCGAGGAACAGGGTATCGTTACCAGCACCAGCGGAGATCCGGTAGCCAGTAGCATCGGTAGCATCGAGGAAATCGTCGCCAGCACTGCCGAAGACGCGATCGTTATTGCCAACATCGATAATGTCATTACCGCTACCGAGGTCGATCCGATTGTTACCAGCAGCAGCACCCGCGCTCGGAACTTCTACGAGATCGTTACCGGAACCTGTAAATACGATGTCATTAATCCCGTCGAATCCGGTTAATCCGGCAACTAAATTGTCAGCACCTGTGGTACCTGAGACTAAGTTGGCGGCTTGAGCCAGAGCTTGGGGTCGAGCGATTGGATTGCGGGGATTGTAGCTGGTAGTATCGATCGTCAGCGGTGTAGCGAAGGTATTGGCGATATTTTCAAATGGGACGAATTTGAAGTTGGAGCTGATATTCTCACCATCGACGATTTTGGCGGGGTCGTTGCTACCATCTTGGGTGATGAATAATCCGTTGGGGAAGTTGGCACCCAGTGGGACGTTGATAACTTCTGCACCGTCAGATTCTTGGACGCTATCGATCGATCCGCTATTCCCAACGCCAAACCGTCCGATAAAGTTATTGCTACCTTCACGAGTGTAGGCGGCAAAGGTATTATCACCTTGACTGGAGGCGAGTAAGTAACCCGCGCCATTTTTACCGTAGTAAATGGTCAAGCCTTCGACATCATTGGTGAGATTTTTACCGCCTTCAGCTTTGACTTTATCTACCAGTATGCCTGTCGATCGACCATTCGGTTCGGCATCAAATTTCCAGATTCCGACATCTTCTTGACCGATGTACAGTTGTCCGGTTTCTTGGTCGGCGACGATGCCTTCAGTTTGGGCGGAGGCTCCGGCGATGGTGGAGGATGGAACTGTGAAGTTACGGACTAGTTCGTAACCGATTTTGCCGTTACCTTTATCGACCAATTTGAGTTGAGCGACATCGCCAGTTTGGCGGCGAGTGGTGAAGGCGTAGTAATCATTGCTGATGGGGCTGCGGTAGAGTGCCAAGCCATAAGCACTAGTTGCCGATGCTGAGAATGGCGCGGTAAATGGCGCGCCTTGGAAAATTGTCGCCGCGCTGGTGTCGGTAATATTTTCGAGATAATTACCACCCGTACCAGCGGGATTTATCTTGAAGATTGCTAGTTTATCGTTATTGCGATCGCTAGCGACGGCGATATCGATTTTTTGACCGCCCAATGTGAAGCCATACTGTAAGTCCACATTGTTGTAACGAATGTCAGGACTGCTAGGATTGATTGTTTGAATCAGATTACCCGACAAGTCATACACCCGCAAACCGCCATTTTTAACGCTGGTAACGACCAAGCTTTTCGCTGAGTCAGTCGCATTGACATACACCGCCGGATCGTCAGCATCGGCGCGTTGACTGAAGGGTAAGGAACCATCATCCAAAAGCGCGGGACGAGTCTCAACGGTTGGTGTGGCAGTGGGCACTAAGTCAGCACCCAAAGTAATAATCTGGGTAAACTGAGTCGCACTGAAGTTGTTATCGCTGACTAAGACAATCGATTGGCGACCATCGGCGAGTTTTGGCCCAAAGGTGATGCCTTCGACGTTATCTAAGCCTGTGGAAAGTTTCAGATCGTCCAAATTCAACACCAACCGTTTTTGGACGGGTTGGAGAGCGGCTAACTGAGCCGGAGTCAGACTTGCCAGACTATCGATCGCACTGATATCCGCCGCACCTTGCAAGGATATTTCGTAAATCTTAATCGTATTGCCAGTACCAGGAACACCTGTAGAGAACGAGCGTTCTAAGGCTAGCATGGTGCCACGATCGTCGATCGCCAGTAAATCAACCAAACCATTGGTAGCAAAGGCGGTTGTGGGAATCGGAGCTAGAGCAACTCGATCGGTTTGATAAAGATATTCTTTTTCTGGTTGCCCTGAAACCAAGTTGTACTGGACGATCCGTGAATTAGTACCCACTGCCACCGTAGCCACCGTGCCATCCTGAAATAAGGAATTTTCGGTAGCTGTGTACAGCGTTTTTTTGTCAGGCGTAATTGTCAGACTCTCAAACGCCAGATTATTCCGAATTCCGGCGGTTTGGGTATCGGCAGCATCGACGATGCTATTACCGTTGGTATCGGTGACTTTAGGCAGAAATTTAGTCGGTACAGCTAGCGATCGAATTTCGGTTCCGGTCGTCAGGGAAAACTCTTTGATAAATGGGTTGGAAACGCGCCCGACGGTGGGGTTGGCTTCACCTTCAGATGAGATAAATACGGTACCATTCTGCGTCAGCGCGATCCCTTCGGGGTCGAGACTATTGAGTGCGAACGGCTTACCGCTGGCATCCTTGAGTTGGACGACATTAGTAAAAGTTACATCGCTAGTAACTGGATTGAGCGTAAAAGTATAGAACCGTGCATTGGAGGATCGATCGTCAGAAATTGCATAATACTGATTTTTGGCAGCATCATAAGTTATCCCCGACAAGCCACCCAATGGCACATCAACACCATCAATCTTACCAGCAGCACCAGCCGGAATCAGTCCGGTGGCAAAAATCTTTTGACCGATAAAACCCGCACTCGCGATCGATTTCCCGCTCGGCGTAATTCCGACTTGGACATCGGCAAAAACCAAACGGTGATCCGAAGTCGCATAACCACCAGGTAAAGCAGCATTAAATACGCCCACAGGTGCGAATGTCGGATCGGTATTTAACGGCCAAAATACGCCACTGTTATTAATTGCTAGATCTGCCGAAGGTAGCACATAATCAGCCCGCAAATTCCCCGGATTGGTACCACTATCGGCAAAATCCGCCGTATCAAACGCCGGATTACCAGTTTGGGTATTATTAACTAGACCCTGAAGTGCAGACTGTTGGACGCCACCCGCACTAGTCGGGATCGAATTAGTATTGATATTAGGGTTGCGTAACAACTGCGAGACGGCATTATTGTAGCTATCGCCATCGCGAGGATCGGCGTTTTGGTCGCCCATAATGACAAAGCTCGCACCGCCAGTGATGCCCCCTTTGCCACCTTTATCATCATAAATATAACCACCTTGCCCCGGCGAAACATAATCCGCCCAGAACCGAATCTCATCAGCATTCCGTTTACCGTTCCGGTCTTCAGTGCCATCAAAAACAGGCGGCGTGGGGTGACTAACGAGGGCGTGAACGATTTCGCCATTGACCTTAATCGGCACATCCCAATGACTTTTAGAAGACAACCGCAACTTCTCAATTTCTGCCGTCGAGTAGAAGCCCTTGAGGTTTTCATTAACTGGCGTAGCGGGATTGTCTACCGTCGGATCGTTGGTGAGTAAACCACCTAGCATATCTTTCCAGAGAAAATTCTGAAAAGTCCGCACATTCGGCGTGTCGATTTCGTATTTAGATAACACCACCATCCCGAATTGACCTGGGAAGTTACCAAAACCAAAAGCATCATCACCGTAGCCATTATCACCAATCCCATCGGTGAGAGTGGTAACAACGCTACCATTGTTATTTAGGTCGAATCCCGACGGAATGCCAGTATTACTAGGGGCAATATAAAAATATTTATAATCTACCGGAGCCGCGCCATTTTGTCCGACTTTGAGAAAGTTATCGATAAATAATTCGACCGCTTTATTTGGATCTGCGGCATTAAAATCAAACTCATTAATTAGCAAGACATCGGGATTATTGCGCTGAATAATTTCCGCTGCATTTTTAGCTTGTTGAATGCGTAATGCTTGGTTGCGATTGGGATTTTCAGCAGCTCCGATCGCTCTAGTGTCGGCGATTGCTGGGTTTGATAGATCGTTGATTAGTTGTCCATCAGCATTGCGATTGAGTGAAGCATTGAACTGAGCGAAGCGAATATTTGTGCCAGTAATGTTCATGGTTTGCAATAGTAAAGAACTTAAATAACAGCAATTAAACAGAGGCTCTGCCGAAGTGTCGATCGCTTATAGCTAGTGGGCAGTGTCCACTAGCTATAATTCAGAGGATGTCTGAAAAGAGATATTTGATGTAGATCGCCGATCTAAATCCCCTTAAATCCCCCTTAAAAAGGAGAACTTTCGATCTATTTCCTTCCTTAACAAAGGGGGTTGGGGAGATTTATAGAGTTTATGCCCAAGAAAATTAACTTTTCAGACATCCTCTCAACTAGCTTTGTGCGCTGATTTGACGTGAGTTCGGGAAGTTATTTAAACAAACGAGAAACTACTAGCATTGAGCGTGTTAGACCCAATTCCGGTGATGACTGCGAGATCTTTACCACCAGCTTTGACTAACGTATCCCCACCCTGTTGAGTGAGAGTCACTTTCGTAAAGTCAGTTACACCGGAGATGCCCAAAATCAACATTTTGTCAATGCCAACCTCGAAGTCACTGATGGTATTCGCAGTAGCAGGAAAACCGCCAGCAGTCAGATAGAACTTATCGGCACCAGCACCACCAAATAGGGTATTACCACCTTTACCTGCAAATAACGAGTCGTCGCCATCACCACCAGAGAGGAAGTCAGCAGTAGCAGCGAATAACTTATCGCTACCTGCACCGCCATAGAGACGGTTGCTGCCTTTACCAGCAGTGGCATCGAGGATGTCGTCACCAGCTTCACCGAATAATCGATCGCTAAATCCGGCGAGGAGTTCGTCGTTACCGTCACCGCCATAGATGCGGTTGTTACCAGCAGCAATGGTTGCATCGACTAAATCGTTACCACCAGCGGTAAAGATCGTGTCCTTGCGAGTAGGGAGGATCGAGGTATCATCGCCAGCAGTACCGGGGACGACTTTGTTACCGCCTTGAGCATCGATACCTACGAGCGGACTGATATTGAGGGGTTTGTCGAGGGTGATTTGGACGATTTCATTGTTGTCGATGCTTGGTGGACGACCGATCGAAAATGGATAGTTATTATCATTGGCAACTAAGATCGTATTGGCATCGATAACTAGTAGGTTTTCGATCGTCACAAATGGCATCCGGTAAGTGGTGCTACCGTCTTTATTTAAGTCCAAAGGATCGGGAATATTCAACAAGTCGGCGACTTCTTCTTTAGCTACATTGCCATTGGCATCTTTCTTCGATAAATCTACTTTGTAGACTTTCTTGAATTTAGCTAGATCGCCTTGTCCACCGTCGCGTTCGATGACCAGATATTCGTTATTATTAACGACGGTCATGTCACCGATCGCATTGCCGACCGCTTCCATTTTGTAGAAGCCAAGTTGACCTTTGTATTTCTGGCTAGCAACATCAAATTCATAAATCCGCAGCGAACCAGCGGGGTCGCCAAATACCGTACCTTCTAATAGGGGATACAAGGTATTTTTGTCAGGACTGATTGCCATACCTTCAAATCCGCGCGAACCGCCGATATTATCGACAGCAGGTGTACCGACAAATTTGTCGCGTACCAAGTCACCCGTCCCAGGGAAATCGGTAAAGAAAGCATCAACGCCTAAGTTGATAAATTGCTCTAGTTCTTTTTTCGGGTCGCCTTTGTAGTCCGAAGCCAGGAAGAAGCCTTCACTGCGGAAAGTATAAGGATGTACCTGTAAACCAGCAACATGAGCATCTTTGACCAAGGTTGTGGGTGTACCCAACACGCGATCGGCATCGCTGATTTGACCGTCACTATTGAGGTCGTCTGGTGTCCCATTTTTATCGAGATCGACAGTAGCCGCAGGGACGATCAGGCGTTTGTCAGGGCCGATACCTGCCGCATATTTGGCGATATTTGTCAACTCTGCGGGCTTGGTGAGATCGCCATAAGTCCGCGCATCACCACTGAGGGTGAAGTCATAAGGTTTACCAGCAGCACCACCAAACAATTGCACCAGCGGGATGTCGATCTTCGCGGCGGGCATGATGGTATCGTTAATCTCTTTGAGGTTGGCAACTTCAAAGGATTGGATGAATACCCGTTTGGGGTCGGTAAAGTTGCTAGCAACTAGGGTGTCAACGAGCTTTTGACCGAGATTGACATTGATTTTGGTGGTGCCATCGAGGAGCGTACCCTGGGAGGCAAAGTAGCTGGGGTGCTTGGTTTCGGGGTAGATGCCGATTTTGCGTCCGGTATCTTTTTCGACTTGTTTGACTAAATCGATGACTTCTTGGAAAGTGGGAACTTTGAGTCCATCGCCGTCATATTTGGTACCGCGCAAGGCGGGTAGCCGCTCGATCGCATTCAGCGTCTTGATTTCAGCGAGGGTAAAGTCTTCAGCAAACCAACCGCCAACTTTAATGCCGTCGAGTGTTTTGACAGTTAAGCGGCTGGCAAATTCGGGCTTGAGATGGACGTTGGTACTGGTATTGGTAGTCGTGATTTCAAATTTACCAGCACTATCCCGCTTGATCGTACCGTCAGCATTCAAGGCGACGACGGCTAGCATCGGCTCGTGACGAGCGATGAGGATGCCATCTTTGGTGACTACCAAATCCGGCTCGATGAAATCTGCACCATCCGCGATCGCGAGTTTGTAGGCTTCGAGGGTGTGTTCTGGGCGGTTGCCACTGGCACCACGGTGTCCGAGGACTAGTGGGGCATTACCATCTAAGGTTTGAAACGTGGTTTTTGCTAGGACATCGGGGTTTTGAGGCGATCTCACGATCGGGCTAGTCAGTTGGTCGCGTACCAAGTCCGCAGTACCTGGGAAGTCTGAGAAAAAGCCATCAACGCCAGCATTGATAAAGGCTTTATACTCCTCGGCGGGGATGCCGTTGTAGTCCGATGCCAACCGTCGCGCTTCGTTGCGGAAAGTGTACGCATGAACGAGCAGCCCAGCCGCATGAGCGTCAGTAACCAATGAGGAGGCGGGCAATAAGGTGCGATCGGTATCGTTGACTAAACCATCCTTATTGACATCATCAGCTTTGCCATCTTTGTCAGCATCCACACCCTTGCTGGAGATAATCATTGGCTTCCAGGGGCCAATTCCATTCGCATAGGTAGCGATTTCAGCCAAGCCTGCTTTGGTCTGTAAGTCAGCGTAGGTGCGTTTGTCGCCTTTGACGGTGAAGTCGTAAGGCTGTTTGTTGACATCTTGGTAAATAAGGGAACCATCGAGGGCGACATCATAAGCATCCAATAACTGCACCAACGGTAGGTTAGTTTTACCGTTGAGTTCCTGGAGGTTGGACACTTCAAAGGATTGGATGAAGACGCGGCTGGGGTCGGTGAAACCTGTCTTGGCGAGAGTTGCCAATAGGGGTTCTTCGAGTGATAAACCCAGATTGTCATGGAAGGTGGGGTGCTTAGTTTCGGGGTAGATGCCGATCTTTTTGCCAGTGTCGGCTTCGACTTGCTTGATGAGATTGATGATTTCTTCGAGCGTGGGAATCTCATACAAGTTATTAAAGACTTGAGTCCGTTCGCTCTGCGGCATGATCGCCCGAATGGTCTTGATTTCTGCCAAAGTGAAGTCGGAAGCGAAAAATCCTTCTTCGGCTACGCCATCGACCATTTTAGTCGTCTTGCGGCTAGCAAACTGAGCTAGATCCTTAACGTTGGTAGTGTTAATCATGTTTGGCTCGTGCCGCGCGATTAATACGCCATCTTTGGTCGCAACTAAGTCCGGCTCGATGAAGTCTGCACCACGTTCGATGGCGAGTTTGTAAGCACCTAATGTATGCTCTGGCAATTCACCACTCGCGCCACGATGTCCGATGACGATCGGAGCTTTACCACCCAAGGTTTTGAGCATACTTGCAGCGGGATTGGGAGTCGCGATCGGCGCATCCAACAATTTACCCGTAGCATCAAAATGTAAGAGGTAGGGGCCAAATTCTTCACCCACCCAGATCGAACCATCTTTGGCAAGAGTGAAGGACTCAAGATCGAAGTCTGCCCCTGTCAATAATCGATCGGTTGTAGTTTCATTAACGATCGCAAATCCAGCTTTTTTGTTGGGGTCAGAGAGTTGAATAAAGTTACCAACTTTGACTGTCCCATCGCCGCCCAATCCTTGAAAACTCGGATTGGTTTTGTAAATCCGCAATAAGAAATCATTACTATTGGCTTTAGCACCAAAGCCATTATCCGCCATGAACCAGTAGTTACCGTAGAGATCGGCAAACTGGACTGCACTCAAACCTTGAACGGGTTGACTGGAAAAGGGCACAGTCCTACCGTTGGTACCAGTGAGCAATTTACCAGATGCGGGACCAGGAGCGAAAGTGTCAGCAGGAAGCGATGCGAAGCCTTTTAATGCAGTCATAGTCAGTTTGATGTGTTTTCTATGAGGACAATTAGAAATTTGCTAATAACTACACGATCGGGGGTATTAAAATGGCTGTTGACTTACACAATGAAGGCGATCGACACAATTAGTAAATGCATCGATCGGCAACAGTCTCGATGGTTTGTTTTTATTACAAGCTACTCGTTCTAAAATAATTTAGTAGATAGATGTTTCAATCGACCGCTACTAATTTTTTAGAAATAATTGCCACATTACCATATCAGCTACAGGTTAAGGATTAGTTATTTCGAGGTGCTTATTTTTACATTTCATCCATATTTTTACGATCGAATATATGTGATGTTTTACACGTTTTGTTCAGTCGATCTGCGGTGGGATGACCGAGTGCGATCCGTAGGATCGATCGACATATTGACTCAAGATTCAGTCTGGATCTAAGGGATCTGGGTACTGAACCTTGATTTGATGACAGCCCTACTGAAAACCCGATCGAGTATGGGCAACCGATCGATTGCCCCTAATTTAGCTAGAAAACCGAGAAACTAGCATTAGTCAGTGCGGGGTTGCCGACTAATTGAGCGATCCGCACCTGTGCTGCACCGCCAAAACCATCAGCATCAAAGAACAAGGCACCAGATGTATTGTTGTAAATAAACCGCTGGCTGGTATTGGTTGCTGACACTCCCAATGTGAATCGAGCAGCCGCTAATACACCGATGTTGCCCACGACCGCAGCACCACCAAAACCAGTACCGGAAATACTGATGCGATCGATTCCAGCTTCAAAGTCATTGATTTTGTCGATTCCTTCGTTGGCACCATAAAATACAAAAGTATCGTTACCAACACCGCCAAAGAGGAGATCGACTCCTAGACCACCAGCAATGAAATCATTACCACCGCGACCATTGATGATGTCATTACCAGCATTCCCAAACAGAGTATCGCTACCAGCAGTACCAAACTGTCTATCTGCTCCAGTATTGCCACCAGTAGGCTTGAGATCTAGTCCAGCCAAGACTGGATCGTGGTCAGAGGAACGGAATCGATCGGGTGCATAGAGACTGGTATCATTGCGATCTTCAGCAGCACCTTCACTGGTGGTGAGTTCTGCATCGTTGTAATCAAAGACGATCGGTTCTGAGGAGTTGATATTCCACTTCGCCGCACCTGTGACTTGAGATAGCAAGCTAGCGGTGACCAGCGCGTGGTCGAGGGAGCCAGTCTGACCGTCGAAAACATAGGAATCGGTAGCAGTTGCGAGTTTGGTAAAGCCACCAGCGCGGAGAATGTCGATCGGATCTTCTTCGTTGTAGGCATTGAGATCGCCCAAGATCATCACATCGCTGTCACCGGAAGCGGTTTGGATCTGAGTAACAAAGTTGAGTAAGGCGGTAGATTGAGCTTTGCGGGTGGCATTTGATAAGCCTTGACCGTCGCCTTGGTCGGTATCGCCTGGTAAGCCAGCACTAGAACCTTTGGACTTGAAGTGATTGACAATCGGCGTGAATTTCTCGCCACTGGCATTGTTGAGGAAAGTCTGGGCTAATGGCGGACGAGCGGTATCAAAAGCAGGATCGTTGAAATAGACGGCATTGCCGACGGGCGTAACCGCACCTGGCTTGTAGATAAAGGCGACCTTGATTTCATCGGTACCGGAGCTGCCAGTAGTATTTGCTAGTTTGATATAGTCGTAGGTATTAGAGCCGATCGCAGTATTCAAGCCATTGACTAAATTGACGATCGCCGAATTGGCACCATCGCCATCATTCTCCATCTCAATCAAGCCGACGACATCGGCATTCAACTCCTGGATGGCAGTAATAATCTTAGCGCGTTGACGACCGAACTCAGCCGTAGTATCAGCACCCCGTGAAGTCGGGAAGCCCCCACCAGCACCATCACCATTGAAGTAGTTGAGGACATTGAAGCTACCGACTTTTAGACTGCCACCCACCTCTGGTACAGCGGGACGCGCTTCGTAGTTGAAAACTGGGGCTAGAGTGGGTTGAATCCGGTAATTATTAAACCCAAAACCCAGTACGCCAGTCAAGCCCGTAGTCGTGCTACCAATGCGGAGTGTGTTATTGTTCGGATCGGCGTCGGTGGTATTGACATAGGGGACATCGCTGAGGTTGGATGCACTACTACCATCATCGAGCAGGATGCGACTACGGTTGTTGAGGTCTTGCAGGGCAGTTACCGCCGCAACATTGCTAGTACCGGATGAACTCGTACCAGTGGCGGCACTATCATTGGGATCGACGATGTTTGTCGGATTGAATAAGCGACCATTGGCAGATAAGGAAACTTCCCCAAATCGACCTAAGTTAAAGACTTCAGTAACCGTAAGCGTCTCTGGGATTGTAATCAGCATCCCTTCATAGCGTTCCAACTCACCTAGTGTGGTCACAGGTAGATCGACTACCGTCGCACTCACGAGGGATTGTTGTCCGGTGGCTACAACACTCACATCGGCTGCACTACCAGGAGTAATTACGGCTTGGTTAAAAGATGGCGTCGCGCTACTTTCTAGCACTGCACCCGTAACTTTTACTTGGTCGCCGACATTGACGGCTGCCAAAGAGTTGACAAAAATACCTTCAGACGTGAGGACATTACCATCGGCATCTGTGGTTTCTTCTTGGAGATAAAAGCCACCGAGTCCATCGATACCTTGATAGTCACCGACGACGATCCCTTCGATCGTGTATGTCCCCGCAGTTGCGGCTGTACCAGTACCTTGAATCGTACTAATTTTGGTCACAGCAGGCGCAACGCTGTCATTATCGACGATCGTCACACTCGCAGTCGCAGTCCCCAGCGTGAAACCTGCCGAGGCGGAGAGGGTGAGGGTGACAGCTTCATTGCCTTCGACGATCGCATCATCGACTGGAGTCACAACCACATCTACAAATGCGCTACCTGCCGCGATCGTGGCAGTACCAGGTAAAGTATTATAATCGCTACCAGCGATCGCTTGACCTGTACCTGTACCCACAGAGTAGGGAACGACTAAAGCATTCGTTGTGTCGCCAGTGCGGGAGATCCGGAAGCTACCATTAGCTGTAGCTGCTTCAGCAGCATTGGACGTTGATGCGATCGCTACCGTTGGTAGACTACTACCCACCGCCGAAAGTGAAAAGTTATCGATCGCTAGACCGTGATCGTTACCAACATCATTATTCTCAATCCACCGCAACCAGAGAGTATCAGTATTTGCCCAGTTTAAGCTATTGAGCGCGCCACCGACATTTGACACTAGACCAGTTACATTTCCATTCACCGCAGCGGCAGTCGCAGTTGCTACTGGTGAAGGCCAATTAAAGCTTACACCAGGTGTATTCCAAGTAGTAACAGCATTAAAAGCAGAACCAAATCCATACTGTAGCACCATTGACTGGGCAGTCGTATTGCCCCCATTCCGCCACTGTTCGCCATTAAAGTTGACATTGACTGTATCTATTGTCCCGCCGCTAGTGTTGGTAGCAGCAAAAGCAATCCAGCCAGCAACAGATCCCGTTCCTGGAGAACCAAAATATGTTCCACCAGAAGCTAGTCCGCCCAATGCTCGATCTGTAGAACTTGTCGAGCCATAGCTGTAGAAGCTACCAGTATTGGAACTGCCAGCATCAGCGTTGTATGTGGGGATAGCAGTACCTGGAGCAGGCTGACGGAACAAAGACCAACCAGCGATGGTGGTATCGTTAACCCAAGCATTACCAGTGCCTGCATTGGCAAGGGTATCAAAGTCTTGAGAATAAGTGGAACCGTTAAAACTAATAGGCATATAAGAAACTCTCTGTAGGATAGTGATTTCGTCAAACGATCGAGAACTGTCTTGAGATAATCAATGAGATTAGTTGTTGGGATCGGGATTGAGAAATTATTTCAGATGTAAACTCACCCAGAATCGATCGATTCCAACTAGATTAGTAAGGCGGGTAGTTAACTATCGATTTTTGGATACTTGGTGTGAATACTTAATTTTGCTTTTTAATAGATGAGAATTTCCGTTTAAACATCACGACACCAAATCCGGCCACAACTGTCCCAATAAAATCGCTGGGTTCGGGGACTGCGGTGGTACTGACGAGGTTGACATTATTGATATCAAAGGCATAATCAGGCTCTCGCCCGAAAAAATCTCCCTCATTTTCAAAACCATCAGCAATATTTCTGGGAACTAGCGGATTTGGTTGTTGGTTCAAGAAGTTGGCAAATGCCGAAATTACAACTCGGTAGTCCCCTGCTGCTAATGTCCGATCGACATTGAAGTCTGTTGCACCAGTATCGGTGCCGTTTTGTTCAAAAATAAAGTTACCTGTAGGGTTGTCAAATACGGTCAAAATTGGGTCGAAACCGCCAGCCGAGATCGTTGCTCCAGTAGCATTGGTACCACCGTCATAGCCGTAGGAGCGGAAATTGACTAGCGAACTGGAAGTGGTCGTAAAAGTCAGCGAAAAGAGTTGATTGGGAGTGGTAGGCGCGAAGGAGCCGACAAATGAGAGACTAGCCGCACGCGCCGGAGCAGCTTTCATGGCAATTCCAGTTGTGGCGGTGGTAATTCCCAGCATCATCGCGGTAACAAAGACTTTAGAAACGATCGTCATCAAATTTTTCATAATTCTATCGGTCTATCGGTAAGAGCGGTTGGTATTTTTGAGTATTTCCCTAATGGGATAATACACAGACAGAATTTAGAAGTTTGTCGTACAATGCTCATTGCCAGTCGGTCATCTGACTGAACATAGCAGAACTGCATATTTAGGCAGTTTTGTCTTAATTAACGTGTTACATTTTAGCGATCTTACTGGCAGTATTCACCAGATTGCGATAGTTGGTAAAGCTCGTTTGGTTATTGCGCGGCGCAGCATACTCAGCAAAGTCATTACTGTTGGTCAATGCGATCGCATTAGTCCCATTAGCTAGTCCCACAGTTGTCAGCGTGCCTGCGCCTTCCGTCGATACCGCCGTTAGCAATACTTATACTCGATCGCCTCCGTACAGATCGCTGAATTTGCAAGGCGAGTCACGCACACAATACAATCTTCAGACTAAGAAATTGCCACTATCACAATAAGAAATGGTTAAGAAGAAGTCTGGAAAGGATCTGCGGATTAAACTCTACATCACCGCAGCTAACTTTGTTTTGTCTCATGAACAATAATCACAATCTTTTACAGATTGGAGAATTCTGTCTAGCAAAACATCCGCTCTTTGATTGTTTATTTACAGTAACTTGAATCGGAAAGAGAATCATTATCATTACCATACGATCGATTGTAAAACACCAAATTCAAAAAATGATATTTTACTAAAATTAAGAGCACTTTGCTTGAAATATTCTGTTTTTTGGTAGTAAATAGATTTGCTTAAAATATTCAAAAGCCTCAGATGTATACCTTGTGGGAATTTTCTCGGTCGGGTCGATTAGCTTTTTGATAATAGATAAACTTGCGATATTACCGATCGGGATTAAGGTATCTCGATCGAGTTAGTGAAGCAGTGTAATTAAATATACGTGGACTTATTGAAAAGTCATGTCAAACTGATCGAGCGATTGAGTTTAAAGAATTTATTTCGTCAGTAGTTCGTAGTAAAAACACACAGGAAAGTTAAATTGCATGGCTAAGAATACGATCATCATGATTGGCGACGGTATGGGCTGGGAAATGACCCGCGCCGCAGCCGTCTACAAGCAGATTCAAGAAGGTAAAACTGGTGCTAGCCTCAGCGATTTCTACACCGCTGGCAAAGGTACTGGTCTGAACATGCAGACGCTGACAGGCTATACCTTGGCGACCACCTATGGTACTACCATTGCTGGTGCTAACGGTGTCTACAGCACAGGTAACGCAGCCGTAACTGGCCCTGCAACTGCCGCTACAGGTGTAAACCCACCTACTGCTGGCTTTGTTTTCAACCCAGCTTTCAACCCTGGTACTACTGCTAGTGGTGGCGCAACAGTTGCCAGTGGTGTTGTCGGTAACTTAGTTGGTTACGATCCAATTCGCGGTGGTATCAATCCTTGGACACCTGGTACCGATCGAGAATACATCAAACTCAGCTATCCCGACTCAGCAAATACCGCTACCACTCTCTACACTGGGATCAAGAGCTACAACAATGCGATCGGTGTTGATATCTTCGAGGACAACATCGAAGGTGCTTTAGCGAAAGCCGCTGCTCAAGGTAAATCGACTGGTCTAGTTACATCCGTACCGATCGATCACGCGACTCCAGCCGCAGCAGCAGCCAATGTCAACCGTCGTAACAAATATGACGAAGACTATCCAGCATTGGATAACATTCTGCAACAGGAACTCCGCATTTATCAACCAACGGTAATCCTCGGTGGCGGTCACCCCTTATCTACTCCTGGTAATCCACTCCCTGTCGGAGTCGAGCCATTGCGAGATAATACTTACATCCGGGAATCTACTTATAAAGAATTCAGCACCAAACCCAACGACAACCTCTACGACTATACGTTCCTAGAGCGTGGTAAGGATGCCGCTAAGGTACTCGCTGAGACAGCAGCCAAGCTCGATCCGAATAAAGGCGATCGCCTCTTCGGTTTATATGGCGCACGCGGTCAAAATGGTAACTTACCTGTCAGTTCTGCCAATGGTGACTACAGCACCACTGGTTTGGACATGTTCAGTGTTAACACCACTAAAGGATTGAATCCAGATCTCCTGCGTCCGCTAAAAGCAGGTGAAACTGACGCTCAATTCATCGCCACCGAGCGCAATGAAAACCCCACTCTCGACGATCTGACCAAAGCTGCACTAAACATCTTGGGCAAAGATCCCGACGGTTTTTGGGTGACTATCGAAGGTGGTGATATTGACTGGGCTGCTCATGATAACAACATCGACAACCTGATCGGTGCAACTCTAGACTTCGACAAATCGGTTGGCTCGGTGATCGACTGGATTAATAAAAATGGTGGTTGGGAAGAAAACCAACTCATCGTTACTGCTGACCACGATCACTATCTGACTCTCAATGGTGATTTCCCAACTCTAGTTCGTAACAATGCGGCTAATGGTATCAGCGAACTAACCAACAATGACACGATCGCCGGATCTGGTAACTTCTGGGGTACTAGCGCAACTGATAAGTACAACTGGGGGAACCACTCCAACCGTCCCGTACCTGTCTACTACCAAGGGCCTGAGTCTTCATTGCTGACAGCTTCGATCGGCACTGGCTACGAAGCTTATGGCACACAAGTTCAAGGAATCGCTGGTCTGATCGACCAAGTTGATATCGGTGAAACGCTGATCGCTTCAGCAATTGACACCGTTCAGAAGGAATTGGTAGCCGGAACTACTGGTGCTGATATCTTGATTGCATCTGCTAGCAGCAGTATTGATGGTGTGTATGACACGATCTTCACTGGTGGTAACAATGATGTTATCGATCTAGCTTTCAACACCAACGCACGTAACAACCGCGTTGATGGTGGTACAGGTGCGGATACCATCTATGTCAGCCGGAACGATCGCGCTTTCGGTAGTGCGGGTGATGATATGTTTGAAGCTCTCGATAGCAAAGGTGGTAACCGGATGTCTGGTGGTGCTGGTAATGACACCTTCTATCTTGGTAAAAATGACTATGCACTCGGTGGTGATGGTGCTGACAAATTCTTCGCTAGCAATGGCGGCGGTAATACCATCTCTGGTGGTGCTGGTGCCGACCAATTCTGGATCGCCAATGCCGAGCTTCCTGGTGCTGGTAACAAAGTGATCGACTTCCAAATCGGTACCGACGTTATCGGCATCGTCGCGGCAAGTAGCTTGGGTATCAGTGCAACTAGCTTGACATTGGCTCAAGTTGGTGCTGACACTGCGATTAACTTTGGCGGTCAAACCTTGGCGACTTTAGTTGGTATTCAAGCAACTAGCTTGAGCACTAGCAATGCTGGTCAATTTGTATTTGCTTAATCACAAGATTAGCATTTAGGTCTTTAAGATTGTAGGCAAAACATCTGAGGATATTTTGCCTACTTTTTTTAGCTCTTGTTATTTTGGTTGTGGTTATCGATCGACAGATCGTTTCTGCAACGCGCTCTAGTTTCAGTCGATCGATCGGTATCGATCCAAAAAACTCACATTAAGTTAGTTGTTTTAAAATGTAAATCATTTGCATTTCATGTACTCTTTCTTAATCAGACCTTAATGTCAATACAATTCAAGCTTAACGCTGAAATAGTAACACAGTGATAAGATGCACCTGGCAATATCGCTCGTCAAGCGCGGTATCGTATTCACACATAGTTGGTTACATAAATCCAGTAGCTGACGCTCGACACATCATTTTATGGTGATTGATATCGCAGTTACGCAAACTCATAATACCAAGAGTATCAATTATAGCTACCTAAAAAAGTATTAAAGCAAATACCATCCACATTCTATCCAAATTACTGAAGGGAGATTTCAATGGCGACAATTAATGGTACTGCTAACAATGATGTATTGTTCATCGACAAAGAAAAAAGCAATGACACCTTGCTTGGTTTAGCCGGAAATGACTACTTAGATGCTTTGCCCGGAGCGGGAAATAACAGTCTCCGTGGCGGCGCGGGTGATGATGAGTTGTATGCTTATCTCAATGACCAACTGTTCGGAGATGCAGGCAACGACAAGCTCTCATCTGATGGCAATGGCAACAATATTCTATCTGGTGGAGACGGTAACGATCTGATTTTTGCCGATCGCAACGATCTAGTTTCCGGCGATGCGGGAGATGACACTATTTATGGCGGACAGGGTGGCAATACAATTACAGGCGGCACGGGCAAGGATATATTTTTGGTTGCCAATGTCGATGTGCCTACTACTCCCAATACAATTACTGATTTCGATCGACTCAATGACACAGTTAGGATTAATTTAGCAGGTGTCACCAATTTTAGCGATCTCACGGTTGCCAAATCCGGCAATGATGCCACAGTCAGTTTTGGCACTCAACAACTAGTACTGCTCAAAAATACCGCCCCAGGTAGCCTCAATAGCAACACAGTCGCAGTTGGTATTAATGCACCCAATAATGTGGGCAGCAATGTGACTAGTTATGATTTTACCAACTTACCCAAGCTCGGTACTACTTCCAAAGGGCAAGATATTTTGCTCGGTGGTTTCTCGGGATTGTATTTCCAGGGTATCGCTGCCAATGGTAACCTCAAATTTGTCACTCATACCGATCGCGGTCCCAATGGCGAACCCACAGGTGCCAATCGTCCCTTTTATCTGCCTAGCTTCCAGCCAGAAATAGTCAGCTTTGAACTCAACCGGACTTCCGGTGAGATCGGCATTACCAAGCGAACTGGCTTATTTAGGGCTGATGGTACGACAGCCCTCACCGGACTGCCCAACCTGCAAGCTGCGGCTAATGGACTCGCCTACACTGATGAAATTGGCGTCGATCTCGATGGCAAAGTGTTGGCGAACGACTCACTAGGTGCCGATGTCGAAGGGATCGTCGTCGCCCCCAATGGCGATTATTGGTTGGTAGATGAATACCGCCCCGCGATTTACCACTTTGATGTCAATGGTAAACTACTCAATCGGTTTATCCCCAAAGGTACCGCTACTGCACCAGCAGTCGATCTAGCTGCGGGCACTTTCGGCACTGAAGTACTCCCAGAAGTATATGCCCAACGCCGCAGCAATCGCGGCTTTGAAGCAGTCGCGATCGAAGGTACCAAGCTGTATGCCTTCATCCAAAGTCCGATCGATAATCCTGACAACGCTGGCGATACGGCTTCTAGAGCTTCCCGCACTGTCCGCATTTTGGAATTTGATACTGTCACCAAAGCAGTCACAGGTGAGTATCTCTACTTACTCGATGATATTACTGGTGCTGGTACTGCCAAAACCGACAAAATCGGTGATGCTGTCTCCCTCGGTGGCGGCAAATTTGCCGTTGTCGAACGCGACGATTTAGCCACAACTGCTTCCAACAAACTCATCTACCAAATCGATCTCGCTGGGGCGACGAATATCAGCAACCCTGCTAACTTTACCTTACCCACAGGTAAAACGATCGAACAACTCACACCCGCAGAACTTACCACCGCCAAGATCGCTACTGTCAGCAAGAGCCTCATCGCCAATGCGGCTCAATTGGGCTACACCGGAGTCGAAAAACTTGAAGGATTAGCATTAGTCGCTCCCAATACTCTCGCCTTGATTAATGACAACGACTTCAACGTCGTTGCAGGTAGCAAAGTACCCTCAAAGCTAGGGATTCTCGAACTGTCCAAAAATTTACCTATAACTGGTGCAATTGTCAACAAGTCCATCTCAGCGACAGATCCAGCTAATCTAAATCTGGGTGCTAACGACTCCTATACCAAAATCACCGGAGACAACCGCGCCAATATTATTGATGCGAGTACTGGCGGCGGCAACAATCAGCTCTTCGGCGGAGAGGGTGCGGATGAGCTATATGCTTACCAAAACGATCGACTATTTGGTGAAGGTGGCAATGATATCCTCGACGCCACAGATGGTAAGGGTGGCAACAGATTGGATGGTGGGATTGGGGATGACACGCTATTTGCTGGCTCTGAAGATCTGCTAAGTGGTGGCGATGGAAATGACACACTATTTGCAGGTGATGGCGGCAATACGCTCACTGGCGACAATGGTAAAGATACTTTCATCCTCGCTGTGGCGACTTTACCTACCACAGCAAATATCATCACTGATTTTAAAGCTGGTACGGATACGCTCAAAATAGCTGGTATTCCAGGTATCGACGACGATCTGACCAAACTAACGGCGATCGTCCAAGGTAGCGATACACTACTCAAAGCTGGAACTGTCGATTTAGCCTTGCTCAAAGGGATTCAGGCAAATTCGATCGCGGAAGTCTTAAATCCTACTGCCAATCCCAATCCCAATCCCAATCTAACTCCGATCGCTGGTATCAGTCTCAACAAAAACCTATTTATCGCCGACGCCACGATTAAAGGGTTGGGTGTCAATGCTGTCAGTCAGAAAGCGGGTAATAAAGTCAATGAAATTGGCTTTTTTGCTGTTGATGACATCACTGGCAAGATCGGCAGCATTACCCCTGGGGCAGCAGGTTACCTGAAACTCGCGATCGACTCAGCCAAGCCGATCTTCTCAACTCTTCACGGCAGTTTCTTTAACACTAACAAACGCGAAATTGGCTTAGATCCCAATAAAACCTACCAATTTTTCAAGGTGCAGGATGGATCGATCGCCGATCTTCAGCAACAGATTGCTAGTGGTAAAACGCCAACTAATATCTTATTTGCCCTGCCCGACATGAGTGGCAATAGTCCATTTAAATTCACAACTAACAACACAAATGATGGCTACAACATATCAGTTAACAACGACGAATTGATATTAAATGTATCTAGACTCGCTGGTGCGACACCGAATGTCCCCATCGGTGCCAAATCCCAAGGATTGCTCCAGGGGCGTATTCTCGATCTCACCGAATACGCAGGCAAAACCCTCAAAGCTGATGTCACCACCACCAGTGAAGCAGGTTATAACAATAACATCGCTTTCTATGCGGTAGAAGATGCGATCTTGGGTACCATCAAAACTGCTGCTGGTACTATTATCAAACCTGGTGATGCCAACTACGCCGCCGAAGCAATTAAAAGCGCGCTCTTACAAGTAGGCAAAACCGATAGTAAGCTCAACCAAGATCTCATTGGTGGCAAAGTTTACGCACCTGTACTTATCGCTCAAGGTACACTCGCCGACTTTGCTAGCAAAAATCCCACTAATGGCGGTGATGGCAACGTGGTTCATGCTTACTTCAACTATCTCGGTGCCAATCCTGACAAGCTCGATCATTTCCGCTTATTGGGTAACAATACCTTTGGGGTCGAGGATCTCTACGGTAGTGGCGATCGCGATTTCAACGACGTAGTTATCAATATCAATATCAAAACTGCTTAAAGCGATCGAGACAAGGCTGCAAGTCTAGCCGACTTGCAGCCTTGTCTCGATCGCGCTAAACCCTTGGCAAGGGTAACAAGACTACGCAGCAACTCAAATAAATTGTCTTTACACCTTAAAAAAGGGGAACCGGAGTCTGAGTGCGTGTCAAATTAGCAAATTGTGAGTTTAACCAGACGTTAATATCTCAATAACCTGTCAGGGGTCAATTGCTGAGATAATCTGTGCAAGGTGCTACTGAATTAGCCTTGAAATAAAGTATCATCATGAAGACAACTGCAAACTTGCTAGATTCCGGCATTGTGACTTCAACCGTTCCCCTTCCAAATCCGTCAGAATATCAACAGACTAGCGACTTAGACACACCGCTAAAACGGTTATGTCAAAATGCCATGTCTGGCGAAGAAGTGATTGCACTATTGCAAAAACATTGGATGTTACCCCAATTGCAACGAGAACTGATTCTTGATGCAGAGCTAGCGACCGTCATCTGTAGCCAAGAAGAAACTTTCAGCGCATACAAAGCTTTTTACCAAAAGTATCAGATTACTTCCGATGAAGATCGGGCTGCATGGCTGGAGAAAAATAAATGTACCTTAGAGCAATTTGAGCACTCGGTGCTAAAAGCAATCAAACTCGATCGCTTCAAACTCTCGACTTTTGGGAGTAAAGTTGATTCCTACTTTCTACAGCGCAAAAGTCAACTCGATCGCGCTGTCTATTCACTACTACGAGTCAAAGATCCACACTTGGCGCAGGAGCTATTCTTTCGGATTCAAGACAAAGAAGCGACCTTTACCGAACTAGTCAAGCAGTACTCTGGCGGACAAGAAGCTGAAATCGGTGGTGTGGTTGGCCCGCACGAGCTGTCTGTACCACATCCACTATTAGCTCAGAAATTACTCTCGCTCCAACCTGGGCAATTATCGCCCCCAGTGGCAATTGCGGACTGGTTTGTCATTGTACGATTGGAAAAATACCTCCCCGCTCAACTGGATAAATTGATGCGATCGCGACTAATTGATGAGATGTATGAGCAGTGGCTTCAGACCAAGTTAAATGAATTGTAGTCGATAGTTATCAATGGAAGATTGTTAAGGTAAATCGAGCAAGTTTGCAGCCTGACGATCGCTATTAGTTCAGTAAGTATTTGTCAAGAGCGAGGTTTAAGTCAAATTTTACAAATAAATATTTATTTTACCGCACCACTGATTCAGCAGTTCGTGTGAGTATCGATGCTCTGGCTTCATCTGGAACAAACGAGTAGCATCAACATCAAAAAAATCTCATCACCAGTACAGCTACTCCGCGAATAATAACAAAATTTTAGACAAAACTTTATGACTTATACACCAGAAACGCCAGCGGTTTTCCTAGCTCAAGTCGAGCCGTTCTGTCAATTATCTGCTGGTGCTCAGGCAAAACTTGCCAAAATTGCTCAGTACTATCGCTACCATGTCGGACAACCGATCGCCATCCGCGACAGGCTCTCAGCCCAGATCAATGTAGTTGTAGAGGGCACCGTCCGCCTGCTAGGATACCCGAGCGAACATACGTCACCAGTGACGATCGAGCGATTGGTAGCAGGTAGGACGATTGGCGCGATCGGGATGATTCGGGGGGTACCGTGCGAGGCGGCGATCGCCTCCACCGAAGCGATTTGCCTGACTTTTCCAGCCACATCATTCATGGAAGTGATCGGCACAGATCCGATATTAAGAGCGTATTTTTACGATCGCCCCAACCCAATCGAAATCTTTGAATTGCTACGGTTAGAACTCGAACAGCACCCCAATCAAGCTCAATTGCTGCAATCGCTAGGAGTCGATTCACTTAAAGATCTCGCTCTCAAAGCCTTTGACTCGGCAGTTGTCTACACGTCCCCCCAGGAGATTCCGACTGCGCTCCTGCACTGGGATTGGTTTGTCGGTAGTCAGCCCTCAGATCCCAACACCGATCGCTCGGGGCGGACTTATGCGATCGGTGACAGGCTCGATGTCGGTTCCTTCCAATCTAAGCAACAGCTGCGTCTGATTGGGCTGGCACCAGATATTCTCCACTATTCGCCACCTGTCGATCGCGATCTGACGATCGATATCGATGATGCGACAACTGTCCCCAACTCCTCAGATCTCGCTGTCATCAAGCCCAACGATATCCCCTACGCGCCCGATCTCCCGCTCACCCTCGACACACCCACTCAGTCGCGCCAAAAATATGCGATCGTCCGTGGCAAAGGGCAGATCGACGGCAGTGTTGCCTGCTTTGAGATGCTGGCCAACCAGTACAAAATCCCGTTCCGGCGCGATTCTGTCCGCAAAGTGATCGCCCATCACGTCGAGCAATCCGGTGGGATCTCCCTCCAATTTTGTGGGGCGGTGGCAGACTTTCTGGGCTTACAAGGGCAACTCGCCGCCATTCCAGCGATCGATATGCAGCGGATTCAGGTGCCAGCCTTGATTAAGTGGCAAAATCAACTGGCGGTGATCTGTGCGGTTGCCAATAACTCGGTGACGATCGCATTACCCGATAGTGGACTGATCCAGCGCACGCCCGCAGAACTAGCACTCAACCAAGAATCACCCACGGGCGAACCCAATCCCGCTCAACCGATCCCGATCCTCCTCATCCAAGCTACTCGCTACACACCAGAGCAAAAATTTGGGATTAGTTGGTTCTGGCCCTCACTCGTCCAGTACAAGGGTGTCTTGATCGAGGTCTTGATTGCGTCGTTCTTTATTCAATTATTTGGACTCGCCAATCCGCTGATCACCCAGACGATCATCGATAAAGTGCTGATGCAAAACAGTGCGACGGCGTTGAATGTATTTGGGGTGCTGCTAATTGGTGTGGCGATCGGTGAAGCATTATTAACGAGTCTGAGAACTTATTTATTTGTCGATACCACCAACCGGATCGATTTGGCTTTGGGTTCCCAAATTATCGATCGCTTACTCCGACTACCCCTCCGGTACTTTGAAAAACGCTCGGTGGGCGAACTATCTACCCGCGTCAACGAACTCGAAAATATCCGCCAATTTCTGACGGGAACTGCCCTCACTGTCGTGTTGGATTCGGTATTTTCGGTTATTTATATCGTGGTGATGTTGATCTATAGCTGGCTGTTGACACTAGTCGCCCTGGCAACACTACCGCTATGTATTTTAATTACGACGGCGATTTCCCCGATCGCCCGCAAGCAATTGCGGACTAAAGCCGAACGCAACGCCCGATCGCAATCACATCTCGTCGAAGTCATTTCGGGCATCCAAACTGTCAAAGCCCAAAACGTCGAATTGCGATCGCGCTGGAAGTGGCAAGAACGCTACACCCAGTATGTCATGGCTGGATTCCAAACCGTGATCACCTTTACCACCGCCAATTCAGCCACCACATTTCTCAATCAAATCTCCAGTCTCCTTGTCCTCTGGGTGGGCGCGTATCTCGTCCTCGACGGCAAACTGACCCTGGGACAACTGATCGCTTTCCGGATCATTTCCGGCTACGTCACCAGCCCCCTGCTGCGGCTGACGCAACTATGGCAGAATTTCCAAGAGACGGCACTCTCGCTCGAACGGATCGCGGACATCCTCGATACACCGATGGAAGCAGACGAGATCGATCGGGGTAATATCCCGATGCCGACGATTCAAGGCAATGTCAAATTTGATAATGTCTCCTTCCGGTTTGCACCCACAGGCGCACTCAATCTCGATAGCGTCAACTTAGAATTTTCGGCTGGTAAATTTATCGGCATCGTCGGTCAAAGTGGCTCCGGCAAGAGTACGCTGATGAAATTGTTACCGCGTCTCTATCCGCTCGAATCAGGACGAATCTTGGTTGATGATTATGATATTTCCAAGGTCGAGCTGTATTCATTACGCCAACAAATCGGCATCGTGCCGCAGGATACCTTGTTATTTGAAGGTAGCGTCCAGGAAAATATCGCGCTCAATTATCCCGATGCGACTACCGACCAAATTATTCACGCCGCCAAGATTGCCAACGCCCACAATTTCATCATGGAATTGCCCAATGGGTATAATTCCCCCGTCGGCGAACGCGGAGCTGGCTTATCCGGTGGGCAACGTCAACGTGTCGCGATCGCCCGGACGATCCTCCAAAATCCCCGCTTGCTGATTCTAGATGAGGCGACAAGTGCTCTCGATTATGATTCCGAGCGTCAGGTATGTGTCAATATCGCCGCCGCTTTCCAAGGCAAAACGGTATTTTTCATCACTCACCGACTCACCACGATTCGCAATGCAGACGTGATATTGATGATGGATCGCGGTTTGGTCGCCGAACTCGGTACCCATGAAGAACTGATGGCACTCAAAGGGCGGTACTACTGTCTCTATCAGCAACAAGAAACCCAATTGTAAATACATCCCTGGCGATCCTCAATGAGCAGCTACGTTGATATAGGGTGTGTTAGGCGACAGCCGCATGAGCACCAAGGTTCAGACTAGAGGATCTGATTTAGAATTGCGATAGTAGCTCACTCGAATGTAATATCTTCATAAATCTGCTCGATCGGGATTGATAGATTAATACTTTTCAACTCGATCGGATCTCCTACTTGATAATTAATAATTTGCCAATTATCTCCATCACCCCTGCGAAATAGCTCAACCTCCATTACATCAACACTAACTAATACATATTCCTGCAAGCTCGGGTTTCGTCGATACATTTTAAACTTATTGCCCCTGTCGTATGCTTCAGTACTAGGGGATAAAACTTCAATAATCAGGCAGGGATAAGCAACATATTGGGTAGTAGTCTTATCTCGATCGTCACAGGTGACGCTAATGTCTGGATAGACATATTTAGTAGAGCCGACAATACTAACTCTACAATCAGAATTTAGTGTTTTACAGCCACGTCCTCGCATGTGGCTTTTAAGTAAAGAAAGAAAGTTTCCGGCAATATCACCATGATTAATAGTGCCGCCACTCATCGCGTAGACTTCGCCATCCATGTATTCATGACGTTCTAATTGTTGCTCCTCCCATGCGAAATACTCTTCGGGGGTAAGTTTTTGAAAGTTATCTTTTACTACAACCATTTTTAAGAACCAAATTAGTTTAAGTCGGGTTTTGAGTCCCAAATCCTTGCTAGAAGTCAAGTTTTATCTCTTTTCACGCTGCGAGTTATCCTTTCTGAGTGGAACTATTTGCCTTGTGCCTCGTGAGCAACCTGCTCCACATCATCTGTCGCCAAAATCGCCAAACTTTCAGCCGCCAACGCACCACCCAACGTCCGTAAAGATCGCGCCAATTGATAGCGAATTTGCCAATCTGGATGTGTCACAAAGGGGATGATACTTTCCACCCCATTGGGGTCGCCCAATTCACCGATCGAGCCAATGGCGGCAGTTTGCACTAGACTAGTTTCATTGGTCAAAGCAGTTTGCAATAGTTGTAACCCGCGCGGATCGCTCAACTCACCCAAAGCAGCGACGATACTAAACTGCACCAACCATTCAGGTGTAGTCTCATACAGGTGTTGCAGATCGTCAAAGGCATCTGTGAGCTTGAGTGCGCCGATCGCATCGGCGGCGGCGGCTTGCACGTCTGGCTCGGGATCGTTGACCAAGCGATCGCGTAAAATATGATAACTTTCACTCAGATCTTGAGATCCCAATGTTGCCAATTGGCTCACGGCTGCATATCTAACTCTAGTATTCTTGTCTGTTACCAATTGTTTGATATAACCAAAGGCGATCGCTGGTTCGAGATCGCGCACTAGATTCAATGCGGTGATGCGATCGCCTTTATTTTCGGAGTTGATGAGTGCTTCAATGTTTTCAGACATATTATTAAAGAGTTGATAGTTGATAGTTGATAGCGATTCGCTATCACCTTTCTATAATAGCGCGCTAGTTACAAATAAATCTAGCTCAATCTTGTCACCAAATCTATTTAATAGAGCGATAAAAATAGTAACTAATTAACTATCTGAGCTGATGTAGACCAGCAATCACCCTGGACGAGTGTGTGAACTTGCCAAGCAGGATCGATCGCTGGAAAATCCGTACGATAGTGTCCACCGCGACTCTCAGTTCGCATCAGTGCGCCAGTTAGGATCGCTAAGCCGATATCCAATAAGTTGCGAGTTTCACCCCAATCATAGATATCTTGTTGAGTTATACCCGTAGGTAAAACAATCGTTAGTGGCGGCGAAAATTGAGCAATAAATTGGCTAATATGTAAAGCATTAAATTCTAATTGTATAATTTTAAATCGATCGATCGCCGTGACTAAACTATGGCGATCGCGACAAATACCCGCAGCTTGCCACATCAATCGTGGTAACTCTTGGCGAATCGACCGCACTTGCTGCACCCAATCTTCGGTATGCTTGGCTATTCGATCGAGCTGAAGATCCAGGTGTACAGATACAGTTTCAGAAAGATCGATCGATGATGGGATTATCGCTAATTCAAGCGAGATCTTACTCAACTGAGCACCAAACACGACACATTCCAGCAACGAATTACTCGCCAAGCGATTGGCTCCATGTACGCCCGTGCTGGTAGTTTCTCCCACTGCATAGACCCCTGGGATACTAGTGCGCGTCATCAGATCTGTTTGCACGCCACCCATCCAATAATGCGCTGCTGGAGCCACTGGAATCAACTCATGCAAGATATCGATCCCCCAATGCTGACAGACTTGGATGATATTGGGGAATCGATGGCGGATTTTGGCTTCAGGAATCGGACTCAAATCGAGCCAGACACACCCTTGAGCGGGGTCGGGACTATGTTTGAGCAAATGGCTAAAAATTGCCTGACTGACGACATCCCTGGGGGCGAGTTCGCCAGCAGGATGATAGTCAAACACGAACCGATAACCAGTCTCATCGACTAGATGAGCACCTTCGCCACGGACGGCTTCACTGATCAAAAATCTGGGTGCGCCAGCTTTGGTAAGCGCAGTCGGATGAAACTGAAAAAATTCTAGATCGCGCAACACACCACCAGCGCGATGCACCATCGCCACTCCGTCACCTGTACTGACTTCGGGATTGGTAGTCTGAGCATAAACTTGTCCCCCACCACCTGTAGCCAACACCACAGCAGTAGCAGTTACCCAGCTCATTTGTCCCTGATAGAGGAGGCTAATCCCCCGACAGGTTCCCGCTTCCAGCCACAAATCCAGGGCGAAGGCTTGGGTAAGTACCGTAATATTTGGCTTTGCCAACACGCGATCGGCTAAAGTACTCACTAACGCACGTCCGGTAGTATCCGCCGCGTGCAAGACGCGCGGACGCGAATGCGCTGCTTCGAGCGTCAATGCCAATTGCTCATCGACACGATCGAATCCTACCCCCAAATCCACCAATGAATCGATACACGCCGCTGCGTGGGTAACTAAAAATTCTACCGCAGCTCGATCGCACAATCCCGCACCCGCCCGTAGAGTATCAGCGATATGCAAGTCTACCGAATCTTGCGGATCTACTACCGCCGCAATCCCCCCCTGCGCCCAATCACTCGCCGATAGGGGTAAACTAGCCTTACTGACGATCGCCACTCTCAGATCGGCTGGCAAGCACAAAGCAGCATACAATCCAGCCGCTCCAGCTCCCACGACGATGACATCAAAGCTGTTGGGTAATTGCATAGGGATGGGTGGATGGTGGATGGTGGATGGCGAAAAGTGCGGTCTTGGGGTTTCCCCAAGTAGAGCACCTTTTCAAGACAGTGGATGGTGGATAAATGAAAACTAAAAATATTAGTATATATTTCAATCCTATTGTAACTATCTAATCTCTGTTTACTTGATTCTCTGCTGATTACTTTTCACCATTCACCATTCACCATCCACCATCCACAACTAATTCATGAATCCAATCCTCGCGCTCAACTATGAAGCTGCTCTAGAATCTCTGGGTGCTGACTACTATGATGACGTAGTTGCAGCAGAATTTCCCCAACAGATTTTACGCTTTCGGAATGACGATCTGCTCATTCAACTGGGACTAGATCCCGTAGCAGTAAGTGACGAACATTTTACTGAAGCCTTCGGTAAATTTGCCAGCCCACCGCATCCGCTTCTAGCTCTACGCTACCACGGTTATCAATTTGGTGAATACAATCCTAGTTTGGGTGATGGGCGGGGATTCCTGTACGGACAGGTGCGGGGTGTCGATGGCGAACTCTATGATTTTGGCACCAAGGGTTCGGGGAGAACTCCCTATTCTCGTGGTGGCGATGGGATGTTGACGCTCAAGGGTGGTGTCCGAGAGGTTTTAGCTGCTGAAGCTCTGTATCAGATGGGTGTGAGGACTTCTCGCTGTTTTAGTATGGTTGAGACGGGTTTGGATTTGTGGAGAGGGGATGAGCCTTCGCCGACGCGTTCGGCTGTAATGGTACGATTTAGTCGTTCTCACATTCGTTTTGGTACGTTCGAGCGACTAAATTATCTCAAACGTAACGATCTGATTCAGAAATTATTAGACCATGTAATTGCATATTATTACAGTCATCTTAGTATTGAGGGTGCCGATCGCTACATTCAATTTTATACTGAATTAGTCCAACGAGTCGCCGAGTTAGTCGCTCAATGGATGGCGGCAGGTTTTTGTCATGCGGTACTAAATACCGATAATATGTCAATTACTGGAGAGAGTTTTGACTATGGCCCGTTTGCCTTTTTGCCAACTTACGATCCTGATTTCACCGCTGCCTATTTCGACCACTATGGACGCTATAGTTATGGCAATCAACCAGGAATATGTAAACTAAACTTAGAACTGCTTCAGCAGCCTTTGAGCGCAGTCATAGACCCCGCAGAGATGACTACAGCACTGGCTAAATTTGAGGGTTATTATTTTTCTCACTACAAAAAACTGATGTTGCAAAAGCTAGGGTTCGAGGGAGAAACTACCTCAGTACGGGATGATTTATTGGTTGCAACACTCCAATTACTAGCAGATACTCAGGTAGGATATCATCAGTTTTTCTTTGAAGTGAGTCAAGCGTTGAAGCTCCGATGGATAAAGGATCTAAATTCGATCTTGAATGAGACTGAATTAATGCCGGAGGTAGTAGCGAATTCTGGCTATCAGCAGTGGTTACAACTTTATCACCAAGCCTTGAATAATATCCCTGAGTCGGAGCTAAACTCGATCGAGAGTATCATGACTAGATCGAATCCTCAAACTATCCTATTACGTCCACAGATCGAAGCAATCTGGGAACCAATTGCTCAAGAGAATAATTGGCAGCCTTTTTATGAGTTGCTAGGCAAGATTCGAGCGAGTGAATGATGAGGGGGGTTTTTAATAGCAGTCCTATTTGTTGTAAGAATATCGTAGGGTGTGTTACCTCTGTAGGGGTAACGCACCGAAGGAAATAACTAAGAAATTGAGGAGAAATAATGAGCGATAAGGATCATAGTTTTTTAAAAACCGCACTAGTTGTTGGTGGGGGACAGGGAATTGGGTTGGGATTCGTGCGACGGTTACTCGCCGATGATGGTATTGGGCGTGTTTATGCTACCTATCGGCGAGTAGAATCGGCGACGGAGTTATTGGAGATAACAGATTCACGATTGTGTTGTTTTCAGATGGATATCACTGATGAATCACAAATCGCGGCGGTAATTCAAAAGATTCAAACTGAGACATCTACTCTTCATTACGTTATTAACTCTGTCGGTGTTTTGCATGAGGGTGAGATGCAGCCAGAGAAGAGTTTAAGACATATTAATAGCGAACAACTGTTGCGTTATTTCCAAGTTAATAGTATCGGAGCGATATTATTATTCAAGCAAGTTCAGCCATTGCTAAAGCATGGAGATCGATCGATCCTCGCGACTATTTCGGCGAAAGTTGGTAGTATTGGCGACAATCAAGTTGGCGGTTGGTATGGTTATCGTGCATCGAAAGCAGCATTGAATATGTTTATTAAGAATACTGCGATCGAGTATAAACGAACTTGTCCCCAGGCGATTTTAGTTGCGCTGCATCCTGGTACGACAGACACGAGATTATCTCTCCCCTTTCAACGCAATGTCCCACCCGATAAACTATTTTCAGTCGATCGCACTGTGGGACAATTGTTAGCGGTGATGGATGGATTAGGGATTAGTGATAGTGGGGAATTCTTTTCCTGGGATGGTAGTCGTTTGCCTTGGTAGTGGCGCAGAGAGCGCGGAGGGAGCAGAGAACGCAGAGAGATTTTTAGAATTGTTGGAGTCTTGCTTGGAGGATCTCTTTTTGTTTTTCGGCTTCGACTAAACTATCTTTGGTTTGTTGGACTACTTCTGGTGTGGCGCGTTCGATAAATTTGGTGTTATTTAATCGACTATGAATCGATTCAATTTCTTTATCAATTTTATCGATTTTCTTCTGAATTTTGGCTTTGAAGGCTTCGAGATCGATTACCCCTGTTAGAGGTAGGATGATTTGGACGGTAGCAAAGACACTCGCAATATTAGTTGGTTCTTCGGCTAATTTATCGACGATGGTAAGTTGTTCGATTTGTGCTAAATCGCAGAGATAAGTTTTCCCACGCTCCAAAATTTCACGTTCGGATTCGCTATCGCTTTGGAGGATAATTGAGACTTTAATCGCTCGTTTGAGATCGGCTTCTGCACGTAAGTTGCGGATGGTACGGGTTACGCCGATGAGAAGGTCAAATTCTCGATCGAGTTCGGGATTAACTAAACTAGAATCGCTAATAGGATATGGTTGAATCGAGATGTCATTATCCTCGTCGCTTTGGGTAAGGGTTTGCCAAATCTCGGCGGTAATATGTGGCATAAAAGGATGCAATAATTTTAGTATTCCATCCAAGACAAAGGCTAAGGTTTGTTGAACTACTAATTTACTATCTGGATCTGCACCTTCGAGGAGCCGAGATTTGACTAGCTCGATATACCAGTCACAAAAATCGCCCCAGAAGAATTCATACAATCCTTTGGCTGCTTCACCCAAGCCATATCGATCGATATTATCGCCTGTTTGTTGAACGGTTTGATGGAAGCGCGATAAAATCCATTTATCGGCTACTTCTAATGACTCGGCGGCTGGTGGATTAAGAGTTGCAATATCAAGTTTGAATTCTGATGTCTCAAAATTCATCATCACAAATCGTGCCGCATTCCAGATTTTATTAGTAAAATTACGGCTGGCTTCGACGGATTCGGATTCGTCTGTTTTGCGGTTATATTGGATGCGAATATCTTGTCCCGCGCCGACTACTTCTCTAACTAGAGTGTAGCGAAGTGCGTCGGTACCATATTTATCAATTAGTAGTAATGGATCGATTCCATTATTCAATGATTTGGACATCTTCTTGCCATTTTCATCCAGAACTAATCCGTGGATATAGACATTCTCAAACGGCATTTTTCCAGTTATATATCCCGCCATCATCGTCATTCGTGCCACCCAGAAGAAGATGATATCAAATCCGGTAACTAGCGTAGATGTGGGATAATAAGTCTCTAACTCAGCCGTATTTTCCGGCCAACCGAGCGTAGAAAATGGCCATAATCCAGACGAGAACCAAGTGTCTAACACGTCAGGATCTTGAACTAATTTTACATCTACACCGAATTGTTCGATCGCTTGAACTCGTGCTTCATCTTCACTTTTAGCAACAAAGAAAGGAGTCGTATCAGTTATTTCTCCATCAGATTCGCTCACAGCATACCAAGCCGGAATTTGATGTCCCCACCACAATTGGCGCGAGATGCACCAATCTTGCAATTTGACTAACCAATCTCGATATACTTTTGTCCAGCGTTGAGGGACAAATTCAGGGGAATTCTGGTTATCTAAACTAGCTAGACAGTTATCCGCCATCGGACGAATTTTGACGAACCATTGAGTCGATAATAACGGTTCTACAGGTACTTTGCCGCGATCGCTATAGGGTACAGCATGCTTGTATGCTTCGATCTTGACTAAATTACCCAGTTCTTCTAATTTAGCAACTACATTTCGCCGAGCTGCAAATCGTTCTTGACCGTTAAATTCTCCAGCATTCTCATTGAGAGTGCCATCCTTATTCATGATATTGATTAAGGGCAAATTGTGACGTTTACCCATCGCAAAATCATTAGGATCGTGTGCGGGGGTAACTTTTACACAGCCAGTTCCAAAATCAGCCTCAACAAATTCATCACCAATAATCGGAATTTCGCGACCGACGATCGGTAGTGTTAAAGTTTTACCAATCAGGTGTTTATATCGCTCATCTTGGGGATTTACCGCTACTCCCGTATCCCCTAGCATCGTTTCGGGGCGTGTAGTCGCAACTTCAATAAATCCCGAACCATCACTCAGAGGATAGCGGAAATACCATAAACTGCCATTGGTTTCCTTATTCTCTACTTCCAAATCCGACACCGCCGACTGTGAAGCTGGACACCAATTGACTAAATACTGTCCCCGATAGATTAACCCATCCCGATGCAGCCGGACAAATGCTTCTAATACCGCCTTTGACAGTCCCTCATCCAGCGTAAAGCGTTCCCGCGTCCAATCTGCCGATACACCCATCCGTTTGAGCTGATTGACGATGGTACCCCCCGATTCAGCCTTCCATTCCCACGCACGTTCTAAGAACTTTTCGCGCCCGACATCATACCGCGTCTTCCCCTCGGCTTTGAGCTGCTTTTCGAGGATTGTCTGAACTGCAATACTCGCATGATCCGTTCCTGGCAAAAATAGGGTATTGTCTCCCCGCATCCGATGGTACCGCACCAGCGCATCGATGAGCGAGCTTTCAAATGCGTGTCCCAAGTGCAAACTCCCCGTCACATTTGGCGGCGGAATGACGATACAGAATGGTTTTCCACCTCTAGCCGGATCGACTTTGTAGGTTTGGTTAGTTTCCCAAATCTGCTGCCATTTGGCTTCTGTGGTTTTTGCGTCGTACTGGGGGGGGAGATTCGCTGTCATGGATGCTTACCGATCGATTTGCCACTATCTACGATTGTGCCATAGTCGGGATGATGATGCGGATCTCGATCGAGATTATTATGTCTAATACGACCTTCGAGTCAATAGATCGTATTAAGAACTGCTGTAAATGAATTCTCACAACGAGCGCAAAGAGCTAATCTGGTTAGCTGATGAAACCAAAACTCCGCCATTTTTTCAATCGGTACGCATTGAAGTAGGCTTTCTGCTCGAACAATTACAAGTAGGAGAACTACCCTCGATGCCAATGTCAAAACCGATGGCTAGTATTGGAGATCGATGTCATGAGTTGAGAGTAAACGATCTCAAAAATAATAAGCACTGGCGAGTTATTTATCGAATTGATGATGATGCGATCGTGATTTTAGAGGTATTCTCAAAGGTGACGCAAAAAACACCTGAAAAAGTCATCGGTAATTGTCAAAGCAGACTCGATCGGGCGTAGCTAAGGGATGGGGGAGTGCGGTTGTACTGGTAGAGCGACGTGAGGAAAAAGAGAGTCAAAACGTTGATTGACCCAAGCAACGCGAAGGATCAGTAAATGATTGAAACCTGACTCACTCCAACGCATCCCAACA
>NZ_JBGSPA010000133.1:0-7498 GCF_041738855.1 Chamaesiphon sp. | reverse complement strand
GCTAAAGTCCTGCATCTTGTCGAAGAATACTGGATTTTTGAGCGTGACAGTAAAAGATTCCCAGCAAGACTCGGCAATACTGCTATTGAACGCCGCTGGATTCCCGAACCCAGAGTTTTCTGCTGCCAACTTTTCCCACAGACTCCAACTGGTACAATCCTGTTTAGTCAACTGTTTGGGCGCACTCGTCATCGAACCCAGACTCGAAGCATCAGTCATCGAACCATTTTGGAAAAAGACTAGATCGCCATTTTCAACGGCAATAGTTTTACTTTCACCCAATTGCTGATAATGAATACCCGTTACTACCAACTTATCGGCGGCGATGTGTAGCTCTAAATCCGTTACCTTGCAATCTACATAAAAATGGACATTTTGAGTTGCCAGCCAACTCTGTAACGGGCGCACAAAAGAATCGTACTGATTGTAGACAGTGCGCTTCACCCCAGCGAGGGTTTCAATCCGCGAAAATTCCATCATAAAACGATGCAAATACCGCTTGAATTCCACGGCACTATGCCACGGCTGAAAAGCGAATGTCGTCGCCCACATATACCAAAATTCAGTCTCAAAAAATTCTGGAGACAGCCAATCGGTAATGCAACTATTACTTAATTCAGCTTCACTAGCCTCAGTTAGTCGCAGCAATTCCTGACGATCGTGCATCGAAAAGCCCATCGATTTTACAGGGACTTTTGCCCGCCGCCGATCGACTAATCGCGCCATCGCATGTGACTTATACTTTTCGTTAAACTCGATCGTTTCATCAAATACTGATTTACCTGGTAGAGTCAACGAGGGAATCGACTTAAACAGATCCCAAGTGCATTCATAATTATCAGTTGTTAACATCCGTCCGCCTCGTAGCGAATAACCATCTGTCGGGTTGCCTGCTCCATCCAAACTCCCGCCCATAATGGGCTTGGCTTCGAGGATCGTAATATTTTCGCCCGAAAATTCGCCGTCACGAATCATAAAGGCTGCGGCGGCTAAAGAGCCAATTCCACCACCTAATAAATACGCTTTAGATAAATTACTCATATTAATTAACTCCTTAAAAAATTTGGTTTAATCTCGAATTTAAGTCTGATGAGTGGGGCGGATGATGATTTCATTAACATCGACATCCATCGGTTGCTCGATCGCATAAGCAATCGCCCGCGCAACTGCATCAGCATCGATCGCTGTCTTCGCATAATATGCGTTCAGTCTCGTCGCCGTATCTGGATCGCTAATTGTACTCGTCAACTCCGTTGCAATCGCTCCAGGCGAGATATTTGTAGAACGAATCTCACCCTTCGACTCTTGCCGCATTCCCTCCGAAATCGCTTTGACTGCAAACTTAGTTGCAGAGTAAACTGCTCCCGATGGGGCTACATTATGTCCAGCCACAGAGGATAAATTGATAATGTGACCAGATTTTTGGTGGCGCATCGTCGGTAGCACCGCCGCAATTCCATACAGAACGCCCTTGATGTTGACATCAATCATCTGCTCCCATTCGTCTACCTTGAGCGCGTCCAGGGGCGAGAGCGGCATCAATCCGGCGTTATTGATTAGTACATCGATCCGACCGTAAGTACTCAAAGTCTTTTGTGCTAAGGCTTCCACTTGGGCGCGATCTGATACATCGGTGACGAGGTAATCTGCCGTCCAGCCAGATTTGGCGATCGCCGCCACCAATTCCTTGAGTCGATCTTCGCGGCGGGCTGCCAGCATTAGTTTGGCTCCACTAGCAGCCAGTCGTTCGGCGGTAGCTGCACCCAGTCCACTACTAGCTCCGGTGATGATGACTACTTTGTTTTGAATCTCGGACATATTGACTCCTGTGCGCGATCGCCTGTAGGTCGTGAAATCTACTCAACTCCGTTCTGTAAATTGAGAGCGCGTCGTTGTCCCGACGGCAGCATCAGCATCCAAATACCATCAAACAAAAGGTCGATCCCAATTAAATTACCAATCAGCCAAGCTGCGCTTAATAACGAGCTAGACCAAATGTAAATGCCAAAAATAATCCCGATGATGCCGCTGACTAACATCCAGCCCCAATTAGGGATAGTCCGCCGCATTTGCAACGAGAGTGACACTCGAATTATGCCTTGGACAAAAATCGTGCCACCTAAAACTAAGTTGAAGACAGTAAATATTCCTGACAGCGGATATATCGCTACAAAAACACCAGCTATGAGATATGAACCGCCGAGAATTAGTTTCCAAAATACTTGACTTATCCCCCACGATTGCAAGGCATAAAAGATTTGAATAATTCCAGCGAAGATGAATACTAATCCAAGGAATAAAGTGAGATCGAGAGCGGCAAATAAAGGGAAGATCGTAGCAAGTATACCCAGTCCGATCGTCACAATTGCCAGCGAAATTAGCCAGTTAGAACTAACAAGTCTAGGTTTAGTTCTTGGCGCATTAGCTCTCATGATTTACCTCTCGATTACTAAGGAGCAACATAGTTTGTGGATCGAATTAGTAATGCTCGTTGGCATAGCTACCGTGATGGGGCATCGCATTTAATAATGAAACTGTATCCCAGTTCCCAAAGTAACGAATCCCGTTAATGAAAAATGTTGGCGTACTGTCTACGCCACTTTCCATACCAGTTTTGATGTCCTCCTGGATGTGGCGTAGGTGATGCTCATTATTGAGATCGCGGTCGAATAAATCGCTGTCTAATCCTAACTTGCGGGCGTAATGAAATATATTTGTCTCGCTTAAAGCAGATGGAAACTCAAACAAAGAATAGTGCATCTGCCAAAACTGATTCTGCGCCGCTGCTGCCTCCGTTGCCTCTGCCGCTCTCATCGCTTGGAAGTGCAGATCGATGAGTGGAAAATGCCGCACGACATAACACAATCGGTCTCCCAGCTCATATTGCAGCTCTCGGACGATACCGACAGCTTGAGCGCAATAAGGACATTGATAATCAACGTATTCAACCAAGACGATCGGAGCCGCAAGCATTCCTTGGCTATGGTCGCGAGTTCCAACTGGCAGGACTAAATCTAAGGTAGTATTTGTGGAAATCATTAGTTCACCTATTCAATTACTAATTGTGTTGCTAGGAATTAATTTCTATGGTTCGACTGGCTGTAACTTAACTAATGTTTTTGTCCCAGTAGCATCACTAATCCAAACGGCTAGCATCCGACCACTTTCGCTTTGTCCGGTTAATACTTCCGTTGGTGCATCGACGGTATGAGCGTAAGTAACTTCATCTTTACCTGTTTCAATTACGAGATCGTTGCCCTTGCCTGGTCTGTCATAAACCATCGCCATTAAAGGCGCATTTTGAATCAATTCTTCATCACCGAGTTCGGGATTGATAATTTCAATTGAGATATGTCGTCCCCGATTACCATCAGAAAACTGGTCGAAGAATTCACCCCAGCGTTCTTGAGGTACAGATTTTGTTAGTTCGATTTGATTTAGCATGTGTTTTTTGGATTGATATAGTTGTCAGTTTCTAGCTAGTTCAGATCGGTGCGGTGGTAGGATGCTGGTAGCTAAATTTCGATGTCATCAGCGATCGCTTTCACGCCTGCAATCCGCTTCACCGCTTGTACAGCTTCCAATTTCTCGACATAGCTACTGACGTAACCATTGAGCGTCACCGTACCGTTTTTGACTAAAACACCGATGTCTGTGACTTTGACGATCGGCTCATATTTGAGTTCGGCAAGCACATCGATTTTCAGTGTTGCGTCAGTCTTTTTGGTAATAGTTTGCATGTTACTTATTTCCTAGTGGTGAAAATTGAGATTAGTGAGTGACTTGTAACACCAACTTGCCGTAGGGATGACCGTGCTGGCTGAACTCTTGGGCGGCTGCGGCGGCTGAGAGTTCGAAAGTTTTTTCGACAGTTACTTCAATTTGGTGGGCATCAATTAGCTGGGCGATCTGTTGGAGTTCTCGCTCGGCTTTGGGATCGAGCACAACAGCAGCCGCTCGGATACCTGGCGGAATCCCTGCTGCTGGGACACCGAGCGTCGATACCAAAATGCCACCGTGACGGATGACTTGCCACGATCGCGCCTGGGTTTCCCCACCAACTAGATCGAGGACGACATCGATATCTTTCACCTGTTGCTCGAAGGGTTGGGCATGATAATCGATGACGAGATCGGCTCCAAGATTTTTTACATAATCAACATGCGCCGCCGCAGCGGTGGCGATGACTCGTGCTCCCTTTAACTTGGCAAGCTGAATGGCATAACCACCGACACCACCTGCGCCACCGTGAATTAGTAGCGTCTGCCCTGAATGGAGATCTGCTTTGTCAAATAACGCTTGCCAAGCGGTCATTGCCGCCAACGGTACCGCCGCAGCGTGGATGTAGTCTAGAGTGTGCGGCATTGGCGCGATCGCCTCGGCATAGCACAGTGCGTACTCCGCATAGGCTCCCGAAAGCTGGAGATCGGCAATACCATACACATCCTGTCCTGGCTGTAGCGTCGTTACGCCACTACCCACTGCTGCCACCACACCAGCAATATCCTCACCGATAATTACGGGTAAAGGAAGATCGAGCATTTGCTTAAAGTAGCCCTCGCGAATTTTCCAGTCGATCGGGTTGACTCCCGCTGCATGGACGCGTACCAGTACTTGACCCGCTTGGGGTTCGGGACGCAGGACATCATCGTAATAGAGATTTTCCACCCCGCCATAGGCATGAATGCGGATTGCTTTCATCGTTGTCACGATCGTGTCCTCCATAGTGAATAAAATCGGTGTCCAGAACACCTGTACCGATCGCTAAAATAGTCATCAAACATTGTTATGGCTATATCAACGCTGGGCTGCCAGCAATTCGCCAGGTGTCCAGACGAACTCTTCCCCTTCCCCAAAATAGCCGTCGAATTTTGTCACGAGCAGATCTCCTAGCACCTTAGTCTGACAAGCCAGCCGTCGTTTGTTGTCATTCACATGCGGATGAAGCAGCGTCGGTCGTGTTTCTGCTGCTGTCGGTACTGAAACCGATCCTTCCACTTGCACCAAGCAAGTGCCGCAGATGCCATGTCCGTGACAATTGAAGATTTTTGCTCCAGCATTGTAAAGATCGATATCTTGTGCGAGCAGAGCTTCGCGGAGGTTAGTACCTTCGTCAACGTCAAAAGTCTTGCCTTCAGCGATAATTGTTGCCATGTTCGTGCTCCTATTGGTGTAATGGGTTAGATAAAAATTTAGCTGCGAACTAAGGGCGTATCGACTAAATGTTCGGCGAGAAACCAGACTTGTGATTCATTCGTCCGCAACACATCGCTCGTCAATAAGTCGCTCGTGCCTTCATCATGATTGGCAGCACTGGCAATAATTCCTTCCCGAACTTCCCGCAAGATCGATTCATGTGCTTCTAACAAGCGCGATAACATCATGGGCACCTCTTCCACACCATTGGGCGGACGATCGATTATTGTTACTTCAGCGACATGGCGCGGATCTGCGATCGCCACACCGCCTAATGTCTGCACTCGTTCGCCGATCGTATCGATTAACTCCAGTTGTTCGCCTGCATGTTTGTCGAATAACAGATGCAATTGATAAAAAGTATTGCCCCGCATCAACCAATGATGTTTTTTATAGAGGCTGTAGAGAATCATGCTGTCTGCGAGAATCTGGTTGAGTTGTTCGCAGCTTTCCTCACGGGCAATACTGCCCAGTGCGAGTGGCAAATTTCGGAGGGTGCCAAACTGTTGAATTTCCCGCCCATGCTGATGCAAAATAGGCTGACTGTTCTCTTTGCGATTATTTGAACTTGAAGTTTGAATCTGCATTTGGATTTTTCCTTGCGTTTCAATTTCTGTTCGATGATGCCTCAAATGTGTAGGGGCAATTATGGATTGCCCCTACTTCAGTTCCTATGCTGCGATCGACATGCTGATGCCATGACTGATTTTGTCGAGCATCTGCTTGGCTTGAGTGACATCCTCAGTGGTACCTGTCACCAAGATGATGAATTCACCTGCTTGGATTTTGGTTTCATACTTGAGCACCTCATCTTTGGGGATACCCAAACCGCCCAAAGCACCTGCTAGTCCGCCGATCGCCGCCGCACCAGTAGCCCCTACCAAAGTCCCTTCCAACCACCCTGCTAACACGCCAGTAATCGGGCCAGCAATCACTAATGGAGCCATTCCAGGAATAAAGATTACCCCCGCACCGACTAAAATCCCAAACAAACCGCCAAAGAAGGTACCCCAATAAACGCCGCCTGTGGCTCCGGCTGTGGCTGTATCTTGCCAGCTGAGAAATCCGCGTACATGCTCGTTTGTCTGGTAATCTTTACCGACAATTGATAGTTTCTGCATATCGAAGCCTTGTCGTTGCAGCTCCCGTACTACTGTCTCAGCTTCAGTATGGGAGGGAAAATGCGCGACGATTGTATGCGTAAATGCCATATATTGGTGTCCTCATTCGTGAATTAAATATGTAAATTAGTTACCCAATCTCTGGTCTAATGTTTTTTAGAATTTCCATTAGCAGCTTCAGCATCCATGCGCTTACAAATTGCCTCTAGGGTTGCCTCTTCCGCTTCTTCCATCATTGCCATCGCTACGGCAACCGATGTAGCCGCATAGTCTTCAGCTTGTTCGGCACGGTGTTCGAGTTTCTTGATTTCACGATTTGCTTTCCACTCATCGACGCTCGATTGCACATCAGCTTCTTTGTCCTCAAATTGAGTTTTGAGCTTAGCTCGGTAATCGTCGAATTCTTGTTTCTTCGCGGCTAGACTGGCTTTAGCTTTATCGAGTTGCGATTGAATGTCGTCTTGATTTTTTTTCGTAGCAGATTTGATACTTTTATTGAGCGATTTTGCCCGATCTTCAACTGCCTCTAAATTGTCATGAAGTTGACTTGTGAAGTTGTCGATTGCAGTACTCATGTTATTTTAGCCAATTTGCTAAATTTACAAAACCTGTCGTTAGCGTTGTCACCGAAGAAAAAAATATGCTATTAAGTTGCCACCTGACATCGAAGTTTTGCAGTCAAATATTCCGAAGATTGGGTCGCAAGCGCAATTACTTTTCGGTAAATTTACAATGCAGATTCATTAACTTTTATCCTAAGCTAAAGATGTGAGGATCTTGTGAGGAAAATATTTTTTCGTCACTATTAAAAGCTTTTATCTTAATGTTTAATTCATTATTTTACAACTATTGATTGCTACACATAATCAAAATTATCTAATTTGTCTGTCCACATATAGATAGATTTTTCAATATAATCTCAATCAAAAGGGGTAGACAGAAACTAAAAGTAATCAAAAAAAAGCTCCCACAGGATGGGAGTTTTTTTGAAATATAACTTGAATAGATCTTATCTATGCAAATGAAATCCGCTCTCGTTTGCTTTCGACTGAGGAAATAGACTCCTGGCTCATACCAATTAATTCGGCGACTCGGACAGCAGAGGAAATCGCTCCCCCATGCAAACCATCACCAAGATAGGCTCCCGCATGATAAGTGTGATTCTCACCATTAGTCGCCAC
>NZ_JBGSPA010000085.1:0-3630 GCF_041738855.1 Chamaesiphon sp. | reverse complement strand
GGAAATCAAGGCATATTGTATATATTTCCAAGAAACTTTATTTCTCGGTTTGCTTAGCGAAGTGGCGTAGTTCATGATGATACTCTATGTTTTTATTAATATAAGTTTTAACTCGATTTATTTAAGTAACCACCGATCGAACGACGAACGGTTTAGATACAAAAAACCAGAATCTAAGTTTTTTAACTACCGTCGATCGAAGATTCAGTTAAGAGGCGATCGAACAATAACAGCCATGTATTAAGTAAAATTAACTTGACTTGATTAGTTGGTTAGGTTAGATTCGTACTCTCTTTTATCCGCATGAGATTATAGACGATTGCCAAAAATAATCAAGAGTAAATCCAACAGTGAACAAAATTTTACGATTAACAAAAAAATGGAGTCGTTATTCAACTAAATTGCTGAATAACGGCTCCATTCGAGGTGTAAGCATTGGCGATCAATATTGAGTTCGATCGGGCGTTCGCACAATCTCTGTCAAGTTGCCTTGAATTAATAGCGACTGGCGACTATCGATTTAGACTTTTGCTTGACGCTAATTCTGCTCTGGCTCTTTGACTCACGGATATTCTATTCGTGTTACGTTCGTCTGAGTCGTTAAGGAGGATTTCCACATCACGATCGGCCAGCTCTGGGTTAGCAGTAACGAGGGTCATGCCCTCGACTCGTGCTTGGGCCAGCAGGATCAGATCGAATCGATCTAGCGGCAATGTTGCTAGTTTTAACACCTGATCTGCTCGAATATCCAAAAATTGTGCCCGCAACTTTTTGATCCGACTGGCAAGATACGAATCGATCGGTTCTGGCAGCGATAACGTTCCCAGTGACACCTTAATCGTCAGCTCGCACGCGCTGGCAACTGAAAACCAGAGTGAGTTAGTTTCGTCAGAGATGGCGGCGATCGTTGGAGCACTCAAGCGATCGGGTTCGACAAACCACCACAAAAAACACTGGGCATCGATTAGTATTTTCACTCGCTACTGATTCCTTACTCTTGTTTAGCTCAAATACCAAAAAACTAGGGCTTATAAATAAGGCGGCAGCGGGTTGTTGAAACTGGAGGGGATGTAATATAAGCCCCGATCGACACCCATACTGCGACTGCGCGATCGCTTATTTTCTACAGGAACTAACCTAGCCACCGCGATACCTCGATTGGCGATGATTATCTCTTCCCCCAGTTCCACGCGGGATAGCAATTTGGAAAACTGGGATTTAGCGTTATAGATCGTAAATGTATTCATCACGATTGCAAGAAATTAGATTTCAAACTTATTATAGAACAAAATTACTAATATATTCTTGAAAGACGTGGACATTACGAGCTTTTGTCTTGAAAACGGCAGAAACAGCCTCTTTACTCCTTCTTTTCTTAGACGGAACAGCTTCAACGACAGTCTCGACAGATGCCGTTACTGACTCAGTGGCTGCTGGAGCAGCGATAAGTCGTCAAAGTATAGGATTCTCGCGGCGCGGCTATGCCGACGGGTCATTAAATTTAGAGGTTCATGTGTGTTAATCTGAAGATTATGAGAAGAATATGAAAATTAATCCACGTCACAGATTGACAAAATTCCTTCACTACCAGAGTGCAGCGGACAGTAACCCTCCCAACTAACGGTAGCTTCTGGAAAAAGATGTTGGCGTATGCGGGGCCAGGATATCTTGTTTCGGTCGGATATATGAACCCAGGCAACTGGGCAATTGTCAATAAACTCTTTATTATTATGAATATTTATTCCCGACTAATTTTTCCCACTTTAATCGACCGAGTAATGTCTGGGGAGGATTTTGCCAACTATCGGCAGATAGTCCTCGCCGATGCAGTAGGATCGGTACTCGAAATTGGTTTTGGAACTGGTTTAAATTTAGCGTATTACCCGCAAAGCCGAGTAGAGAAAATTACCACTGTTGATGTCAATCCAGGGATGAATAAACTCGCGCAAAAGCGGATAGCAGCTAGTTCAATCGAGGTAGATTATCAGGTGCTAAATGGAGAAAAATTATCGATGGCAGATGATACATTCGATACGGTAGTTAGTACTTGGACACTGTGCAGTATCAAACAGGTAGAAACAGCGATCGCTGAAATTCACCGCGTACTAAAACCAGGTGGTAAATTCCTATTTATCGAACACGGATTGAGCAATGAGCCAAATATTCAAACTTGGCAACATCGAATCACTCCGATTCAGAAAGTAATCGGTGATGGCTGTCATCTCGATCGCCCGATCCGCCTATTAATTGCTAAACAGTTTAATAATTTAGATATTCGGGAATTTTACAGCCCTAACACACCTAAAATTGGCGGATATTTTTATCAAGGAGTTGCAATTAAGTAATGGCAATATAAAAATTGCTGAGTCGTATTAAATGGCGTTTTATGTAATTCTATACTAGTCTCTAATAACTGGAATCGATCTCCAAATTCTGCTTGTAACGATCCGGCATCATAACGCACAATCTCTAATCCACTGCACTTTTCTGGCCCATCTAAGCCAAAAGTCGCAATAATTACATGACCGCCAGGTTTAACTGCATCCAAAACTTGTCGAGCATAGGCTACTCGTTGTGCTGGCAAGGTGAGAAAATGAAACACTGCTCGATCGTGCCAAACATCATACTGTTGCGATGGGAGGTCTGCTGTTACAATGTCGGCGACTAACCAGTTGACTCGATCTGCGACTGTTCCTAATCGTTGTTTAGTCGTATCTATTGCTGCTTGCGAAATATCCAAAACATTCAGGTGCTGGTATCCTCTCTCGATTAAGTCATCAACTAATGTTGCTTCGCCACCACCAATATCAATTATCGTAGCATTGAGATCTGGGGCAGCACGTTTGATTAGTGCTAGCGACTTGTCGAGGTGCGCTCGATACCAACTTACCTCATTGGCAGCTTTTGTTTGGTAAACTGTCTCCCAATGCGTTTTTGAGTCCATGATAATTATACCGATAAAAGTTAGTTGAGATTTTAAAGTAGGGGTGAAGAAAACAATTGTGCAGAGATCGAGCGGTACAAGTAGATTGCCTGATTATCTGCCAGACTATAGTAAACATTCTCTTGCGATAATTCACCATTCGCATCGATCGTAACACTTGCAACTGGTGAGATACCGCCGATTCACATAAGGTTAAGGCAATATGAATCAGGAACCTCTTTTAAACCTCGAAGTAAGTAGATCTGCAAGACGTTATGACTTTGATTGGCTCAAGGTTATAGCAACATTTGCAGTTTTCATTTTCCACTGTCTGCGATTTTTCGATCTCGGAGCTTGGCATGTAAAAAATAACCAGCTTGATGCGATCTCCACTATCTTTGCAGGAATTTTGCTGCAATGGATTATACCGTTATTCTTCTTATTATCTGGCACCAGCATCTATTTCGCACTCAAGTCCCGTACCGCAGGACAATTCCCCCGAGAACGATCGATCCGTCTACTAATTCCGTTGCTGTTTGGAATTTTCATCTTATCTCCACCACAAGTTTACTCACATCTTGCACTAGTATATTAGCTCTACTATTCAAGGGGTTGAAAATATGAGAAAAAGGGCGTGGAAAAACATTGATGAGAACAGTGAACACCATTCTCCCTTACGCCCAATTAATACTCTACACGCTGTTAGA
>NZ_JBGSPA010000064.1:0-14795 GCF_041738855.1 Chamaesiphon sp. | reverse complement strand
TTAATGCCACAGACTGCTGTGAGTCTACTTTTATTAGAAATCGAGCGTCAGCGAGAATTTCTGTTGTCACAGGGGCTGGCATTCGAGTTAGTTTCACTGGAAATTTAGTGCCTATATACTAGTGCAAGATGTGAGAATATCATTATTAACCGTCACTGCCTGGACTTGACCTCGGTTGAGAACTGGGAACCGCATGGCAATATGCTTATCGCCAGTAGTCAAACCTGCTCCAGCAATTTCGTTGTGCTGGAGATCGCCACAGACAATCAGCGGTCGATACTCGCCACGCAAATTGGCGATCGCCCCTTCATCGATCGATTCTACTTGGCTGTTGGCATATTCATTCAGGTAACTAAGAACGCTGGGCAGCTCTAGCAATCCCCAGTTCTTTGATTCTAAGATGCTCTCAATAAAGGCGATATTCCCTGGTAATGAAGCGCATGGCTCATCATTTTTGCGGGCGGTTTCCTCGTTGGCTAATTTGAACGTGCGGACGTAATCTTCAGCTAGACCGATCGGATCGAGTTTTTTCTGTTCTAGGTCTTGAATCGCATTTTGAGTGGGAATGGCGATATCTTTAGCCAGCCCTTGAGCATAGAAATTACTCACAGTACCCAGTTTAGCTGTAGTTTTGAGAAATTTCTTAGTCTGGGTGATGTAGAGATCGCTAGCATCAACTTCATACAGCCCTGGAGTAGGTGCAGGTTTATCCTTAGTCAAACCCTTGAACATGGAAGTGGTGATAATCAAATCGGCATCTACATCTAGTCCGTGGCTGGCAAAGTACTCAGGGATATTTAGCGGCGTAAATGTCCCTTTGATATAGAAATCACCAATTTGCGGATCGACGCTATACCCACGCACCTGGGGCAAGCCACGTTCGGGGATTAAGCCAACTTCTTCACCTAACTGGCGGGAAACGATACTGGAGCCATCAGCGACGATGTTTTTAATCAGCTTGGGGGGAATATTGAGATTATTAGCACCAGTTTTATCGTTGACGACTAGCACCTGGAGTTTGCCTTCAAACCCAGGTGATTTACCTGGAGTTAATAATCCTCTGGCATAGCCTGGAACTTGAGTTTCCAGCGGCATGAGACTCTTAATCGCCGCTTTAGCTGCTGGCGATCCAAAGTGGACTTGCTTGTTACTGGTGGCAATTAATACGGTGCCTTCAGGAGCTTGATTAGCTAGATCGTCGAGGCTGACAAACTTAGAATAAGAAGCAGAGTAAAATACAGGCTGTTCATCGGGTTGAAGTAATCCTTGACGACGCATCAATCGCTCGATCGGCGCATTGTCGATAATACTCGCTCGAATTGCGCCGTTATGCACTAACGTTTCGGGGCGACGGTTGATAAGATCGTAGTGTACTAATTTAATTGACATAGAAGTTATGGACGCTCGGATTAATAAATTTAATGAAACCAGCCAGACTTGGTTCTATCGAGTTTCAGATTTACTCGACCCCCAGCTACACATAGATGAGCTAATAGATGGGGCAGATGAACTCGAACCTGCTAAATATTCTCTTGAAGAAGTTCCCGAACTAAGTTGTTATCTAATCCACTTTCGGGAAGATGGTTCGATGTTAGAAGCTCACAAAAATATATATAAAGAAAAACTTAAAAATCACAATAATTTAGATGAAATTATTATTGAATTAGAATACCAAGCAAAACTGAGAACCGATCGTTATCGACAGCGTAGAGCAAGACAGATAGCTGCATTAAAAGCCGAGCGCAAAGCCGAAATGAACGACCCTGAATGGCAAAAAGAAATGTGGAGAAACGATCTCCAACTTCAACTTTGGGATGAGAATAGCGATCTGAGCGGGGAACAGAGATCTGTGTACGAGCGACAACTTTCTGGTCTACGCTAGATCGAGATGAGGGCTGAAATTTCAGCCCTCATCTCGATCTAGCGCAAACGGCTGTGCGACAACAAGATTTACCTCTGTTCCCGTACCCAAATACCACACCTTAGATCTGGCATTAATCTGTTGAATGGCTTGCTTGTTCCGATCGAGCCACTGTTGAGCCATGGGAGCGAATCCACCATTCAACGCTGCCCCTAAAATATTTGTCTGGGTGTTGGTATTTTGGACGATCCCCCCAGCCGCTACTACGGTCGAAGTTTGAGGCTCGGTGAGGTTTTTACCGATCGATTGAACGGCTCCACCCAACATTGCCATCATGTCGCGTCTGCCGACTTCATCCTGCCCGAACTGCTTGAGTTCGGCGAGCAGAGGCTGGCGATTACTCGCTTGGAGAATTAAAGCTTTAGGCGGGATATCGACTTCCCGATCTTCAATCGTCGCTTTAGCCGCCAGAATCGACATCATCCCGCTATCTAAAATCCCAATTTGCGCGACGATTTGAGTACCAGCCGGAACTAAAACCTTACCTCGATCGGATACGATCGATCGCTCCAAACTGATGGCGATTTCCTGGGTGGGTACTGTTGCGCTAGTCTGGATTGGGCTAATCAATTTACCTTTGATTTGCTGTCCGATGACAGCCTTACCTTTGGAAACGGTGGGAATATTTGAAGTTTGAGCTTGGGCAATCGGGGAAGCTGCTGGGGCGTTTGCTGTCGCTGCTTGCACGGTACGCGATCCCCACACTCCTGTAGCGTTGGCGTTTGCTTCTTTCCAGGTGACTTGTGGGCGAACGACGTTACTGTTGAGTGGATTAAACTTTGGTGCTGGCTCACGCGACAAGACAGGCGGCACTCGCAGGGCAGTAGTTTGTGCTTGAGGGCGAATGGCAACTTGTCTCGACGCAGTTACGACCGGACGCTTAACTGACGCAGGTATACTGGCGGCGGGTTCTGGAGCGATTCTCACTGGAGTTGGTGGACGATAGACTGGCTCGGTCGTTCGGGGGTCGGGGTTGCTGGCGATAACGGGAGGCGAATTATCTCCTCCCCTAGTTGCTTGCGCTGCCGTGGGGGCTGTCTCTGGAGCTTTCGACGTTGGTAGTTTCGCCGCTTCAGCTCTGGATGGATCGGTTGTACCTGCGGTTGCTGGGTCTGGCTGGGATTGAGCTGCCGCCTGTGCCTGCTGCGCTTTTGCCGTGTCTAAAATTGCTTGTTGACGCTCGTTCATTGCCACCTTCGATGCCATTACGCCAAATGCCGGATCTGGGGCAAAATCAGCTGTGGGAGCAGTCGTCGCGGTCGGCTCTGGACTAGCTACTGCCACCTTTTCCTCCGGTTTCCCGCCAAACATCAACGCATATAGTAACCATCCAGCGATCGTCACACAACTACCTACTATCGCCAATTGAAACCACGATTCTTTGTAAAGTGGTAGCTTAGTTGCTTCTGGACTAGGAATGTCCGCAGGTACTGCCGCTAATCCGCTAGCATCGAGCGGCTGCAATCCGACTAAACTCGCCATATCAATCGGTGCAACTGCGGGCTTGGTTGGTAATGCTTTAACAGGATCTACTAACTGCGGGGCTGGTTGTGGAGGGACAAATTCACCATCAATGAAAGATTTTGTCGGTTCTGGTGAATCTAAATTAGCCGTAGGCTCTGGAGTGGTTAAATCTGACATCTGATTAAAAATAATTCCGACAACACCATCGGTACGTCGGCTGAATTACAAAATTCCAGCACCCTGAAAAAATCTTCAAGGTGTGGCAGGTGATGGCTTCACTGGAGCAGTAGAAGTTTTAGGTGCAGCTAAGTCCTGGCGTTGGAATGGTTCGAGTGCCACAATTTGCAACCCAGAAGCTCTGGAAACATCGATCGCACTTTGGAGATCGGGGGCAAATTTATCTGGTAACTTAGTCCCTAATACAGACGTAGTGGGACTTACGGCTTCTATATAAACATCGTAATCCCAAGGAACTTCGGAAACAGGCACATCCGGTCTGGTTCTAATCAATAAATTAGCGTTGATCTTCACTTTCCATGTTTTCCTCCCATAATTATTTGGGACGGGAATCGGTTCTTGGATGTATAGCGGCATAAAGCCGACCGTGGACGTACCTTGTAAGACTTTCAATCCGGTAATCAACGGTGCAAGGTGCTTACCTAAAAATTCCTGCCGAAAACTATTGGAAACTGCAAACGAAGATACCCATACGGGCGACGGAACTTTGAGACTAGCTTGTTCTCCTGCCTCAACTACAATCCCTGGATCGATTTTCGGATTTTGCCATTCGGCGGCTGTCTGCGGCAGTAAATATTGTCGCCAAGTAAATAAATCTCTGAGGGTATTTTCTGTAAATGCTTTAATTACTTCCGGCGGTCGCTCTTGTCCCTGTAATGCCCGAACATGAATTGTTTTACCGTCGATGGTTTGCACTAAAGGTGCGACTTCTTTAGCTGCCAGGGTATTAATTTTAGTAAGTGTTACTAACGAAAGTACAAAAGACATTCCCGCAAATGTGAATATCCCTAACTGAATTAATCCCTGCTGATTTCGCGCTTTTTCTACTCGTCGATAGTCTGAACTTGGCTGAATAGCCAAAGAAGTGAATTCACTAATATCTGCCATCTAATTATAATTAGCCCAATCTATCACTCCGTTATATCTGCTAAATCTGCTCTGTTCAATCCGCCAAACTACTCGATATTCCAAGATTAGAGTCGATTTAATCCAGTCTTTTTGCTCATGAGAACGATCGATCTTAATTGATATAACAAGGTAACTAGATCTAGCTCCATCTTCGATCGAGTGCACGAATGTCAAAAATGAAATTTGCTAAATCTTCTGCAATTACGGCGGGACTATTCGCCTGTCTAGCCGTTGCCCTACAACCAGTTCGAGCCGAAGACAAAATTATTACCCGTACTTATACAATGCCCCAGTCGGCTGTTTTGCCGATCGAACTCCGTCCTGGGCTAGGTGTTAATTTAATCTATGAAGGTGTGAACCAGACGATCGAAACAATTTTCCTTGATAATATGAGCTTCGTTTCGATGAACCATAATGGTTGCATCGAAAAAGGTTGTCCGCCAAATTCTTCGCCCACAGTAGTTCATTTAAGTTTGATCGATAAGATCGATCTAGCGGGTGTGATTGGGGTTAATAATCAAGCTGGTAAAAAATCGCTGCTCACCATCCTGGCTAAAGATGACAAAGGACAGCGGTTTTCCTATGTGTTCGTCATCCGATATCTTCCTGCAAATAGCCCCAAAGTTCACGTTGCAACGATTAATTTCGTCCAAAAAACTCCAGCATTCACGCCGCCAGCAGTTGCCGCCACTCCAAGACCGCCCGATCCGAGTATTGAATCTCGCCAAACTGCTAAATACCTATTTGCCGGACTCAAAAAAGCGATCGATCGCGGCGAACTCACAGATCGAGACACGATCGCCAAAATCAATAAATACATCATTGCCGTTCACCAGGGGGCGCGGTTCGATTCGGCACCCAGCTTTGGATTAGACCTGAATTTAATCGCCCGTCTAGCCAGCCTCGGTACCTCTGAACTATGAACCATCGCACTGAAGTCTTAATTTCCAAATTTACGTTTTATGCGATCGCTGCATTTGGAGCCGTGATGTTCTTTGCTAGCAAAAGCGTGGCTCAAACAGCGAATCCCCTGCCAAGTATATTAAGTCGCCTCACTGTTAACTCGATGGCAGGATCGAATGAAGCTATCAACACGAGCATTCCGGCTCAAGCACAGTCGATGTTTGGTGGATTGAGTCAAGTCAACTGTGCCAAGGGTCAATCGCCAGCAAGTTGCCTGCCAGTCGGATTTCTAGACCAAGCTTTCGGGATCGGGCAATTTACCCCAGCATCAGCCGCAGCAGCGGTAGGTAAGTCGTTAACCGGACGAGAAACATTAGCCCAGGCAACTCCTTGGCTGGGACAGATTAAAGTCAGTGACGCGCTAGCTGCCAACCCCCAATTACGGAACTTACTTCCTGCCAGTGCGTTCGGTGGGAGTCAGCTCAAAAGTAGCGTAGCTAATTTACAATTTGGCAGCATCGTAGATCTCACCACAGCCAAGCTAAATCGAGTACCGAGTCTAGCGAATACGGCAATTAATAAGTTTCAGGGTTATCAAAAATTGATGACCGATACGATCCCAAATGTGGGCAACATTGCGATCTCTAAGATGCCCAAAGTCAACGTTCCAGCGGGAATGGCAATCCTCAAAATGGATGCAGTGCGGACGAAGGAACGGAACGTGCGTCACATGGTAATGTCGGGTTCCGATCTGGAAACTAGCAAAGAGTGCTTAACCAATTGTGACTACATCGAAACGATGCCGATTGTTGGTTTACCCTACCTACGCGGTGCGAGAATTATTTCCGGCGACAGTCTTCAAGTACGGGGCGGACATGGGTTATTGGCATGGGTAAACGGTGGGAAAGAACCGACAGGCATCCATTTTATCGGCGACACCAAATTAGTGATTCGGAATGTAAATGCCAAGAGTGGCAGAGCGACGGTAAATCTCAACTTTCGGGGTTGCTATTACTTCTTCGGACAACACTGTACGCCCTATTTTGTCGGTTTTCCATTATGGCAGCTATCGGAGAAATATCCGACATTACCGCTATTTACCGATGATGCAAACGTATCGCGGGTGATTCGTCTCACTCGACCACGTTAAAAATCGATCGTTATGACCAAGCCCAACGCTCCAACAGTTCACCCAGTCTCTCATCCAGGCATAGCACATCCAACAGCTAAATCACCAATCGATCCGATCGGCGGAACCAACGGCTTGCTAACGATCGGTTTAATCGGCATCATCTGCTTTGCGGCAGCGACTAAGCCCAAAACCAGCAAGCAAGGTAGATCCTATTGGGGTGGCAAAGCCCAACTAAATTCTGCCCGCAGCATCGGGCGCAAGCAGATTCCGGCATATAACGGTAAAAAATCGGTTGGCATAATTAGCCTCAGAGCATTTCAAGCCGATGCCCAGTATACCAAGCCAAATCCATTTTGCTTGTACATCGGTACTCCCGACGAAATCTACAATGCCCATCAAGAAAAATTCTACGCCCAGCTCGAACCACAACTTGCCGCAATTACCGCCCAATTTGGGACAGAAGCTGCCGAAAAAGTAGTCGCCAAATACCGCTCGAAGAAAAAGAAACCGTTTGAAACCATCACCACCCTGTACTGTCCTTCTGCCGAACAGTCTGTGGCAGTTTTAGGCGCATCAGGCTACGGGAAATCTCGATACGTGATGAATCCATTAATCCGTTCCGCCTTAGATCAAGGTGTTGCGGTCAATGTCGTCGATGCTAAATATCCCGACCAAACCAAAGAAATTGCCGGATATGCCGCCCAGCGGGGTTATAAAGTCCAGATTATTGCTCCGACTTATGCCGAAAGTGGCACCCTCAATCCCTACATCTTCGTCCAAAATTCCAGCGATTCGCCAGGTGCCCAACAACTAAGTACCACACTGTCGAAAAATTTATCGATGGGAGATGCTACAGCTAATGGCTTCTTCGAGGATGCCGGAGCCACGGTCTTCGAGTCATCGATCCTCACTGCCAAATGGCTGGCTGAAGATCCCCTCGCTATTTCCATGACCCGTCGGATCTGGCAACTTAAACCAGATGACCCCCTCCCGCCGATCTCCGACTTACTGGCATCTGCGGCAATCCATAATTTACCCGAACTCAGCAATCGGATGCGATTTGCCAGACAGCGACTCAATCCCTGGAATTATCAGTCCTTCGTCCAGCTCATCAATACCGGATCTGGCGATGCTGGGAAGAAAAACGTCACCGAGGCGGGTATTCTCGGTAACGCCCAAAAAATGATTAACAAGCTAGTTAAACTTGCGGTCATCCCCAGTATCTGTGGCGAATCGGATATTGAAATTAACATCGATGGCGCAAATGCCAAAACCCTGACCATCTTCGGCTTGAACCAAGATTATCGAACGGTTGCCGCACCAATCTTATCTGCAACCCTAGATTTATTTGTCAGCTACAACCTTGCCAATAGCCGCCAACGGCAAACCCCATTCGCTACCTTCATCGACGAATTACCCCTGTTCTACCTCGAAAATCTTGCCACCTGGCTAGCTCTATATCGCTCGGCTGGATCGTCAATTTCGATTGCCTTCCAAACTTTCGTGCAACTGAGCGAAATTTATGGGGAAAACCGCGCTAAGACAATTGCTGCTAACTGTGCGACCACATTTTGGCTCAATCCCCAAGATGGAGCTATGGCTCAAAACTACAGCGATTATCTCGGCACGATTTCTCACACTTATTACACCACCAGTCATACCAGGCAAAAAGGTGGTAACAGTACCACCCGCACCCAAAATATCACCGAAGTCCCGTTAATGGAAGCAGCCGAATTCCTGCGGATGGCTCCAGGGCAAGCGGTGATGTATTCCCCTGGCTATCAAAATTCCCGCAAGAAAGAAAGTTCGATCCCCATGCGGCTAGATATCCACATCCCCGAACGAGATTTCATCGAATCTCAAAAATCTTGTGAGGTGTGGGAGACAATGCGGGCTGCCCGCCAAAAACCCATCGATGAAGCTAAAATCACCCGCGAGTTCAACTTGCGTTACCAACTGCTGGATGAGTTGCTACCTCTTCCTTCCACCAAAATCAGTTACCCACTCAAACACTTAATTACCCGCCTGAGTAAAAGTAACTATACCGACGCTGGCTACCAAGACGTAAATCAAACCATCGACCTCGAACAACTCGTCGGAGTCCCCGATAGCTGGAAAGACCCTAACTCCCCCGAAGATGCACCGACAGTCAAATTGCCGACAGATCCCAAAAACCTAGATCTCATGTGCATCTTAGTCCAATCCACAGGCTATAAAATTCACCCTTGTTCCCCAACTCCAGCTAAAATCGCTCTAGTTTAATTACCCCAAACATCATGCAAGTTATCAACGAACGAGTTCAGACCGCCGCTGACATCCAAATCCAAGTCGATCTATCTCATTGGCAAGGACAGATCGACACATTACCGAATACGATCGAACTCCGCAATGAATACGGGCGGATGTGGCGAATCGATCGCGGACGCGGTTATGCCGACATCATCGACGATCTCGACTATGAATATCATCTCTATTATCTAGATAATCGACTCGCCCTAGTCGAATATCGGGGGCAAATAACATTCAACAACATGACCCCAGAGTTAGAGCTGGCAACGATCGAGGGCAAACACCATCAACAGTGGACGATGCCCGAAATTCAACTACAGCCAAGCAAACCACCAGCCCAATTAGATCGATCTAATGACGATCTTTATAGCATTTTACCGAGCGGCAAACGCGGCTTGACCGCAGCAAATCTTCAACTTTTAGTTGCCCGTCAACGGGCAAATGAAATCTTAGCCTGAGTCAAATTATTTCGAGGCTTGCGCTTCGTCCAACGACGATTGAATTTTTATTAAGAGATATTAACCGTGACTAGAACCGCCGCAAACAACTCCCGATCCACTCGCGATGAATATGAAGATGACGATCGGGATAATAGCACTAAGCAAAAGCCAAAAGGCAAACAACAAGAACCATTATCTCAAGATCTAGAAGCCAAAGCTTACCGATTTACTCGCGATACTCAACTGATTTTAGCTGGAGCTACTGCTGGATTAATCGTCGGTGCGATTAAGAATTTGACGAGAATGGGCAAAGCTTTTGGAGCCTTACTCTCCGCCCAGAAATCCAACCACCCGCTCGTCAAAGCTGATAGTAAAGCTGCACTTAAATCTGCTGTAACCAATAAATTAACCCCAAAGCAACTTGCAGATATCGCGGCTAACCGAAAACTGGGCGATCCACACCAACAAAGAACAGCCAAGTTCATCGATAATCTAGAACTATTAGGTTTATCAGTTGAAGTTGGCATAATAGTTGAAAACTATGAATTTAGCAAGGTAAAAAATGAATTAAATGGTAATAGTTATCGAGTGATAAATGTAAATAATGATGAGGTTGTCTCAAACTTTACTCAAACTGAAGATGGCAAAATCATCATCGATAAATTCCCTAGCAGCAACGACCCAATGTATCGGTTTATAGAGCAAGCTGCTAGTCATAATTCCTGGGATCTAACTGCTGCCGATCCGAATACGATTAGCTATGACAAACTTGGGGACGAACTAAAAACCCTCGATCGACAACTTCAGTTAGTCAACACAAATATCGCAAATTTAGATCCGAACAAACAAGAACAGATCGAACTTGCAATAGAAACATCTAAGGATATTAAAGATAACAGTACCCAACTCGCTCGAATGCAGGATTTGGCTAATCGAATTACTGAAGCGATTGAGGTAAAATCTCAGACGTTAAGAGAACAAGCTCGATCGCCACAATCGCCCTTGGTGTCATTAGAAATTCAATTAATGACCAAACAAGTCGAACAGATTAATATAGAGATCGGTATAGCTCAAGAAGCATTGGTAAATCATGGTCGAATATTTGCCAAAAATATGGAGATAGATCTGCCTGATGTCAATGGCAAGAGCGATCTAAATCTGAATGTCGAGTTAAGTGCTGCTGAGGAGCTAAACAATTCGAGCGATCTAAGTACCTTAAATAATGTAGAGGACGGTCAGCCTCTACATGTTAATCTCCTGTCCGCAGATGTAAATGGTGATTTGGAACTAGAGGAAGACTAATCCTAAAGTATTTAATTTAATATTTAATATTTAATTCTTAAACATTGATTTTAAAATAAAATAATAAATGCTCGATCTAATCTCTAAATACCCAATAATCTCGCTCGAAATCGCCGTCGTCGATCGCCGCAATACGCTTGAAAAGTTACAGTTCATCGCTAACGAACTCGATCGTCCCGCTCGAATCTGGTCGGTGTTTACTGCTGAATTTCAAGCATTAGATCGATCTACAGCCGTCTCAATCGCTGACAACCCTGCTGCTCAGATCGTCCGATTACTTGCCGAGCTGCATAACAATCGCACCGGACTATATATTTTTGACGATCTATTTGCCACTCTGAATGCCCTCAATTCGATCGATCGCGAGAGTTGTTATCAGGCGATCTCTCGCCTGTTTGCCGTACTCAATCGAGCCGCCGAACGCAACTGTACCGTAATTTTTCTAGAATCGGGACGGGCTGAGATCCCTTCTTGCTTGCGGCAGATTATTTGGGAATATAAGTTTCCCCTCCCAACTACGACCGAGCTGAACAAACTACTGCTAACGCGCGGTATCGATCTGACTCAATCCGCCCGATTGAGTAATATCCTCGCTGGACTGACCATCGAAGAGATTAAAATCGGCATGAGAGCCTGGTCGCATCTCACCGATCCCCAAGCCTTTGGCGAAAAGCTATTAGAGTACAAATATCAAGTATTTGCCACCTACGGACTAGAATTCATGAGCGGCACCACCACTAAAGATATTGGTGGTCTAGAGCAGATTAAAACTGCCCTCAAACAAGTCCAGATGGATTTCTCTCCTGCCGCCAGAGCCGCAAATTTACCCCTGCCGCGTGGCTGGCTACTCGTCGGGATTCCAGGTGCGGGGAAAAGCTATCTCGCCAAGCAAGCCGCCAAAATCTTAGGATTCCCGCTCATTAGCGTCGGCATTGATGTCGCTAAATCTGGCGGTGCAAAAAAATTCAAGCAGCTTTTAAACCGGATTGATGCGATCGAACCCTGCATCATTTATTTCGACGAGTTCGACAAATTTTTCATCGGTGAGGACTCCGGTGAATTTCTGGGAATTATCCTCACCTACCTCCAAGAAAAAACCTCCAGAACATTTGTCCTGGCAACCATGAACCGGATGAATCTACCCACTCCGCTCAAGCGGTCTGGTCGATTCGATAAAATATTTTACCTGGACTTCCCGACCGATTTAGAGCGCAAACAAATACTACAACTCCACTGCGCGAGATTCGATCGGGCCTATGCAGATTTAGAGCATGGACGAATGACTGGTGAAGAGTGGATGAACATCCTCGAAGCAACCAATAACTATACCGGAGCCGAACTAGAACATATCGCGATCGTTGCGGCTAAAAGTAGCTTCTACCGCAATCCCGCCGCCGCGATTCAAATCGGCATCGATGATTTACTTGCCGCTCAACTGGAAGTAGCCAGCATTTATACGATCGATCCTGAAGGTGTTTCAATCATCCAGAACGAATCCAAAGGCATCGCCCAACCCGCTAGTTCCATTCAGGCATCCCCGTTTAATTTACCTGAAATCAATATTTGGAGTTGATGAAAAACGACTATGATGCGTAACATATTTAATATTTACAAAAACAATAAGAAACCTTTCAATAAGTCTCATCTCATCTTTCTCGCTCTTGCCTTATCTCCAATTTGGCTACAAGGTGTAGATCCCAAAAATCTAATCTTTAATACGGATAGCACCCAAGCCCTCGTCTTACCCATTACAGCTCAAGCGATCGTCAATGATAAAGCAATTCAACTAGAGGTTTCCAAAACGCTCCTCACTCATAAAACTGGATTGAGTCACCGTAAGCAAATCCCTAAAAATCGAGGAATGTTGTACCAAGTCGATCTATTCAATCCATTAATATTTAGTGGAAAAGGGATGCAATTTCCTACCGATTTAATCTTTATCAAGGATGGTATCGTCATCGATACTTTAAGCGGGGTAATTCCCTGCGATCTCGATAAGTGTCCGACCTATGCTACTTTACAACAATATGATGCGGCGATCGAAGTTAATCGTGGCACGATCGAACAACTCCAGATTCAACATGGAGCAAAAGTTAATTTAACCTTCGCTAAAATCCGATGAAAATCCATTGGGTCGGCGGACAATTACCGAAAGTTGGCAAATCTTGGACAGCGAGAGCCTTGATTGAAGGACTATATCTCGATCGAGGTATCCAAGTTGTGACGATCGATACTAGCTATGGTTCACCACTTTCAGAACTATATAATCCAGGCTTATTATCCACATACTCACCCGATCGATACTTTACTAGCGATGGATTTAAGGAATACTTGACTGATGATATTTACTATATCGCGCAAAAATATCCAGTCCTGGTAGTTAAGTTAGCCAGCTATTCCCAGCAGCTATTTTTCGAGTGGATTGAAAGTTCGGGTATCGTTCAAGATAATATCGATCATGAATTTTGGTTTGTCAGTAACGGTCGGAGTGAAGGATTAAGCTATTTTCAAGAAATTTGTACTCTGCCCTGGCAAATTCACTTTGTTAAAAATAATAACTTTAAATTCTGGCATCCCAACCTCCCAACCGCAGAGCGACTCACCGATAATATCGATCTGCGGATCTTGCCAGCGACAATTACTAACCCCCAAGAAATCGAACTAATCGAAACATCCGGGCAACCACTGATTCACCTAGCCGCTCCCCAAAACCCATACCTATATCTATCCTCTCGCACTCGAATCAGCCGATTCCTCCGCCAAAGTAGCCTCAATCTGTTGGATGCAACTCCCGCATTATCAGCCCCTGCTACCCCATCTCAACCCAACCTGAATACCGTTGAAACCTTACCTACGCCGATTTGTGACGATTCGGTCGATCTCATAGCGGAAGAGGAAGAGCCGATCCCTTGTTAAGATCTAAGTGTCAAGCTGATGACGATTGCACGACGCAGTTCGTACTTGAGTTCTTCTTCTAAGGTGGCCGCGATCGATCTGTGGGGAATCGTTATGTGGGCAGAAAGTCTAGATGGTTGTCGAGGGCAGCTTGCTGGATCGCGGGGCGGAGGCTGGGATGAGCTAAGGGCAAGATTCGATCGTCGGGGCAAATCAGCGCAGATTGTGCCCGCTCGTACAGGGCGAATGCTTCTTCATCATTATGCGCGTTGAGGAAGCTAATGCCGTCGATCTGTCCATACAAATCGGTTTGTTCGTAAAAGTACCGCGACCAGGTTTGACTCAGGTTACGGTCGGCAACTTTAGCGAGAGCGGCGACCGAACCAGCTCTCATTGCACCGTTAGCTCGAAGGTCGAGGAGAGTCAGATCTCGCGTGAGTTGGATGCGACCGATCTGCTGACCTTTGATTTCGATCGCACCTGTATCCCCGAAACATTCCACTAGACAACAGGAAAGGGTGAGTCCGGCGTAAGAAATGCCCCGCTCTGGGTCTTCGGCGCAGTTGCCAGACGGTGACAGTTGGTGGTCGAAACGGTTGATGGGGCCATAGGAGCGAAAGGTCGTAGCTCTGGTGCCGTATTGCGTGGGGTCGAAGATCCGCAGAAGGAAGCTACCGGATGCCAATGTCCGGTATAGAGGCGATGGTGTTTTGGTTGGGGGCGGACTGGCGATTAAGACCACTGACACGCTCCCACGGCAGCGGCTTCGGCGAGGACGCGCTCTTTTTGACCTGCTTTCAAGGCTTGGATGGGAGTGGTTTCTTCGAGGTAGGGGTTGGTGCGGGTGAGCCAGTTGAGTTTGGCATAGTCGGATATGGTTAAGGCTTTGAGGACGGCAGGTAAGCCCTCGATCGTGCCATCGGAGCCTGCGGGATCGAATTGCCACGCGGGAAAGCAGAGTTTACCGTTTTCTTTGATGGCAAGGAGGGTTTGAGAGCTAACTCGATCGTGTGGTGTTTGGCGAGAGGTACCTAAGAGTTGCGCGACTTGGCTGGCACTGAGCGATCGATCGAGGAGTTGGCGGCGGTGCTGAAAATGTCGCGAGAGGGTATCCATTTCTAGTTGGATGCGTTCTTGGCGGGTGAAGGTTTTACCCGCGATCGATTCAGCTAGGGCATCGGCAGCAGGATCTCCCGTTTCAATGCTAGTAACTTGCTGTAAGGCTTGGGTGACGATCGATTGTTCGATTGAAGTGAGGGTTTGGAAGGTTTCGAGGTGTTGGGCGGTGTGCAGGTCGAGGACG
>NZ_JBGSPA010000024.1:0-3009 GCF_041738855.1 Chamaesiphon sp. | reverse complement strand
TTGTACATATAGTTGCTTCTTTCCTCCCAAATTAAACAATCCTGATTTAATCAAAATATTCTCAACTTTTCTCACAATTCTCAAAACACTTGTTTCGTCTAAACCCCAATTTGTACCCATGTGAAAATAGGTACGGTACTCTACTGGGCGGGGCACCTGCCCAGCCTCCAGTATTCCAACGTCATTAACACTTGGTCTTCACAGCTCAATTTACTAGGTCTTCCACTCTGCTTGGTGCGCTAAACCGTCGGGAAACAAAGGCGTGCACTCATCCGCTTTTTTGATAAAACTTTTTCAGCCGCAATTACTTTTACCATCTCCAGAAATATTTCTGGAGTTACGCCACACAGCCGTTTGAACTCTGTCGGCTTTAAATTTTCAACTTGTTTATAGCTCACGATCGAAAGGGTTTAATTTGGATCTATTGTATATCTCTCGATCGGACTTTTGCAGGAGGTCTATTATCCGATCGATGTCAGTGCTGGCATTCTCAGGAGTACGGCTCTAGCATTGTTGGAACGCTATCCCAACTTAAAACTGTATGGCTTGGCGGGGACTTACGAGCAGGCTTTGGCGCAATTACCACCAGCGGAACTAGAGAACCGGATGGTGATTTTCCTGGGTAGCACACTCGGAAATCTTACCGATCGAGAGCGTAGCAGTTTCCTGACTAAAATTCAAGAAGCACTCCAACCTGGAGAATTTTTCCTCTTAGGGGTAGATTTACAAAAATTGATCGAAATCATTGAAGCTGCGTATAATGACGATCGAGGGGTGACGGCTGAATTTAACCTCAATATCCTCAGCCATCTCAATCATCGTTTTGGAGGTGACTTTGTACTCGATCGATTCGAGCATTTAGCATTCTACAATCGGGAGCAGCATCAGCTTGAAATGCACCTCCGCAGTTTGGTAACTCAAACTATAACTCTCGCTCGATTAAACTATCGAGTTACATTTGAAGCTGGAGAAACGATCCATACCGAAATCTCGCGCAAGTTCGATCTACCAACATTAGTAAACGAGCTATCAGCTCATGCTTTTAAGCCTCTACAAATCTGGACAGATCCACAAGATTGGTTTGGATTGTTGCTCTGTCAACGTCAATGTACTGTAGAGGAGTGTCCTTGAATCAGTCGATCTCTATCCAAAAATCCTACTTGGTGCAACACATGCGGAGGGAAACTCCGCGTGATTGCATCCGCAAAATCCAAAATCCAAAATCAACATGACAGCACATATCCTCTTAGTTGAAGATGAAGTTAAACTCGCCCGATTTATCGAACTGGAATTGGAGAGTGAGGGCTATCGCGTCAGTGTGGCACACGATGGGATGGCGGGACTTGCGCTGGCGCGGGAGTCGGCACCAGATCTAGCGATTTTGGATTGGATGTTACCAGGGCTGACGGGCGTGGAACTCTGTCGGCGATTGCGATCTACTGGTATATCTATCCCCGTAATTTTACTAACAGCCAAAGATGAAGTGGGCGATCGCGTGACGGGTTTGGATGCTGGAGCCGATGATTATGTCGTCAAACCATTTAGCATCGAAGAACTACTCGCGCGCATCCGTTCTCATCTTCGACGCACCCAAAAAACCGACGAAGATCTGTTGCAATTTGAAGATTTAAGTTTGAATCGGCGAACTCGTGAAGTTCATCGCGGCGGTAGATCGATCGATTTAACAGCCAAAGAATTTGAGTTGTTACAATACCTATTGAGTCATCCACGTCAAGTATTTACTAGAGAGCAAATTATCGAAAATGTGTGGGGATTTGATTTTCTGGGCGACTCAAATATCATCGAAGTTTACGTTCGCTATCTCCGAACTAAGTTAGAGCAAAATAATGAGCCAAGATTGATTCATACCGCGCGCGGTGTTGGCTATGCTTTGCGGGAGCAATAGCGGTAATGAAGATGTTGATGATAACAGCTTGTACGTCACCGAGCGGCGATAATGTTTGTATCATCACCGTTCGCGTAGGCACACGTTCCGCGTGGACGTGCTTGTTAGCCTGCTGTTGATTTCAATATTGCTCACTGACAGGCAATTTCCACTTCGGGTACAGCCGATTGAACGTTTCACGCTGCTGCTTGAGATCGATTTGCAGCAAGTGCTTCTCTACAAGGTCGAACGTTTCCTCTGCGAGTTGGCGCAATTCATGGGTTCCGCTTGCGGCGTCAGATTGAAAAACTTGCTCCAACCGCGCAAAAAAATCAGGCGGTTTGAGGTTCATCTCTTCAACAAAGTAACGTGTCCACTTGAAGCCAGGATGATAAATACGATTTAGCCCGAACAGCAAGTTGAGCAGCCATCGTACAATGGCGCAGTTGTTTTCGTACAACATCGGAATTTCAAGCCGCTCGGTCAGTATTTGTTGACCATCGAACGGACGGAATTTCCGATGCTTCTGCACCATCGAAACAGCAAGTTCTTCAGGATAAGGAGAAAGCCGAGTTTGCCAATGTTTGATAATATCTTCGCCGTAAAGAACAACCGCACGTTGCAGATGAGACACTGTGGCTTGCTTCTCAAACAAAAGCCCGTTTTGCGATACATCGTAACGTTCAACAACATCAATCACGATGTTGTCCATCGTATCTCGCGTCCAATGACCAGCTTCGACTTTCATGCCATATAGATAGAACTGTTCCAACCATGCCTGTTTCGCTTCCCCATACGGCTCAATTTCCCACCCTTTGACACCAACACTTTGTGCTGTGGCTTGTAACTCCTCAGTGGATGGCAGTTGTGACCAGATAAAGGCTAGCTCAAGGTCAGAATACTCGTCTGAAATACCCAATGCTGCCGAGCCAAATACAAAACACGCTTCAACATTGGGGTTAGTAGTGAAGGTAGGCGCAATTTTACAGCACTTCCGGATGTTATGAGGTACAGTAACAGCAATTAGCAAACCAATTTCTGAGATGTTGAGGATCGATTAACTTGATTGCAAGTGAAATTACTCGATCGACCATAATTGTCGTAGTAGGTGAAAACATTCGTAA
>NZ_JBGSPA010000023.1:0-5042 GCF_041738855.1 Chamaesiphon sp. | reverse complement strand
CTAGCAACTGTTCTAATTGAGTGATGACGTTCTAAATGTGCCGCAACTATTTTTTCTCGAAGATCGATTGAAGCTGGTTTCATTATCAAATATATTTTTACTACCCTTTAGTGTACCTCATAACTAGCAGAAGTGCTGTATCTTAGTCGTTGGACTGCTTTACGTTATCTTTGAGGACAGCAGCCTTAAACTAATCTGTGAAACAATAACAATAGCTATCAACGAAGCAAAATTTAGATGATGACTGCACCTCCTAATCAATTTGACGCAATTAGTCCAACCGCAATGCTTGTGGCTTATGCGCGGCAGTTCAGTGATATTCCATTTACGACCGAACTGGCTCAATCGATCGATATTCCAACAGTGCTTGAGCAATTTGCGATTGACCATCAAGAAGATATTGTTCTGCTAGCGGCTTTGTTTGAAGCCCGCTACAAAGCCGTTGACTGGGCAATCGCTCAGTCCGAAAGTAAGCAAATAGTTGAGTTAGCATCAGGTTTACTTCCGCGTGGGATGGTGATATCGCAAAATCCAGACATGACTTTTGTTGAGAGTGATTTGCCTGCCATGATTCACCTCAAACAACTGTTAGTCGCTCAAATAATTGGAGAGCCTTTTAATCTACACTTTCATGCGATTAATGCAGCAAGTCAGCCAAGCCAGTTACCCCTAGGTACAGATTATCTTCGAGAAAGTGAGCCAATCACTCTTCTCTGCGAAGGATTGTTACAGTATCTCACGATGTCAGAGAAGAGGCAGCTTTTTGCGAATATTCGAGAGATGCTCAAGCACTATGGAGGAGCTTGGATTACGCCCGATCTTGCAACGAAGCAAAGCCAATTGCAAATCGAGGAACACAGCACACCATCACAACGGTTGCATCAGTCTATCATCAACACAACAGGTAGATCTTTAGTAGACAACAGTTTTAATGACAGAGCAGAGATTAAACAGTTTGTTTCTGAACAAGGATTCGAGCTTGAGGAATGCAGCTTATTTAATGTAGTGGATCGGTTGACTTGTTTAGAAATCCTGGGGGGTGATTCTGAAAACTTTGATTCTGTGCTTGAAATAAGATATGTTTCTATGCTCACTTTAAAATAATCTCTGATAGAAAGATAAAACCATCTAGTAGCCAGCCGCCCAACACTTCGCTGGAGAAGTGCTTGGCACGGAAATCCAGACCCGAGGTGATTTCATCTTGCATGATTTGAAAACAGGAGCGATTAGGTCAAGCGTGAGTCTCTACGAAGGTTGTGACAATACAGTCTGTTTGTGATGGCCTTAGCTTACTTGGACAGTATCGCTTTAGCAAGCTAAAATGGCAGTATTCAAGTCGCGGCGAGCGTAATCCTATGGCAGTTCGACAACCCCGATATAGTAAGGAGGAATTTTCCCAGCGCGGTGATGCACTCTATGAATCAGAGATTCGATCGCAGGTCGAAGAAGGCAATCACGGTAAGATTGTGGCGATCGATCTTGAAACTGGAGCATTTGAAGTCGATGCCAGTGAAATTGCTGCTTGCGATCGCCTCGAAGCTAGTCACCCTGACGCTCAAATCTGGATGGTTCGGATTGGTTCTCGCCACGTTCGGCGGTTCGGCGGACGTACAAAAAGAGCCGTATGATTACCGGAATTGTTAATGAGGAATTCGATCCAATTATTCCACTTTCAGTTTGTGGCTCCGACGGCAAAATTTATGCACAAGATGCGATCGTGGATACAGGTTTTAATGGATGGCTTTCACTGCCTCCAAGCTTAATTGCCCAATTAAACCTGAGATGGAAAAGGCGAGGACGTGCTATTCTCGGAGATGGCAGCGAATGCATTTTCAATGTTTACGAAGCAGTGGTAGTCTGGGATGGAGTTCTTCTAACAATTCCGGTTGATGAGGCTGATTCAGAACCACTTGTCGGGATGTCGCTGATGGAGGGCTATCAGCTAACGGTGCAAGTATTTGAGGGCGGTCGTGTCGAACTCAGCAAAGTAAATACGGTCTAACAAGCCCGTTGCACACCGACCGTATTGAGTTTCTTCGTTGAGTCCGAGAGTTTACTAGCGGCGGGTGAACGGGAACGTTAGACTGAAATCCATCCATGCTATTATTACAATTGCAGCGATCGTCAATGATAGAGCCATTACCTCAAGCTTATAAGCTAGAACTGATGACACCTTCTGATTTTGAGTTTTTGTACGCTCTTTGTAGAGCCACAATGGAATGCTATGTCATTGCTGCTTGGGGTGAGTGGTGCGACGAAATAGTTCGTTCTCAACTGCTCGATGGTTTAAATGCCAACGCTTTTCAGGGTATTTTTGTCAATCGATTGCGGGTTGGTGCGATCGCAGTAGAAAGACACGATACCCATATTCAAATCGAAGATCTTTATATTCTCAAAGAATTTCAAAACCAATGCATCGGGACATCGATAATACTCGATCTCATTAAGGAAGCTCGTCAGAGCTTCAAACCAGTCCGTCTTAGGGTTTTATCATCCAGCCCAGCCAGAATCCTATACGAGAGACTAGGCTTTGTCGTTGTACAAACAACACCAGAGCGTTACTTCATGGAATATATTTAGAAGCGAATAATTTCGATCGTGCGTCGCGATCGCTGAAAACAGACATCAAATTCTCGAAAGAAGTTCGTTTGCCCAAGGATTAAAGGTACCTGAGAGACTTGCACCCAGGCAAATGCTAGGCGAACTCGCTCCAAATTCCCAATTTGAACATGCAGAAATAAACCCCGTGCTTCCACCTTGGCAAGATTTCCAGCCAATGGTAAGCGGACGGTTTGTTCCTCCCAAACTACACCCAATTGCAGCCCAATATCATACCGCAGTAGATTGACTGTAGACCCGTATCTAGCAGTGCATGAGCGGGGATAGACAAGTCTGCATAACTTAGGGCAATTGGAATCCTGGGTAATTCTTCATCATCAGAAAAGGGAAATTCGACTGTACTAGGCATGAGTAGCTGTCTCTCTGTCATCCTGAATCATTTGCATCAGAATACTTGCAGCTTCCGTTGCCTCATAAGGCGACCAAATTGGATACTCTGATGCAGAAAAAATGGCTTGTAGTTCAGCATCGGGAATTTGTGCAGCTAGGTGCTTGAAAAGTGATAACTTTTCTGGTTGGCTTAGGTGGTCGATCGAGGAAATTAACTCAGTGAGAGACATGCTTGAAACTCCCAGACATGCGAGAATAAGCTTATTATAAAGCGATCGGTTAGGACACTGGGATCTCGACAGTGCCCTGCAAAGATTAGTCGAGCGAGGCAAATAAATGCAACCAAAAATCGACTCAATTCCGATCCTTCAGCTTGCCTCCGGCGATCTACTCTCCCTCCAGCTCTATCGGTTTCAGGGCGCAAAGTCTGGCCCTAAAGTCTACCTTCAGTCCAATTTACACGGCGCAGAAATTGCTGGAAATGCCGTCATTCATCAGCTTTTAGAATGGCTCATGCACTTAGAACCTCATCAGCTTCACGGCGAAATCTGGCTCGTGCCAATGTGCAATCCCCTCGCGACCAATCAGCGATCGCACTATTTTTCCACAGGTCGCTTTAATCCTTACGACGGCAAAGACTGGAATCGCATTTTCTGGGACTATGCAAAAGAAAATATAGACCTGCTCGGTTTTGTCCAATCTCACCTCCATCTTGACGCTGAATTCGTGCGCCGCAGTTATCTCGAACGAATCCAACTCCAGTTTGCAACGCTGGGGGATAAACTGAGATCGCCCGCCAGTGCTCCGCTTTCAGAGCATTATCGCTTTCATCTTCAGTCACTTTGCTTAGATGCTGACTACCTCATCGATCTGCATAGCACCTCTAACCAAGGTTTAGACTACCTGTACTATTTTTCGGGTCGTGACGAAAGCGCAAAACTATTTAGGCTAGACTACGCAATTTTACTAGATCCCTATGATGGAGATGCCTTTGATGAAGCCTTCATTAAACCTTGGCTGGCGCTAGAACAGTGCTTTGCCACCCTTGGACGAAACCTGCACTTTAACGTAGAAGCATGGACACTTGAACTAGGCTCAGGTATGCAGATGAAACCCGATTCCGTTCATAAAGGGGTGTTAGGGATCCAAAACTACCTCATCAAAAAAGAGATTGTGCAAGGCATTGTCTTATCTCAACCCGTCTCCAAACAGCAGATTTACTTGACTAGCACCCGTCAGATCAAAAAATACTATTCGCCCTATGGTGGCATGATTTATCCCAAGGTTTCCCTTGGGGAATCTGTTCAGATGGGGCAGGTACTTTATAGTCTACTCAGCTTTAATAAGCAGTCGCAATCGCCCACTTTAACTGAAGTTTTAGCAGCACAAGATGGAATCGTTTACGACCTAGCCTACAATCATGCCACCAACTCAGGTGAATACGTTTTGGCTACCTTTTGATCCTGAGATTGAATCTTGTTGGGGTTATGGGGCGATCGCTCTTCATCAAATCACCCAAAATCTCGGCACTGATCCGACTGGTTACAAGCGAACATCTATCGCCACGGACGCAAATTTACTGCTGCTCAAATGCTCGATCGAGTGACTGGAAAACCCATGAGTACCCAGCCCCTAATGGATTACATTCGCCGCAAGTACGCAGACCTCTACGAGATTTAGGTAATGGTAATGTCTAATCACTAGGTAATGGAATAAATCTACCTAGTTCCAATACTGTTTCCAACCATAACTCTCTCGCTTCATTGAGATTTTTAAGTGTTTCTTCGATCGTTTCTCCTTGAGCCAGACAGCCAGGTAAATCTTTAATTTCCGCAACATAACCGCCGTCTGGATCGGTGGAGATAAAGGACATCGGCAAACCTTACTTCTGGCGGCTGGCGAAGGAATAGTTCTATTAACTTTTCTAGCTTGCCCACGATCGATAGATTTAGTTACAGCACTTCCGGATGTTATGAGGTACAGTAACAGCAATTAGCAAACCAATTTCTGAGATGTTGAGGATCGATTAACTTGATTGCAAGTGAAATTACTCGATCGACCATAATTGTCGTAGTAGGTGAAAACATTCGTAA
>NZ_JBGSPA010000197.1:0-54621 GCF_041738855.1 Chamaesiphon sp. | reverse complement strand
AAATCAATGTTTTTTCAACTATTAATGATATTGATGGTGGATTTTAATGTGCCAAAAATTGAAAAAATTCTGCTGTTAGCCTAAAAGTGTTGAAATGCCTGAGTTTGAGGAGACAAAACTTCATCGAACTCAGGTTAGTAGAGCGGACAAATTAGATCTCCAAGTGCGATCGAGTTGGATCTCGATCGTGGAAAATGGACAACTCATTGGCATCTTGACGGAACGAGATGTCTTCAAGCTGAGTACCGAGCGGCAGGATTTAGCTAATCTCGCGCTCCGAGATGTGATGAGCAGGAAGATCGTCACCCTGATGGCGTCAGATTTTACAGATATATCCGTGGCGATCGATCTCCTCGATCGACATCATGTTCGCCATTTACCAGTTGTAGACGATCGCCATCGTTTGATGGGATTAGTTACTTATGAAAGCATCCAATATCATCTAGCCGCAGCTTTAAACGCCCAGGTTGCCCAGTTAGCAGCAGAAAACGTGGGACTTTTGGAACGGCTGACGATCGATCGCTGTGAGGAGAAGACGATTCAATTACAAGCGCGGGAGGCTCAACTCCAAGCATCGCAACAATTTTTGCAAACTGTCATTGAAACTTTCCCACTCGCCGTATTTTGGAAAGATCGAGAATCTCGTTATTTAGGTTGTAACAATAACTTCGCCCAAGATGCCAATTTAAACTCACCGACAGAAATCGTCGGCAAAACTGATTATGAGCTGCCCTGGGGGGCGATCGAAGGTGATGCTTACCGCGCCGACGATCTTCAGACGATCGCTTCAGGTGTTGCCAAGTTGGGCATTATCGAGACGCAGACATTGGCAGATGGTCGTTCGCGCTGGGTCGAAACCAATAAAATACCATTGCGTAGTGTCGATGGCGATCCGATCGGGGTACTGGGCACCTATCAAGATATTACCGAGCGCAGACACACAGAAGCTCAACTATCTAGACTATCCGAACGATTGTCGCTATCCCTCAAATCTGGCTCAGTCGGTTGTTGGGAGTGGGACATTGTGCGAGATCTGCTGATTTGGGACGATCGGATGTACGAACTGTATGGACTAACAAAATCTTCAGATTGCGAAACTTACGCTGTTTGGCTCGATACGATCCATCCCGAAGATCGAGCGGCGACAGCAGCTCTGATGGCGCAAGCCCTGTCGGGACAGGCGGACTTTGACACCGAATATCGAGTCATTCATCCCGATGGTACTATTCATTTCATCAAAGCTTATGGTTCATTAGAACAGGTGCGACAAGACTGTTCGTACAGCATGATTGGCATCAACTTTGATATCACCATTGCCAAGCAAGATGAGGTGATGCGTCAACAGAACGAACAAATGATTCGTCAGCAAGCCGAACGAGAATTGGTGCTGCGAGAAATTACCCAACGGATTCGGAAATCGCTCGATCTCAAGACTATTTTTGAGACGGCGGTGCGAGAGATTCGGCAGTTTATGGCAACCGATCGAGTAACGATATTTAAATTCAATGACTCAAACTTTGATGAGGGCAAATTTGTTGCCGAATCTGTAGATATTAATTTTAAATCGATTTTGGAAGTCAAGATTGACAATTCTGGTTTTGGAGAAAAGCTGGCACATTTTTATCAGCAAGGGCGAATTAATGTGCTTGAAGATATCCATACAGCCGGACTGCGGGATTTTGAAATTCAAACTTTAACCAAATTTCAGGTGCAAGCAAATCTAGTCGTACCATTGCTCAATGGCTCGATGTTGTGGGGTTTGCTGTGTATTCATCATTGCTCGGCAGAGCGATCTTGGCACCAGAGTGAGATTAATTTTGTCAACCAAATTACCGAACAAATCGGCATCGGTATTCAACAAGCGACCCTCTATGCAAAAGTCCAGTCAGAACTAGAAATCCGGTGGCGGGCAGAAGAGGCGATCGCGCTCCAACTCAGACAGCAACAAGCACTAGGCGAACTCACTCAGCAAATTCGCAATTCGTTGAACATCGCCGAAATTCTCGCGACGGCAACCGCGCAAGTGAAAGAATTGATGATGGTCGATCGAGCGAGTATTTTTCAAGTATCAGCCAATGGTCAGCTCCGCGCCGTCGAAGAGGTTGTCTCGCCAGCATATCCCAGCACGATCGAGCGAAATTGGGACAATGAATATTTAAGTGCCGAAGAATTGGAATTTTACTTAGACGGCAACCCCAATGTTGTCTTCGACCTCAAGCAAGATCCTCGATCGGCATCTTTGCAAGCGTATGTAGACCAGATCGGTGCTAAATCTAAAATTGTCGCACCGATTCTACTACTATTTGGCAATAGTGAAACCGATCTCGATCTGGAAACCTGGGATGAACCTTATCTATGGGGATTGTTGAGCGTTCATGCTTGTAGCAATCATCGTCACTGGCAAGATGCTGAAGTAAAATTACTCCAACAAATTGCCGATCGCCTCGCGCTGGCGATTCATCAAGCTAGCTTATTTGAGAAGCTACAGCAAGAATTGACCGAAAGACAACAAGCCGAAACCCGATTGCTCAGTAGCAATCAACAACTTGCCGTCTCCAACCAAGAACTTGCCCGCGCGACTCGACTCAAGGATGAGTTCCTCGCCAGCATGAGCCATGAACTGCGGACTCCACTCAATGCTATTTTGGGGATGTCGGAAAGCTTACAGGATGAGGTATTTGGTACCATCAATGAGCGACAACAAAAATCGATTATCGCGATCGAAAAGAGCGGTAAACATTTACTGGCGTTAATCAATGATATCCTCGACCTTTCTAAGATCGAAGCCAATAAATTCGAGCTGGAATTGACCGATGTGTCGATTCAATCGCTATGTCAAAATAGCGTGCTATTTATCAAAGAACTCGCCCACAAGCGGCAAATTCGATTGCAGACCAAAATATCCGAATCACTCAAATATCTCAATATTTGCGTAGACGATCTCCGCTTTCGGCAAGTCCTGATCAATTTGCTCAGTAATGCGGTCAAATTTACTCCTGAAGGTGGGAGTATTACTTTGGATGTACGGGTGGGAACTGGGGGACTAGGAGCGACAACAGACGGACAATCGTCAGCACCACAGGTACCGCAGATCGCTTTCTCGATTATCGATACGGGGATTGGGATTGCTCCTGAAAATATGGATAAACTGTTTCAATCCTTTATCCAAATTGATAGCAGTCTCAGTCGTCAGTATGCAGGGACAGGGCTAGGACTGGCATTGGTCAAGCGGCTGGTCGAAATGCACGGTGGTACTGTCTCCGTCCAGAGTCAAATCGATCGGGGTAGTTGTTTTACAATCTGTCTGCCATTGGAGCCGACTACAGCGATGTCGCTGACCCCATCGGCTCCCCTTGTGTATCCGAGCGTCACAGCTGCCACTCCTGAAGAAACTCAAGCGGTGAAGCCTCAAACCTCGATTTTGTTGGTGGAAGACAATCAGGCCAATATCGAAACCATGACGACTTATCTGCAAAGTCGTGGCTATCGAATAGTTGTAGCTGAAAACGGACTGCAAGCGATTTCTATTTTAGCAGCCTGCGGCAAAGATCTGGAGCGAGTCCACTATCCTCATCTGATTTTGATGGACATCCAGATGCCAGGAATGGACGGTTTTGAGGCAACTGGGCGCATTCGCCAGCTCCCTGAGTGTGCGAGTATCCCCATCATTGCCTTGACAGCTCTAGCCATGCCCAACGATCGCCAAAGATGCTTGGATGCTGGAGTCGATCGCTATGTGACTAAACCTGTCAAACTCAGTCAACTAGTAGCGACGATCGAAACACTACTAAATGGCGTGTAATCCCTCTGGTGTCAATGGGAAGACAAATGGCAAATTCCCACAGGGTAAATCGAAGGCAAACCGACTACCGATCCCCACTTGACTACTGACATCCACTCGCCCCCCATGTAGCTCGACAATCTCGCGCACCAGATTTAGCCCCAGCCCGGTACCTTTGGCTTGGCGGTTGAGCGCGCTATCGATTTGGACAAAAGGCTGGAATAGCTGGGAGAGATGTTCCGGCGAGATCCCGATACCTGTATCGCAGACAGCCACTCGCACCCAAGCCTGCTGCTGGGCGGTGGCGGCTGCATGTGTCACTTCCAAACTCACGCGACCACCCACTGGGGTGAATTTGACAGCATTGGAGAGCAAGTTGATCGCGACTTGGCGAATCCGACGATCGTCGAGCATGAGATCGGGGATGTCGGCCCCAATATTGAGATCCAGTTGAATCTGCTTGCGATCGGCTTGTGGTTCGACAAACAATAAGCTGGCTTGACAGAGCTGCCCGATATTAGTTGCGGTGCAATATAGTTCCAATTTGCCAGCTTCGATTTTGGCTAAGTCGAGAATATCATCGATCAGTGCCAGCAGATGCGTACCACTGCTGTAGATGACTTCGGCGCACCGGATTTGTTGTTTGTTGAGCGGCCCATGTACCAGTTCTGCCAACCCCTCCGACATCCCCAAAATGGAATTGAGCGGCGTCCGCAGTTCGTGACTCATATTGGTGAAGAAACTAGTTTTGGATGCGTTGGCACGATCGGCTAGTTCCTTGGCAGCTTTGAGTTCGAGCGTGCGTTCGACAACTTTTTGTTCGAGATCGGTGAATGATGCCTGGAGATCGGTATAGAGTTGGGCCTTGACGATCGAAATCGCTGCCTGGGAAATCATCACCTTGAGCATGTCTAAGCGATCGCGTGTAAAGGCACCCACCGTGTGCTGGTTTTGGAGATACAAGATCCCAACTAGCTCACCTCGATCGAGGATCGGGGTACAGAGGATGGATTTGGGTTGATGTTGCGCCAGATAACGATCTGCGGCGCATAGTTCCCGATCTGGCGCATCAAGCAGGAGTATTGGGGTCAAATCATGCAGAACTTTGTTGACTAGGCTGACGGCGATATCTGTACTCAGAGCGAAGGGTATTGGCTCCACTAGCTGGGGTTGTTGCCCCAATTCGACTGTGGCGACGACTTGCAGGTTTTCTGCCTGTTTGAGGAGGAGTACACATTTATCTGCACCCGCATTGGCGATGACGATTTCCAAGAACTTGGCAATGAGTCGATCGAGTCCGATCTGTTCGGAAATGGTTTGCGAGGCTCTGAGGAGGGTAGGCAAATCCAAGATATCGGCAGAACCAGCGATCGATTTGAAGACGATCGTCGTGTCGATGTCGGAATCATCATCACCAGCATCTTCCTGGGGGCGTCGTGCTACTGGCACATTCAGGACAGATGCCAGTAGTTGCGGATACCGGGCGATGAGCTGGTTGACTTTGGCGGTAGCACCCCAACGTCCGTAACAGTAATATGCCTCGATCGCATAAGTTTGGGCGATCGCTGATTTGCCCCAGTCGAGATAAAACTTGGTGGCGAGTTCGTTGGCGAGTGCTTCTTCGTGGATGAATTGATGTTCTTTGGCAAGTGCGATCGCCCGATCGTAATGGTCGATCGCCGCAGCACGATTGCCCAACACCCGCTGCTTTTCGGCTTCGATCGTCTGCCATTTATGAAGGTAATTCATCGGTGCATTTTGCGCCCACTGATGCACGATCGCCTGATGAATATCTACTTGAGTAAGTGCTTCCACCTGCTCCGATTCAGATTTTTCAGCAAATAGTGCCAGATGTGTTAGGGCTGCGTAGAAATGAAACACAGGCACCGGAATCATCCCTGAGACAGCCTGTAGATATCGATCGCCTTGGGCAATATTCTCCAGAGCAGCCGTGTAATTACCAAATAGATACGCCAGCATCAATTTATAAGTGTAGACAAAGGCGATGGCAATAAATTCACCATCTTGATGATGTTTAGGAATCATCACCATCTCGTCATAAGCAATACCTATTAGGCAATCTGAGTGACTATCCGTTGCCATCAAGTTCAGTGCTACCTGCCGCTTCATCTCTAGATAAGCTTGAGCCGAATATTGCTTGAGCCTCCCTAATTCAATGATATGAAGTGATATTTCTGGTTCCCAATCCTCTAATCCTAGCCCACAGATTAGACTTGCATCAAAGTAACAAGAACTACCATAGCCGATTGCAAGCGGATCGCCAGATTCTATGCTAGCCGCATACGCATATTTTAGTATCGGGATGGTCAATTTGATTGGTTCTTGACGATGCTGAATCCAAATAGCAAATAATAGCGAAATTCTACCCTGAAATTCTTTTGCGTTAAGATGATCCACCAGTTTCAGTGCTAGTTTACCAAACCTATAACCCGTCTTTATCTCTCCGAAAAAAGTGCTTATTACAAAGCCGTAGTTAGCATAGCCCATTGCTGATGCAGCAGTATTCCCAAACTGGAGTGAAATTTTCACCATCTCAACGCTCAGAATAGGTATTAAACTTGGTACCACAGTAAAAATAGGTGTGATTAAATCAGCCAGCAATTTCATCGTGAGTTGTGCTGGAATGTCGATCATCACTGGCAGATCTAGGAGATCTTCAATTTGTCTGCCTTCAAGTTGGTGTGCAAGAGCCTGTAGTGCTGTACCAGTCGCAGCTTCATCATGTGAGATAGGGAGTTCAAACCCTAGTTGAGCTAACACATCTCGACCTGTAGAAATCGCTTTTAGCATCTTGCCATTGGCAGTAAGTGCTGCGATTTGAATGCGGTAGATCGCGACTTTATCCAAGATAGTTTGTGCCGATCGCAGTACTATATCCGCAATCTTTTCCATTCCTGCTATATTTCCTTCAAGATAGGCAGCTTCAGCCGCAGCCACATGGAGATCCAGTGTCAACTGATACTGATTTTCCCAACTATTGGCACTCAGCAACTCGATACCTGTTTGCAAATAAATATTTGCCGCTGCATAAGCAGTCGAATTCCTCGCTTTTTTACCTGCTTTAAAGTTAAGATCGACAACGAGTTGTCGATCGCTTGGATCGGCAATTAAGTCTTTGGCGAGATTCAGATGCCCCACAATATCAAATAGTCGGAACTCGTTACCGAGTTCCGAGCAACTTTGTTGGAGTAACTGCCCGATCTGGAGATGTGTTGCTTGTTTTTGATGCTCGGGAATCAAAGAGTAAGCAGCTTGCTGGACGCGATCGTGCAAAAAGCGATATTTACATTCAGCTTCAAACTGGAAGCCACCTCCAGCTCCGGTGAGGTGGGGAAGATGTGTGAGGGAGTGGGTAAAAAATTTGTAGATATCTGTGGTAGGAACTAGTAAATTTTCTTGCAATCCACTCCACAATGCGGCTGCGACATCTGCTGGCGATCGCTGCATCACGATTGCCAAAGTATTGAGGTCGAACTGTGCGCCGATATAGGCTGCGAAGGAGATTGCCGATTGAGTTGCTGGGGGCAGTTTTTGCAACTGCAATGCCATAAACTCGACGACATCATCGGTGACAGCAGCAGCTCTCACCCGAGCGAGATCGCAACTCCACCCACCGACGCCGCCATCCTGGTTGGTGCGATCGAAGGTAATCAGTCCATCTTCATATAGTACTTTGAGAAATTGGATCGCAAAAAAGGGATTACCTTTGGTTTTGATGGCTACCAATTCAGCTAATGGTTGAGCGGTAAGCAGATCGCAATGTAATGTATCTGCCATCAATTGATTTAGATGCTCTTGCTGGAGCGATTGCAGGGCAATTGTATTGACAGTGATGCCAGTTTTGGCAATCTCATCGATCGCCAAAATCGCTGGATGAATGGCGGAGACTTCATTATCGCGGTAGGCTCCCAATACTAGCAAATATCCCGTATCCTGCATCAATGACTGTAACAAATTCAAAGACGCCAAATCCGCCCATTGCAAATCGTCGAGGAATAACACCAGGGGATGTGCTGCGGTGGCAAACAATTGCACAAATTTGTGCATCAGCAGATTGAATCGTTGCTGCGCCGCACTCCCTGACAGTTCGGGGGCTGGCGGTTGCTTGCCGATCAGGCGTTCTAGTTCGGGAATGACATCCACCAATACTTGTCCCTGTGCGCCTACTGCCGCGAGGATCTGTGTTTTCCAGCTCTCCAGTTGGGCATCTGATTCAGACAACAATCGATCCATCAGTTCGCGGAATGCTTGCACGAACGCACTAAACGGAATATTGCGCCCAAATTGGTCGTACTTACCTTTGATGAAATAGCCCCGCTGACGGACGATCGGTATGTGGACTTCACTCACTACCACAGTTTTGCCGATGCCCGAACAGCCAGAAATCAGCAAGACTTCTGATATCCCCTTGCTAACTCGATCGAAAGCATTGAGCAATACCGCAACTTCTGGCTCTCGACCGTAGAGTTTTTCAGGAATGATGAAGCGATCGCTCGGATCGCGCTCTCCCAATTCAAATGATTCAATCTTGCCATGCGCTTGCAACTGCGCCAGACACAGCTCCAGATCGTGCTTGAGTCCCAGCGCATTTTGATAGCGATCTTCGGCATTCTTGGACATCAACTTACTGACAAGCTGCGAGAGCATCAGCGGGATGTTGGGCTTGAGTTGGTGGATAGCAACTGGCTGCTTGGCAAGATGAGCGTGTACCATGTCGATCGGCTCGTTGGCAACAAAGGGCAATTGTCCCGTTAATAGGTGGTAAAACGTCACCCCCAAAGCATAAAAATCGCTCCGGTAGTCAATCCCGCGATTCATCCGTCCAGTTTGTTCTGGAGCCATATATGCCAGTGTTCCCTCCAACATGTTGGCATTTTTAATTTCTTGCGTTTCTTGGGGCAATAATGAAGCAATCCGCAGATCGATCAGCTCGATCTGCTGTGTCTCTGGATTGATGAGGATATTGGAGGGTTTGATATCTTTGTGAATGACCCGCTGCACATACAATCCATTCATTGCCTCGGCAAGTTGAATGGCGATGGGGAGAAATACCATTACTGTCTGGTGGTTTTCGCCAAACGCTCCCGATTGCTGTAAAAAGTGTTTGAGTGAAACACCGCCGCTATCCCCTAAAATCAGTGCATAGGAATTTTGGTAGGTTTCTAAGGCTAGAGTTTTGACAATATGGGGCAAGTCTAAATTTTTACCGATGTCATACTGATGTCGGAACTCCATCCGTTCGTGATGGCTAGGAAATGGCTTCCGCAGGACTTTGATGATGACTGGATAGCGATCGTCGTCTCGCACACCTCGATAGATCAGGGTGCGATCGCTCACATGAATCTCTGATGTAATACTATAGCCTGGGAGGTAGACGCTCACTTTCATGTTCCAGCCCTCAATGTGCAATTACAATTGAAGAGGGCTAAAACGATCGAAAGTTCACGTTATTAGCCGCTCTCGTACACATTTTACGAATTGTTTCCCAGGCTAGCTGTAATCTAGATCGCACCTAAATGATTTGTGAGTCTCCTCACCTAAATTTTCTGCTCACTTATTTGGTCGGTTGGCGATCGTCTACAGGTAACATGCCTGATACATGTCGTTGCAAAAATTCCACAGTACATCAGCAGTCATCTTGACTCCTTGTAACACAGCAGCCTTATCTCCGTCTGAATTATCGATCTGACGTGCTAGGTTCAATACTTCATCAGCATGGTCGCCCTCTAATTCTCCATGCAGGTAGAACCATGATGAAACAGAACTATCCAATGTCGTCCGAACTAACTCTTTGGTGACGATTTTGTCCCTTTGCTCACCACGAACTTCCATGAGAATGGCTGCGCCCACGCCTACATAAGGATTGGGATCGGAGTAGAGTGTCTCCAGACCTTGGCTCAATTTCAAACCAGGTGCTAACATCTCTCGGGTCACAAGTTCTGGCTTGTATGGTTCGAGACCAAGGATGAATCGAGCGAATATTTCTTTGTGAATATGGGACTCATCTCCATTTCCTAATTCTTCATGCAACTGCTTTGCAAAAACACCACGAATTAGATCGTCATCAATGCGATCGACGATGAGAGAGAGTCTCGTAGTAAAATGTGAAATAATTCCTTCCTGGACATTAGCAAAGAACAGCCACAGGTTTGTTAAGTTTGCAGGTTCTCTATGCAATCTTTGAAAAAAAGGATGATCCTCAATCGAGTTAGTTTTATAGTGCCATGAGATCTCTTCTAGCGAATGACAAGATTTTTCTAGTTGCGGTGGAACTATTTTTAGTGGAGGTCTAACTACATTTACCTCTGGATTGAGATAAACGGTTACTCGTCTTTTGTGATGTTCGCGACGCAATGAAGTATATGACTGCATCCCAATCCCTGCTTCTAGGGGACGTGTTGCCAATGCTTGGAGCGTTGAGTAGTAAGTAGATATCGGCAGACCATACTGGCTAAAGTAGCTATCGATTCGATCGCTCACCGCCCGATCGTTGGTAGCGTAGTTAGAAATAGGTATGTGTAGCGTACTACTTGAAGGAGTCGCATCGTCTTCTTCGACCCAGGAAAAGGCAGAGATTACTGACTTGGCTGAGAATGATGTTTGACCTGGTGCCATGGCTTGGCAGAACTCGATCGCGTCGCCAGGGATATAGTTGTGGGCCGCGCTCAGTGCTGCTTCTAGCTCTACTGGAGTAGCATCATGGTGGCGGATGTAGACTTTGACTCGCGCCTTGTCGTGGGCGGCGAGATCGAGAGAGAAGTAGACAAATTGGTCTTTGTCGGGGCCGCGTTGGGCGGCTGTCTCGGCGAGTGTCGGCCAAGCATGGGTGAAACCAAGTCGCACCAAGGATTCTTCGACTACTGCGGCGGCGCGACTCGGTGCTTGGGCTTGGGGGTTGAGATATAGCTTAAATGATGGCTCTTTGTCAGGGTAGAAGCAGACAGCGTGCCACATCGAGAATTTGGCTGCTGAATTGGTGGGCGCAAAGAGGTCGGCGATCTGCTCGAAGCGATCGAGGCTGACGTTGTAGTGTTGGGCGAGGTGTTGATTGAGATCGCGTCCGGCTTGCCAATTGGACTGAAGGTTGGGATCGCTGCCTTGGGCTTCCACCAGGACGCGGAGTTCTGCCTTGTCGGGGTCTAGAGCTAGGGAAAATTCAAAGGGAGCGCAATCGTCGGATACGTCTGATGCCCAGGTTGATGTGTCACCAACTCGACGATCGCCCCATGAGGCAGTCAGTGCCCCAAAGATTTCGGTAATTTGTGGGAGCTTATCGGTTAAGCCGACAGCATGACAGAGCGCGGTCAATTTTTCGACGCCACATTCAACGTAAGTTTGGCTGGGTACTAATTTTTCTGGGTCAAATCCGACTTGCGGATGATGCTCGATCGCGTGCAGATCGGTTGCTGGAAATTCTGTATTTACTGAGTAATTTTCGGATGTATCGATCGATTTTGATGCTGTAGATATGCTTTCATGATTAGTCATATACACCCCAATATTTGATTAAGTAAGTTTTTGTTTCATGGACTTAAAAATACTTCATTTCATACTAGCACATGAATATATAAATAGATGATTTGGTTGCTTTTGCTACATCAAGTGTACGTATAATCTAGAGCATCAGATGGGAATAAAGAGAGATTATTAGTCTACATCTGTTGCTAGGCAACAGCTTATCAGATTTAGCAATATTTTAAATATCCAGATTTCAATCTCAAAAAAAGTCACTATATTATCCTTGAGTACGTAGAAAATCACTAGAGCGGTCGAGATCTCGACCGCTCTAGTGATAAATTGGCTGTTAAATTAAAATTTGTTGTAACGATCGTTACCAAATTTATTTGAACAAGTAAAATTTATAACGGTATCGTTGGTTCCAAGTTTAAATGTGCTTTAAAGTACAATCTGGCTCGATCGAGTCAAGCTAGATTTTATGCCATGTCGATCGCCGCTTTAATTGATTGCCTTGTAGTCTGCGGAGGTAGACTTGGCACCATGAGCGACGACTTCCAGTTGTTGTCAGATCCTCAGCACTGTGGCGGTTGCGATACCTTAGCAGCGGTGATTAGTGATTCGATCGTCACTACCAATTGACTGAGCTTGACAGGCTTACTCACATACTCATTAGCCCCTGCATCGAGACATTTTTGGCGATCGGGAGGCATTGCCAAGGCTGTCAGAGCCACGATCGGAATTGTCATACACTGAGGTAGTTGACGTAGTTGGCGGATCGCGTCAAACCCGTCCATGTCTGGCATCTGGATATCCATCAGAATCAGATCTGGATGATGGATCTGAGCTAGATCGATCGCCGCCTGACCATTGCCAGCTTCGATCGGGCGATAGCCCCGACTTTTCAAGTAACCCGTCATGGTTTCCATATTGGCATGGTTATCTTCGGCAATGAGTATCATAGCTTTGGTAACCGTGGGAGTCGGCTCAGTAGCGGCAGGGAGGGGAAAGACTAGGGGCGGCAATGATGGGGGGACTAAGATCGCGGCACTCGGACAAAAAGGTAGCGATACAGTAAAACAACTACCCCGATCTAGTTCGCTGTGGACGGAGACAGTACCACCGTGCAATTCGACAATTCGTTTGACCAATGCTAGTCCCAGCCCCGTTCCGGCGTATTGGCGACTGAGGCTGCTATCGATTTGGACAAAGGATTTAAACAGCTTCTCGATATTGTCAGCAGCAATCCCGATCCCAGTATCGATCACTGAGAAGACAATCCGCCACGACGATCGTCCGGCTGTGGGTGTAGCGACGTCATCGTCACTATTTGCCATCGGCATCGCGTCCACTGGTGTCCCCTCGGCTCCGCCGCTATCGATCGCTCGGATGTCCAAAGTCACAGTGCCACCTTGTGGTGTAAATTTGACAGCATTGCTGAGTAAGTTGATTAGCACTTGACGGCAGCGACGATCGTCCACTTGGATCTGGAGGTGGTGGAGGTATTCTGGGATGTGGGTAGTGAGCCGAATTTGCTTTTTGAGGGCAAGTTCTTTGACAAATAGGAGACTATTTTGGCACAGATCGCGAATCGGGACATCGGTCAATTCCAGATCGAACTTATTGGCTTCGATTTTGGAGAGGTCGAGAATATCATTGATGAGTGCCAGTAAATGTGTGCCACTTTTTTCGATCGTGGACAGCGACTTGTGCTGACGTTCGGTAACGGGGCCAAAAACCGCGTTTTGTAGTCCTTCTGACATCCCCAAAATGGCATTGAGCGGGGTGCGAAGTTCGTGGCTCATACTTGCCAAAAACTCATCCTTGAGCTGAGTCGCGCGGGCGAGTTCTTGGTTGCGTTGGCGCAATTGGGCTTCGGCTTGCTGGCGTTCGGTCAATTCTTGCTGCAACTGCTCGAAGAGACTCGCTTGCTGAATGGCGATCGCCAGTTGGTCGGCAATTTGCTGGAGGAGTTGGGCTTCGTCAGCTTGCCAGTGACGGTAAGCACTGCACATGTGTACGCTCAACAATCCCCAGAGTTGGGGATGACCCGTCGTAGTATCGCTCAAGCGATCGGTGTCACGAGATCCGAGCAGCAAGATCGGCGCGACCATTTTGGACTTGATATATTTCATGCCCGTCCACTCTTGTAACTTGACCGACCAGGCATCCTGCATCACATCCATCACGATCCGAGGTTGTCCCTGGAGGTAGAACTCTAGCTCTGCTTGACTAAATTGTTCGCGTTCCCAGTTCAACCCGACCAAGCCTGGATCGGTGGAGGCGACACATTCTTCGACCGCCCGAATTTGACGATCGGGAAATACTCGAAAAATCGTCGCCCGATCGACTTTCATCACTTCCTTGACTTGGGCGGTGGCAGTTGCGAGGATATCTTCGACTTGCAATGAGTTGCGGATCTGGTGGGCGATGACTCCCAGTGCTTGCTGTTGGCGGAGTTGGAGCGCGATCGCGACCTCTGCACGTCGGCGAATATCTAGCTCTAGTTGGACTTGTCTATACAGGGTAGCTTGTTGAATGGCAATCCCGATCTGTTCGGCAATATGTTTGATAAAGTCAACCTCGATCGTTTGCCAGGAGCGAGGTGCCACACAATGATGGATACAGAGTAACCCCCACAACTCACAGCCATCCAGCAATGGGACGACTAAATTTGCCCGCACCTGGAAGCTTGCCAAAATCTGGACTTCACAATCTTGTAACCCAGCCGCATAGATATCTTCGACGACATTGATCCGATCTTGCTGATAGTATCCCACCAACTGCTCGGCAAAACACGGATCGTGCAGTTTGGCTCCCAAAATCGACTCAAATTCGGCACCGACAGACTCAGCGACAAATTCACCCTCTTCATGGTGGGAATCAACATCAAATTTGAAGATCCCGACTCTGTCGGTCTGCATAAATTCTCGAATTTCGCGTACCGCTGTCTCAAACACGATCGGCAGTTCTAGCGATTTGCGAATCCGTTGCGTCATTTCTCGCAACACAAATTCGCGCTCGGCTTGCTGGCGGATAGTGACTTCGGTTTGGCGGCGGTTGGCTTCAGCATATTTGGCGGCGGTGATATCAAAGTTAATGCCAATCACGTTGTAGGGACGCGCTAGCGCGTCCCATTGCACCAAGCCATAAGATTTGATGAAATGGATGCTCCCATCAGGATGGATGACTCGAAATTCGGGATCGAAATCGGTTTGTCCCAACAAAGCTTGTGCCAAGAGTGCCTCGGTCGCAGCCCGATCGTCTGGATGGACACTTTGGATCCAGATAGCATAGGTTGGAGTAGTTTCAGTGCTCGATCTGGGTGGTACAATCCCATACAATTCATACATCCGATCGTCCCAAATCAGGCAATCGGTAACGATATCCCACTCCCAACAGCCAAGTGAGCCAGATTTTAGTGCCAATGACAATCGTTCGGACAATCGGTGTAGTTGGGTTTCGGTGTGGTGGCGATCGGTGATATCTTGATAAGTCCCCAGCACCCCGATCGTCTCACCATTGGTGTTCTGTAATGGTAATTTGTTGGTTTCAATCCAGATCGAGGTACCATCCGATCGCGTTTGGGTTTCGATAATCCCCAGTTTGGCAATACCTGAGTCGATGACTTGGCGATCGTCAGCGCGGTAAGTATCCGCCTCATATGCGCCCCAAGGCAGATCGTAGTCTGATTTACCAATTATTGCGGCGGGTGAGTCAAGGTTCGCAGCTTGAGCGACTTTGTAGTTGCAACCGAGAAAACGCGACTCGCGATCCTTCCAAAAGACAGCTAGTGGCAAGGTATCGAACACAGTTTGCACAAATTGCTGTGATTCATCTCGTTCTGATGTTACTTGTTGGTAAATCACTTTGGTGCGATCGCAAAATGCTTGGACTTGCACCTCTTGCTCTTGCAATTGGGCATCCTGTTGGGCAACTTTGGCAGCTAGATCGGCGACTAGCTGCTGCTGGAGACTAGCTTGAGTCAATAGTCCTACTAAACCACCGCGATCGTCAACGACCAGCAGATACCCGATCTGATGCTGCGCCAACAACTCGATCGCCACAGCTAAATCTGTCAATGCCGATACCTGGAGCGCGATCGGATTTGGGGTCATCACCTCCCTGACGGCTAAATGCTCCAAATCCCGCCGCTCGGCGATCATTCGGACTAGATCGGCTGTCGTCAAGATGCCGATCGGTCGATCGTCCTCTACCACCACCATCCAATCTGATGGCGAGGTAGCCACAGTCTGAGGATCGCTGCTACCCATCTGGACAATGGCGTCCATGACGATCGTCTCGGAGGTCACTACCAGCGGATTGCGGACGATCGCCGCTAAGCATGAGAGGGGGGTTCGCATGGATTTTGGGCGAGGATGCTAGCTTTAGAATGCCCTCAAGAGCGCAGTTAATCGCATCTTGTCGGATCGCTATAGACATTGGTGCAAGATATTGGTAGAGAAATGGGCACTCTAGAGGAAATATCAAAAAAGTCATTATTATGAGTAGCTATTCCATCCTAATCGTTGACGACGAACCAGATAACTTCGATGTGATTGAAGCACTATTGCCTGGTGAAAGTTATCAGTTGCATTATGCTAGTTGTGGCGAGGATGCCATTGCCGCACTGGATAAGTTTGACCCTGATGTCATCTTGCTAGATGTGATGATGCCGAGTATGGATGGTTTTGAGGTCTGTCGGCGGATCAAACTGATGTCCAAGTGGCAAGGTGTCCCGATCGTGATGGTGACGGCTCTATCTGGTAAGGAAGACTTGGCGCGTTGTCTGGCTGCTGGGGCTGATGATTTTGTCAATAAGCCTGTCAATGGTCTAGAATTGCGGGCGCGCGTCAACTCGATGTTACGTATCAAAAAACAATACGATCGCATTCAATCTTTTTCCAAACTTCAGCGCAACAATATTCATACATTAACCAACAATTTGAGTGAAATTCGGTTGGATTTGGCGGTTGGTTTTCCCAATGAATTCAATGCACCATTGACGATCGTTTCCGATAACATCGAGCATCTGAAGCAAAATATTACCCATTTAAGTGCGCCAGCTACGATGCAGATTCTGGAAGCCAGCGCACGATCGGCGACCCGATTACACACATTGACTCAGAAATTTTGGTTTTATTTAAAACTACTGATCGATACACCCACCCCACATCGCGACGATCGCTCCCATCCACAATCGATCGTCGCACAGATCCTGAGCGATCGTCGCGACAGATTGCCCACGCTCAACCCGCCACTCTGTGAAGTTGAAGACATGAATCTAGCAGTGAATGCCGATCTGGCTGAGTGGATCTTTAATGAATTACTAGATTATGTATGCGATCGCTGTCAAACTAATTTTTGCTTAAAAATTCACGGTCAAGCGATCGATGGTGCCTTTCATTTATCATTATCCAGCCTCCCATTAAACAACCAAACCAACTCAACTTCTGACATCTCTAGTTTCATCCAATTTAATTCTTCCCCCGAACAAAATCCCGAACTGGCGATCGGTTTGAAAATTGTCAAAAAGATTGTGGAGATCTATGATGGCTTATTTTTGATGTCGGTTGGCGATCGAGAGGAGATGACATTTTATCTGACTTTACCATTGATACCTGAGAGTTTACCTACTGCTGGATCGCCGTCAGCAGCTCCCACACTATCGAGCCAAATTTTTTAGGCTGCAACGGCGATCGGTACCATCGGTATACTTGAGATATTCTGCAAAGGTTAACCGATCGAGTGAGATAGTCATCGCAGATCTTCCGCAACTAGTTACAACGATGATAACACCGCAGATAGCTTACCATAGTACTATTGGCTTCAGGACGATCGCTCGATCGTGCATCCCAAAATGCTGAAAATTGGCTTCCCAATTAGTCTCAAAAACCCAATTTTTCGACAGCTATATCTCGCCCAAACGGTGAGCTTATTTGGGGATGCTCTGACTTGGCTGGGTTTAGCATTACTCGCTTTTGAACTGGCTGGTAAGTCTGCGCCAGTTGTCCTCGCAGGTGCGTTGACGTTGCGGGTGACAGCGTTTACATTATTGTCCCCAGTAGCAGGGGTACTAGCCGACAAATGCGATCGTCAGCCCATTTTGATGTTTACCCATCTGGGGCGAATGGTGCTGGTTTGTTTATTACCTTTTGTGCAGAGTATCTGGCAAATTTACACACTGGTACTGGGGTTAAATATCCTCAATGCTTTTTTCGCGCCGACATATCAAGCGACAATTCCCCTCGTCACAGGCGAAACTGACTATCGTCAAGCGATCGCGCTATCAGGTACTACTTACCAAATTTTGGGCGTATTTGGACCAGGATTGGCGGGGGTGCTGGCGTTATTGATCGGTGCTAGGGAGTTGTTTTTTTGGGACGGTGTCAGCTTTCTGATTGCGGCGATCCTGATTGGTACTCTCCCTGGTAATTTACGATCGGATGTCACTGCCGCTCCACAGCGGCGAGTGGGCAGCATCGGCTCGGATATTTTGGCTGGAACCGCGAGGTTATGGGCTGATGCACCGATTCGTTACGGGTTGATGCTCCAGTTGGTGGCGTCGATCGCGGGTGCCCAGATTTTGGTCAATACTGTGGGCTATGTGCAAGGGACACTCCATCGGACGGCGGTAGAGTATGGTTGGGTAATGATGGGGTTTGGGTTGGGTGCTACCCTGGGGACGATGGCGATCGGGATTTTCCCACAATATCGATCGAAAATTATCACCCTCCTTGCTGGTGGCATCGCGATTAATGCTGCCTTGCTCGGTGCCAATTACGTCGGATTAGCTCCACTAATTTTGCTCTGGGCGATCGCTGGCTGCGGACAGAGTCTCATCAATCTATCGCTGCAAACATTAATCGCCGATCGGACCCCGACAAATATGCAGGGGCGCGTGTATGGGGCACATTTTGCTTGGAGTCATCTCTGGTGGGCGGGGGCTTACCCCCTAGCTGGGTGGCTGGGTACGACTTTTCCCGACCGCACGTTCTGGTATGGTAGTTGCATCGGATTGGCAGTACTAGCGATCGTGCATCTGTGCCTAGCACCCGATCGATTTAGTCATACTCACCCAGAATTTTCCCACGCTCATGCTCATGAGGGCGATCGGCAACATCACCACGAACATGCTACTGATGTTGAGACTGAAGATCGCTCTCTACATCAGCACCCACATGTTCATCCCCAAGTTAGTCATAGTCACTCCTATACAGATATCAGTCATCAACATTAGCAACCTTGAATCATGGCCCATAGACTAAAGTACCTGTGATTTTTTTAGTCTTTTTCCCTTGAGTAATTGTCACTAATACTTCGACCTCACCACTCGGTATCCCATCATCATTACGCTGCTTAATAGACCTAATTTGGTTGACATCAAAGCGAATCCCGCTCCCAGCAAATGAGCCAGTTAGATATGGCGGCACGGGATTTCCACGGGTGCGTTTGAGTGAGTATTCAACGCCATCGATCCCGAGCGTATAATTCTGACTAGTACATCGATCGGAGAAAAAAGCCACTTGGGTACGAGCGGCAAGATGCTGTTGACAAGCCTGGATCTTTTGAGATTTGCCAGGATTGTTCTGGGTACAATATTGGCGATCGAGTGCTCGATGAGCGGCAGTTTTGACAGCGGATATCCTTGGTGCCACACAGTCCCCAAGATTGATTTCAGTGGGTATCAACCGCGACTGAGCAGTAGATCCAGGTGCATGGGCGATCGTCAAGATGGTCGCAACACTGACAATCTTCATCCACCTGGTGAGATCGTGACGACAACTGTAAAATAGGGATAAGTACATTGAATAATTACGATAACTAGTCGTCTGCGCCGATCCTCTCTTTGAGCATCGATTGTTTTGTCACTTATTATAGCTATATCTATGCTTGCCGATCGCCAATTCCTAGCCCCGATGAATGAAACTCAGCCAATTATTCGCCTCGAAAACATCAACAAAACCTATGGGATCGAAGACACCTTCGTCAAAGCATTGGATGAGGTAAACTTGACCATCGCTGCTGGGGAATATTGCGCGATTATGGGGCCATCTGGTTCGGGCAAATCTTCAGCGATGAATATTATTGGTTGTCTCGACAGACCTACCAGCGGGCATTACTATCTCGACAAGTTGGATGTATCGACCCTACCTGATGCCGAACTCGCCAAAATTCGCAATCGCAAGCTCGGTTTTATCTTTCAACAATTTCATCTGTTACCCCAACTCAACGCGCTCGAAAATGTGATGCTGCCGATGATTTATGGGGGGATGCCAGCGGGCGAACGCAAAGAGCGTGCCGTCCACGCCTTGGAGCAGGTGGGCTTGAGCAACCGGATGGCAAATCGCCCCAACCAGCTCTCTGGGGGGCAGCAGCAGCGGGTGGCGATCGCCCGCGCGATCGTCAGCGAACCGCGCTTGTTACTCGCTGACGAGCCGACAGGTGCCCTAGATTCGCGGACGACTCAGGAGGTGATGGATATTTTTACTCAGCTCAATGAGTCGGGAATTACGATCGTCATGGTGACTCATGAACCCGATGTGGCGAAACAAACCAGACGGATTGTGTGGTTTAAAGATGGTCGAGTCGTCCACTCACATCTGACACCAAGTGATATTTATCGGGTGGCAATGGCGGCGGAATAAGTTTGGGTGCGCCCACATCTAAGCCTGTGCCTAATTGCGATCGGCTTCGGCTTGTTCTTCTAGAGTTTCAGTTAGTTCGACCAATACTTTATCGACTCTTTTGCCATCCATATCGATGATTTCAAATCTGAGTTGCCGCCATTCAAAATATTCTCCAGAAATGGGAATCTTGCCGAGCTGCATGATCGCAAATCCTCCCAGCGTGTGGTAATTACCGCGATCGATCGCATTTTCAGGGATATCAAATTGTTCTAGCAATTCCTCGATCGACAACATCCCATCCAGCAACCACGAACCATCCTCACGCTGAATAATTTGGGGTTCTTCGGGAACTTCATTAAAGTCGGTAATATCGCCAAAAATCTCCTCAAACATATCGTGCATCGTCACCAAACCCTGAATTACCCCATATTCATCTACCACCATCGCAATATGGGTGCCAAATTTCTTAAATTGCTCCAGCACTTTCAACCCACGCGTACTTTCGGGGATAAATAATGGTTGGCTCAGGGATGCCGTCAGGTTGATTTCCTCGCCTTTGAGCGTTTGAGAGAGTAAGTCAGCTACATGAATGACGCCCAAAACGCGATCGAGTTCGCCTTCACAGACTGGTAGCCGCGAATAATCACTATTGATAATTTTGTCACGAGTAATAGCGATGCGATCGTTGATATCAATCCAAGTAATATCTGGGCGGGGGGTCATCAGCGCACCAATTTTGAGATCGCCTAAACTCAGTACTCCTTGTACCATATCTTGCTCGGACTCCTCAAACATTCCGGTTTCAGTACCCTGCTCGATCATCACTTTAATCTCTTCTTCTGTCACCTCTGGCTCCTCAGAAGGTGTGATACCCAATAATTTGATAATGAAACTGGTCGAGCCACTCAAAGCAAAGATCAGTGGTGTCGATACCCGCGCGATAAAATTAATCGGGATGGCGAGAAAACTGGCAATTTTTTCAGGACTATTTAAGGCTAATTGTTTGGGTACTAACTCACCAATCACGAGTGTAAGATACGTAATCATCGCGATCGCCAGGATCGAAGCGATCGGTTTGCTATACTCAGCAGGCAGTTGTCCGAATAGCGGTGTTAGCAATCTGGAGACTGCACTCTCACCCCGAGCACCTGACAAAATCCCCATCAGGGTGATCCCAACTTGAACTGTCGGTAAAAATCGATGAGGAGTAAGTGCCAAGTTGAGAGCGATTGCAGCACGACGATCTCCTTGATTTGCTGACTGTTGCAATCGGACTTTTCGGGCTGAGATGATTGCCATCTCTGACATCACAAATATACCGTTGACTAAGATCAGGACGAAAACTAACGCTAATTCCGCAGTTAGGGACATGAAACCAAGAATGAAGGATTGTCTGAAATACTGTCTCTAGTGTAGCTGCTTGGCGGCTGGTCGCTCGGCTAGTTAGTGCCGACCCGCGCTGATGCGCTCGGCGATAGCGAGGATCGCAAATTTCGGTAAGGCTAGCGCGCGCCGCCACCGACTGGGTTCTTGGACGATCCGATACAACCATTCTAGATCGAGATTGCGGATGTATTGTGGGGCGCGATTTTTGACGCCAGACCAGACATCAAAACTACCACCCACACCAATCCAGATTGCCTGGGGACACAGATGAAAATTATCCCTGATCCAAATTTCTTGGCGGGGCATTCCCAGTGCTACTAGGATGATTTTTGGCTGAGTCGTCTGAATTTGGAGCAACAATTTGGCTTGCTGTTCGGTGTCGAGATAGCCATGCTCGATCCCGACGATCTTGAGATTGGGTAGTTTAGCTTGCCAATTTTGAGCGGCGCGCTGGACGATCTGGGGCTGACCTCCATAGAAAAAAACTGGATAGTTGGACTCTGGCTGCGCCGCCAAGCGCAGTAAATCTTCGCCTAGATCGATCCCCGCATAGCGCGGTTGCTCGACACCGTGCAATCGCAATGCCATGATAATCCCCGATCCGTCTGGAGTCACCAGATCGGCTCGATCGATAATCGTCGCTAATTCAGTGTCATGACTAGCTTGGATGATTATTTCGGCATTCATCGTCACCACATGGGTACCAATCCCACGCTGCAATCTGTCGATCAGCCACGGTGTATATTCCGTCGCTAGATGCACTGGGCGATCCAAAATCTTGAATTGTGGCAAAGGCTCGGAGGTGCGGAGCATGGCATCAGTAGAGTCGTTTAAGGATGTGTTCATCGTTGAGTTGTGGTCGAGCTATTGAATATCATTGAGTTGGGCGAGCAACCACTCATCTACTGGTTGACCATCTTGACGCTGTAGCTCGATCGCGATCGCCATCACAGCTCTAGAACCCACAGGTGCAGGTTGTCTATTAAAGATAATATTGTAATCGGCCGGATTTTCATTGCGCTGCTTGAGCCAGTCCTCTACTTTAGTTTTAGCAAATAAAGATTGACCGCTCTCGTACATCCGATTAATTTGGAGTTGAATACTATGAGGATTGTGCTGTGCCATTTGACTGATGCGCTAGGGGCTAGAAACAAGGTGACGCAGATCGTGGCTGCTAATGCTACCACTGCACTAAAATCAAACCACATTTCATCACCTAATTTTACCCATTCTCACACCGAGCGATGATATTTATTGGATTTGTTTGCTGTTTGGCTCTTTATGTTGCCTGTAATCTGGGTGCCAATGATGTTGCCAACTCGATGGGGACTTCGGTTGGCTCGAAAGCGATTACGCTCAAACAAGCGATCGTCATTGCTGGTGTCTTAGAATTTACAGGTGCGGTCTTATTTGGGCGACAGGTATCCTCGACTTTAGCCGTGAGTATCGCCAATCCCGATTTATTTGTCAGTCAACCACAAACACTGTTGCTGGGAATGGTGGCGGTATTGATGAGCTGTGGGCTGTGGTTGCAGATTGCCACTACCAAAAATTTGCCAGTGGCGTCTTCTCATGCGGTGGTTGGCGCGATCGCGGGCTTTAGTTGGGTCGCGGCAGGATCGAGCGCGGTAGAATGGTCGTCACTGGGCACCATTTCGCTGGCATGGATCGTCACGCCAGTGCTGAGTGGAACGGTAGCTGCGGGCTTGTATTTACTGATTAAACGCTGGATTCTGGAGCAAGCGCAGCCGCTAGTGCAGCTTGATACCTGGATGCCCTGGTTGTCACTGATTTTAGTTGGGGTATTTGGGATCGTCGTGTTACCGACTGTTGTCGCATCTTTGCCGTCAGACTTTTTACCAACTGTGCCCCGCCATGATTTTTCACTAGGATTGGGGGGGATAGCTGCACTCGCGATTACGGTGGTAGGCTGGCGGCGGCTGAGAGCGGAACCCCTCACCGTCAACTCAGCCGAAATCCAAGTAGTCGTCGAGCGGCAATTGGCGAGATTTCAATTATTGAGTGCTTGCTGTGTCGCTTTCGCACATGGCTCTAATGATGTGGGAAATGCGATCGCGCCGCTAGCCACCATCTTGTATATTCAAAGTACTGGCACTGTCCCGCAATCTAGTTTGGAGATCCCCCTGTGGGTGCTCATCCTTGGCGGCGTGGGGATTGTCACGGGTTTAGCCATTTGGGGCAAACAAGTCATCACCACGATTGGCGAAGGGATTATCAAGCTCGAACCGAGCAGCGGATTTGCCGCCGAACTCGCCACCGCAGCCACGATTTTGATTGCTTCGAGTCAGGGGATACCCGTCTCGACTTCCCACGCTCTAGTCGGTGCTGTGGTGGGCGTAGGTGCGGTCAAAAATTGGCGATCGCTCAGTCTCGATACCCTCAAATCGATCGCTCTCGCTTGGATTGTCACAATTCCGATCGCGACGGCTCTAAGTGCAGCGATCTTCATCCTCCTGAGATACTTTTTTGGCAACTCTCTCCCCACCTGATTGACGAGTTGTTCCAGAAAACTATAGCAGTCCTAAATCAGATCCTTATGTGTTGACACTGGTGCGTTACGGCTCTATTGTCTTGATTCGCTAAACCCTCGGCAAAGCTGAGGAGCGCGAATCGCTGTCTTGATTCGCTAAACCCTCGGCAAAGCCGAGGAGCGCGAATCGCTGTCTTGCTAAACCGTCGGGGAACAAAGGCGAGCGCAAGCCGCTGAAGCCTAACACATCCACCATCCACCATCCACCATCCACCATCCACTAGACCTCGAACACACGCTACAAATCTGTAAGTTGTTGCCCTGACCTGCGCTATAATCGGGCTAAACCCACTCAGCTTCTAACTCCAGACTGATGAAAGGTCAAAACTTTGTGAACTGGTTGATGGGCGATCGAGCCGGAAAAGTCGTCATCAATGTCTGGGATTGGTTGTGGGGCAAAACACCCCCAGTCGCGCTGCCGCCCAGTCAAGCGGACACCTTGGCGATCGCCGAGCGCGCTCTGACTCAGATGTCCCAGTCGGTTGCCAGTCTCTCAGCGGCGGTTGCCCAGCAAGCAGCTTCCTACCAGGATTTGCAAGCTCAATATGATACCAAGATCCAAGAGATCCGAGCCTTGGAGCAAGCAGCAGAGATCGCTGCTAACAAGGGGCGCGATCGCGATGCACGGCTGAGACTGGCACAAGTCATCCAACAGGAAACATTACTAGAGCAGCTCCATAGTCAAGTCGATCGCGCTGAAGCAGTCTTGATTAGTGCTCAAAATCGCCTCACTCAAGAACAGTTAGAAGTCGCACGTTACCGCACCGAAATTCAGAACACTCGGGATCTATCCCGTGTCAATCTTGCATTGCAGGAGATTGCCCGTGCGAATGATGAATTCGACGGTGGTTCCGCCAAGTCTACCTTGGACAATGCCCAACTCCAAGCCACCGAATATGAAATGCAGCAGAAGCTAGTTGCAGATATTTCGCTCAATCGATCGACACTAATCGATGAAGATAATGATGCCCAACTTCAAGCCAAAGTCAATGAGCGACTGGCAAAGTTGAAGCAGCATAACTCTCAGTTACCACCCAATTAAACCAATATTTCGTAGTGTTAGTTAGTAAGGCGGGAACTGCTACTAGGCGAGTGACCCAACCAATCCATCCTTCAGGTTTCAGGCATAATCTAGCTTCCAAATAATTATATCTACCTACTTATTTAGTGTTACTCGCCGCTCTGTTCGATCCTTCATATTCAATGATGACATTTTATGAGTAGTTCCAAAAAAAGTCCGCCCCCCATTGTTTATATCGCTGGAGCATTGGCTCTAGCAGGCGGAGGCTACGCTCTCTACAATCAATTCACTAGTAATAATAATTCGCCCGCACCGATCGTCAGTCCTGGCAATAGTAGCGATAGCGATCGTCAAAACTCACCACCCAAGGTAGCATTTGAGACACCGAATGCAGTTCCGGCGGGTACGATCCTCAAGATTGGGGGTTCCACCAGCTTGGCACAAGTTAATCAGGCTCTCAAAATCGCCTTCGAGAAAAAATTTCCAGGCGTTCGTGCGATCCCTCAAGCATCGAGTTCCAGTCAAGGCTTGACCGATCTCGCTGCGGGGTCGATCGATCTGACGGGGATCTCGCGCACACTGACGGCTGCCGAACAAAGTCAAGGCTTAGTCTCAGTGCCAATTGTCAGTCAAGACAAAATCGCGATCGTCGTTGGTAACAATAACGCTCTCCGTACGGGTTTGACCGCCGACCAAATCACTAAAATATTTACTGGTGAAGTGAATAACTGGTCGCAAGTCGGTGGGAAATCTCTACCCATTCGACCGATTTTACGACCCGCCAATAGTGGCACCCACCAATCTTTTCAAGAGATCGGATTGAAGGGCAAAAGCTTTGGTGCTGGCGGTAACTTCCAGGTCTTGGCGCGAGACGCGACGACGCCACTGCTGCAAGCTCTGGGTGCTGACGGTATCGGCTATGCGACGCTTGCTCAGGTTGCCAAACAGTCCACAGTCCGCGCGATCGCCATCGACGGGATCGCACCCGAAGCCGCCAACTATCCCTACCAACGCCCGCTATCCTACGTGTATAAAGGGCAACCCAGCGATGCCGTCAAGGCATTTTTGGGATTCGCCACATCCAGCGCAGGTCAACAAGCGATCGATCTTCAAGCTCAGAATTAGTAACATCGATGTGAAGTACCCCAGCGCACTATCCATCCCTACCCCGCACAGCACGAGGGTAGGGACTTCCGCTGAGTTAGTACCACAGATCTTTACCCCACCCAGCGACTCGCTAAACCCGAAACTTGTCCGTCACCAATTTCCACAATTCTGCGACAACCATCAGCGCGATCGCTTGGCGCAATGGTTGCTCATCTTACTATTGTGGTAGAAACTCGAACTGACCGAGTGCTATGGCAACAATATTAATTCTTCACATCGCAACTAGCCTTGATGGATATATTGAAAAACTAGATGGATTAATTTGGTTGAATCGAAATCGAGTTCATCGGGAACGGTAGAGCTTCACTATCAAAATATAAAGTCAATTGAGTAGTATTTCCCAATTATCGGTCAAATATACCAATCTACCTTTACTTCTTTTCCTATGCCTTCACCACAGCATCGTCACGCTTCGAGCCAACGGCAAATAATGGCAAATGTAGATCCGTCTTGGCATACACTGACTATTACTCAGGCGTTAGCACAACTAGATACAGACGACAAAACAGGGTTAACCGATCGACAGATAATCGATCGACAACAAGAATTTGGCACGAATGAACTGGTTGCAGCGGCTAGTCGCCAATGGTGGCAGATTTTACTCGACCAATTTACCAATGTCATGTTGGTAATGTTGATCTTTGTGGCGATCGTATCGGGAATTTTCGATTTTATCGAACTTCAGGCGGGAAAAACGATTGGATTGCCGTATAAAGATACGATCGCCATTCTATCGATCGTCATCCTCAATGGGATTTTGGGTTATGTCCAAGAAAGTCGCGCCGAACAAGCATTAGCCGCCCTCAAACAGATGTCTGCACCCAAGGTGAGGGTATTGCGCGATCGTAAGATTGGTGAAATTGATGGGCGGGAGTTGGTACCTGGAGACGTAATTCAGATCGAAGCTGGTAATCAACTCGCCGCAGATGCGCGTCTACTTGAGGCGGTACAACTCCAAATCCGAGAATCCGCGCTGACAGGGGAAGCCACGGCTAGTAGTAAAACCGCCGAGACTGAATTAGCCGCCAATACACCTTTAGGCGATCGCCTTAACCTAGTCTATCAGGGAACTGAAATCACCACTGGGCGCGGTGTTGCCATTGTCACCGCCACGGGGATGAATACCGAACTCGGCAAAATCGCCGCGCTATTGCAAGGTGTCGAAAGTCAGCCGACTCCACTCCAACAGAAATTAACACAGCTTGGCAATGTGTTGGTGATGGGTGCATTGGTAATTGTCGCGCTCACAATTGGCGGGGGGATGTTGCCCGATTTGCTCCGAGGTTCTTTCAATCTGGATACCTTCACAGGATTAGTCAAAACATCTCTGAGTGTCGCCGTAGCAGTCGTACCCGAAGGATTACCCGCCGTCATTACCGTCACCCTCGCGATGGGTACCCAGCGGATGGTAAAACGCCAAGCCCTCATCCGCAAACTCGCGGCGGTGGAGACGCTCGGCGGGGTGACGATTATTTGTTCTGACAAAACAGGTACCCTCACCCAAAATAAAATGGTGGTGCAGCAAGTGGCTACCTTAACGGCTGAATATCAAATTAGCGGCGAGGGCTACATTCCCAACGGCGATTTTCAACTCCATGGTAAATCGATCGAGCCACTCGCAGATCCGGCTCTAAAAGGTTTACTCTGGGGCTGCGCTCTCTGCAATGATGCGGTGTTGCAGTATACCGATAATCAGTGGCAAATTTTGGGAGATCCGACGGAGGGATCCCTATTAGCACTTGCCCGTAAAGCTGGAATTGACGCAACGTCTCAGAGTTATCCGCGCGTTCAGGAATATCCATTTGATAGCGACAGGCAACGGATGAGCGTCATCTGCGAACAAGCCCCATATTACCTACTATTCGCCAAAGGATCGCCAGAATCAATCCTCGATCGATCCACCCATACTCTCGTCGCAGATCGGTATGTCCAATTAACTGAGATCGATCGACAAACCATCCGCACCCAAAATACCCAGCTAGCGAGTCAAGGGCTAAGAGTCTTGGGTTTCGGCTATCGGTATTTCCCCCACCTTCCTGACGCAGATAGCGCGGAATCAGAACTAATTTGGGTCGGTTTAGTCGGGATGCTCGATGCCCCCCGCCCCGAAGTTCGTGCTGCTGTTGATACCTGCAAAACTGCCGGAATTCGGACGATGATGATTACAGGCGATCATCCTCTGACTGCGATGGCGATTGGCACCGATTTGGGCATCACTCAAACCGATAGCCAAGTCGTGAGCGGGAATGAAATTGCCCAGATGGATGAGGCAACTTTGGTACAAACAATTAGTAGAGTCAGCGTCTATGCCCGTGTCGCCCCCGAACACAAATTACGCATCGTCAAAGCCTTACAACAACAGGGTGAATTAGTGGCCATGACAGGAGATGGGGTGAATGATGCCCCTGCATTGAAACAGGCAGATATCGGCGTAGCAATGGGGATTACTGGTACTGATGTCAGTAAAGAAGCCAGCGATATGGTGCTATTAGATGATAATTTTAATTCGATCGTCGCCGCAGTTGAGGAAGGGCGGATTGTCTACACCAATATTCGCAGATTTATTAAATATATCCTCGGTAGCAATGTCGGTGAAATCCTCGCCATCGCCGCCGCTCCGCTAATTGGGCTGGGTGGTGTACCGCTCTCCCCGCTCCAAATCCTGTGGATGAATCTCGTCACCGATGGGATTCCCGCTGTTGCGCTTGCCTTGGAACCAGGGGAACCGGATGTGATGCAGCGTCCACCTTTTCAGCCCAGTGAAAGTATATTTGCTAGAGGTTTGGGTGGATATATTATCAGGATTGGACTAGTTTTTGGAATTGTGACGATCGGGTTGATGAAATGGGCATTCGATCGCACCCATGCTGTCGATTATCATGGCGATCCCGATACCTGGAAAACGATCGTCTTTACCACCCTCTGTATCGCTCAAATGGGTCATGCTTTAGCTGTGCGCTCTGTGAATAAACTCGTTATCGAAATTAATCCATTTAGTAATCCACTGTTATTGTGGGCGATTCTGGGCACGATTCTATTGCAGTTGGCGGTGGTTTATCTTGCTCCATTGCGATCGTTTTTTGGCACCCATCCTTTGAGTTTATTTGAACTGGGGGTCTGCTTTGGTTGTAGCTTGCTGATATTTATCTGGATTGAAGGGGAAAAGTTATTTGTGCGGTGGTTTTGTTCTAAAGGTTGAGATTAGTCAAAAGCTAAATGCGACGGCCGCATCACCAGATTCAACGACTTTTAGCCCTTCAAATTGAACGCCTGCACCATGTTCAGTTTCCCAATTACAGCCAAGCTCGATACCAAAGATTGGCTCTCCAGCAGCAGTCATGCCTCCAATATGGAGTGCTACCAAGCCACATAGGGGGGCGAGATTATCTGGATTTTCAATCTTGGGGACAACATCATCTGGATCTTCGTCAATCAGGCATTCAATTACCAGATCGCGCATTTCCCAATATTGCTCGACGAGAGCGGCGAATAGCATAGGTCTGATATAAGCATCATGCTCAATCACCCATAAGATTGCAGTTTGAAAGACTTTCGGATCGAGAGATTTATCAGAAGCAGCGTGAGTGTCTCCGGTTGAAGCACCAGGTTCAGAAACAGATCCATAAGGGCCATTTACAATCTGCATCCCAGCGAAGGCAGGTAATCGAATACTCGACAAATGACGGTACTCATCATCGATATATTCTGGAAAAGTCGGTGCGTTAACGTTATACATGTGGTGGATGGCTATTGAAACATTTTGCAAGATCGAGTTAATTCAGTTAGATTTATCTTATTTCCAATGGTGAATTGCCGGACTGCTCCTGTTTCACTTTGTCAAGATATTGTTTTTCTTCCATTTCCTGATTGATAATCTGTTCTGAATCTAATCCTGTAGCCTGATTAGTAATACCTTTTTGCGCTAGTTTGTAGATAAGTACTTTCTCTTTCCAATCTTCTGAGCTGTTATTAATTCCAATATAAAGACGACTACATTTAAAACAGTGCCAGACTTCCTCAGCCCCAGAATCTTCCCAGTGCTCAGGCCACATATCAATTTTTGTATTGTTATCAGCTTCTTTGTCAACAAGATTCTGTAACTTTTCTTGAGCATGAGAACTAAGTAGCAGATGTTCGATCTTGCCTGGAAATACGATGTTGTGCATTACATACCCACAGATACATTTCAGATACATTAGCTCTTACCTTCGCTTTACTGCTACACTACCTTTATCTAAGTTTCAGGCATTAATTGGTGGTATAAATATCTATGCCTACCTACTTACTAGATTTTATTCGATCGATAATGCTTCGATCGTGACAGAACCACCTTCTATTGCCTGAATTTGTAAATCATACCCTCGCAGTAGCTGCATCCCAATCAACGGAACTATTTCTGATTCATTGATATAAATCTCACGGTACTGACCGTCCCAAATCACAAGCCCAATATAAACTTCAAATGTGCAAAAAGTCCCATCACCTAATGTCGCAGTATCCCGACCTTCCCACCTAAACCCCAACGTTGAAATCATGTCAGATGGCAAGGTAATAAATCCTGAAAAACCTGTATCAATTACAGTGTCTACCATCTGAGTTATCTCATTGTTTTTGACCGCAATCGCCAACGTCGCTTCGCACCTTTGATTCACACGACCTTGCATCATGGCTTTGTTCTCAAACTCCGCGATCCAAAACGATCGACGGCTGAATGACCAATACGAACGAACCAAGTCTGAGCATCGGGCACTCTTTCACAGAGCCGTTTTGATGCCGTCAACAAATCATCTGCTACCTCAAAGGTTCCGGTTTCAATGTCGATCGCGACAATTTTACCGTGATTCCCTTCTTCAACTTGCGATCGAATCTGTGACTCATAAAGCGCATCACCTCGTTGGGCAAACTCTTCCTTGCTATATCGGGGTTGTCGAATTGTCATCAATTTACTCTCTCTGTGCATTGACTTCTCCATTTTAGCTTGAAGAGTCGATCGCACCCACGCAGTCGGTTATCCTGGCGATCCCGATACCTGGAAAACGATCGTCTTTACCACCCTCTGTATCGCTCAAATGGGTCATGCTTTAGCTGTACGCTCTGTGAATAAACTGGTTATCGAAATTAATCCATTTAGCAATCCACTATTGTTGTGGGCGATTTTGGGTACGATTCTATTGCAGTTGGCTGTGGTTTATCTTGCTCCATTGCGATCGTTTTTTGGCACCCATCCCTTGAGCTTATTTGAATTGGGAGTCTGTTTTGGTTGTAGCTTATTAATATTTGTCTGGATTGAAGGGGAAAAGTTATTTGTGCGGTGGTTTCTTGCTAAAAATCGACCGTAGCAAACGATCGATCGGATGACCAATATTTACATATAACTATTCATTATACGGAAACTTTCCGCCTATCCTCTGAAAATTGGGATGGTATCCAGAAACATATCGGCATAAAGCCCGATGCTTCGTCGAGACTTTCTAGATATCATCCTAAATTGGGATAATATCCAGAACTAAAATTTTGACGACGGAGCCACCACCAAAAAGCTCATAAACCGAGCTGTAGGTTGGGTTTCGCTCCGCTCTATCCAACCTTCTAGGTCTATTACAAAAACAGTCGATCGTCTGTTGATTTGACGATATTCATCTCCGCATCTGCAAACCGCTGATATGCAGCATCAGCCTGAGCAGTATAATCAACCACTCCAGGTATCACCACTGGCGAAGTACAATCTACCAATAAATATACTTTCCGTGCCAATTGCGGATCGATCGCCTGAATTTCTGTCAATAGATCGTTCACCGTCCAAGCCACACAATGACTCTGCGCTTGTCCGGCGATAATTAACTTATCTGCTGCTAATAAACGTTTAATCAAACTATCATTTTTACCCGCAATGATTTCCCCTGCTTGGTTTGTAAAAACCTCTGGAGCTACCGCCGAATAATTTTCGGTTAAGGTGCGATCGCCCTTGATCTCGAAACTCGCTTGACTGGCTCGTGCTATCCCATGAAAAAAGATCGCTTCTTCCACCGCTGGGACTAAAGCATGACCGATACCGCCGAGGATGGCGTGATACGGCCAGATCGTGAGGGGATATCTGCCACCGTCGCTCAACTGCTGCACGTAGTGCGAGGCGTATGCCTGGAGCTGTTCGGGATCTTCGCTATCAAAGTTGGGATTGACGCGCCATTTGCCCGATCGCACATCGGCTGGCTCGATCGTCACTGCTGGCAGCGGATGTTCGTCCAGCTCATCGATCCAAAAACTCGGATGGAAAATTTGGTGCAGATGATGGGTATCCATCGTGACAATGATTTGGTCGATTTTACCTAAATTACGATAGATAAATTTACATAGGCGCACATTATCATCGATCGCCCCCCGACCACTACCACCCCCGACAAACAGCTCGAAGTCCGGCAAGCAGAAGGTATTCTGGACATCGATGAGCAATAACTGCACATTGCTCTGTCCGCGCGATGTGGGTTGAAGCTGATGTTGCTGTGCCCATGACTTGGCGGCGATCGATCGCTCTTGATAGGGGACGCGCCAGATCTCCCCAACTCTGGCTGGCTGGAAGTGCTGGGGTATCGGCAACTGGGTCATATATGGTTTATATTAAACTAAGTAATAAAACTATTATAGTGATTATTACCATATATATCAACCCATCAATAACTGTCAAATATTAACTATCGACCTCTACCCTCAGTGCCAAACCACTATCTCGATCGAATAGATGAACTTTATCAGCAGCTACTGACAGCCAGACTTCCTCACCCACCGTAACTAATTTATCTGGTGAAACTCGAACTTGGAGTACCAGCTCGGGTTGCTCTAATTCCTGAATTTTGACAGCAATATAAGTATCATTGCCCAAGGCTTCAACTGCTTCGACAACGCCATGAAAGTTCTTGGTTGCAGGTAAGCCGATCGTGAGATGTTCGGGGCGAATTCCCATTAATAACGATTGATTCGCGGACTCATTGAGGAGCGGTTCCCATTCTTCAGGAAGTGTCACCCGAAATTGATTATTGCCGATCGAGAGTGGTAATTTGACTTGAACCGGAATCAAATTCATCGGCGGCGAACCGATAAATTGGGCGACAAAAATATTGGCAGGATGGTTGTATATTTCGAGCGGGGTTGCTACTTGTTGAATTTGACCGCGATCCATTACGGCAATGCGATCGCCCATCGTCATCGCCTCAGTTTGATCGTGGGTGACATAGATCGTGGTTGTGCCCAATTGCCGCTGCAATTTGACGATTTGGGTACGAGTTTCCGCGCGCAATTTGGCATCAAGATTGGATAATGGTTCGTCCATCAGGAAGACTTGGGCGTCGCGAGCGATCGCGCGACCCAGTGCTACGCGCTGCTTCTGCCCACCAGAGAGTTGCTTGGGAAACCGATTTAGTAGCCCCTCGATTTGGAGCATTTCGGCGACTTGATGCACTTTTTTAGCAATTAGTTTTTCCCGTGCGGAAATATAGCGCAAACCGCGAGGAAATCCGCGACTGATTTCCACCAGGAAATTTTCCACCTCTGGAGCGATCCGCGTCGGATGTTTGGCTACATCTAGAGCGCGAAAAGACTGACTTCGCCGCAGTCCAAAGGCGATATTGTCGTATACCCGCATGTGTGGATAGAGCGCGTAACTCTGAAATACCATCGCGATATCACGTTCTTTGGGCGGTAACTCGTTGACTAACGTTTCGCCAATGATGATATTCCCCGCAGTAATCGTCTCCAGTCCCGCAATTAGCCGCAGCAGCGTACTCTTACCACAGCCAGATGCTCCCACTAGCACCATAAATTCACCTTTGTTTACGGTCAAGTTTATCCGGCGGAGAACACTGTCTGGAATGGTGAGATCTGTCGTTCCGGCAATACTTTTACTCTGAGCAGTCGGAGGATAGCTTTTATAGATATTTTCAAGAAGAACTTGTGCCACGGTAGATTGCTGTCAATTACGTGAGAGTCTTTATCTTCCCACACTATCGCAAATAGCTCCTCGAATTGCGGAATAGCTACTTTAAAAGGGTCAAGAGAGGAAGGGTTGTCCTGCTAACAATCAAGCGTATGTTCTACTTCCCAGGTGCTAACTTGGGTACAATAGCCTTGCCATTCTTGGTACTTGAGCTTCAGATAAGCAGCAACAAAATCTGTGCCCAAACGTTGTGCCAATCGCTCGTCCTGTTCCAGATTTCGCAACGCGTCTAGCAAATTGCCAGGTAATTGTGGTACGGTTGCTGCTGGTAAGGGATCGGTGTAGTTATTATTGTGACACGGTGCGCCAGGATCGAGTTGGCGATCGATCCCATCGAGTCCTGCCGCAATCAATGCAGCAGGGAGTAGATAAGGATTGGCGGCACCATCAGCCAGTCGAAATTCAAACCGTCCCGCATCAGGAATCCGGATCGTGTGGGTGCGATTGTTGCCAGCATAACTGATGCCATTGGGCGACCAAGTTGCGCCGGAGGCGGTTGTGGGTGCATTCAGGCGTTTGTAGGAGTTGACGGCGGGATTTGTCAACGCACAGAGCGCAGGAGTGGCATTCAATACCCCACCGATAAATTGATAGCCCAATGTCGCAAGACCCAATTTTCCGGCTGGCTCGTCAAAGAGATTGACATTACCCGCCAGATTCCAGATCGAGAGGTGCGTGTGACAACCATTGCCCGTTAGGTGCATGAATGGTTTGGGCATAAAAGTCGCCCGCATCCCATGTTGTTCGGCGATCGATTTGACCATATATTTGAAGAAGGCATGACGATCGGCAGTCACCAAGGCATCAGCATACATCCAATTCATCTCAAACTGCCCATTGGCGTCCTCATGGTCGGTTTGATAGGCACCCCACCCCAGAGCCAGCATCGCATCGCAGATCTGGGCAATAATCTCGAACCGCCGCATCAAGGATTGTTGGTCGTAACAAGGCTTACGCGATCGATCTAGCTCATCAGCTACCCCTTCCCCATCCGCACTCAGCAAGAAATACTCGCATTCTACCCCCGTCTTCACCCGATAACCCATTGCCTCAGCCTGTGCTAGCACCCGCTTGAGCACTAAGCGCGGCGTTTGTGCCAATGGTTGACGATCGATCGTCAATACATCCGCTGGCAACCACGCTACATCTGGCTGCCAGGGAAGTTGAATCATCTGACTGGCATCGGGAATCGCCAAAATATCCGGATCGGCAGGCGTCATGTCCAACCAGGCGGCAAAACCCGCAAAACCCGCACCATCTACAGCCATCCGATCGATCGCCTGTGCTGGCACCATTTTGGCGCGTTGGGTACCAAATAGATCGGTGAAGGAAATCAAAAAATACCGAATCCCGCGATCGCGCGCAATGTCAGATAGCAGTACAGTCATGTTATCGCTAGCTCTCTAGTAATTTAGTTCGGTGAAAAGTCGATCGGTCAAATTACCATCGATCGCAAACAACTTAGTCGATCTGACTCGATAGCAGATCCTGCACCTGAGCGCAAATAAATGCCGCATCCGCTGGATTTTGATAAGGATTACCCGCGCGATGTCCCCAGATCGAGGGAATTGGGAGATATTTAGCCTTGGCAATCTGCGCCGCTTCAGCGGCACAATCTTCGGGTGTAAAATACAGATCGGTGTGGGAGGGCATCACTAAAGTTTGGGCTTGAATTGATGCCAATGCCCGATCGATATCGCCTTGATAAGTAGGATTATCGCTAATGTCACAATGCAGCCAGGTATCGAGCATGGCAATGAGATTGTGTGGATCGCGTTTGCGGTAGCTTTGCTCCCAACCACGCCATAGATAGTCATCGAGCGATTCATATCCGAGCTGGAGATACAACTGCTCCCGATAAAATGCCGGAGATGCTGCCCAACTTGCATATATTCTGGCAAATGTCCGAAAGCCTTGCACTGGCATCCCCTCAAACTGTTGTCCCGTCCAGGTGCGATCGGTTTTCAGTGCCGAACGCAAGCTTTCTAAAAAAATCCGATTGTGCTCGGTAGTTTTGGCAGTGCCGCAAATAGCCACAATTCGCAATACGCGATCGGGATATAGTGCCCCCCAGTGATAAGCTTGCTGTGCGCCCATCGACCAACCATAGATGAGGGCAAGCACTTCAATCCCAAATACTTGGGTCAACAACTGCGCTTGAGCGCGGACATTATCTACGTGTGTAAACCAAAAACTGGGTGTCAACTCACAAGCTGGATTGTTACTAGGCGATGTCGATAAACCATTCCCAAACATATTGGGGATGATAATGAACCACTGAGTTGGATCGAGGATGCCATCGGGACGAATCAGCCACTCAATATCGGTGTGCTGGGCACCATAAGAAGTCGGGTAGAGGATCGCATTCGAGCGATCCGCATTCAACACCCCGTAGGTTTGATAGACTAATTCAGCCTGGGGTAGTATTTTTCCACATTGCAGTTCAAAATTAGCCAATGTGAAAGTGCCAGCATTCACGACCATCGGGATTCGAGCTTGCTAATAATACCGAGATTGACCCGCACATAACCAGGATCGACTGTTCTAAAATGGCTCTTGAGTCGTTCGTGCGCCGCTGGCAGAGCGTGAAAGGGGATCGAGGGATGTAAATGGTGCTCGGCATGGAACGGCATATTCCACATCAGATAGCGCAGTGGTGCCCACGTTAGGGTGGTACGAGTGTTGGTCAATGAGTTGTCATCTAGCGTACAACCCGTATGTTCGGCGAGTAAGACAAAACGAAGTAGCGGTTGACCGACAGCCAATGGTAATAGCCAATACATGACAAACCACGGCTGAGCAAAGCCGATCGACACCCCAATCGCGATCGCGTATACTAGCAACTGCAATCTCGTCGAGCGAATTACCTCCGCGCTGGCTGGAGCGGGGATGTATGGGTATTCATCAAGGATACCTAGTGCGATCCGACTATGCCCGCGTAGTTTGCCCCACCACCACGGCAAACCAGTTAATTCTAAGCCATAGCGGTAGAGACTATCGGGAGTGCGATCGGTCAATTCAGGATCTTTGCCAGGGATGCGAGTATAGCGATGATGCCACTTGTGATAACGACGATAAAAGGTGCCGTTGTAAAAAGATAGTACCCCCGCCCACCAGGCGACAGCATCATTAACTTGATTGTTGGCAAAAGCCGTACGGTGACAGCATTCATGCATGGTGGCAAACATCGCTGCCAAGCTAAACCCATAGATAACCAAGCAAGGGATCGCCACTGGGTACATCGCCCATACATAACCACTAATCGCGATCGTTGCTAGGTGTCCGCCCAAGCGGAGTGAACCCTGGCGATTGGAGCGAGGATTGAAGCGGCTCAGTTCGGCTGCTGATAAGATGTGGTCGGGTGTGGGGATCTCAGATTCGATCCGTGCTGAGGATGCTAGTTGATGAGCTGTCATATCCGATCGAATTACTGGCACTAAGTTTAACGAGACATTGTCCACTAGATCGAGCGATCGGGTAGTAGTCAGCGATACGATTATTCGCAGCAACAAGTAGCAAAACAACAACCCGACAACATCCATGCTGGACGCGATCGGGCTGTCAAGAGTTAAGCCTCATCATTGATACATAGTTCGGGATTAGGTGCGGCTCGATCGCTAAAGTCACCAGCAGCTACATTTTACGGATCGAGGGTAGCGATCGAGCCAAAAGCTACCCCCAGCTTTATACGGTTGCAGGTTCGACTTTTTGGTTTCTGTGCTTGTTGGTGCTGCTGCTAGTCGTTTCGTTGACTTCGAGCGGTACGAACTCAATGTGATTGAGCAGGGTGGTGACGAAGGCAAATAGCAAGAAGGGTAAGGATAAAACTAAGATCAAGCCGACTGTCGCCATCGCATAGATTTGACGAGCGGCACTCCAGAGCGACAAAGCCGAAGCAAGACTGATGAAAATTACCATCAACCAGATGACAATCTGACCATAGATATCACTGAAGGTCAGGGTGCAGTTCATCCGATATTTCTGCTTGTCCATAAGTTTTTACCAGGATTATTTATATATATTTTCAGCATAAATCTTTTGGTGCGAGATGGTAAATTTTTCAATTAATCGATAAGAATTGTTATAGATGTTTACAGTTGCTAAGTTGCCCTGACAATCGTCAATCCGCACGATCGCTACTGTGGACAAAGTAGTAATTTTACCCAGATATCACCCAATTGTGAGCAGGCGCGATGCAATCCCGAAGTCGGGTAATCTCGACCGATCGCCCATGCCCACGCTCATCCGTGTTTGTTACAATCTAGATAAGCACCCCAGGAGAAGCTGACATGACTGTTTCGATCGATCCCAAAAGTTTTCTGCTATCCAAGCAACTACCAAATCTACACTATTCATCCACCGCGCATCGATTTGATGAAACCTGGGAAGCTCCACTGGCGACATTACTAGGTTTGGGACGAGCGGCGGGGGCTGATTTTGTCGAGTTTTTCTTAGAACGATCGAATTATATTAGCTGTCTGGCGGAAGACGATCGGATCACCAGTGTCTCGCCACGCCTCTCTACCGGGGCAGGCATCAGGGTATTTAAGGGTAAAACTGATTGCTATGTCAGCACCAATGACATCTCCTTTATGGGGCTAAAAGCAGCCTTGGAGAAAGCTTTGGGCAGTCTGTCATTGCACTTACCTGCACCAAATTCGTTTGTCCCCCAGATCAATCTCGAACTGTTGCGCGACTATGCCACCAGAAAGGGTAAAGATAGCTGGTTGACAGCGTGTAGCTCGATGCGGGAGATGGGCGAAGTGCTCCTCGCCGCCAATGGCAAACTCCAACAGACGGCGACACATATCAAATCGCGACGGGCTGGTTATTTTCGCGATTGGCAAGAAGTGCTAGTTGCCTCCAGTGATGGGACATTTGCCCGCGATATCCGGTTGACGCAATCTGTCGGCTACAACTTATTGTGCGCTGATGGTGACAATATCTCATCGATCGGGCAACGTGTCGGTGATACTAGCAATCCAGCATTTTTGACAACTTGGGACTATACCAGCACTGCTGAGGATATCTCCGCATCGGCGGCGAAGATGCTCTATGCTGACTTTGTAGAGTCGGGCACCTACCCGATTGTGATGGCAAATCAGTTTGGTGGAGTGATCTTCCATGAGGCTTGCGGACACTTACTCGAAACTACCCAAATCGAGCGGAATACGACGCCATTTGCCGAGATGAAGGGTCAGAAAATCGCCCATGAAAGCCTGACGGCGTGGGATGAAGGCTTGTCTGGCAATGCTTTTGGTACCATCGATATGGACGATGAAGGAATGCCAGCCCAACGCACCCTCCTGATCGAAAATGGCATCCTCAAGAATTTTATCGCCGATCGCGCTGGATCGGTTCGCACGGGACATCCCCGCACGGGTAGCGGACGCCGCAATAGCTATGCCTATGCAGCCGCCAGCCGGATGCGGAATACCTATATCGCCCCTGGAGAGTATCAAGTAGAGGATCTATTTAACTCGATCGAAAAAGGAATCTATTGTAAGAAAATGGGTGGCGGTAGCGTTGGTGCTACCGGACAATTTAATTTCTCGGTGGATGAAGCTTATCTGATTGAAAATGGCAAAATCACCAAACCGCTCAAAGGTGCAACGTTAATTGGTGAAGCCAAGGAAATCATGAACAAAATCTCGATGTGTTCGGCAGATCTGGGATTAGCTGCTGGTTTTTGCGGTTCGGTAAGTGGCAGCATCTATGTCACCGTCGGACAACCACATATCAAGGTTGATTCGATGACAGTTGGCGGACGTTGATTGAGTAATGAGCAATAAGTAATAAGTAATAAGTAATAAGTAATAAGATCCAAGATTCTGTAAGGTGGGCACTGCCCACCATCTAGATTTTAGGCGATCTCTATCTAATCAATATTTATGCCCACCTACTCATCCAGATTCTGATTAGTAACTTATCAAACCTAGCTGGTGGGCAGTGCCCACCCTCCGAATTTAGCTCTCAACTGTCAACTATCAACTGTCAACTAATTTACCCATGCCTCTAAATATTCAAACAGTTTCCGATTCGGCTCGTCAAATCGCTACCAAATTGGGGATCTCCAAATTCGATCTATCTGGGTCTACTAGTGATGAAACCAGCGTCGAAGTAGACAAAGGAGAACTCAAGCAAATCGAAGCCGCCAATAGTGCTGGCATCACCGTCCGCGTGTGGAATAACGAGCATACCGTCGGGATTACTAGCACCACCGATTATGATGAAGTTGGCTTGGAACTCGCACTCAAAACTGCACATGAAGCGAGCTTTTTTGGCATCAAAGAACACGCGCCAGATTTTAGTCCCGAAGCGACAGCTCCGATCGCCCAAATCGAAGTAGAATCAGGTGAAGCTGTCGCAGTTCCCCAACTAATTGAGAGCTTGGTAGCGGCGGAGCAGAAATTATTGGGGGCACATGAGGCGATCGAGAGCGTCCCTTATAATGGGCTATCACAAAGCTCGATCGAGCAATTTTATATCAATAGTGCGGGAGCATTGCGGAGCGAAGCCAGAACTTACACTTCGATCTATCTCTACGCTAAAACCGAGCAAGAAGGGAAAAAGCCGCGCAGTGCCGGAGCATTTGAAAGAAGTCATACTTTTGAGAAATTAGACATCCAAAAATGTATCGATGAAGTAGCCGAAAAAACAATTTCTCATCTCGACTATAAAAAGGTCGCTACTGGGAAATATACGATCGTCTTTTCACCCAAAGCATTCTTGAGTCTGATGGGTGCTTTCTCCAATCTATTTAATGCCCAAAGTATCCTAGACAATCAAAGTTTATCAAAGCTAGAATCTCTAGGTACACAAATTGCCTCACCCTTACTGTCTGTAGCCGATGATGCGCTCCATCCCAGCAATATCGGGATTGGAGCTTTCGACGGTGAAGGCACACCAACGCGACGAGTAAATCTGATCGATAAAGGTGTTTTGTCATCATTTATTCATAGTGCTGGCACTGCCAAACGCCTGAATGTCCAACCGACAGGACATGCGAATATGGGGGCAAAAATTACGGTATCGCCCCATTTTTATCATGTATCTGGGGGTGAGAAAACCGATGAGAATTATCATCTCGATACGGCTGAGAATGTCATCCTGATCGATAGTCTCCAAGCCCTCCATTCGGGCGTCCAATCACTACAGGGTTCGTTCTCGTTGCCTTTTGATGGTTGGCTGGTAAATAAGGGTGTAAAGACCAGTATTGAAGCAGCTACGGTCGCGGGTGACTTCCGAGAATTATTAAATTCAATCGTTTATGTGGAGCCGGAGGAGGAGGTCAGAAGTGGTGGGATTTGTCCGCATATTTGGGTGGAGGGATTGTCGGTGACTGGGGAATAAGTTGGTGAGGACAGATCCCCGACTTCTTGCAGAAGCGGCTCGCGCTCCTCGGCTTTGCCGAGGGTTTAGCGAGACAAGACAGTCGGGGATCTTGCAGCAATGGTAGCATTTAAGTCGCTAAAATTAAGATTGTTGATGCGGTGTTTGAGTCAGCAATCATAGCTACGTGACTGGCGATCGCGATCGCATTGTGAGTCCGAAATTCGTTTGGAAGAGTCCGAATCCGATCGAGTGGAACATCAATCAATGTCGGAACTGTGACGATCGGAATACCGAGTAGTTGACCATTATCGCCTGTAAAGATGACGATCGCGGCAGGGTTGGCGATGGCTACTCCAGTCAAGCGATCGTGAAGATCGAGGATTTCTACCTGCTGGATGAGCGGATTATCTTCGTCAAGATGCACGTTACTAATAATCCGATCGAGTTTGTGAATGGGAATCCCAAAAGTTACTTCATCAATCTCGAAAACAATTAATTCGATTGTGAGTTTATTTTTGGGGGCGGTTTCAGACCATTGATGCGATACGATATTGGCAAACATATTATGGTGAATGGTGGATGGTGGATGGTGGGAAGTAGTTCGGTGCAAATATCGATCGAAGCGAGACAGTATAGAATCTAATTCATAACACTATTTAAAAAACGTAGACTTTAGATGGTGGGCTACTAGCTAATCTATTCACCATCCACCATCCACTAATCACAACGCTGTCAACTATCAACTGTCAACTGTCAACTATTAACTATCTTCCCAATCGCTGCCATAAAATCCTGCTCGATATAGGGCTTGATAAAATACTCAACTGCGCCGAGATGGGCGGCAAATTGACGATGTTTGGTGTTGCTGCGAGAGGTGAGCATGACGACGGGAATGTGGGAGATTTCGCGATCTTGGCGATAGATATTGAGAAATTCAAAGCCATTCATGTTGGGCATCTCGACATCACAGACTACCAATTTCAGTTCGCTAGTTTTCTGGCGAAGGATGTGGAGTGCTTCTTGCCCGTCTTTGGCTTGAATAGTCCGATAGCCAAATTTTTCGAGTGACAGACAGAGGCTTTGGCGGGTGGTAATGGAGTCATCAACGACGAGGATGGAATCGATGAGCAAAGCTCCCTCAGGGGCGCACGCCTGACTTGGAGCTGGTGTCAGGCTGGGGGTACGCACGCGGGGACGTTCGACGAGGACTTGAATCAGGGTATGCGGATCGAGGACGGGGAGGATAACGCCATCGCCCAAAATCGTGCAGCCATAGCTATAACTCGGCGGCTTAATCGCTTTACCAAATGGGACGATCGTCAGTTCTTGTTCGGTAATCAGTCGATCGATTTCCAGTGCGACGATCCGATCGCCTTGGCGGATTAATAGTAGTGGTGGGAGCCAGTCGCTGGGATTATTGGCACTACTTTTGAGGGTGTGAGAGAGGGTGCGTTCGGGGACGGGAATCGAGTAGGTAAGCAGATCGGCAAGTTTGTAAATCGGGATCGTGAGATTGCGCCACTGAAATACCTGCTGGGTGCCTTGCTGCGCTCGTTGGGCGGGGGTGGGAACGACAATTTTTTGAATACTATCAGTCGGAAAGGCGTATACAGCGTTGCCGACTTGGCAGACGAGCAGTTGGGCGATCGTCAGGGTGAGGGGGATGCGGAGGATAAAAGTCGTCCCCGTGCCGAGTTGGGAATCGATCGCGATCGTCCCATCGAGGGCTTGAATCTGAGCTTTGACAATATCCAAACCCATGCCCCGCCCAGAAAGTTTGGTGACTCGATCGGCAGTCGAAAAACCAGGTTCAAATAACAAATCGAGGAGTCGCTCTCTGGTGGCAATAGCAGCCGCGACGGGCGTCAAGAGTCCTAAAGCGATCGCTTTGGATTTAATCGTATTGAGGTCGATCCCGCGTCCATCGTCAGCGATCTCGATGACGGTTTGACTACCTTGATGGTAGGCGGTAATCGCGATCGCGCCACGGGCGGACTTACCTGCGGCTTGACGGGCGGCAGGGAGGTCGATTCCATGATCGAAAGCGTTGCGGAGTAAGTGTAGCAGCGGATCGAGGAGTTTGTCGATTGCGGCGCGATCGACGAGGACTCCAGATCCAGTGATGGTGAGATCGACTGGCTTGTTAAATTCGACGGAGAGATCGTGGAGGGTACGGGGAAACCGATTGAGGATTTCGCCGAGGGGGAGCATTCGCGCCCACATCAGATCGTCGCGGAGGTGAGCTAGGATCTGCTGTTGGCGATCGATCTGCTGGGCGGATTGGGTGGTGAATAGTGCTAGATCCTCGATTTGTTCGTCGATCTGGGCGAGTTGTTCGATGGTAGCTTGAGCGATGGTATGGAGTTCGCTATAGCGATCGAGTTCGAGCGCGTCGAAGTGTCGATCTAGATCGAGAGCGAAGGGGAACTCAGCTAGCTGGGTGGTTGGGGGCGGATACTGAGTGGAGATCGCTAAGGTGTCGGCAATCTGGCGCAGCCTGTCGCCAATGGTCTGAAAATTCTCGCATTTCGACCGTAATTGCCTCAAAGTGTCGCCAAATTGTTCGGTATAGAGAGCCAATCCATGTCGTTCGATCGCGAGTTCGCCGATGAGGTTATTCATCCGATCCAATCTGTCGATCGCCACGCGGACAGATAGTTGGGGGAGCGGAGCGGGAGCGGATTTGCGAGACTTTTTGATGCGTCTGGGGGCGATCGCTTGGGGTGGCGGGGTAAATGTCGCTGGATCGCTCGGTGCTAACTTGTCAAAATTGCTGGTGAGATCTGCTACGATCGATCCGATCTGACTCTGTTGGGGCTGGGTAGTGAGGGGGACATCGAAGATATCTGCCAAATCGAAGCTCTGACTAGTTGGCTCTGCATCTGGCAAAAATACGGTAATCGCTGGCGATCTCCAGTTGTCACTGGGCAGATCGAATAGATCGACCAGATCGTAACCGATCGCCAGATCGGCTGATAAGTCGGCAGTCGCCAGATCGAAAATATCTACCAAGTCAAAACTCAGATTAGCAACCTCGGCATCCACACTCGATCGCGGCGATTCGATTTGGCGCAGTGCGACTTCAGCTCGATCGGTACTAGCTACTGGGGCGATCGCTACTGCCAGCCAATCGAGCTGAAGCTCCGCTACAGGTGCAAATAAGTGTTCGACTTGCACGTCGAGTGGAGTGGCACTGGGATCGTACTCGCGATCGTCGAAGTCAAAAATCAGATCGAGTGCGGTATCCGCGCGATCGAATAGCTCTTCGAGATCGAATGAGTCGTGCGGCTGGGCAGTCGCCGAGCGCGGTTGCTCTGCCATCAAGAATGCAAAGCCTGGAGAGATGGCTCCACATGTCGCGCGATCGGTCGTCAGCACCGCATCCAAGGTGGCATAAAAATCTACTAGCGCAAAACAACAAATTTCGCGGGCGCGGTCGGGATGGCGATCGAGGGCGGCGATCGTGGCACAAGCGAGGTTGCCAAATCCTGGCAAATTCGTGAGTGAGGCAATCCCCGTAAATACTTCGGATTGGGCGCGAAACTCGCCGACGGCGATGTTGGTACACTCTGGATCGAGCAAGACGCGTTCGAGTCTGGCTAGACTTTGGGCAACATCTACTTCAAAGATGGATTGGGTCAAATCGACGCTGGAGAGGAAGCCGTCGGGTACTTGCTGTCCGGCGATCACAAAGTGACCGATCTCTTCGTCGAGGTTGGCAAGGACGATCTGGGTGTTGGTGTGCAATTCAGGGGCTAAGGTTTCGCCGTCAAGCTCGGCAGTGACAAGCCGATCGAGGCAATCGTAGACTTGAAAGAGGAGTTGTTCTAAGTGGCGATCGAATGGTAAGTCGGGATGATTGAGGACGCGAAAGATATCTTCGATCTGGTGGGCGAGATCGGCGATCTGCTCTAGCCCCAAGCTGGCAGCACCACCTTTGATCGAGTGAGCGGCACGGAGGAGGTTATTTACTTTGGTGACACTGCGATCGACACTCAGAGTTACTAGTTCTGTTTCGATCGTCTGCAACATCTTGGGTACTTCCAAGCTAAACAGTTGATAAACTCGATCTCGTAATTCTGGGTCGATGTACATGATTAGGTGTTAAGTGTTAGGCTTTAGGCGGGGACTAGGCTTTAGGCTTTAGGCTTTAGGTGTTAGGTGTTAGGTGTGAGATTTTAGGTGTTAGGAATTAGGGCTGAAGGATTAGGCTTTTGATGGCTGTCTTGTCTCACTACCGCACTCAGGAAAACCGACTGGAGCGAACCGCTCCGAACCCTACTCCAAACCCTAAAACCTAAAGCCTAAAGCCCAAAGCCTAAAACCTAACCCGCTACTCAATCTTAAACTGCCCTACATTCCGCTGTAGCTCCTGCGCGAGCTTGAGGAGATCTTGGAAGGAGGCTTGGACATTGTCGGCGCGGAGGGAGGTTTTGTGGGAGATGTCGGCAACGCGATCGATGCTGCTGGTGACTTGGGTAGAGCTTTCGGATTGGAGGAGGGCGGCTTGGGCGATCGCTTCGACGAGTTCGCCGATTTTGGTGCCGATGGCGGCGATCCGATCGAGGCTCAAACGCGTGTCATCGACGAGTTTGGTACCGATGGCGACTTGTTCGGTACCTGCTTCCATCGCCATGACGACTTCGGTGGTTTGGGATTGGATACTGGCGACGAGATTCTCGATTTCTCCGGTGGCGGCGGCGGATTGACGAGCCAGAGAGCGGACTTCTTCGGCGACGACTGCAAATCCGCGTCCTTCCTCACCCGCGCGCGCGGCTTCAATACTGGCGTTGAGCGCGAGGAGATTGGTTTGGGCGGCGAAGCTACTAATCAGGTTGACGACTTTGGAGATTTTTTGGGAAGATTCACCGAGTCGCTTGACTTTTTTGGCAGTTTCGGCAACTGTATTCCGAATGGTCAGAATCCCTTCGACAGCGAGATTCATCGCGGTGTCGCCAGCTTGAACGAGTTGGGCGGATTCCATCACGGCGGACTCGGCGATCAGAGCATTGCTGACGACCAGATCGATCGACCCAGACATTTCCTGAAGACGACCGAGGGCGACCCCGATATCTTCAGCTTGCTGGACGGATTCGATCGACAATTCGGCGACGGAGATCTCATTGACAGTGGTAGTAACAACTACTTGCTGCGAGACGGTGCGGACATTGCCCACCAGCCGTCGCAAACTCTCGACGGTAGAATTGTACGAATCGGCGATCGTGCCGATTTCATCTTCAGTAACATGGGCGCGAATAGTCAGATCGCCTTGACTGATCCGATCGACTTGCAACAGCAAATCCCAGGCATTTTTCTGGAGTACTTGTCTGGCAGCTTCTTGACTGGCGGCGTATGCTGACTGTTGGAAGTTGGCAAACTCCAATTGCTGGACTAGCTGCGCTTGAGTCAGCGCGACACCGATCTGAGTAGCGAGTTGAATCAGAAGATCGATGTCAGACTGCGTCCAGATGCGCTGCTGGTGACACATGGTGCCACTAAATAGTCCAAAAAATTTATTGTTGACAATAATCGGCGTGGTGACGATCGATTTGATGTGAATTTTTTGGAGATTGGCGATCAGCCCTGGGCTGAAGTCCGCTGTCTGGAGATCGTCGATCTTGATATAGCTACTCTCGGCATAACCCCGTCCCAGGACTTCAAACATATCCGTCGCTGGCACCGTGGCACCGATGATGGAATACTCGGCGGCGGCAACGGATTCAGCCAAGATTTTGCCTTCGCCTTCACCATTGGCATCTACTACCAAAATACTCGCCCGATCGAGTCCCAAGGCCAGCCGGATTTCTGGAAGCGCGAGATTGAGGATCTCGGTTTGGTCGATCGATTGGCGGAGTTTGAGCGAGATCTCGGAGACTAGCTGAGACTGACGCGCGGCAGCTTCCCGCTGTTCGATCAGTGACGCCTGATTGAGTGCTAGAGCTAGTTGCGTCGCCAACTGGTTGAATAAACTGATTTCTTCAGGTTGCCAAGCTCTGGGGGCAAGACATTGGTGCGCGATCAGTAGCCCTAGCAAGTTACTGTCGATCGTAATCGGGACGACCAAGTTTGCCCGCACTTGCAAGCTCTCCAGCATTTGGAGATAGCAGTCGGTGAAGCCAGCTTCATAAATATCGGGGATTGATGTCGTTTTACCTAGCTGGTATCCAGCATCTTTGATACAGCAATCGTCGATCTCGACATTTACAATTGACGGCTGACCAGCGGCGATCGCTTCTGCAGTGACCTTGCCTTTAAAGTCTGGATCTAGCTCAAACACGACGACGCGATCGAGATCCAAGGCGGTGCGTGCGAGTTCGACAGCCGTGTTGAGGATATCTTGCCGTTTTAAGGATTGGCGTAGTTGGAGCGTAAAGTTGGAGATGATCTGCGATTTGCGGGCATCGTTTTCGCGTTGGGCAAATAGCTGCGCCTGGGTGAGCACGAGACTGACTTGGGTGCCAATTTGGCTCAACAGCTCAGTGGTGGCTGATTCCCAAGTGCGGGGGGTGTGACACATCTGACCGACGATCGCCCCGAACGGTTTGCGATCGACTGAGATCGGTACGACAATCTGTGCCCGCACTTGCCAACTGTTGAGGATCTCCAGCCGATCGTCGCTCAATCCTGCCAGCTCGATATCTTCGATCGCCACGAGCTGACTTGGCGCGTCGCCTTTGCCTGGAGCTGGTTGTAGCCAACTCGCCTCGATCGCTCCACCCCAAATCGATCGGGCATCGGGGGCGAGAGCCTCGGCGGAGATCGTGGCAGGCTCACTGCCATTGAGCGTCACAAAGATGGCGCGATCGAGTGCAAATGCCAAGCGAATGTTCGTCAGTGCCGTAGCGATAATCTCATCGCGATCGAATGATTGCCGCAGTTGGAGGGTAATATCTGAGAGTAAATGCTGGTTGCGCTCCCGATCGGCACGGTGGGCGATCGCTTCCCGTCGCTGGAGTACCAAGCCAATTCGCTCGGCAATAGTGGTAAATTTGTCAATTTCCAATTGTGTCCACTGGCGATCTTCACTACTGACGTGTCCGACAATCAAGCCCAATAGTCGATCCTCAACCAAGATCGGTGCCACCAATCGAGCGCGGATCGGTAGATGCTCCAATAGATCGATCTCATTAGCTTGGAGTCCGCCAGCAGCATCGAGATTGTAAATACAGGAAACCTGCTCGGGCACACACCCATCGCGCTCTAGTTCATAGTGGAGATAGCGACTCATCACTGCTGCATCTGGCAGGACACAACCTGGCTCCATCGCGGTGGCGACGATCTCGCCCTCCCGTCGCTCGTTCAAACCAAATACCATCACCCGATCGAGATTGAATTCTTGGCGAATAGTTGCCAAGGCGCGATCGAGTAAGTCAGTTATCTCGGCTGGCTCATTGAGCTGGAGTGCTTGAGACAACATATTCGTCCGCTGCAATTCCACCGATTGAGTCGTCCAAGTGGCGATCTGGTCGATCGCCAAACCCAGTTGCTGTGCCGCTTGGTTGCCAAAAGCTACTTCCCAATCCTGCCAGTGACGCACTTGCGATTGATAGATCGCCACCAACCCAATTAGTTGTTTGCCAGCTAAGATCGGGATCGAGATCGTCGATCGGGCTTGCATTTGAGCAAACAATTCCTGGCGGCGCGGACTGAGTTTGAGCTGTTGCAGATCGTCGCTGACGACGCACTCACCTTGCTGGTAGCGTTCCAGTTCATCGGGTTCCTCGGCGATATATATTTGTCCCAGCGGCTGGGCAATGGGCGATCCTCCAGCTCCGACTGATTCAGTGATGACTGCCGCACTGCCGTCTGGCTGGCACCGATAGATTGTCACCCGATCGGCTTTGAGGATCTGCCGGATGCCCTGCGCGCCAGTCTGATATACTTGCAGCTTATCTACTGATTCTTGGGCGGTGAGGGCGATCCGACTAAATAGCTTATTGGCTTGAGCGGCTAACTGTTGTTGTTGCAAAGTCCGATCGAAGTTGGCAACCAATTGATTGAAGCTATGAGCCAGCTCTTCAAATTCAGCCAGATCGGTCGCTTCGATGTGGGCCGACAGATTGCCATTGGCAGCTTCAGCCAGCTTGACATTGACTGACTCGATCGAGCTGGCAATCCGGCGCGTCACCCATGCTGCCATCCCGACATTGACACAGCCAATCGATAGCAATATCAGCAAATCTCGATCTAAAATCCCCCTGGCCGCTGACTGCGTAATTTGTGCTGACTGTGGCTGACTCGGCTGGGCGAGTCTACTCCAGCCCAGCCAACCACCCATCCCGAGCGGCAGGATCGTCAACGGCAGCATCATCAATAAAATCTGTCGTTGTAAGGATGTTTGCTGCCTTCGGGGGAGCTGCACACCTGCTGGTGGGAGGACAATGATGGCATCTGCCGCTACTGGTGTGAAGTCTTCGCTCGCCGACCACAGCACTGAATCTGCGCTCGGTGCTAGCTTGGGGCTGTCTGTTGCCGAAGTAATTGGCTCCACATTGGGTTGTTCGATCGTCTTCATCAGTTTATTATTGGAGAAAAAATTAGTTTCAATTCAATCAGACATCCGCATCAAAATCAGTCCGATCGAAGATTGCTTGCCCATCCACTACCAAAAAATCCGCACCTGTGGTCGATGTCCATACGCCCCGCACCCAGGCTCGACTGGGATCGAGCGGGCGGATCTGTGCGCGATCGTACCATTCGATCTCAGCGATCTCATCTACTACCAAGCCGATCTGCCGCTCTTGGCGATCTTCCACCCTAGCGGTACTACCATCAACTTCAGTAGTACTAGCCAGAATAATTGTCGGCTGGAGACTGCGATACCGCCGCGTGGTAGTCGCCGTCCCCACCAACATCGCCAAATCCACCAGCCACAGGATCTCACCCCGCCAGTTGTAAACACCCATCACCCCAGGGGGTAGATGCGGCAGCGGTACCACGCGATCGATCTGAATATTTATCAGCTCGACAATCCGTTGCTGCTGTGGCTTGCCAGCAGTGCTACCCAGTGCAGTATCGATCTCAATTAATGCCGTCAGACTCGGGGCGATCGCAAATCTCAAAAACTGTTGTTGAGTTGCAGTTGCCGACTCAATCTGTGGTGATGTGCTTGCTAAGTTCAATATATTCACCTCTCCAGTGCGCGGTTCAACAGCGGCTAATTTACCAATTTCTGTAATACCTCGACAAAATCATGCCGATTTACTGGCTTGGTCAAATAGAGATCCGCACCCTGTTTCAACCCCCAAAATCGATCCATATCGGTATTTTTAGTCGAACACATCACGACGGGAATTTTTTGGGTATCGACTTGGGACTTGATGACCCGACAAATCTCAAACCCGCTCCGTCCTGGCAAAACGACATCCAAAAAGACAATATCTGGCTTGTTAGCACTCAAATAAGTTAGTGCCTCTTCGCCATTTATTGCCGAAATTACCCGCCAGCCCAAGGTCTCTAAATAATTAGTTAAAATCATCAAGTCGGTTTGAACATCATCAACAATCAACGCTGTAGCCATTTTAATTATTAGTTAGAAATTAGTAATTACGATTAGGTTGCTAGGACGGGATTGAGATACTTTTGAGCAATTTCTGTGACCAATTCTGACTGAACTGGTTTGGTGATAAAATCAGTTGCGCCGACCACCTTGGCTCGAACTCTGTCAATTACGCCGTCATTACCTGTGAGGATGACAATCGGTGTATCCTGAAAAGCACCAATTTTCCGCAGCCGACTACAAATTTCATAACCATTAGCATTTGGCATGACTAGATCTAGAAAAATTAACTGGGGCTTTTTGGAGATCGCTAGCGGGATTGCTTTGAGCGAATCCATCACACTGATAAACTGATACCCCTGCTCTCGAAAAATTTGCTCCAGTCTGTCGCACACAAAGGGACTATCATCGATACACATGATCAGTGGCGGCTTGGTGCCATGTGGGTACTTGCTCCGCGCGACGGGACTGGGAAAGTCAGGCAGATCTACCAAACTCAAGGTTCCCGATAGCAGATGCGATCGAAATGATTGACCGATGACGACAGGCGATTTGCGCGCCTTGGCGGCAATTTCGCGAATACTATGGTGTCCATCCAACACAAAGCGCAATGCTTGATAAGCCGCTGGTGAGACTATTTGTTGAAACTCCTTGACAGCCGCAATCTTAATCGATCTGTCGGGTAAAATATCTGTCAATCCTACCTGTTGCCATTGCTGCTGCTGTTGGATGGCGATCCCAAAGGCGCGATCGATATCGATCAGTGTCAACTGCGGGCTGAGTTGTTCGCGTGCTACTTGCTCGTAACTCACTGATGCAGCTTGGACGATATCAAACAGTACCTCGACGATGGTGGTTTGGATCTGCTTGATCAAGGCATTTCTACTAATCCGACCTTGTTTAGCCCAGTTGACTAGCAAATAATACTCCCAGCAGCTATTTAGCTCGGCGAGTGTCAGTGCTGAAATATTTGTCAGTCCATCGATCCGCGCTTGGAGATCCTCGGCAATACTCACGTCCACACCCGCTAGCGTGGAATTTCGCACCCACCGCCGGATCGGATGGCTACCACCTGTCGCATACAGGATGCGACCGAGGTAGACATAAAGGCACCACTCTTGCCCTGATGAACTTTTCAGCACAACATGTCCACTGAAGTGTTGGTGCTTGATCTCACTCAACTGAGTAGCCAAGCGATCGAGCGTTATATATTCAGCAACCATTGGATTTTTCCCTTGTCAGCAGGTATCATTCGGGATGTTTGGGCAGGCTAGTTTTGTTGATTCGTACAGCTATTGTGCCCATTGTCGTTAGCTTTTGCTCATATTTATTAAATTAAGGTTGCTGACTACTGACTACTGGTGAGCAGCATGGCGGTAGCGATGCGCGATACGTAGGCTCTGCCGTGCGCGTAGCGTCTCCATTAGGAGAATTTGTGTGTAGCGTGGTGCGGCGTTCACTCCGTCCTTAAACAATTGTCAAAGTATCTTGACAAAATTTAGGTTTTGTTCATATTGAGCATTTTCGATCGAATTAATTTGTTAAAAATTAAATCAAGCAGCTCTGGACTCCTGCAAATCGGTATTTATGTCGATCGGAGTAGCCCAAATCTGTCAATGTACAGATCTACAACTTTGTCAAATAAATGTTAAACTTCTTAATATCTAAAATAAAGTTAGATCGCGACCGCATTACCTGTCCCGCTCAGGGACTACTTTGCTCAACACCAATAGTTAGGAGTAAACCATGTCTAAATCCTCTGAATTATCTCTGGAACAACAATTTAGCATCCGTTCGTTCGAGCACCAGGTCAAGGATATGAACCACGCCCAAACACAGGAATTCTTGGTCAACCTGTACACCCAAATGATGATGCAGGAAAATAGCTACAAAAACTTGCTCAAGCACCAGTGGGGCATGGACGAACCCAGTCAGCAAGCAGCATAGGGGTCTATCAGTTGGCACAGCCTCTCTGAACGGAAATCGCCAGACCGCCAGATCGATCGTCCATTTACTGTCGCAGACTAGCGACCTCCCTCTCTGTCTAACCGATCGATAAGGTGGGGATTGGGGCGTGAACTGTTTGACATCACAATATTCATCAAATCAACCTAAGACCGCTGGCACAAGTTCAAAGTTTGCCACATTCACCACCAGCGACAAAAATATTCACCATCCACCATTCACTGTCTTGAAAAGGTGCTCTACTTGCGGAGTTTGTCCGGCCTTTGTCTCCACGGCTCGGGTGACCCGAGACGACGACCATGGAACAAACCCCAGCGGGGAAACCCCTGTTCCCGCACTTTTCGCCATTCACCATCCACCCTCTAGTATCCAGACTATAGCTAGCTGTACAATGGTCGAAATCGTGGCAGATCGAAGCCACCGCCAAAGTATCCAAATAGCTAAATTATGTTTGATTGTATAATTGTCGGTGCTGGACCTGCGGGAAGTAGTGCAGCCTATCATCTAGCCAAGCAAGGTAGATCCGTCGCGATCGTCGAAAAAGAGTCTCTACCGCGATACAAGCCCTGTGGGGGCGGAGTATCTCCGGCGATCGCTCAGTGGTTTGATTTTGATTTTAGTCCAGCGATATCCTGTCGGGTAGACACGTTGCGGTACACTCTCAATTTAGAAGATCCAGTAGATGTCAAGCTGGAAAACCAAGAGCCGATCTGGATGGTGCGCCGCGATATCTTCGATCGTTTTATCGTCCAACAAGCCCAAAAACTGGGTGCAACATTGCGAGATAACGAACAGGTGACGGGGATCGAATTCAAAGTCGATCGCTGGCAGGTAAATACCACCAATGGGAGCATCGAAGGCAAATATCTGATTGCAGCGGATGGTGCCAAAGGCAACATGGCAAAATGGTTGGGCTTCAAAGATCGCAAACGGCGTCTCGCTGGGGCACTCGAAGTAGACGCCACTAGCGACAACATTGTCAACACGATCCACTTTGAATTTGGACTAGTCAAAAACGGTTATATTTGGAACTTCCCCAAAGCTGATGGTTATTCGATCGGGATTGGCACCTTTCGCGGCGGTGAAGCCCAAGATTTCAAAAAAATCCTCAACGCATACGGTAAACAGGCGTTTGGGATCGATATCGACAACTTCCAACAATACGGACATCCCCTCTGTCTCTGGGATGGCGATCAAAAACTCCATACTCAAAACGCCCTCCTCGCTGGTGAAGCCGCTTGTGTCGTCGATCCGATGACTGCTGAAGGGATTCGCCCATCGATTTTTTCGGGCATCAAAGCGGCTGAGGCGATCCACTCCGCCCTTTGCGGCACCAGCAATGCACTAGAAAAGTATAGTGAAACTATGGCAACCGAATGGGGCGCAGATATGAAATGGGCGCAGCGTCTAGCTACGGCTTTTTACCAATTTCCCAAGGTGAGCTACAAAGCAGCCGTGAAACGTCCCTCGGCGAGTCTGACGATGGCAAGAGTGCTCGCTGGCGAACTCAGCTATTCGGATATCGCAGGCAAAGCAATCAAGAAACTCAGCGGTAGTCTATTTGGGAAATAAGGAAGTTGCTGCCACATCATATTCCAGATTGTAGGGTGTGTTAGCGGCAGCGTAACGCACCATCTTTAACGGCTCACTAAAGCCTAAAGCCTAAAACCTAACCGATGACTTATCAACCTGAGTTCGATGAGGCTAGCCTCATCATCAAATCAATTACCTGACTGTGTTTGAGCCAATCACTACCAATCCTCAAAAACTAAGTGTTTCATAAATTATTATCAATAAGCTCTGCTTGTTGATAATTAGCGGTC
>NZ_JBGSPA010000195.1:0-11970 GCF_041738855.1 Chamaesiphon sp. | reverse complement strand
AAATCAATGTTTTTTCAACTATTAATGATATTGATGGTGGATTTTAATGTGCCAAAAATTGAAAAAATTCTGCTGTTAGCCTAAAAGTGTTGAAATGCCTGAGTTTGAGGAGACAAAACTTCATCGAACTCAGGTTAGTAGCGGGAAGACTTCAGAACTATGTGAAAACACCACAGCAAATCCAATCGCTCCAAAGTGAGTGGTCTTTGGCACTCATTAATCAGCTTCAATCCAGATATATCGCGACGGAAACCGATCCCCAAGCCCAGAAACCACCCCTGCCCCTCCCAGGAGGGGAATAAGAGAGAAGTATTTATTATGCACAAACGATTAGTCAATCACTGTACGATCGAGTTTTCCCTGATGACCGATGGGCCGATTTTAGTCAAATCTGGTAAAGAAGGAGCCGATCCCACTAAACCAGATATGGAGTTTGTCGAAACTTATCGGGCAGGAGGTAGGACAATTTACTTACCAGGGAGCGGTCTAAAGGGCGCGATTAGGGCGCATAGCGAACGGATCGTTCGCACAGTGGGTCGCGATCGACGGGATGCCAGTAAACCCGATTTATTATGGGCAAACGACCCATTACACGATGATTATAAATATCTAGAAAAACAAGCTAGTCCAGAAATTCATAAACGATCGAGTTATACCGATCGCTTATTTGGCAATACTTCGCTCGCCAGTCGGCTGCGGATTGAAGATGCTTATCCGGTAGGTGAAGTTAAGTTAGAAGAACGCAATGGTGTGGCGATCGATCGGGTGTTTGGTTCGGTAGCTGTCGGGCCATTTAATTATCAAGTTTGTACGGTGGGAGAATTTGCGACCAAAATTCATCTCAAGAATTTTACCTTGGGGCAATTGGGATTGCTAGGCTTGGTGCTGCGAGATTTAGATGATGGCTGGTTTGGGATCGGCTTTGCCAAGTCACGGGGATTGGGCAGTATGAAAGTAAAGTTCGATCGCGCCACAGTGCAGTATCCAGGTTGTATATTGACTGACGATCGCCAAATTCGGCAACTCGGACACGATCGAGTGTGGGCAGGGACAACTTTACTAGGTGCGGGTGAATTTCTGGATGATGGCGAGCGTCAGTCCTATGGCTTTCCCTCATCAGACATTCAGACAGGGATTCCGGTATCGGCTCAAGCGATGGAATATGGGATGGGGGTCGAACTCCGGTGGACGGGGGAAGAGGTTCAAGATCTATTCATCCGATCGGTCAAAGCCTGGAGTCGCTTATTGCAAGGAGCCGCTGCATGAGTCAAGCTCTAGTCGGTACTAAAACGTTGGATTCTATTGAGGAGTTGCGAGATCTCTTGGCTCAATTCGACCCAAAACGCTGCTATTTTGGGCGGTGGGCGCATAAAGTTAGTGGATTGGTGAAATCGCTCGATTTAGTTCTACCCAGTCCAGAAGGTCAAATGTTTTGCATTGAGTGTGAATTGCGCTGGAAACAGAATTCCCGTCAAGGTTATGAGGTGTTGCTATTACACTGCGATCGATCTGTGATTAAGTTGGGGTTTGAGCCTGTTGGTAATGGCTGGTTAGTCTCGGCACCTTTTCCCGCTCACCAGTACGATTCAGATGAAACTCGATTTCCCCAAGGATTTCACGCGGCTGAAAAGATGAATTTGCAGCAGCGATATTTTCGAGATGCCGCTACTGATACGGTTCACTTTGTCGCCATTACGCTTGCACATTAGAGTCTAGTTTTATGGAAAATTCTAAAGCATCAAATCGCCCAATTAAACGTTCCGATCGAGTTGCTGCCGAAGTAGTCGCAAATGATTTACGCTATGCAGACAAACCTTATGATTTCGTTCGTTTTACTAATCAGCCCCCTACCTTACGATCGCCGATCGGACACGATCGGTATCAGTCAGATCTGTTGCACGGTCGAATTTCTCTAAAACTTCACGTTTTAAAAGGATTGCACAACTCAACTGGTGTAACGGTTTTAGGAGAAGATCTGGGGATGCCGAGATTGAATTTAGTTAAATCAATGGTGCAAGGAGAAGATCGCCATTTGAGAATTCAAGGGAGTTCATTCAAAGGTTGCATTCGGGCAATTTACGAAGCGATTTCTAACAGTAAATTAGGTATTAACTCGATCGACAAAGTGTCGGTTCCAAACAATTTCAAGCCTGCAAATGAAATTAAATCACTATGTCCAGCTAGTCATGTTTTTGGAGCACAAGACTGGCAAGGATTATTGGAATTTCATGATGCAATTTGCGAATCAACATATGAAGAATCAGTAATCTATATTCCATCGCTCTGGGGTCCGCAATCAAGGTGTGATAACTACTATCAAATGGTTGGCGGAAGAAAATTACAAAAAGGAAGAAAGTTCTACCACAGCATGACGATGTTTGCTGACAAGCACTTGGATGAAACAACTAATATTCAAATTGCCGCAATGATGTCAGTCTTCTCGACACATGTGAATTTTAAAAATATTTCTTGTGCAGAACTGGGATGCTTGTTAATTTCACTAGGACAAGAGCCAAAATATCCTCTCTTACCCAAGTTGGGATTGGGTAAGTCAATTGGTTTAGGAAGTATTAGGATCGAACCGATCGAATTTCAGATTGTATCCGATCGACAAACAATGAAAAAACGCTACGAACACTACAATCTATCTACTGATTGCTTGGATTTAGGGCAATCGCAAATTTTAATCAACAATTGTATTGCCAGTTCTCATGATGATGGTTTAGTCGATCTAGCATCACTTCAACAATTAGCTAATATCTTGACAAACAAACCGCACAAACAGCCACCGGAAGGAGTTTACTAATGCTAGATCGTAACATTCTGAATAGCCCTACTAACGAACAGTGGAACATTGCTCATCAACTTGCTATCGATCTAGTCAGAAGCATACCCAGTCCAAATAATAAAATTAGTGATGTAGAAGTTCGTCAAGTACTAAATTACTTAAAGATTTCACTGAGAAAAGATCCAGAAAATGCAGCAAGTAATTTCTTTAAGTTAATTCTAAATTTAACAAATGCTGCTAGACAATTAAACGATCTCGAACAGCGTAAGCGAGGGGGGAATCGCAACCGCACGAAGCAAACGGCAGACAAGTATCAAGCTGTCTCGGATTGTTGCACTCAATCTTTAGCGGCTTATAAAAATGATGCAGAAAGTATGCTAACTATTCTATGTTGGGCAGTACGGCTCATGAAATACTATCATCAAGCTTCGCTGGGTAAGGGGATTGACAAGCCAAAAGTAAGTGTTAACAAAATTATCTGAACGGCAAGCTGAGATCGCTCAAGTATTGGGAAATCGACAGTTTGCAATTGGGGATGAGATGGAGACAAAGGTGGCGAAGATTACTGACATTCACAAGGTATCCGATCGGATTTTGGGTGTGATTCCGTTGACAGAGAAATAACCAAAAAATATAAGCGTATGAACTAAGGCATTAGCGGAGGAGCGAGTGGTAACGGTGAAAGTGGTGACACTGAAGGAGGATAGGAGTATCAAAAGTGTGAAATATTTGCGTTAATCTTTCGATCTAACTATTTCTGGACTTTGCCGTTTTCAGAAAATCTTTCAAACATATCTTTATGTCGTCAATTTTAGTATTTATATCTAATTTGATATCCTCGATCGAACCACAATTTTTATCCATGCCTAGATGGGCGAGATTATTGCGGAGTTCTTTAGTTCGGTTCCATCGCTTGATTATTTTATTTCGATCTGGAAATCGATCGAATTCTAAATTGTATCCGCGTCGATTTAATATCTGTTCGGCATTCTTTCTCGCTTCATAACCATCAAATACCTCATGTCCTTCCCTAAGCCAATATTTGAGGATGGAGATAAACAATTCACGGCTTAAGACGATCGCTTTAACCTGCTGCTGGTGAGCTTGATACCAGTCGATAATTGCCAATTGACGATTGAAGTTATCGACTAAGTTACTTGGCAAATCTGGCCGATCGAGAGCTAGTTTCTGATATTTGGTCTGAATTTCATCACCCAATAGTAAGAATGGTTGGAGTTCGGAATATTCTTTTCCTTCTATCTTTAATTTAGGAATTAGTTTTTTTAATTTTGCTGCGGCGGACATGACTTCGATCGGCAGAATATAAATTAAAGCATCAGAAACTTGGGCGATCGCTTTAGCTGTTTCATCTACTAGAGATTCTAGATGAGGATCTGTTATATTTATCGCTTTTAATAGACTCACCAATCCATTACCGTCCCCTAGATCGACAAATCTTTGAGTTGCCGACATCCAATCGAGCATCGATACAAATTCGCCGATCTGAATCACTGGGACGATTATTTTGAAATCTAAATCTGGGTTGTTGGCAGCTCTTCCCTAGTCTAGCGCACCATATAAAACCGAACCGATCTTGACAGTTTTGGCGACTTTTAGATATGCAGCAAATAAGAATGCTAGAAATGGTAAAGATCGAAATCCTTGGGTGATATCAAAAATAACTTCATCATGTTCGCTAAAAATCTTGGCAATCTTATCGAAAATATCCCATAACTCTGCTGGATTTTTCCCATCGGGAATATCGATCGGCTCGATCCGCTGGTCATCAGCTAAAATATGCCAATTTTGCGCTCTTGCATCCTCGGTAACGCAAACATACATCCGATCGAAATCTACAAGTTCTCGCAATGCTTCGGGAAAAACTCTCCCGCTCTTAACTTGACCTTGGTATTCGTACCCATAGTTGATTGTGGATGGATAGGCACCCAAAAAAGCGATAATGTATTTTGCCATTGGAATTTTGGTGCGATCGATTCTAGTTATTTGGTTTGACTTGATAAGAAATATCGACTTCCATTACCCGTGAATTAGTTGGTTTATTATCTTGATAATCGCTAACGATATATTGTAATCTGCGCTTGGGGCTAGCTCCTGCCAAAATTGCCCCAGCCGTCATCGATTTAGTGCCACCAGTGTAATCGATAATTATGTCTTTTTCTTCGAGTGAAAATGGTTGGTCTTTCGCACTAGCGTAAATCGCTTCGATGATGCGATAAATATAACTAGGATCGTTGGCTAAACTTGGATCTGTAACTAGAGAAAGTGGCTGCTGTGGGTTTTCAGGATTGGGATATTGGTATTTGGTGTCGAAGTGAAAAATTTTCGGTGGTAAGTTACTGATAATTAATTGCTCGACTAATTCTTTGGCTTTTGTTAATGAGTCATCGCCGCCACAAATTAGCCAACAATGGTCGAGTTTTCCCTTCCCATCTTGCCAATGATGGAGAATCGCAGTTTTGGCAGGTGGTTCTGGACCCAGACTCATAAATACAATCAGCCCCTTGGCAGTATCTTCGATTGTCAAAGGTCGAACTTTGGCTCGATAAGGCGTGGTGCGCCCAAATTGACGCTGTAAGAATACCGAAATATTGGTAATGTTGAAGAGGAAAAATAAGGCTAAACTACTAACCGTACCCAGTTGCCAAATTACCTTGGCAATTTTGGTTTGTTCTTGAAGCCATGAACACAAATTATCGAGGAGAAGGGCAGAGAGTCCATTGCCCGTAACTGAGAGGGCGATCGTGACGACAAATAAGAACACAAACGGGTGTTCTCCTGGAGAATCGATCGCGGCTACAATCCAAGGACGTTTTGCCATAAGTCACTCAAAGGGGATAATGTAATCCTAGCCGAATGTTAATGACATACCCGATCGAGTACCAGATGTTTTAATTTTTTATGGCGCAACCGATATTTAAAATTTCCGAACTAACCGATGCTAATGGAGTAGTGTTTCGATCGATCGAGTTTGAAATTCCTGGTGGGGTCACTTCGCCAGCGGAATTTGCAGCGGCGGTGAATGAGATTGCCAGTCAGTTGGCGGGAAAATTACCGATTTTACTCAATGGACGCGGGCCTGTCTGGGGTTATGGGATGTTGTTGCATCTCGCCCATCCTACGCCTGCGGTGGCAACTTTCGATCCGCGCTTGGGTTTTGTAGTGGTGCAATCCCACGATCCACGCTTTCAGGTGGGGGAAATCCTGAATATTTAAGCTTGATTTCGATCGGTTCGGCCGAACCAATCACTTTACCCGTATTATCTCTGACTGCGGGCGTATATTGTAACGATCGATTGTTTGCGTTACAAACCAATGCCATCCCCACTGAACCATGTGCTGTCATGCCAGTGTACTCAGAAATAATATCCGATTCTTGCCACTTTTCAGGGGGTTTCGCAGCATTAGTGTAGATGAGATCGATTACATTCATGAATGAGATCGGATCGTTAACATCATTAATCACGATCGGATTGTCAATCACAATCCTATCCTTGTTAAAGGATTGAATTGCTTGTGCTGTAGCTAGGCTTTCGATCGAGCAAATCAGCCAACACTGTTTAAGTTTTCCTTGTTGAAGGTGAAAGTCGATCGCAACTTGACAGGGTTTTTCGTTGCTGACTAATAAGATCAACCCTTTACGTGGCAGTGGTTTATCTTTACTCGCCAACAATCGATCGGGCTTGGCTTTGGCTGTGTGGCGCAATCCCAATGCGATCGCAAATGGCGCGAGGATAGCGATAAAAAATGTACTAAACAACAAAATTAATAAGCTGGACTCACTAGTACCAATCCTTTTTTTGATCAGTTCTTGAATTAAGCCAAAAAAGAAAGTTAGGACTAATGAGCTACAAATTAGTGGTAGGATATTTTCGACATTATAGGCAATCTTAAATGCGCGTTTAAAATAGCTGTTGAAGTTGTTTTTCATGGGATTGCCAAACCTACAGAAACTACCACTATTTTGACATCGATCGCTATTGATATTAATAGGTTAGTTGTATTTTGTAACCTTATAATTGCAAAATTCGCTACAAACAACTCGATCCCTGCCCAACTTTGTCGCTATCTACGCGAGATCGAGCCAATCTATCAAATCATCTAAACAGGTAAAATCTAATAAAGCCTCACCCAACTCTTCCAATCGCGCCAGCAAGAGTGCCTCAACTCGAACTTGTAGCTCTGGCGAAACACTCCCCACCCGTCGATTTAACAACCGCAAGACCAAAGATTGAGCTTCTTTGAGTTCACCTCTAGCTTCACCTCTAGCTTCACCCCTAGCTTCACCGATGGCTAAACCGCGCTCTTCTGCTTCCTGTTGGGCGGCTTGAATTTTCTCTAAATATAATGGCGATAATTGCATCATTAAATTCCTCTCCTCTGGCTCCAAGTTTTCCCTTGATTCTAATATAACCTTCAAATTCCCCAACCAGTCCAACGCATTTTGCCGAAACGGATGGTTTGGGTCGAGGGCGGCTACTTCGGCAATTGCTTCCGATTGGACTCTATCGCGACCTAGCAGCCGAAACCACAGTGTTGCAGGGGTTTTCGGTAACTGATGAATTACTACAATTCCAAACTTATAATTCGGATTGACTGAATATACCCCCGCTACCACAAATTCTGTCGTTAATTTTGCTCCATACCCAGTTAAGATTGCCTCGCCCAGTGTTGGAGTCAGTATCCACAGGTCTGGTAATCGATCGTCTTTTGGTTCTGGCTGTTTATTGCGTTTGGACTCTCGAAACAAGTCTGCATGTAGGTCGTAAAGTTTGCTCAGACAAAAGCGGATCTGATGATTTTTCACCGGACTCCGAAATGGCTCAAAAATCAGGCTAGTCTTAGCTAGTTGTCCCAACAGTCCCAATGCTGGAATTGCTTTATGGCTTGGCTCTGGCTGAAAGTAAATATCGACTTCTCTGACTTCAGAACCAATTTTAAATGAGGTTTGGACTGTACCTAATGGTGATAATAAAGCTTCTAAAAATCCTTTGGCAAATTCATCATGCGGAAATCGAGTCATGCTTATTATTCTATCAAATTGTGGATCTGCTTCGCTCAGTTTCCATCCCCTTGCGGGGAATTGGTTGTGTAACATGTTCGTAACTTTTTAGTTTCAACACTTCTAACGCTGTTTCCATCCCCTTGCGGGGAATTGGTCGTGTAACTTTCTTACTCGCCATACCCATAAAATTGGGTTTGCTATTGGTTTCCATCCCCTTGCGGGGAATTGGTCGTGTAACTTTCCGCTTTTGTTTCTCTAGCAGTTCTTACTGCTTCTTGTAGTTTCCATCCCCTTGCGGGGAATTGGTCGTGTAACTCATGGCTAATGCATCTATCAACTTGGCTGTAGGTTGTTTCCATCCCCTTGCGGGGAATTGGTCGTGTAACAAATTGGTGGAAAATCTGGACAATAATCCGGTTGTTTGTTTCCATCCCCTTGCGGGGAATTGGTCGTGTAACACCCAAAGATTCCCTTGTTCCTCGTCAAGTGATTAAGGTTTCCATCCCCTTGCGGGGAATTGGTCGTGTAACTTTTATTGCTTGGCGCATGCTGCGCACCATCAAAAGTGTTTCCATCCCCTTGCGGGGAATTGGTCGTGTAACCCTGCCATTTTCAACCCCATCGCCACAAAGGATTGTAGATAGGTCGATCTCCATAGGTCGATTTTTCGGTCAAAAAGGCAGCTAAATTTCAGGAAAAGAGATATTTTCACTAGCCAAAACCCTTGCTGGGCGTGGCATCTCCATAGGTCAACGAGATTATGCGGTTTTCAAGGTTCTTGACACCACTGGAGATCGTTCGGTTTCTTCCAGTTGACTTATTGTAAATCATTAATGCTCGATTTTGAACATTCGCTTCAAATAATGTAAAAATCTGGTGGTGGTTCCGGCAAAGGACTACCGATCGTCAACGTGCGCGGTACCGCATCGCTGGGAATCCAGTAAAACCGGACACTATCCTCGCGATCGTCAACCTTTGACTGCACTTGCTCCCATATCTTCATCATTTTGGGTAATGGCACAAAACACTCAAACACACTTTCTTGAACGCGCCGACCATGACCTTCCAAATAATCAGACAACTTCAGTCGTCGCTTATCATCAGCAATATCGTACACTACCAATACCAACATCGATCGATACTCCTAATCAACACGCCTAAATGGTACATAATCCACACCATCTAGTAAAACCCGCGTGTACTGACGAACTTGAAGCTCAATGACACGCCGATAAGAAATTGGCTCCGCGAGATCGAGATATTTAATCGGTGTCGAAATCCTGGTCTCAAAATGCTTGAGAAATAACCGACGCGGTGTTGCTTCTAGATAAATCCCCCCATCGCGATCGGGAAAAGTAAAATCGGTTGGTCTGAGGATTTTTTGATTGATTAATCGCATTACCAAAGTATCGACGATCGGCGATCGAAACTCCTCCATCAAATCGAAAGCTAAGAAAGCTGATGCGCGATCGGAACCGTGTAAATTGCCTAGATAGGGATTTAAACCCTCCGCTAAAATCAAACTCAAAACGTTATTAAATAGCAAAGTATAGCCAAAACTGAGTAATGCATTAACCGGATCTTTCGGTGGGCGACGATTGCGGGTAGTCAAGCTAAAACCAGAGTTCGTGATTAATTGACCCAAAGCTCCAAAATAGCTGGCTGCGGCTGCACCTTCGTATCCCCGAATTTGCTCCAAAGTTGTCATTGCGGCTAGTTTCTGGTAGATCTCTTCGGCTTGTCCGATCGATTCCACCGCTCGATCGACTTCTACCAATGACCGTTTACGATTGAGTCTGAGCAATAAGTGTCGAGAATTGAGAATCTTGCCAGCAACAATTTTACGAGCCATTTTCAGCTTAAAGTCTAGATCGTCTTGCTGTCGGAATTGCTGAGATTCTAGCAGTAAATTAGTTTGTTCGCTACTCCACAGATGACCTTTGTATTCACCTAATTGGGATAGAAATATCACCGGAATCTGCGCTTCCAAGCAAACCCCGATCGCGGAGGTACTCAGTTGAATATTCCCAAATACCAAGACTCGATCGACTTCCTCGATCGGTATTTCTGTAAGATCTCCTGTTGTTTCCTTACCAGCAGATTTAACGATAAAACGACTTTGCTCCTTTCGCAATGTCGCCCCCTGTTCGACTAAATATAGCGTAGACATGCCCGTTTTCCACTCCAATTCTTGCGACTCGATCGTGACTCGTTCCGGCTCCCTGACTCGATAACCAAATAATACAAATAGCGGGGGCGGAATCGGTCGATTGGTAGTTTCCAGCGATTCTAATAATGCCCGTTCCATCGCCGTTGGCTTAGGTGGCGGTTGGGGATCTGGATAGATAATCAGTGGCGAAGCACGTTCGGCATTGACGCGATCGAACTCATCCCGATCGCGTTTGTGCTGGCGATCGCTTTTCGGTCGGTCTGGTACGACCATAGATCTAATGAATGTCTGTCCCAGAAACCGAAACCCGCGATCGAAGTTGGTAATCTCAGTTTTCTCAGGATGAAGTTGCAAACCCAATTCGCTTAATATTTCGATGACGATCTGATAAGTCGCCTGAAGTTGTTTTTCCTGTTTTGCCAACAGCACAAAGTCATCGGCATAGCGCACCAGTTTCAACCCCGTCGCTATCATCGCTTCATCGAAGGAATCTAGATATAAATTCGCTAAAATCGGCGATACCACTGCACCTTGAGCAACCCCTTTCGATGGCAAAATCAAACCCTCTTTGGTCAGCAATCCCGCTGTCAACCAGCGTTCTATTAGTTCTAGATATGCTGGCAAATCTAACTTGTCGCGCACTTCTGCCAATAAGCGATCGTGTCGAATATTATCGAAATAACTCACCAGATCGGCATCCAACACCCACTCATAGCCGCGATCGCGCCACTTTGACACCTGACGCACCGCCATTTGATGCGATCGACCCGGACGATAGGCAAAGCTACACTCTTCAAATTCGGGTTCCAGCAGGGGATGGAGGATATTGAGTAATGCTTGCTGGGCGATCCTATCCCGTACCGTGGGAATCCCGATCGATCTCCACGTCTTATCGCGCTTGGGGATGAAAACTTGGCGGAGTGGCAGCGGACGGTAGTTTCCAGTAGCGATCGCTTTTCGCAGTTGGGTAAGATAATTCTCCGCATCACGAGCAAAGTGTTCGATCGTTTCGCCATCGACACCCGCCGCACCATGATTTTTGGCGACGTGTTCCCAGGCGGTTTGCCAGTTGGCTCGATCTAGAAATTTATCTAGCCCATCCATAATCCCTGCGATCGCGGTTATATATTTCAATATGCCCACTTGAAATATATCGATCGACACTTCACCGATCTTTTCTTTCCATCCCCTTGCGGGGAATTGGTCGTGTAACACTGTTGTTTTACATTGTAAAAAAGACAAATGAACGTTTCCATCCCCTTGCGGGGAATTGGTCGTGTAACTCTTTACTTGTATTTGTTTGTGTTACTGCACCAACTGTTGCGTTTCCATCCCCTTGCGGGGAATTGGTCGTGTAACCTGCTGATAAAATTTTTGCACAATACGCGTCCCAATTCGTTGGGTTTCCATCCCCTTGCGGGGAATTGGTCGTGTAACATTCTTTACAGTATTTCATCATGACTACGAAATATGGTGTCCATCCCCTTTCGGGGAATTTGTCGTGTAACCCTGCCATTTTCAACCCCATCGCCACAAACGATCGCAGATAGGTCGATCTCCATAGGTCGATTTTTCGGTCAAAAAGGCAGCTAAATTTTAGGAAAAGAGCCATTTTTAATAGCCAGAACCCTTACTGGGTGTGGCATCTCCATAGGTCAACGAGACTATGCGGTTTTCAAGGTTCTGAGTACCACTGGAGATCGTTCGGTTATTTCCAGTTGACTTATTGTAAACCACCAAATGAAGATTGAGATCGATCGCTTCAAATAACGTAAAAATCCCGTAGGGGTTCGAGCATCGATCGAGCGGCAATCGGTCTTCTGATAAGCGATCGCTTCAAGTAATATATTAGTAACCTGAGTTCGATGAAGTTTTGTCTCCTCAAACTCAGGCATTTCAACACTTTTAGGCTAACAGCAGAATTTTTTCAATTTTTGGCACATTAAAATCCACCATCAATATCATTAATAGTTGAAAAAACATTGATTT
>NZ_JBGSPA010000174.1:0-3686 GCF_041738855.1 Chamaesiphon sp. | reverse complement strand
TCTGATTCAAAGTTAATATCTGACGCTTTAGCATTCTCTTTAAACCAGATTTCTACTGGAAGTCTAGTGATTAAGTCTATTACTACTCCCATCTTTCCGGCTAATTTACCAATTGGGACATCGGCTAAACTCTCTAACTTCTTGAATATTGCTTCTAGCGGTGAGCTTCACAGGCAAACTCATGATTTGATAATCTTTTAAGACTAGAGATCTGGTCGGTGGTCACGCGAATAACCATGTGTAATATTTATTGGAACTGGCTCTAAGTCTTCTTCATCTTTCTTTTGGCGATCTTCCGGTGATGAATCCTGCTCTAATAGCATATCTACCTCGGAATTCTGTTCTATTTCTGCCTCTTCTAATTGTAAATATTTTCCATGAACTGCTATATTTGTTCCATCAATATGTGCGATCTTTGTCTCGATCTTAAATCTTTTAGCCATCAAGCTCGCTAGTTTAATAAATAGTATTGTTATTCCATATTCATAGAGCTGATCTAGTACTCTGCCGCTCCGACTATCATTTAGGTATTCTGCTTTTATTCCTGCCCCAATTAGATGTTCTGTTGCTTTTCCTTCAAAAAATTCACTAAACAAATATAGCGGAGCTGTGAGAAATCCCATACAGTTGATAATCATTGCTTTGACTATTTGACCTGCGCTAACTTTCTCCCTGCCATCAGTTTCGATCTCTTTGTCAATCACTTCTACTATTCCAATCTCGTCCACAATTCCAGCGATGATTCCCAAATGATCTAGATCTTGCACATCTATTTGAACTTTTGTGTTCATTTTTGGTATTTTAAATCCACTTTATCTAAAATAACTTTTTTACGATCTAACCTGCTGGATGTAGGTTAAGTGCTGCTCATCGATTTATTGCCGCAAAACTACATCAAGCAGTAACCTTGAGCGAACTGTGGGATGGGATGTGATTTTATTGCCGCTAAGTTATTGACAAAAACTCATTTTATCCTAACTTTCTCGTGCTTCTTTAATATCCAATAGGCTAACAATTATGCCGGAGATCGGCACCGACAAGAAGATGCCGAGTAGCCTTGAAACCTGCGTTCCAATCAAGAGCGCAAAGAACACCACAACAGGACTCAGATGCACAGTATTTGGCATGAAGCGCGGCGAGACTCAAAATAGTGAAATACCATCACAACAGCCCAACCGGAAGCAAAGAGCAGCAGAAAGCGAACTAACGCATTGCTACTGATTTGATTTACATCCATTAAAGTATTGCAAGCAGAAATTATCGTATTATGAACTGATATTTAGGTATTAGGAAGAAGTGATATCTTTCGCGGAGCATCTTCACCGAAAAATCGCGATTAAACTTCTTGTTTTATCTCTTCCTATTAGTAGAAATTACGCTATAAAAATAAAAGCTAACGCAAAACCGATCGCTAAATCTCGCTTTGCTTCTGTTTTGAGGGGATAAATAACCTTGACTCCAAAAGCGATCGAATGCAGCATCGGTGTTTGTGCGGTTTCTCAACTGCTGCTCGATCGTTTCGATAGTGTTATCGCCATCTTTTCCAGCAAAAGGATGATGTTGGATTAAGTTTTGACTCCGCTCTCGTAATTGAGATAATAAGGTTTCGATTTGTGGGGAATTGACACCAAATTGAGCTACTTGCAATTCTAACAGTGCCACGCGATGCAAATACGCCTGAGTTTCAGGATGAGGTCGAACGCCTTTAATCGGATCGTAGAATTGCACTAGGGCGGGCGTAGCTTGCAGATCCAGCGAGCGGAGCGTCAAATAGCTCAGATCGAAAAATACTAAAGCTAAATTAATTAGTGCGAATACAGCAATAGATCGTTCCAACCAAAAGTAGCGACGATCTAAGGATTTCCGATCGGTTAATTTAGATAACATCATTCACCTCAATACAAGTAATTAAATCTCGGTTAATTCAGTTTTCTCGACTTCCATCAACAGCGATAGTTCTCGATCTAACCGACCCGCTTGCACGAGTTGGGCATAAGTATCCGCCTCAATCGCGAGCAACTCGTCTCGCAGTTGTTCGGCAATAATCGTCTGGAGATCGGGGTAATCATTTTGGAGATCTTCTAATTCTGCTTGCAGACGAGTTAGCTCTCCCTGAGCTAGCGATCGTTGATATTGATAAAAATCGGGTTCGACTCCAGGATGTCGCTCGATTTCGCCTAAATGTTCTAGTACCCGATTGAGGGCAGTCTGATGGGCGATAATCTCCAGATAATGCTGACGCATCGGCTGGTCGCCGAGCAAGTCTAGTCGGGCAAGCAAGGGCTGAATGGTCAATCCTTGGACGAGGAGGGTAAATAACACCGCCCCAAAAACAGTCGCCACGATCGCATCTCGTCCTGGAATATTTTCGGGTACGCTCAATGCCAAAGCGATCGATACTGCCCCCCGCAATCCTCCCCACCACAGCACCGTCCGCTCTGGGATGGAAATTTTTTCTGTACCAGCCAGACGGTTACTCAAACTGCCGAGTCCGTAGATCCCGATCGCCCGTGCTGAAATCATCGCGGCAATTGTCACCGAGATCGCCACCCAATTTTCAGCCAAAACTGTAAAGCGAATTCGATCGCCAATTAGCAAAAAGACAATCGAATTGACAAAAAAGGATAAAAATTCCCAAAACTCACTGACGATGACACGAGTGCGGGGGTTCATGCCGATCCGCGAGCCAAAATTACCCAAAATTAGCCCCGTCGTGACGACCCCAATCACTCCCGATCCGCCTAATTTCTCGGCGATTAAATAGGTGCCATAGGCTGCCACCAGCGTGAGTGACTGCTCCACCAAAGGTAGATCGAACCGTTGGGTGAGATAAGAGATCCCAAACCCAATTAGTGCCCCAGCAACTAGCCCGATTCCCACCACCATTACCAACTGGGTCACAATTGCCACAATCGCTAAATTGGCGGTGCCCTGGGAGAACGCCACCACAAATCCGAAGGCAACAACCGCCATCCCATCATTAAATAAGCTTTCACCCTCCATCAAGGTAGTCAACCGTTTATCGACACCCAACTCCCTAAATAGAGCCGTCACCGACACCGGATCTGTTGCTGCTAGACTCGCCCCAATTAGTAATGCCGTCGTCACAGATAGCCCAGCTAGTTGATTCAGACCGATCGCTACGCCTACAATTGCAATAATTGTCCCCAATACTGCATAAAGACAAATTGGGATTAAATCCTGTTTTAGCCGCGACCATTTCAAGTTCCAAGCCGCTTCAAACAAGAGTGGTGGTAAAAAAATCAGCAAAATTAATTCAGGCGAAAGTTGAACTAATCTGACATCGGCAACAGCCAGCCCTAATCCGACAATTACCAGTAGCAGTGTATACGGAATGCGGCGAAACCAGCTCAGAATTTGAGGTATAATTGCCACACTTAAAGCAACCAATAGGACTAATAAAAATTGCTCTAGATTTTCTTCGATCGCTACTTTTTGTAAACTTGTTTCTATCATTTCTAAATTTAGATTAAATTGATTCAACTTGAGTCTGATGGTCAGATGGCTCACTTTAGCTTTACTGGGGCTGAAGTGACTCTGCAACTGGACGGACGATCGGTGGGGGTGCAGGTGTTGGGGATGTTTTAAAAATAGCTGTTAACGCTTGTTGAAGTGTTTGCGCCATCACAATCCGGTTTTCATAAGCGACAATTACCCGAATTAGA
>NZ_JBGSPA010000136.1:0-25556 GCF_041738855.1 Chamaesiphon sp. | reverse complement strand
CCGAACGTCGCCGGACTGGGAATCGCTAATTGCATTAAACAAACTAATAATAGCGGAAATTAATATGTTTAAGAAGATTTTGGCGGCAATAGATGGCTCGGAAATGAGCCATGATGTTTTTAAAACAGCACTCGATATTGCCAAGGCTGACAAAGCTAATCTAGTACTCTTGCATGTTCTATCTTTCGAGGAACAGAATACTCTCTCGATCCCGATGCCGACTGGGTTGGAGTATTTTCAAGCTGCGGATGGTGACACGCTGCAAATATATCGAGAACAGTGGCAAACTTACGAACAACACAGTTTGAATCTATTAAAATCGCTGGCAGATCGATCTACGACTGAAGGCGTAACAACTGAATTTCACCAGATCGCTGGTGGCCCCGGTCGCAAAATCTGTGAATTTGCTCAGTCAGAGGATGTCGATCTGATTGTGATGGGACACAGGGGCATTTCTGCTCTCAATGAGTTGTTGTTGGGCAGCGTCAGTAATTATGTCCTCCATCATACGCCTTGTTCTGTTTTGATGTACAAATAAGACCCGATTTACGATGGCAAAATGTCGATTTTCAGAATGAGAGGCTCTCGGTTACGATCGAACTAATTTAGTTGTGGCAACAGACTTATGGTTTCTCCAGTCGTTCGGCTAGAATCTACACAGCACGATCTCGTTGGCGAAGCCTCTCGGAACGAGAATCCTGTAGGCTTATCTGAGCGAGACGCAATCGCTAATCTCGATCGCGATGGCTACAATGAACTTCCCTCGGCTCAATCGCGGGGTATTTTATCGATCGCGTGGGACAGCATTCAAGATCCGATCTTTCTGCTCCTAGTCGGTGGTGCCATTATTTATTGGATTTTAGGCGACCTTCAGGAAGCCTTAATCTTACTAGGTTTCGTCGTCTTCCTCACCGCAATTAGTCTCTACCAAGAAGGTAAAACCGAACACGCGCTCGAAGCTTTGCCCGATCTTTCTAGTCCTCGTGCTTTGGTAATTCGAGATGGAAAGCGCAAGCGGATTGCAGGGCGAGAAGTGGTGCGGGACGATATTTTAATGCTAGCAGAAGGCGATCGAGGTGGAATATTAATTCATTTTGGACAAGGACATGATAGTAAATATGGAGAAGAAACAATAGCGGCGATACCGAAGAATGGAGTCAACATAATGGATAGAGGATTTTGCAAACTGGAAATAATCAAGAATCTAATTCAAGATAAAGAGCGATACTTTGTCTTGAGAATAAAGAATGATATGAGGAGAGCAGATGCAAGATAATGGTAAGTTTTCAGTAGGAACAGGAACAAAAAAAGTAGAATGCAGAATTATTAACTATTGCGATTTAGAAGAAAAAACTGAATTCAGACTAGCAACTAACTTACCAGAGATCGGAGAATTCGCAATAAGCAATGAAGAAATTGGAGAGTTTTATCGAAGTTGTTGGCAAATTAAATTACTGTGAAAGTTTTTGAAGATGTACCTAAAGTTGGATCGATTAATAACTAAAAATATTAATGTGATTGAGATTCAAATATGTTGCTGCTTGATGGGATACGTTGTCTTACAGCTTATAGAAATTCCTAAAGAATTTGGAGATAAGGCATTAGATAAATTGAGGTATTTGCAAGCTTTTATATGTGAAAATATTAGCTATGTACATTGGTTTAGAAAGATAGTATTTTAGCTGTAATAATAGCCTTTCATATGCATGGTGTAACCATTTATAGGAGGTGTGCGATCTAACATTCAACACTTCTGGGCGATCGAGCCTTCCCTCACAAACACTCTATTCGTCAATAAATCCGTCACCGTCACCGCAAATTCCACCGCAATCCGATCGATCCCTAACTCCCCTACTGGCTCCAATCTCGCCAAACAAACAGAATTACGGTCGCGTTCTAACGATCGATCGAATGTTTAGGATTGGGATTGCCCGATCGAGTCTAATTTGTCAAGGACGATCGGCTATAAATTTTGGTGATGTGGATGGGACTGACTAAATAAAGGTGATAAATTAGAAGAGAGTGAAACTAATCCGAATATCATGACACCCCGATCGAGGACAGGTAAACTAATACGTGGATTATTTGGGAGGTTTGGCAACAAGAACTTAGAACCAAGAGTTCCCAATCCAAATCCCCGCCAGACTGAGCCGTCATCCCAGTCAGAACTTGAGGAAAAAGAGTTTCCGATCGCCAGTCGATTTGATACTGATGATGAGGAGACAAATTGGGATGATGTCGAAACGATCGGCGATCGCACTCAAACTTGGGTGCAGCCGCTAGCGGGGAAAGTCCCCACTGCTCAACCGAGCGTCCCAGTACCAGCACGATCGACACAAATCGCTCTAGATCTCGATGATTGGGATGAGGCTCTACCCGCAGCGACTGTCAAAAGTAGCAATATTCAAGCAGCGCGCCGAGGCAACAATCTCAGCCCTGTGGCTCCCATTGATGATTTTTGGGATGATGACTATCCCAACCAAACAGGATCGCCGCGCAGTAATGTCTCAATCAATCCCTCCACACCTAAACCGATCGACCGCGCTCTTGGCATCTGGGCGGATACATTGCAGCAATTTCGGCGATTTCTACCACCACCGATTCGTCAGCTCTCTGATGCGATTCTGACCGCGATTGTGGTGATGTTCGTGACTGTCGGGATCTGGGTTGTGGATGGTTTTTTCGTACCTAGTGTCAAGCCTTCTGTAGCTACCAATCCACCCGCACAGATTGCGGCTCAACCCACCAATCTCCCAGCTCCGATCGATCGCGATCTCGCCCCAAGTCCAGAACAGCTATTTATCGATGCAATTGAGAGCCAATTGAGCGATATTACTAGTCAGTATCCTGATGATATTATTCAAACCTTAAATGTCGATATTGCCCGCGATCGCGTGGTCGTCCGACTCAATCCGATCTGGTATACGATCGCTGACGAGCAACAAGATAAATTAACCGATCGGATGTGGCTCCAAGCTCAGACCAATCATTTTAGTCGGTTAGCAATTGAGGATAGTCAAGGGGTCGCGATCGCGCGGAGTCCCGTTGTCGGCAAACATGCGATCGTTTTACAGCGGCGATCGAGCTAGGTAAAGCTTTTAGCTCAGCTACTGTTCTGTCGGTGTGGTACGGGTATAGTCTAGCAGTCCATCGATCGTGGCAGATATCCGCGCTATTCGGCTCCGCAACAGGGTTATTTGCCGTTGATTTGCTACCGTGAGCGCACCTGCCAAATCTTCTTCGATCCATTCAGAGAGATGGGTAATTGCACGCAGAGGTGCTTGGAGATCGTAGGCGACAATCTGCACAAAGTTACCCAGCTCTTGCACGTCGGCGATCGATTTGCCTTCGAGCCACTTACGTTCATTAATATCTCGAAAATAAATCCCCACTCCGGCGGTAGACGGATAAGCATGAACCTGGAACCAACTGCCAATTGGCTCATAAAATACCTCAAAATGTACCGCCACTCGATCGGTCACAGCCTGACGATATTGTCGATCGACAAAGTTATCTGCCGACTGGGGAAAAACTTCCCAATAGGTTTTACCCAAAAATTCTTCAGGTGCTAGACCGACTAGTCGCTCGATGACTTGACTTGCGGCAGAATTGGTGTAGACGATCCGCCAATCGCGATCGAGGCTGATATACGCATCGGTCATGCTTTCCCAGATCGTTGTAATTTGCTCGCTAGCTGCCTGTAATTGCTCCTGGCTATACTGCAATTGGAGCCGCAAGCGGGCATTCTCGATCGCACTGTGCATGGCTGAGATCAATAACTGTGGCGTACAGCTACCCTTGACTAAATAATCTTGGGCACCTAGTTTCATCGCTCGAACTGCAATACTTTCGTTGCCATACCCCGTCATCATCACCACAGGGGGACGACGATCGTCACTTTGCGCTGATATTGTTTCTAGAAATTTCAGCCCATCGCCGTCTGGGAGCAGATAATCGAGTAGGATCGCATCGATCGTTTCCGTACTGTATAGTTCCAGTCCCTCCGCCACCGATCCCGCTTCGATGATATCGTAAGCACGGCTTGAATCGCTCATCAGGTATTCTCGATATACCACTCGATTGTCTGGCAAGTCTTCAACAATCAACACCGTGAAGGTGGGGAGATTCATATTATTCAGGACAAGTAAGCTGTTATGCATGATAGATTAGCACAATCGATTTAGACTGTGCTCCCATAACCTAGCAGGTATTAAATATATTTACAATGTCACGTGTACTAAAACTTACACCTAGGCGATCGAATGTCAACATTCGATCGCTCGCTATCCATGAGACATCCTGCTAAAAAAGAGGGACAAGTTTCAGACTCATCCCTCTGTTGATGTGTAAGTAATCGATCGATCGACTATTTACTCAGTTTTCATATCGCGGAGACTACTGATATCGACTTCGATTGAAGGCCCCATCGTAGCAGAGACATACATACTGCGCCAGAAGCGACCCTTGGCTCCAGACGGGCGGTTGCGATCGATACTCTCTTGGAATGCCTTGAGGTTGAGCAGCAGGTCTTCAGGGGCAAATGCTGCCTTACCGAAAAGGATATGCACGATCCCAGATTTGTCAGCACGATACTCTAGTTTACCTGCTTTGAATTCGGCGATCGCGGCACCCAGATCGGTCGCTACCGTACCAGCTTTGGGCGAAGGCATCAAACCGCGTGGGCCGAGGACGCGACCGAGACGGGCGATTTGAGGCATCATATCGGGAGTGGCGATCAATAGATCGAAATCCATCATCCCGCCTTGAATTTCGGCGATTAATTCTTCCGAACCAGCGAGATCGGCACCTGCGGCGGTCGCTTCAGCTACTTTTTCACCACGGGCGATCACGGCGACGCGGATCGTTTGTCCGGTACCTTTGGGCAATGCTACAGTCGTCCGTAATTGTTGGTCGGTATACTTAGGATCGATACCCAGCCGGACGTGAACTTCGGCAGATTCAGCAAATTTAGCAGTTGCTGTCTCATTGATTAGTGCCATTGCTTCGAGCGGCTCATAAGCCCGATCCTCGATCTTTTTAGCCAATTCTTGATAACGACGCGAATACTTTTTGGTCATGATTGCTCCTGGGGTAAATAACGAGGGCTTGCCTCTCCCCCAAATATGGTGGATAAAAAACTAGTCAACGATTGCCACACCCATGTTCCGTGCGGTACCAGCTACGATCTTCATTGCTGCTTCGATGTCATTGGCATTGAGATCGGGCAACTTAGTTTGCGCGATTTCTTGCAGTTGGGCAGAAGTGATTTGACCGACTTTTTTCTTATTGGGTTCGTTGGAACCAATTTCGATTTTAGCGGCTTTTTTGATCAGTACGGAAGCAGGAGGTGTCTTGAGTACAAATGTAAAACTCCGATCTTCAAAGATCGAAATCTCGACTGGGATGACCGTGCCAGTTTGCTCGGCAGTTTTGGCATTATATTCTTTACAGAATGCCATGATATTCACACCGTGTTGACCCAATGCGGGTCCGACTGGCGGTGCGGGGTTAGCTTTACCAGCGTTGAGGGCTAGCTTAACAATTGCGACTACTTTCTTTGCCATTAGATGTGTGTATTAGCCCTGTCTTTGGACTTGATTAAATTCGAGTTCTACGGGGGTATCTCTCCCGAAGATAGAGAGCAAGGCTTTGAGTTTACTCCGTTCGGGGCTGACTTCAACGACCTCACCTGCAAAGTCCTTAAATGGACCAGACATCACCATTATTTTATCGCCTTCGGTCAGATCTGTCTTCACTACTGGCTCTTGTTCGAGAGCTTGTTTGAAGATCCGATCTGCTTCACCACGCGATAGAGGTAGTGGTTTGACGTGTCCGCGTCCGCGCCCGTAGCCGCGTTTTTGCTCCGAGCCGACAAAGTTGATCACGTTGGGGGTGTTTTTGACTACCTGCCATGCGTCATCATCCATCGACATACTCACCAATACATAGCCAGGGAAAACTTTTTCCTCAGCGGGGGTCTTGGTACCATCTTTTTTGAGTCTAATGGTGGGAGTTTGGGGGATCTCGATTTGGTAGATCCGCTCGCCCATGCCAAATGAGTGAATCCGTTGCAAGAGATCGATTTTGACGCGATTCTCACAACCAGAGGCGACTTGGACGGCATACCAGCGCGCTGGTTCTTGGACTTTGGTGCCAGCCTCGCGGTCTTGGCTGCTATCATCTAGCTCATCATCGATCGAACTCATACAAACACCTTACCAGCCGCCCAGCTAAAGAGGTTGTTGACTAAATAAATAGTCGTCGCCGACAAAGACACCATCGCGATGACGGCAAGGGATTCACTAATGAGCTGTTGACGACTGGGCCAAATTACTCTTGAGAGTTCGACTTTGCTGTCTTGGACGAGTTGAACTGGGTTGAATCCAGTCGATTCAGCAGTTGCTGGCTCAGTTCTTGATGGTTCGGATTTTTTGACCATAATCTCTGGCTCCTCTCAACGATAAGAGGATATGAGGTTAACAAACTACTAGTTTACCTGAAATTTTTACCTCTGGCGCGGGCGAATTGAGTCGATCGCTTGATGATAGCAGGGTGTCAACCTGCTGTTGTCGCTGCGAGGACGCGAGTAGCTGTGATGATTTGTCGCCAAATTCGGGAATACTCAAGTGGATGAAGCTCGAAATCCGCCAATTTTGCAGGTTGAGGCAGCGATTTGGTCATGAGGGGCGATCGCTCAGGGCAAGTGTCAATCGTCGATTGTTGTTGCTGCATCGACATCGTAGTCCTTGTCTGTACGTAAATTCACTGACTTAACAAAAATACACTCACCAGTATTTCCGTGGATCGACGCTGTTGGTAATCGAGGTGGGTAGAGAACAATGTAGCAGTAGAGAAAAACAAGTTGAGCACATCCCAGCCAGATTTATTTTTCCACTAACTTTCTGTTGTTCCGCTGCTAGACCTCCCTGTTGTGATTATGCCCACTCATCGTGCGGATTGCATCAATCACACAGCATCTATCTTAACCAAGGTTGCTCAAACGATGGCTACTCAAGCTTCTGCTCATTCCGAATCGATGTCCTTACTGATGAACTATTTTCAGCAGCCAAGTGTCAAGGTTCGCAATCAATTAGTTTTATTGAACGCCGGACTCGTCCGACAAATCGCTCATAGAATCGGTCGTCAATGTGCAGAACCCTATCAAGATTTGGAACAGATTGGTTATCTGGGATTGATCCGCGCCATCGAACGCTTCAATCCCCATCAAGGTTGTGCTTTTAGTTCTTTTGCCGTCCCTTACATCAGAGGCGAAGTGTTGCACTTCCTCCGCGACAAAAGTAGCGTCCTCAAAATCCCCCGTCGCTGGCAAGAACTCCAGAAAGAGGGCGAGAAAGTCCGTCAACAGCTTACAGCTAAGTTGGGTAGAAAAGTACGGGATGAAGAGATTGCGGCTGTCTTGAACGTATCTGTGAACGAATGGCGCGATACTCAAGCCGCCGAGCACAATCGTCAAGCTTTAAGTCTCGATGCTACTGTCGGACAAATGTTGGACTGTCCGGTGACTCTGGGCGAGAGTCTTCCAGATACACGCGAACAGCAACGTCAATATCTAGAGGAAGAACGCCAACAACTTGAAGGGGCGATCTCCGAACTCGAATCAAAAACCAAGCAAGCGATCGAGTTTGTCTATATTAAAGGACTGCCCCGCAAGGAAGCAGCCAAACGCATCGGTGTCAGCCCGATGACTGTCACCCGCCATCTCCAACGGGGCGTCAAGCAGCTATCGACTTTGCTTCAGCCAGAAGAGGCTGTCATGTCTTGACGATCGAAGTTACCTAGAGACTGAAGTCTCTGCTAGTGGTGCAAAGTCCGCCTACGCGGACTAAGATAGCAGTTGATGTAGGGTGTGTTAGGCTCAGCAATGCGCCATCCGTAAGCTTTGCCGAGGGTTTAGCGGCTCGTGCTCCTCTCTGGTCGGGTGACTCGACCAGTTGGCTTTGCCGTAAGCGCAAGGCGCAGGCTCTCGGTTACGCGTAGCGTCTCGCAGAGAGGGTTTGCGGATGCAATCACGCGGAGGAACCCTGGTGCATGTGTTGCACCAAGCAGCGAGACAGCGATTCGCGCTCCTCGGCAAAGCCGAGGGTTTAGCGAATCAAGACAAGACAGCGCATCAGCGCAGCATCGACCTGGAGAAAACCTCCAGGTCGATGCTTCAATACAAGACAGCCGTAACGCACCAAACGGTTATTTGTCATATCTGCCGATCGCTAGACTTACCCGATCGCCATCGAGTACCTATTCTTCACTACTTTTGGGCAAAATCCAAAACCGATAAACCAGATACAAGATGACCCCAAAAACCGCAAGGGTGATTAAAGATGCGATCAGTTGAAAGACAGTTTTGATCAGTGTCAGACTCAACAAACCACCACCTGCGATCGCGAGTAATTTACCACTTGCTGGAATCCCCTGAAACCAACTCAAGAACTGCTGATAGCCTCGCCCAAGGGCATCCATCCCCACAGGAGCATCAACTTCAATTTGGTTGAGCGACTCAGATCCTGGCGATCCTGATGTTGCTCGTTCGATCTCGATCTTCAAATCTTGGAAGCGACTTTTCCAGTCTTGGGGCTGTGGGGATGTCATGTCAAGGGATTAAAGGGTAGAGGTGGGGAGGAGGTAGCTAAATCGAGCGTTTTACTGTTGTACCTCGTCGGCAATCATAAATTCTGTCCGGTGGGGAACTAAAAGCGATCGAAACGATAGTTGGGATCGAACTCCGCACGACTAATGTAGCGATGTTTGCGATCTTATCAGTTTTTTAGTCTTGGATGACTTCGACTGCAACTACATCGATCGTATCTGGGGGAGTGTCGCGCACTAGTTTACCGCGATCGACTGTGAGCAATTCACCACAGTTGGTACATTGAATCTCACTGCCATTGATGCCTTGCAAGCTATAGTTGCAGACTGGACACTGGGCGGCAACGATGCTGCGGCGCAACCACCAGACAAATCCCAGTATCCCGACAACTGGGGCGAGAATCACTAATCCGATCGCGATCGAGGCAAATTTTACGACCCATCCTAATCCTAGACTACCCAACAACAGACAGATTGCCACAATTGTCAGCCAGGATTGGACGCCAGGTAGCTTGACTTGAAATAAATTTGGGCTGTTATTGTTCACTCACTATAGCTCCATATAACTTGAAGCCTTGTCTGTTTCGACCTGAGTCATTACTGAATCGAGTAGGTCGAGAGTCGCTCCACTCTCTAGTTTATCAGGAATATCCAATGACTGTCCGATCTCGGTGGCTGAGTCTTTGGTACGAGCAGTCGATGGACACCACCGATCGCTCGTTTTAGGTACAAAATTAAAGTCCGCACCTGCGGACTTGGCGGTCGTCAGACCGTTGCCGCAATTGGGTCTATTTGGTAACTTTCCCATCAGGCAGCACCTGGCTATTTAGCAATTAAATCGGGACGATCTAGCGATCGCCAAGATCGACTATCGATACTATTTATCTATGCGTTACGAGTAACTAAACCCCAGAGGAAGATCGCTACCATTGCACCTAGTACCGCAAATATTAATGACGGAATTAATGCTCCCGTTACAGCTCCTGATGAAGCAATAACAAACTTTCCAGTCGTGACTAGTGTATATAAAGTCCCCCCAATAAAGGCACCCACAATCCCAAGTACCATCGTCGCTAGCAAGCCACCGCCTTGAGAGCCAGGATAGATCGCTTTGGCAATCGCGCCAGCAATCAGACCGAGTACTACCCAACCAATAATGTTCATAATCTTAACTCTCCGTCGTTAGATTTTGGATCGATACTTTAATGTTACCGATTTTAATTCAGTATTAGAGACACCCTGGTGATCGGTTTCCCCTATTTTAACCGATCGGTTGAGTCGCGATCTCATTAACGCGATCGATTCTTAACTTTTGGCTCCAAATCCACTCTTTTTCGGCTGAGATTTTGGTCGAGCTTTCTCTTTAGTTACTTCTCCGACTGCTGATTGAAACAACTCATGTAAGTGGATGGGCACGCTGGCTAGATCTGGCAGATCTGGCTCCAGATATTTATTAAATTTGGTCAGGATGGCGTCGAGGTCTGTAGCTAAGTTAAAATTGGGCAAGTCCAGCGTTTGTCGGAGTGCGGTTGGCAACTGGTGGGGATACTGTGCTGCCAATCTGCGCCACACAAAAGCGTTCAACTGCGGATCTGCCAGACATTTGTGGATAAACTTGAGATCGCTGGCGGTATACTGCGGATCTTCAGGTGAGAGCAAGGTTTTGAGTCGCGGATATTCCGCCAAGAACATCTGTCCCCAGTAATGATGACTGAGCGCAGTCACCGCAGTTGCCGTTTTCAGATGTGCGGGGAGTTCGACCTGGGGTGATACCATCTTCCCGATGGCGGTTGTCTGCCCCTTGGCGGTATCAGCGTCGGACAATCCGAGAGTTGTAGTCAAAGCTGTTAAATCCTCGGCCGCCATTCCCGCATCGGTGGCTAGCTCGGCTAGAGATTTGGACTTGTCTACTCCGGTTGCCGCTAGTTGCTTGTCTACCATCCACGCCTGAAACTCACCAATCCGAGCTTGCAGTTGAGCACCTGCGAGGGTCACTTCGTCACTCCCAAAAAATTCGACAAACCGATCGTGATAGACTGCTACTGATTCCCACGCTGCGGCCAACTGTTGCGGAGCATCGCTGTAGAGATAATGCGGATAATTTTGGCGAAAGGCACCGATGGCGACGGCTAATTTGGGTCTGCCGATGCTGCCCAATGTTACCCACGGCGTCAAGATCGCCCAATCGATATCGACGATCGGACTAAGCTGTGCGATGATGACTTCACCTACCTTGAGCCGACTCATGGCTGTCTGGGCGGCGAGATCGGTAAACTGAATCCGGTAATGCTTGGCAGTCAGCCAATTCATCACTTCCACACCATTGGGAAATATTTGGACGATCGCGAGTAATCCTATAAAGCTACGTCGCCAACTGTCAATCAGCTTACGATCTGCTAAGGTCAAATCTGACTGACTGGCAAGGAATAATTCTAGCGGTGTTTTGCCATCGACTTCACCCTCGATCGCAAATCGATGCACGAGTAGTTTGCGCTGTCCTGAGTCTAGTTGCGGGTTCCGAGTCAATTGCCGAGCTGTAAAGCGTTCCCAGCTAGTTGCCATGCTCGATCGATCCTGTTCGATCGAGTCAATAATCATCACCCATAGCTCACCAGCACGCACAAACAGAGGATCGAACATATTTTAGTCCTAAATAAACATCAAAATTAGGGATAAATTCAGATTCTTCCTAGATCCCTCTTTTCATTGTCCTAATGTACAGCTCAAATTTTGGCGATGCCTTGGCAATATTTATGTTCAGTAGTTCAATGCAACGATCGATTCGAGTGATAATGCTTGAAACCTAGTTGGTGGAATGGGCGGGTCACCCGACCAGCCGCAGTGCCCACTCTACACTGAGACTCACCATTCACCATTCACCATCCCCACCTAGCAGCAAGGAGCTACTGACTACACTGTCAATAACTCCTTGTTGATGTGATTATTCTTCAGGGGTGGCTGGACGGATTTGCTCTAATTCATGGCATTCGTCGGAAACCAGCGGCTCAGCATTGCCACGATAGACAGAAGCTAGTTTCTGACTGATTGAAGCAATACTTTCTAGACGTACCATTTCTTCCCAAGCTGAGACTTCATCGTCTTCATCAGTCTCATAGCGGATCGTGACTAGATCGCCTTCAATGTCGGTGATGCGGGCACGTTCGATCCACCGTTGCTGATCCCGCAGAAAAATACACACTTCGCGACCATCTTCACACATTTGATAAAGCTTGCGATGTAACATAAGAAACTCTCCTAAACAAATAAATCTGGCGTGGAAGTGGAAATCTAGAGATACTACCGATGTTATTTCTAGATTAGCTTTCCCAAAATTAGCTAGAAACGATCGGGTATTAGCCCACGTTTCACAAACGGTTTAGTTGAGGAACTTAATGTCAGCATCCAGCCAAGATTTGAGGATTGCATTTGTCGATTCACTGAGGGAGAGGCTCCGCCAACGGTGATAATTTTCGATTAGATGATAATTATCCGATCCAAACATCGAATCTGTCATTACTACTGGTGATAGTTCGCCTGACTACAGAGGCTTTGAATTACCCGATCGATATTATCGAACAGCGATCGTGTAGCCTATATAACTATAATACCCGTTTGCTCGTCTCTTTGCTTATTCGGCGAGGGTGTAATTACTGCCAATCCGCAGATATCTAGTCAGAGCGCGTCCTACCACTGTCTAGCCCTAAATCATCCTACTCTTACCCACAAAAAATCACATGTTTACCGTTACCAAACAGTCTCAAATCGAGCCAATCTATGTTTTAAATGATACTCAAGCGCAGAGTTCGTTGACTGTTTTCCCCGATCGCGGTGGGATTGCCACTAGTTGGCGTGTGGGCGATCGCGAGTTATTGTATTTGGATACCGATCGGTTTACCGATCCGAGTTTGAGTGTCCGAGGTGGCATCCCGATTTTGTTTCCCATTTGTGGCAACTTACCGGACAATACTTACCAGATTGGGGAGCAGCAGTACTCACTCAAGCAACATGGCTTCGCCCGTGAATTGCCTTGGACAGTCAGTAGTCAGTCCAGCACCACCGCTGCTAGTCTGACAGTAGTCTTGGAGAGCAATGAGGCGACGCGCCAAGTCTATCCTTTTGATTTTGTTGTCAGCTTCACCTATCAGATCCAGGGCAATAAATTGGTCATTGACCAAACATATACCAACAAGTCAGATACACCGATGCCCTTTAGTACTGGTTTGCATCCATATTTTGCCGCACCAGCTAAAGATCGCCTGACATTTGATATCGCCGCCGACAGTTATCAAGAAAAGCAAACGGGAGCAATCCACCCATTTGCGGGCGAGTTTGATTTTAGTCAAGCTGAAATCGATGCCGCATTTACCAATGTCACGGCAACTACAGCGACAGCTATTGACGCTAGCCAAAAGCTCACCCTCACGATGACGACGAGTGCCGATTATCATACCGTCGTATTCTGGACTGTCAAAGGCAAAGACTTTTACTGCTTGGAACCTTGGACGGCTCCCCGCAATAGTCTGAATACAGGTGTCGATCTCCTGCATATCGCTCCAGGTGAGACGATGACTAGTAGTGTTGCCTTTGTCGCGAACTTTACTTAAAACTTAGAGTTGCAGAAATTTAGGTAGCTATGCTATCTTAATAAAGGTCTGGTTATACCAGATCGATGGGACGCTAGCTCAGTGGTAGAGCATTCGGCTTTTAACCGATTGGTCCCGAGTTCGACCCTCGGGCGTCCCACTACTTAGATCGGGTAAGCATTGTCAGGGGAGTAGTTTAGATACTATTCCCCTTTTGCATAGCTGCGGTACCAGTCAGCCAACAGTCTTGATCGCCAAACTACCAGACGCGATCATGTAAATTTTATTTACCTCAGGGTGTATCAACACTCACAGATCTTTGGTAAAGTATCTTTAGTTAAGAATCATAATTTGTCGCTGCTCGATCGCGACAGGCTCTGTCAGCGAATAGAGATCGAATCTTAAAGATTTAAAAAATATAGGAGGGATTTCTAATGGCACTCGTCCCATTGCGGCTTTTGCTGGATCACGCGGCTGAAAACAGCTACGGCATCCCCGCATACAACGTCAACAACATGGAGCAGATCCAAGCAATCATGCAGGCTGCTCAAGAGACTGACAGTCCAGTCATCCTACAGGCATCCCGTGGAGCCAGAAACTATGCTGGTGAAGCATTCCTGCGCCACCTAGTGCTAGCCGCTGTGGAAACTTATCCCAATATTCCCATCGCCATGCACCAAGATCATGGTAACAGTGCTGCAACTTGCTACTCAGCAATGAAACAGGGCTTTACTAGCGTCATGATGGATGGCTCCTTGGAAGCGGATGCCAAAACTCCAGCCAGCTTCGAGTATAACGTTGAGATTACCCGTCGGGTCGTCGAAGTCGCTCACGCGATCGGCGTCAGCGTCGAAGGCGAACTCGGTTGTCTGGGTTCACTCGAAACTGGGATGGGCGAAGCTGAAGACGGACATGGTTTTGAAGGTGCGTTGTCTCACGACCAACTGCTCACCGATCCTGATGAAGCAGTCCAATTTGTCGAAGCTACTGGTGTCGATGCGCTCGCAGTGGCGATCGGTACTAGCCACGGTGCTTACAAGTTTACCCGCAAACCAACTGGGGAAATCCTCGCCATCAGCCGGATCGAAGAAATTCACAACCGTCTACCCAATACTCACCTAGTCATGCACGGTTCTTCTTCTGTTCCTGAAGATTTACTCGCATTGATCAATCAGTACGGTGGTAAGATTCCTGAAACTTATGGTGTACCTTTAGAAGAAATTCAAAAAGGGATCAAATGTGGCGTGCGGAAAGTCAACATCGACACCGACAACCGTCTGGCGATCACCGCAGCAGTCCGTGAAGCTCTAGCAGCCAAACCTGAAGAATTTGACCCTCGTCACTTCATGAAACCATCGATCAAATACATGCAGAAAGTATGTGCAGAACGCTATAACGCGTTTTGGTCTGCTGGTAATGGTAGCAAAATCAAAACTGCATCCTTGGAAGAGTTTGCAGCTAAGTATGCTAAGGGTGTCTATCCTGCGCCTAAAGTTACTGTTAGCGTCTAATGCTACTTAATTAAAGTAGGTTAAAATATCAACCCGACTTCTTTCTAGAAGTCGGGTTAATTGCATTTGATTAAGTGAGTTACAATTTTATCAACTAGCGACCCTGAGTTGTATTAGTTATTTAAACTGATGGCAGATCGAGGGCTTTTGATGAGAATTGGATTTTGATTACTAGCGATAAAGACTTTGGAGATAAAGTCTTTCGAGAACAGCGACCTCATCGAGGCGTTATTTTACTGAGAATTGAAGATGAACGATCTGCTAACAAAATTGCTCTTTTACAAAACTTGTTTACAGAATACCCCGAACAGTTATCCGATCGCCTTTACCGCTGTCGAACGGTCATTTGAGTCATCTCGACAAGCATAACGATCGGCAAAGTCGCGAATAACTGCTATGATGAACACGATCTTATCCTTCACAACAACAAGGCTAAAGAATAATATGGCGCAAGCACCTGTAGCTCCGGTGGTGCTAGTAATTCTAGACGGTTGGGGATACCGTCCAGATATTCACGGCAACGCGATCGCACAAGCTCAAACCCCAATTATTGACAGTCTCTGGACGGCTTATCCACATACTCTGATCGATACATCTGGACGCGCAGTAGGATTACCAGATGGACAGATGGGTAATTCGGAAGTCGGGCATCTCAACATCGGTGCGGGGCGGATCGTCCCGCAGGAGTTGGTGCGGATTTCTGATGCAGTCAAAGACGGGAGTATTTTGACCAACTCGGCTCTAGTCAAAGTTTGTGAAGATGTCAAGCAGCGTCAGACCAAGCTACATATTTTGGGACTCTGCTCGGATGGTGGGGTGCATTCACACCTAGAGCATCTGATTGGTTTGTTGCAACTAGCCCGAGAGCGCGATCTCACGGAAGTTTGCATTCATGTGATTACTGACGGACGCGATACCGATCCGCGCGATGGCTTGTTGGCTGTTCAAAAAATTGAAGAGGCGATCGCTCAAATCGGCGTCGGGAAGATCGTTACAGTGAGCGGACGCTACTATGCACTCGATCGCGATCGTCGCTGGGATCGAGTCAAGCTGGCTTATGATGTGATGATCGACCCAGGCGAGGGGAGTGGACAAACGGCAACTGCCGTCCTCACCGCTAGCTATGCTGACGACAAAACTGATGAATTCATCAGCCCCACCAGAATCGCTCCAGGTGCCATCGAATCTGGTGATGGCGTTATTTTCTTTAATTTCCGACCCGATCGCTCTAGACAGCTCACTAGTGCCCTAGTGAGCACCGCATTTACTGGCTTCATTCGTACTCAAATTACACCACTGACCTTCGCCACATTTACTCAATACGATTCGACACTACCCGTATTAGTTGCTTTTGAACCACAGCAGTTACAAAATATGCTGGGAGAAGTCATCGCCGCGCAGGGTTTACAACAGTTTCGAGTAGCCGAAACCGAAAAATATGCTCACGTTACCTACTTTTTTAACGGCGGTAGGGAAGAACCATATCTTGGGGAAGATCGGGATCTGATTCCCAGTCCGCAGGTGAGTAGGTACGATCGCGCTCCGGCAATGTCTGCGGCGACCGTGACCGATGTCGTGCTTGCCGCGATCGCCAAGCAGATCTACACTCTGATCGTGGTCAACTATGCCAATCCTGATATGGTCGGACACACTGGCAAGATGGCACCAACGATTCAAGCGATCGAAGCTGTAGATGGCTGTATCGGTAGGTTGCTAGCTGGGGTGGGTAAAGTCGGTGGGACGACGATCGTCACCGCCGATCATGGTAATGCTGAGTACATGTGTGATGAACGGGGCAATCCCTGGACAGCCCATACTACCAGCCAGGTACCACTAATCCTGATCGAAGGGGAACGTCGTCAATTGCCAGGACATGGTACTGATGTCGAACTCCGCACGGATGGTAAATTGGCAGATCTCGCACCGACGATTCTCGAAATTCTCCAGATTCCTCAGCCTGTAGAAATGACTGGTAAGTCGATGATCTTACCGACTCTAGTCGAGTTCCAGCACACGCGATCGCCGATGCGGGTAGGTGTGTAGGCTCGCAAATTTTGAGCGAGGGAGTCAGGCTCGATCTAGGTACTCAGGGTCGGTTATCGGTGTAAACACGTGCCACCGATGGTTACCCTCATCAACTCTCAAATCCTTGCCAAGATCGAGATACAATAGATGAGAGATTATTACGGTTTAGAATTGCTACATGAATATCGTTAATGTAATTGAGAGTATTTGGTGTCTGTCTGCATTTGGTTTGACAGCAATGGTACTGCTACACAGCCCCAAAGGGGATGGTATTGGGGGCATTGGCGGTCAGGCGCAGTTATTTAGTAGTACCAAAAGTGCCGAAAGCAACCTCAATCGGATTACTTGGGGTTTATTTCTAGTATTTATTACGCTCACAATTATTCTCAGTGCTGGTTGGTTGTCCACAGCATCAGTTGCACCAGTTGTCGCACCGCCAGTGGTTGGTAATTAGCAAACAGTGGGCAGTTACCCAACTTGTTGAATTGGCGCGAGAACCTCACTATACAGACGTTCGATCCGATCGATATTACTTTTGAGGGTATAACTCGTCAACACTCGCTGACGGGCAGATTTGCCCAGAATCTCGACCCAGGCAGGATGTTCGCGGAGCACAGGGAGGAGGGTACGGAGTTGACCAGAAACACCTTGAGTATTGATGACGACTCCAGCACCACCACTAATCACCGAAGCATCTGCACCTGCATCAGTAGCTACACAAGCTAATCCGCAAGACATCGCTTCTAGTAAAGACAATGACAAACCCTCTACTAAAGAAGGCAAAATAAACACATCAGCACCTCGCAAAATCTCGATCCGACGGGCATCATCTCGAATTGCGCCCAACCAAATCACACCATGTTCGATATTGTAAAATGGTTCGAGATTGGGTCTCAGTGGACCGTCGCCAACTAATAATAACTTGCAACCATAGTTGCTCATATTGCAGTATTTCCAAGCTTTAAGTAGAGATTCAACATTTTTTTCAGTCGAGATCCGTCCCTGATAAACGTAGATTTGCCGAGCATTAAACTCAGCTTTAATATTACTCATCCCTGGCGTATATTTTTGCTCATCAACACCATTGGGAATGACGATCAGCCGTTCGCGCGATACGCCTAGTTTGACTAATAAATCTTGCTGCTCTTCACAAAAGATAATCGTGCGATCGTATCTAGCAAGAAATGGTGCATACAGTTGATACGCTAGTAACTGGGTAGTCGAAGTGACATTTCGCCGTTTGCCATCATAAGGTGTATGAAAGGTCGAAATCAGTGGTAAATTTAGTTCTTGGCAAATTTCTGGGAGTAGAAAATCCAGCGGTGATAAACTTAGTGAAGCATGAACGATATCTGGTTTGCGACGACGGAGCGATCGTTCGAGTACCCGTTTAGCCCTAATAGTAGGAATTGTATATACTTGGGATTTGTAGAGAAACGGTAGTGGCACTTCATCGCCATCAGCTTTGGTGTCAGCAAAGTGCATGAAACTTACTTTGTGACCACGATTAGTTAAGGCACTAGTAATTTCTCGACTATAGGTAACATTGCCACAAAAAGGCGTTTTTTTTCCTAGCCACGCAATATGCATTTTTTGTTAAACCGATCGGGACTTTAGTAAACTTGGATATTAAGAGTTAAATATTTAGTAATTCCTAAATATACCAGCAAAGTCTACTAGCGCACTAGATCGGTTGTGACAGGTGAGCTACTGTCACTAGATGGCGGGGGAGTTGTTTGGAGCGAGCACAAAGTGAAATGGCGGTGAATTAGGGGGTAGACTTGGCGGGTAGCTCTAGGGGAATAGTCCCCAATACTCCAGTCCGAAAGTCATTGAGAATTAGGTGCGACGTGCGTTCGAGATCGCCGCGATATTTATCATTGGCGAGATTGTGCAGGTACTCTTCGCCGCTCAAAGATGTCGGTACAGAGCCATATCGAGCATTGAATCCGTCGATATAGCCCAACTCCTGACACAGTTCGATCAAGGCTGCTGCCATACTTTGTCTGTCATAACCAGCTTCCCCAATATCATCGCAGATCGCTAGCTTTACCGCCGCTTCGCGATCGTTCAACCGTCCAGGAATAATCCCTGGCGCGTCCAATAGCTCCAACTCATCAGAAATTCTTACCCAGCGGAGGGATCTTGTGACACCCGCACGTCTGGCACTTTCCACCACTCGTTTATTCAGCAGTCGATTGATCAGGGCTGATTTACCGACATTGGGGAAACCGATGACGACAGCGCGCACAGGACGCGGCAGCATTCCACGTTCTTTCCGTTTTTGATTGATGGCGATACCTGTTAATTGCGCTGCTTTGGAGATGGCGACTACCCCCGTTCCTTTTTGAGCGTTGGCAAAAAATGGCTGTTCGCCTTGAGATAGAAACCATTCAGTCCACAATTCTCGCACTGTTGGCGGGATCATATCGACCCGATTGAGGATTAATAATTTGGGTTTATTGCCAATCCAGGTAGATAGGAGTGGATGATATGTCGCGAATGGAATCCGCGCGTCCCGCACTTCGAGCACGACATCAACTTTTTTGACTTGCTCTTGTAGTTGACGCTCGGCTTTGGCAATGTGCCCTGGATACCATTGGATTGCAGGTAAGGTCATGATCTGGTTAACAGTTATTCAGTTACCAGTTTAACCGCTCGGATCGATCGCGAGTTGAGCGATCGCCATTGGACGGACTCAGAATACAGATGAAGTTGGCGATCTCTCAGATTTAGTTGGATCGCAGAGCGGTTGAGATTGTGATTAAAATGTATTGCGACGCAGTTTAGCGCATGAGATCCCCGATTCGATCTAGATATTGTAAATATTTTAGTATTTTGCCGCTCATCAGATCGCTCTTCTTTCATAATAAAGGGTTGAGGTGTCTTGCTGTCGATCGTCACCAATCCGATCTGAGATTCCAGACACATAAGAGAACTTGCTAAAAATGACTCAACAAACAGTAATAATTACCGGAGCCTCATCAGGGGTAGGCTTATACACCGCCAAAGCGATGGCACAACGGGGTTGGCAGGTGGTGATGGCTTGTCGGGATCTGCCCAAAACCGAGACAGCCGCACGAGCTGTCGGGATGTCTTCAGCTAGTTATAGTATTTTGCCCATCGATCTAGGATCGCTGGCAAGCGTCAGGAAATTCGTGCAGGATTTCAGAGCTACAGGTAAATCTCTAGAGGCTTTGGTGTGTAATGCAGCCGTATATCTACCCCTGCTCAAAGAACCAATGCGATCGCCAGAAGGCTATGAGTTGAGCGTTGCTACCAATCATTTTGGTCATTTTCTGCTGGCTAATCTGCTGCTAGACGACTTAAAAGCTGCCGCTGGAGTAGATAAACGTTTGATTATTTTAGGTACCGTCACAGCCAATTCTAAGGAGCTAGGCGGCAAGATTCCGATTCCTGCACCAGCGGATCTCGGCGATCTTCAGGGGTTGGCGGCTGGGTTCAAAGCACCGATTGCCATGATTGACGGCAAGCCATTTAAAGCGGGCAAAGCTTACAAAGACAGTAAACTGTGCAATATGATGACGAGTCGTGAGTTGCATCGTCGGTATCACGATGCGACGGGGATTGTGTTTAATACGCTCTATCCTGGCTGTGTCGCCGATACGCCGTTGTTCCGCAATAGCTACCCATTATTCCAAAAGATTTTCCCCTGGTTTCAGAAAAATATTACCAAGGGTTATGTAACTCAAGAGCTAGCTGGGGAACGGGTGGCGCAAGTAGTCGCCGATCCTGAATTTAAGCAATCTGGGGTGCATTGGAGTTGGGGTAACCGTCAAAAAGTCGGCGGTAAATCATTCGTGCAGGAGTTATCGGACAAGGCTAGTGATGATAAAGCCATCCGCATGTGGGAATTGACTGAGAAATTGGTAGGCTTAAACAGTTGACAGTTGACAGTTGACAGTTGACAGCATTGATAATTTGGTTTTTAGATTTGGTGCGCTCGCGCTGTCGCTAACACACCCTACATCAACTAAACCCGTCGAAGACGGAGCGCAAGCCGCTGTCAACTATTTACAGGATCGAGCCAACGTAATATTTCGCGCTTGAGTTGGTATAAATCGCGGTTCACTTCCCGATCGATCCATTGTCTGATCGCATCAAAAGGTGTAAAACTTTGAGGAGTCGATTGCCATTGTAGGAAGTTCTGTCCTAATGGGGTAATGTGACTACCATTAATAACCTGCGTCGAAACTTTACCTGGAAAAATTTTGGTGAGTAGCTGACCTAAAGTATATGATTGGTCGATCGTGTCATTATTAAATTTAATAATCAGGTTGTCACTGACATCATAATATTCGGCAATCAAATCGAGTGTTTCTTGGGGATTGGGCGTGAATTCCATAGTGAATTCCTGGGGCATTTGTCCCATCAACGGTACGGCATCCCGCGCCGAGAAGTTATTAAATGAAATTAAGATATTTCCCGATCGCTTGACATCGTACATACTTCCGATCAGCAGATGCAGCTTGCATCCCATACTATGACCGACACCATAAACTGGTAAGGAAGTAGGTAAGTAGCGACGATTTTGCAGCAATTCTAAGGTATCTTCAAAACTATTGTAGACATCACTCGCGATCGCGCGGTGATCGAAGGTATTGATAAATGGCGTCGCGATCGTCACATACCCCTGTTTGCCCAAGTCTTCTAATAATAATCGATAGGTCAAATGTGGAGCCGCTGCGACAAATGCACCACCCAAAAAATGCACGATCGCCCGTGGCTGACGCGGGATATAAACCCAATTACCAGAAATTTCTTGCCAATCCATTGCCGTTGTTGCTTGGTGAGTTAGAAGTAACCAAAAAAGCTATCGTAGTCGAGATCGCTGTCTTCACTATTGTAAGTGCTCCGCTCGGCAAATTCATTGGGGGTGCGCTCGTCGCTCCAACCCCACCAAGCTTTGCCACATTGACACAGATAAAATTCTTGCCACTTGCGTTTGCGATTTTCGACAAATACGGGCGAACGACGATCGATCCAAGCAGCATTAGCGGTGGACGAGCTAGCGCGACAGTTGGGACAACAAAATCCCTCCGCGTGAGTAGCGATCTCTCTCCAATCTGGTGGTGTAGGGCTAAAAGCTTCCATGTGTGGCGATCTGTAGGCGGGTAGTAGCGGGAGCCGCAAGGCTCCAAGTCAGTGAGCTAGACGATCGGGAGCGAATCAAACTACAGCTACATTAGCTACAGCCCAATATTGTCCTACCGATATAATAAGTAGTCTAACGAGGATCTGCCGCAGCTAGTTAAATTGGTACGATCTAGGGAGCTACATCAGTAGCCGACCGATTAGATTAATTAAATCCTTATGACAACTGTGACTGCGATCGCTGATGCTCCCGATCTGACCCCTGATGCCTATCTGGTGATCGGTGTGGCTACTTGCTTCTTCCGCGACGATGATGGTGTGCGCGAACTCAAAATCATCGAACCAATCCCTTCATCTGCTCTAGAAGCCCTGCTCAAGGGGATTCCCACCTCTTATCAGATCGCCGCTGCCACGACTCTGGGCGCACTGATTGCTGGCGATGTCCCGCAAATCCCCGCGAACTTTCCAGCCGATTGTCAGCTAGGCAACGAATTTGCTTACCGTTGTATCGCCACCGCCCGGACCTACAAAAGTCACCCTCAAGCTCAAGTGCATATCGCTCCAGGGGAAAGTTATACCAGCTTTAACTACTCCACCGAGCGGAAGCGGGTACTCAATGCCGATCGAGTCGTCACCAAAGATGATAACGTCAAGCAACACGCATACACTCATCAAAAACTCTAATCAGTGGGTTGCTGTTACTCTTAGATCTGGTGCGTTACGGCTTCCGCCTCACACACCCTCCAATTTGGCAGCAACTCTCTCGTGCTGGGAAGCTCAGACTAGAACTGTCGGCGCGAGAAAATCATCGTCGTCGCGAGCAATAATATCCCCATATAAAGTACTGCATATCCAGCATTGAGCAAGAGAGCGTCCGGCTGGGGTAAGATGCCATAGACAGCATCATTTTTGAGATCCAGTCGCGACAAATCTGGTAAGACGAGATATAAATTGTCTGTGAGTTGTTGAAAACTGGGATTTTTGGTGACCCCTGCCAACTTCACCATCCCTTCGCTGAGATGTCCAGCTAGATATAACGAAAAAGTCAACAGGATCGCCAAGAGCGAACTTGTGAATACACTAAAAAATAACGCAGCAGCCACCAATAGACACAGTTCCAGCCACAGGAAAAATGCGGTAATCACCAGCGGCACTAGTTGGTAACTAATCTGGGATAAGCTGAGTACGAGCAGATAAATCGCGGTCATCCCCGCGACCAAAATTGCTAATACGGCGGATAAACCTAAATGTTTGCCGAGAATAAATTCCATACTGCTAATCGGCTTGGTGACGATCGTAAAGACAGTCCGCTTTTCGATCTCTTTGTCGATCGAACTCGTCCCTACAAAAATCGCGATGACCACTCCGAGTAAGCTCGAACTAGCAGTGCCAAAATCAGTCATGATTTTGTCCTGTGCAGCACCAGAGATGGATGGCAAGATCCGCCATGCTGCCAACATCAGCACCGCATAAAAGCCGATCGTCAAGAAGATTCGAGCGCGCATCACTTCTCGAAACACATTACTGGCTACTGCCCAAATCCGAATTAAACTCATTTTTTTTAGATACTGTCTAAACGATCTGACACCAGCATAATAATAGATCTCATCCCCAATCTGGCGATCGAGGATGATATTGACAAACTGGTACTAATGAATGCAATTAACCAAATAATATTACCTCTGGTTCATAATACCCAAATAGATGACCGACAATCGCAACCGAACATCCGTTTGAAGTGTAAGATGTAAAAGTCATTTGCGATCGTTACCACTCTGTAGGCTATGAATGCTGATTCCTCTTCTATCTCATCCACACTGAACACTCAGGAAACAGCAGATCCGATCTCCGCGAACCCACCAGAACGACCAAAATTGCAAATTCGACTCAAGCAGGAAGATGGAGTGGTGAAGTTGATCTTGCCGACAGAAGCAGAGACTCCTGCTTCGGCAAGTTGGAACGATCTGTGGGAGCAGCTTCAGCAAAGACTTCAAGCTGGTAAAAGGTTTTGGCAACCATTGACGATGGTACATCTAGTCGCGCAAGATCGACTCCTCGATGCCAGACAACTACAAGGGATTGCTGATGCGTTGAGTGATGTCGCCCTCCAACTCCAACTCGTCTCTACCAGCCGCCGCCAAACCGCTGTTGCGGCTGCCACAGCAGGCTACTCAGTCTCCCAGCAATCAAAGATCGCACCCTTGATACCGCAATCGACTGAAGATGCCGCACCACTTATCGCCGAACCGATCTACCTGCAAATGACCGTCCGATCGGGCATGGACATCCGCCACCAAGGTACAGTGATTATCATGGGCGATGTCAATCCTGGCGGCGAAATTTTTGCAGCGGGCGATATTATTGTATTAGGTAAATTGCGGGGCATCGCTCATGCTGGCTATCCCAATAATCCACAATGTCTGATCGTGGCACTCCAGATGGAACCTACCCAATTGCGAATAGCCGATCGCGTGGCGCGGGCACCCGAAACCCCACCCCCGCAGTTTGAACCAGAAATAGCCTACGTCACCCCACAAGGAATTCGGATTGCCCGCGCCAGCGATCTCAAAAATACCTCCTACCTGCGCGAGTTAGCTCTACCAAGCTCTCAGCGATCTGACTGAATATTTGCACGCAAGTCGTACAAGCTCGTAACCAATAAGCGAATTTTTATCATAAATAATAAATAATTCACAATCTATAATTCATGACTCGTATTATTGTAATTACTTCCGGTAAAGGTGGCGTGGGTAAAACCACTGTCACAGCGAACCTGGGCATGACTCTAGCCAAGATGGGGCATCGAGTCGCCTTGGTAGATGGTGACTTCGGATTGCGAAACCTCGATCTGTTACTGGGATTGGAAAATCGCGTCGTATATACCGCCGTCGAAGTGCTGGCGGGTGAATGTCGGCTCGATCAAGCATTGGTGCGCGATAAGCGTCAGCCAGGACTGGTGCTACTCCCGGCCACCCAAAATCGCAAAGCTGAGATGATCACCCCCAACCACATGAAGTGGATGATCGGCGAACTCGCACCGCAGTTTGATTTTGTGTTGATCGATAGTCCAGCGGGCATCGAAATGGGTTTCAAAAATGCGATCGCCGCAGCTCAAGAAGCACTGATCGTCACGACTCCAGAGATCTCCGCCGTCCGCGATGCCGATCGCGTCATCGGTTTACTCGAAGCGAGTAATATCAGTCCCGCCCGACTGATCGTCAATCGGCTGCGTCCAGCGATGGTCGAAGCCAGTGAGATGATGTCCGTAGAGGATGTCAGTGAAATTCTCGCCGTCCAATTGATCGGTGTCGTTCCTGAAGACGAACGGGTGATCACTTCTACCAATCGCGGCGAACCATTAGTATTGGAGGCTAATTCTAGCTCTCGTGCCGCTCTGGCTTTTTCAAACATCGCCCATCGTCTCTGCGGTGAAAAAACGCCATACTTAGATCTCAGTGTCGATCGTGATAATTTATTGACACGACTACGCAAAATCTTTGCCAAATAGCAATACATCGAGTAGCTACAAATGACTTAGATCGCTGTCAGGATACCATTAAGTCGATCGAAAGTGATTTAATAGTAGTATCTAGTGCGATTCGTTTTCTCGAAACTGAGTAATCAGGGGATGAGAAGCTTCTGTTAAGTAACCCTAACGGGTAGAGTTCGCACTTTAATTCTTAACAGATGACAACTATATAACCTTATTGGTGAGTGG
>NZ_JBGSPA010000087.1:0-2836 GCF_041738855.1 Chamaesiphon sp. | reverse complement strand
AATCCGATTATTCCGTTGGAGGGTAGCAATCCCGCGCTGCGGGTCAGTTTGGACGGTAATCGCGCCATTCGACTGCGATTGAGCTAGAAAACTTGCAATCCGGCGATTGATAATATTAGCGCGATCGCTCGCACTGAGATTGGCAAGACTGCCAACTTGTAAAATCACCTGCCCCCTCACCATAATGTCTGCAAAAAATACGCCATCCGTCGGCGTAGAGATCGGCGGCGATGGTGATGGTACGGCGACTGGAGGGGTGTCTTGTGCTACACCGACGATCGGCATCATTAGCCATAATCCGGTACAGATAATTGTTGAGGCGAGCGAGCGCGAGCAATGCTGGCAAAAATCCCAGCTCGAACGATCGTCAACCGGATTAAATGACTGTCGGCTAGCGAACATTTTGAACTGAAACATATTGGGCACGATCGGTTGTGGGATTTAACAATTAGAATTCAGAGCTGCGCGATCGCTTTTTTACAGTTTGGAGAGCTTGTTCCTCAGCCAACCCTAACCTGACAATTACTAGCAGTAGCGGATAGGGACTCCGGCGCAACCAGATCGGAACTCGTGGCAAGATCGCTATACTCAAAACAACTAACAACACTAATAGAAATTGCTCTGGATTTTCTTCGATCGCCACTTTTTTAAAACTTGCTTCGATCGTGCTATGGATTCCGGCTCGATTCTCGTCGATCGACTGATATTGACTGGTAATTACTCTCTGTAGGTAGTTAGTTGAATATTGTCTCGATCGCGTCCGTTCGTCGTAAACGATCGGTGTAATAGTTACCCAAATTAGCCAAGATTTAGAATCGGAAACCAGCCCCGACAGCCACACCAGTGGTTTGACCCCGATCGCTACTCAACGGTACGATCAACGAGGCTTTTAACCGCAGGCTCTCGCTAAGATCGAAATCGGCACCGCCCACTAAACCAGCCGTAGTGATACTGTTAGCTCCCGTATTAACATCGATCGAAGCACCCACAAAAGGGGTAATTACAATGTTATTATCAGTATTTCTGAGTGGAAAATCATAAGTAAGCGCAGTACCAAAGTCCGTACCGCTACTGGCAAAATAAATAAACGGACGTAACGATAGATTATCGCTAATCCCAAATTTTGAATCAATTCCAATTGCGGCTTGTCCATTTCCAAACAGAACCGATGGCCCGATCGAACTCTGCGCCGCTACTTGCGCTTTAGCTGGCGTACTCAGTCCTAGAGCGGCGATTGCAGATACAAGAGTAGCTAAGACAATATTTTTCATTGTGAGTTCTCCGTTGTAAAATAGATGGGATTTGTTACTTTTGTCTGGTTGATTTTGCGAGCATTTTCTGTGCGCCCAATCAGAGTAGATTTGGAGCGTATATGTATACTTTATATGTTTTATTTTAGTCAATTCCTCCTCACATTGATAGATTTATAACTAGTTGAATTTACTTAAATTTGATGAGGTTAGATCTGGCAATTTATTGCGAACTTAATCACTTATTAGTAATACCAATTTAAATAACATTAACGACAGATAGGGCATCCAAAATGAAAGGATATCCGGTAATGCTTGCAATTATTTCAGGCGTTAAAGCTTCTAAGAGTTGCCCTAATTTGATTTGAAGTTCTTCCAACGTCTTAAAGTTTGCCCATCTTAAATCAGATTTGAGATATTGCCATAAGTGTTCAATGGGATTTAGTTCTGGACAATAAGGAGGTTGAAATAACAGAATGATATTGTCTGGCACCACCAATTTCTTGCTAGTATGAAAACGACCATTGTCCACCTGAATAATATTGAGACTATCAGGATAAGCTCGGGAGAATTCATCCAAAAATCGTTGAAAGCACTCAGTATCAACATGGGAGAATTGTAGGAAGAAAGAAGCTCCAGTCGCAGGTTCTACAGCTCCATACAGCCAAAACGCCTTAAAGAACCATTGCCACGTTCCAATTGGTTTGATGCCGCAGGCACTCAGCAATCGACCAACTAATGTCTTGAGTCCGAAGCGACTCTCATCTTGAACAAAATATCGCATGGGTCGCTCTTTTTGGCGATCGAATAGACTTAGTAGTTCAAGGTCACTGGGGAGGTTTTTTTAAAAGCCAAACGACTGTCCTTGTTTTGTTTGTGGTGTTGTGGCCGTGCTACTTTCAGTTTGGCTTTGAGTCGATAGCGGGTCATTTGATACACGGCATGGTACTCCGCTTCCACACCCAATGTCTCTGACAGCCATTGCTGGACAGCTCCATAACTGTCAAATCCATTTTCTGGCTCTTGCAACCTTTTCGATAATGCTGCTTCTGCCCATTTTGGAATTAGCCGTCTTCCTCCTCCTGGGCTACTTTTTACCAGCTCTAATCCTGAGATTCCTTCTGTTCGATATATTCTTAACCATTCCTGTAATGTGCCTCGATGTCTCCCCAAAGATGCGGCGATCTTACTGATACTTGGTGCCTTCTCTTGCTTCAACCAGTACAGCACTTGGAGCTTTTCTGTGACTATCGGTTGAGTTGCTTGACGTAATCGCTCTGCTATCTCTTCTAAACTCTCTTTAACAATAATTGAGGTCACTCCTGCCATCTTAATCTCTCCACCTCCTTTTTCCTATTCTAGCTCATCTGTCATCTACTCAATTTAACTTGGTATAAGCTTAGAATCTTGCGAAAATAGCGATCGTACTTTAGATTGGCAATGCCTTTACTCACATCTTGCACTAGTATATTAGCTCTACTATTCAAGGGGTTGAAAATATGAGAAAAAGGGCGTGGAAAAACATTGATGAGAACAGTGAACACCATTCTCCCTTACGCCCAATTAATACTCTACACGCTGTTAGA
>NZ_JBGSPA010000059.1:0-4269 GCF_041738855.1 Chamaesiphon sp. | reverse complement strand
CAAAACAGATGTATTGTCCGAACTCAAATACGATCCTAGTCTCAAAGTTGCCGAAATCGGTGTATTAGTCGCAGATGGCACCGTTACCCTCACTGGTTATACCACCAGCTTTGATGAGAAATTGGCAGCCGTCCATGCTGTAAAACGAGTGGCTGGGGTAGTGGCGATCGCCGACGACATCGAACTCCATATCCCCGATGCCAACCACCGCACTGATGGTGAAATCGCCGCCGCTGCTGCCCACAAAATTGCCTGGGCTACCACAATTCCCACCGGAACTGTTCAAATAACGGTGCGGAACGGTTGGATTATCCTCGAAGGTGAGGTGGAGTGGTGGTATCAGAAGAATGCCGCCGAAACCATCATGAGATCGATCGCGGGCGTTCATGGGGTATCTAGCTCGCTATCGATTAAACCCACGGATAAAATCCCCGCCGTCGGTATGGATATTGAAGCGGCGATCGATCGCAATGTCATGTTAGATGCCAGCAAGATCCGCGTCGAGATTGTCGGTAGCAAGGTCATCCTCCACGGTACCGTGCGGACGCTTGCCCAACGCGAGGAAGCCGAACGCATTGCCTGGGCTGCTAAAGGAGTATGGTCAGTGGAAGATCATCTCGCTGTCAAGTGGTCTACAAGTGGGGATTAGCAATAGAAACAAAAATGAATGATACGATCCTCTTTTTACTTAGGGTAGGTAATGAAACAACTGTTGGATAACTTACTTTAACAGACTTTAAATTCCAGCTATTTCCTTTCTATCAAACGACAGCGATATTGGGATCTTCCGAGCTTTTGGTGATCGAGGTTTGTCGAAGCTAGACTCTACTTTACGCAAATTGCCCAGAATATCCGTTTTCACCAAAAGCTCGGAAGAACCCTAACCCCTTGACATTTAACAGTTTAATCATGGTGGTGCTAGGTGACGATCGATCGATTCACAATTTGCCTCTATCCCATCCGCCAGCATCTTAGTAACTGCCAAGATATCAGCACAGCCGATTATTGGAACTAGAGACGAGTATTAAACGATACGAGAATTAACGAGTAATGCTATATGCTATCGTTTAATACCCTAATTGTTAGTAACCTAATTGCGTCTGACACGATAGATCGTTTTGGAGGTGTTATCTAAGCGCGAGTTGAGGCGACGCTGGGCGGTAGGAGTATATGTACCTTTACGCATGTGGCGGTACCGAGTTGCTTTGATGGCATTCAACCGTTGTCGAACCATCTGGCTTTCGCTTCGCGTCACAGTACCCTGACGGACACCGTTATAGAGCCGACGCTCTTGACGATAGAGACGATTGTTGACATCCTCAGCATGGGCTGTCAATGGCAGCAAAATCGCGGTACTGCATAGTAGTAGGACACTGATTAACTTTTTCATGGTCGATTTTCAATTAAGTGAATTGGTTCCATATATATTAGATTAGACTGCTCAACTGCGATTTCGGTTCCTTATTAGGAAAACATTTCATCGATTCGCATCGATCGACACTAATAGTGCGAAAAGGTTCGATTTAATTTTACCGATACATTGAATAAGAAACTATCATCCTTTATCTGAAGTATTCAGCCTACTTAATTCTGGAGATTTACATATCATCAATAATATGTAAATCCTATTTCAATCGCCGATAATAGATGACTGGCTCGGTGACAATAATTGGCTTGTTAGACGAGAATGACATTGGGATCTTCCGAGCTTTTGGTGATCGAGGTTTGTCGAAGCTAGACTCTACTTTACGCAAATTGCCCAGAATATCCGTTTTCACCAAAAGCTCGGAAGAACCCGATATTGGCGGTCGCTGTCTCCCTGCCAATTGTCGTGTCATTTAATAGCAATGCAACGTCAATATATCCTTCAAATGGACGATTCATTCAAAGCGATCGTGTCTTTATAATATGAAACGGCCTAAATCCACAACTTACAGATTAGGAAACAAGTAATGGCAGATAACGTAACTGGATCGGGCGGGTGCCCGTTCCGTGGCACCCGGATTGAAGGTGCTCAGGGCTTGGGGCCAACGCTCGAAGATTGGTGGCCGGATCGACTGCGGGTGGAGCTACTCCACCAACAGACCGATCTAGCCAATCCGCTGGGAGCCGATTTTGATTATGCTGAGGCTTTCGAGGCGGTCGATCTGGGCGAGCTAAAAAACGATATTTTCGATCTGCTCAAAACGTCTCAGGAGTGGTGGCCAGCCGATTACGGTCATTACGGCCCGCAGATGATTCGGATGGCGTGGCACGCGGCGGGCACCTATCGGATTGCCGATGGTCGCGGCGGTGCTGGCAGTGCGCTCCAGCGGTTCCTGCCGATCGAGTCATGGGTCGATAATGGCAACACCGACAAATCGCGTCGCCTCCTATGGCCGATTAAACAAAAATACGGTAGTGCGCTGAGTTGGGCAGACCTGATGGTGCTGACTGGCAATTGTGCCCTCGAAGCGATGGGTTTCAAGACCTTTGGCTTTGGTGGCGGGCGGTTGGACGGGTGGCAGGCCGATAGCGCAACTTATTGGGGTGCCGAAACCGAAATGCAGGGTCGCCAGCGGTGGCACGGCGATCCCAAAGGAGAGTATTACGACCTCGAAAATCCGGTAGCCGCATCCGAAATGTCGCTGATCTACGTCAACCCAGAAGGTCCCGGCGGCAATTCCGATCCGCTTTCTTCGGCTCGCGAAATCCGCGAAACCTTCGCGCGGATGGCGATGAATGATGAGGAAACCGTTGCACTGATCGCTGGCGGTCATGCCTTCGGCAAGAGCCACGGTGCCGTCGGCAAAGAACATATCGGCCCAGCCCCAGCAGGCGCACCGATCGAAGCGCAGGGTCTGGGCTGGAAGAATTCAGCAGGCACTGGTAACGCCGAGTTCACAATGACCAACGGGATCGAGGGTGCCTGGACTTCGGAGCCGACTAAGTGGGATGCCGAGTATCTGCATAACCTTTTCAACTTCGAGTGGGAACTGACCGAAAGCCCAGCGGGTGCCAAACAGTGGCGACCGACGGTAGCGACTCTTGAAGCCACCACGCCCGACGCGCATATCCAGGGCCAGCGCAATCCGCTGATGATGATGACCTCTGATATCGCCTTGCGTGCCGATCCAGAGTACGCCAAAATCTGTCGTCGCTACCTCGATAACATGGCAGAATTTGAGGACGCATTCTCCCGCGCCTGGTATAAGCTCACCCACCGTGATATGGGGCCTAAAGTCCGTTACCTGGGAGCCGAAGTACCAGCAGAGAGTTTAATCTGGCAAGACCCGATTCCGATGAACGATCGCGACCCGATCGACGCGACCAATATTGCCGATCTCAAAGCCAAGATCCTCGCGACAGGATTAAGCGTCTCAGAACTCGTCGGGACGGCATGGGCTTCAGCTTCGACGTTCCGCAGCTCCGACAAGCGGGGCGGCGCAAACGGAGCGCGCATCCGGCTGGCTCCCCAAAAAGACTGGGAAGTGAACCAGCCCCAACAGCTCGCTAAGGTGCTATCGGCACTCGAAGGCGTGCAGCAAGCGTTTAATCATGCCCAGACTGGTAATAAGCAAGTCTCCCTGGCCGATCTCATCGTGTTGGGCGGCTGTGCGGGTGTCGAGCAAGCCGCTCGCGATGCTGGGGTCAAAATCCAGGTGCCCTTCACGCCAGGCCGGATGGATGCCTTGCCGGAGGACACCGACATCGAGAGTTTCGAGTGGCTCCATCCGGTCGTCGATGGTTTCCGCAATTTTCAGAAACAGCAGTCTAAGGTGGCCTGTGAGGTGTTCCTAATCGATCGGGCAAACCTACTCACACTGACCGCCCCGCAACTGACGGCACTCATCGGCGGCCTGCGGGCGATCGGGATGAACTGGGACGGTTCAAAGCATGGCATGTTCACCGAGCGACCTGGCGCGTTGAGCAACGATTTCTTCGTCAACCTCTTCGACATGGCGACGGTCTGGACTGCAACCAATGACGACAAGACGACGTTTGAGGGTCGCGATCGCCAGACAGGACAGCCGAAGTGGACTGCGACCCGCGCCGATCTGGTATTTGGCTCCGATCCGCAGCTCCGAGCTGTCGGTGAAGTCTATGCCGCCAACGATGGTCATCCGAAACTGGTGCGCGATTTCGTTGCTGACCTGAGTTCGATGAAGTTTTGTCTCCTCAAACTCAGGCATTTCAACACTTTTAGGCTAACAGCAGAATTTTTTCAATTTTTGGCACATTAAAATCCACCATCAATATCATTAATAGTTGAAAAAACATTGATTTAAA
>NZ_JBGSPA010000058.1:0-10899 GCF_041738855.1 Chamaesiphon sp. | reverse complement strand
AATTTAAATCAATGTTTTTTCAACTATTAATGATATTGATGGTGGATTTTAATGTGCCAAAAATTGAAAAAATTCTGCTGTTAGCCTAAAAGTGTTGAAATGCCTGAGTTTGAGGAGACAAAACTTCATCGAACTCAGGTGAGATCGCATTCGGTAAAGTCTACTTCCTGGAGTTGAGAGTTTTTAAATACTGTCTGCCTAAGTCTTACTCGCTGCTTCATCGGAGACGTAATATCAGAAAATGATGAATGATTGAGGATACAAGTATCGAAGTAAACTGCGAATCCAAATTTATCACAGTTTCCAAAATTTAGTCCGAGCATTTTACAATCCTTGAATTTAATCTCCTTGAATGATGTTCTGTTTAGACTGACTAAGCTAAGATTGCAACCTGAGAACTCACATTCCAAAAATTTAATGTCTGAAAGGTCGGATTTTGATAAGTTACAGTTGATAAATTTACAGTATTCATACTCACCTTTACTTAATGATTTTTGAGTGAAGTCTATTTTATCAAAAGTTTTTTCTTCTATGAATACCTGCTTCATACGATCTACCTTGCTGTACATACTAACTTATGGTCGGTAACAAGTTTTTGGATGCTGGAATCGAAAGCCAGTCATGATATGCCAACATGACTATTTTAATCAGGTAACTTATACTGAGAAACGATTTTCTTCGCAAACTCTGGTACGTGCTGCTCTAGCTTTTCAGGATAGTTTCGTTTGGTAAATAGATAATTGCGGGTGAAGTGAGAATCGATCGAGAAGCGTGCATATTCCAATCCTTTTGGACCGATTTTATCGATGACGACACCCATGATTTTTGCTACCCACATTGGTAATGTGACTGCTTTATCGTAGGCGGGAATGCTTTGTTGGACTGCGGCTGTACGATCGCCTTTAGACATCACAGCTTGAGTCTCGATCGCGTTATTTACTAAATCTAACATCTGTTGACCGCGATCGTTTCTGACTACGATCCACTGCCAGCCAAAGGGTGCGCCCATATACCCGACGACTAGATCGGCGAGGGAGTTCACATAGTCGAAACAACTCAAACAAGATGGGGCGAAAACGTCTTTTAATTCCTTGGTATTCAACCCAAAGAATGGCACTAATTCGGTCGAACCATCTTCATGCTTAAAGTGGACGTTAAAGTCCTGCATGAACTCATAATAAACCACCGTTTCGGGCGATCGACTGGTGGTTTCTAAAAACTTTTGCAAGCCCGCACGGGTGACGTTATCGGTACAGGGGGTGCCGAGGACGTATAGTTGCTCCAAGCCTAATTCTTTCTCGACGGCGCGCAAAGCTTGAATCTGACAGCCGACACCGATGACTAAGAGCTTCTTCAAGCCAGACTCGGCAATTTGTTCGAGGATTGATAAATTTGGCGAGAGGGTGGGTTTATTCACCTTAGCGGCGAGAATTTCCGCTCTCGTCCGCGCAATGATCGGCATTGGTGTAAATCTGTCTTCAGGGGTATTTTGGACGCAGACAACGCCTTCTACCAGCCCCTGCTCCAACATTTCGATCGCGATGGTGCTGACGATTCCCGTCCATTGGGCACCTGGAATCGGATCGATTTTACGCGCCGCCATCATCTGCTGATGGACGCCAAAATACAAGTCATCTTCTTTATCTAAATCCCGACTGCGCCCATGAGTCTGAGTTTCGAGGGCGGGTATCTGCTGATTGAGGAAAGCACAAGCGGTTTTGACGTAGTGGATATAGTGGGTATCGCACAATCCGCATTCGCTACACAGTTCTTTTGCAGGTTTGACGCTATTGGGTTTGAGGGCTTTGGCTTTCTGGTGTTTGGGCGCAGCAGTCATGGGGGAGGCTCGATCGATTATTTGGTTATTTTAGCCTAGTGGCTAGTGGATAGTGGATGGTTAAGTTCCGATCGGGTGAATTGGGGTTCACTTGGGCGATCGATCGCCACCGGAGTTAAATAAAATCTAAGATTGACTGGGCGGTAATCTGTGCTTGCTCCAGATGGGGAACGTGTCCGCAATTATCGATCCATTCCAGACGAGCTTTTGGTAAATTGTCGATGAATGATTGTGCTGCTTTTGTTCCCAAGATCCGATCGTGCTTACCCCAGACAATCAAAGTTTCTTGGTATATTTCTGATAATCTGTCGAGTAAATACCCGTAACCACCACTGCGAGTAAATGCAATCAAAGCTTCTCGCCAATTTGGCATTTCTAGATGTATCGCGGCGCATGTCTGAGCATCTGCGGTGACAAAAGATCGATCGAAATAAGCTTTCTCACTGACGCTTTTACGAACTTTCGGACTTGAGAGAAACTTGGTAGCTAAATTGCCTAGTGGTTGAATTAAAAATTTCCCCAGTGCTGGGGGTTGGGTGAATCCGGCACTGTCAATCAGGACTAATTTATGGACAGCTTCAGGATTATTTAAGGTGAATTCGATCGCGGCGGCACCACCCATTGAGACACCGACTAATATTATCGGCTGCTGAATCTGCGTCTGCCAAAATGCTGATAGATGCGTGCGGATGCTGTCCTTACTAAATGGACAATTGAGTAATCTTTCGGTAAATCCAAATCCTAAAAGATCGATCGCCCAAACTTCTTGATGTGATGCGATAATTGGAACGATCCGGCGAAACTCAAAGATCGAACTATCAAATCCATGTAGAAAAACAATCGGGACACCACCTGTACCCTGATGGATATAACTAGTTGAAATTGCCTGTGGAAGTAAGGATGTGAGGATATCTGCACGCTGAATTTGACTGGCAAACTCGATCGATTCTGGCTCGGTTAACTGTTGAACGTTGGTGGGTAAGAAGTTAGGAAACATCGGTGGCTAAAAGTTCGATTGTCTTTGATTATCCTCGATCGCTTAAAGATTTCCCGTGCGATAAAATGGATTGTCCATCCTTCACTTCTTGCTTTCATCGCCAATGATATCGTTTTTAATGGTGCGCCGAGGTTCGCCATTGGTGTCCCACTGCGGTCATTCGTGTAGAAATGTTAAGATGAAAGTATTAACATTACTAGTTCCCTCGGCGTGCAAATGTCAAAGTCATCCCTTCCGAAAGTTGTAGTTATTGGTGCTGGCATCGGCGGATTGACAGCAGGTGCATTGTTGGCGAAACGGGGCTATGATGTGACCATATTTGACCAAGCGATCGTCCCAGGCGGCTGTGCATCGACATTCAAGCGTCAAGGTTTTACCTTTGATGTCGGCGCGACGCAAGTTGCGGGCTTGGAGCAAGGGGGCATTCATCAGCGGATTTTTAGTGAATTAGAAATCGAACTACCGCCAGCGACACCTTGCGATCCGGCTTGTGCGGTATTTTTACCAGGCGAAACCACGCCGATTAGTGTCTGGCGCGATCCCGAACGCTGGCAAGCCGAGCGTCAACAGCAGTTTCCTGGAAGCGAACCATTCTGGCAGTTTCTACAGCAATTATTTACCGCAAGTTGGGAGTTTCAAAGTCGCGATCCGATCCTTCCGCCGCGCAATCTGTGGGATGTAACGCAACTAGTCGGCGCATTGCGGCTGGGGACGCTGATTACCGTACCGTTTACGCTTTCGACGGTTGGCGACGCACTCAAGTGGTTTGGATTGGCTGGCGATAAACGGTTGCGAACATTTCTCGATCTTCAGCTCAAGCTCTACTCTCAGGTAACGGCTGCCGAGACAGCATTACTATATGCTGCAACAGCTTTAGGCGTGTCTCAGACCCCGCAAGGGCTGTACCACCTTCAGGGGAGTATGCAGGTGTTGAGCGATCGCTTGGTGGCTTCCCTAGAGCGGGATGGTGGCAAATTATTGATGCGGCATACAGTAGAATCGATCGACTGCGATGAGACTGGAGTCACAGGCGTGAAGATCTGCAACCAAAAGACAGGCAAAACTTGGACAGAAACCGCCGCTGAAGTGGTGGCAAACGTCACCGCCCAGGATTTAGTCAGATTGTTGGGCGATGCGGCTCCTAAGTCTCATCCACTCCCTTTATTATCCATCGATGGGTATCGATCGCGTGTCAAAACTTTACCCCAAGCTTCAGGTGCCTTTGTTGTATATTTGGGCGTCAAAGAGTCGGCAATTCCCGCCGGATGTCCGCCCCATCTACAGTTTCTCTACGATTATGACGGCATCATCGGTGAGAATAATTCGCTATTCGTCTCTGTGAGTCATCCAGGCGATGGGCGCGCACCGGGAGGCAAGGCAACGATTATTGCGTCCTCATTTGTCGATCCGCACCAATGGTACGGCGAGGGGGTTGATTATGATGCGCTCAAGGCTGAATATACGGCTACGGCGATCGCTAAATTGGGTGCATATTTCGATCTCGCACCTGAAAATATCATCGTTACCGAAGCAGGCACGCCGCGCACATTCGAGCATTATACCGGACGCGATCGCGGTATCGTCGGCGGGATCGGGCAACGGGTATCGACATTTGGTCCCTTTGGCTTTGCGACGCGGATACCCGTGGCGGGACTGTGGATGGTGGGGGATTCTACTCATCCTGGGGAGGGGACTGCGGGGGTGAGCTATTCGGCACTGACTGTCGTTCGCCAGATCGAACAGCAGGTATTGGGTTAACCCAAATCGATCGGGTAGCGACAGCTCGATCTAGGGTGGCGATCGAACAGTAAGGGTCGAAATTCCCCACCTAATGGTGGATTGTGATGAGGGCGGAATTGAAATCCGCATCCTCATCACCCAATTATTAATTAGTTCAAGGATTTTGTCTTTGCATAATCTCCAACATCCGAGCGGTATTTTCAGAAGTTTTAATTGAAGCTGCTAGAGATTCTAGCCCAACCCTAATGCCAATCACCTGAAGAATCCAAGCTAATGGCGTAACAACTAATCCCACCACGACGCCACCAAAGCCACTTCTAAAGGAGCTAATCAATAGAGCTAAACATCCCAATGAAACTAGTGCGATCGCTACAATATAAAGGATACCAATTATTCTAACCGTAATAAAGCTAGCAAAAGAAATATCAAACAATGACTCGAAAAAAGTTTTTCTTTGGCTCACGATCTTTAACTGTTTAGAGATTTAACATTTATTATAATTAAATAATTGAAATCGGATGATACCCTTCACATGACTATACATATTTGCACCTAAATTAGACTAATGAACTGCTAGCAATAGGAGCATCAGTATCGGCTAGGTCGTTACCAGGGTTGGTAAGAGCGGATCGTTGCTAATAGGCTGTATGGTGTCGAGATCGGGTATCGATCTACCTGTAACTACTTTGGTGTATACTTGCTATTGACTGACACTAGTTTTTCCGAACTTAAATTACCATAAAGTTTTAGCTATGGCTATTCTCGATCGACAAGGGAGATTATTTGGTAAACTCAGCCTCCTTGACATTGGTGCTGTCCTAGTAATGTTATTTGTAGTCATCGGGATTTTTCTGTCGCCGGGAAATACCGGACGAATGAACGGACAAGACAAGTCACAAGCGGTAGAAGCTGACCTGATTGTCAGAGGGCTAAATGTGCTCAATCTCGAAGCCCTGATGACCCAATTTAGTCCGGGTAACAAACTCAGTTTTGTCATTCGCAACCAACCCGCCGGACAGGTGGATATCAAATCCGTCCGGCAACTCGATCGCAACTTGGCAGTCCCTCAAGCTGACGGCACAGTCAAAGCCATGAAAGACCCCAGACCCGATTCATATAGTGTCGATATGATCGTCACGGTGACTGGCAATGGGCAAAAAACTAAAGAGGGATTGGTGCTCGGTAACACCAAAATGAAGATTGGCTCTCCAGTCGAAATCGATCAGCTCAATTACAACTTCAATGGCACCGTCATTGATATTCGTTACCTGGACAAATAGCTGCAACCAAGTCTAGCCAACTTTTCGGTATGTAGTAGTACTAGGGATCGAATCCGTACTAGCCGCGACCGAATAATGCTGTCATGCTATAGGTAGGTGGTTCACAGTGCGACCGCTCTTCCAGTATCTAATTATCACAAATGATTACAGCAGAAAATACAACCACAATCGCTCTTCTAATCGTCTCAGTCGGGATTCTGGGCTGGGGTTATTATCGGAATCGAGGCTTGGGTAAGTTTGGAGTCCTATCATGGTTGCAATCAGCCGTGCTAATGATTCCCTGGCTGTTGAGCTTTGGGGCATTTGCTGCTGGGTTGAATATCAGTCTGGCGGGGATCTTGCTGCTGTTGGTGATTGCCACTGGTTTATATATTTGGTTGGGCACTCAAGTGCGACTCGCCGCTCAAGATCCCGAAACAGCCATCAAAATCGCCGCTCTTCAAGCTAAATATCAACAGAGAAAGTCGATCGTCCCCACGGAGACAGGCCCGCAATCCATGTCGATCGCGATCGACCTGCTGACTATGCCCGATGCAGATTTGAGCAGCATCAAAGGCATTTTTGGCATCGATACCTTTTATGCGACCGAAACCCTCTCTTACGAACAGGGAGCAATCTTTAAGGGCAATTTACGGGGTGATGCCGCCGCAGTCCATCGTCGCTTGACCGACAAACTGCATAGTAAAGTCGGCGACAAATACCGTCTGTTTCTCGTTCCCGATCCAGAAGAGCGTCCCGTAGTCGTCGTTTTACCTAGTAGCAACGATCCCCAACCAGCGACAGTCGGACAAAAGATTTTGGCAGTAGTGCTATTTTTAGCGACGATTGCTACCAGTCTGGAGGCGATGGGCGTGTTCTTGGGATTTGATTTCTACGAGCATACCGAACGGGTGCGGGAGATTCTCCCCTTGGTACTGGGCGTCTGGACAATCCTGATCGCTCATGAAATGGGACATCAGATCCTCGCCCAAATGCGTCAAGTCAAGATCGGACTGCCATTCTTTCTCCCGACTGGGCAGATCGGCGCATTTGGTGCGATCACTCGGTTTGAGTCGCTGGTACCCGATCGCAGTACGCTATTTGATATCGCGCTAGCTGGCCCAGCAACTGGTGGTGTCGTCTCCCTACTGATGTTGGTTGCTGGTTTATTATCATCTCATGCTGGTGCTGGCTTAGAAATTCCCTCCCAGTTTTTTCAAGGTTCGCTGTTAGTGGGCACCATTGCTAAAATTTTACTGGGTGCGACATTGCAGCAACCAACCCTCACAATTCATCCTTTGGTCATCATCGGTTGGTTGGGTTTGGTCATCAATGCTCTCAACCTGATGCCAGCAGGACAGCTAGATGGCGGTAGAATCGTCCAAGCGATCTATGGACGCAAGACAGCGCAACGCAGCACTCTAGTCACCCTCGTCATTCTGGGTTTAGTCACATTTTTCAATCCAGCCAATTTAGTGATTTTCTACTGGTTGATTTTGGTGGGTTTTCTCCAACGGGGCTTGGAGCGTCCGAGCTTGGATGAGATCACTGAGCCGAATGATGCCCGCGCTGTCTGGGGTTTGATCGCTCTATTTGTGATGGCGGCGACGGTGATTCCGTTTAGCCCAGAGTTGGCTGGCAGGTTGGGAATTGGGTAACTAGGCTTTAGGTTTTAGGCTTTAGGTTTTAGGGGGTAGAGGGTGTTTGATGTGGAGCGTAGATTTGAATCCCCCTGCTTGATGCGCTGTCTTGTCTTCTAGGGTTTATGAGTATTATTTTAGACTTTTCAAACAGCCTCTCAGAGGTATAGCAACCGCCAAGGCTATTAGGACGGAACAGCGATTGAAATCACCGTATCTGCAAGGCAGACGCTACGCGAACAGAATGCAAAGTCCGCGAAGGCGGACTAATTAGAAAACGTCCTAACGAACTTGGCTACGGTTATAAGTTTTCATTTTTCATGAAAAAAAGATCGAATCGATAATCAATTATTAAATAAGCTAAAAATCATGGGCGAATTTGGACTACTGATTGCTGCGGCGATCGCGGCGGCGATTGTCAAGTCGGGGATTAGGGTCGATCGCGAGTATGAGCGGGGAGTGATCTTTCACTTAGGACGTTTTCAACAAATTAAAGGTCCAGGACTGTATTTCATCACACCGATCCTCGACCAAAAAGTGCAAGTAGATATTCGGACTAAAACGGTCGATATCGCGCCTCAAGAAGCAGTCACCGCCGATAGTGTCACCATCAAAATCAATGCTGTCCTCTACTATCGGATCATCGATCCGATGAAGGCGATCAGTCGGGTCGAGAACTATCAAATGGCAGTATATCAGGCTTCCATGACCACATTGCGAAATATCGTCGGTCAACACAACCTCGATGACATGCTCCAAAGTCGCGATAAAATCAACGCTAAAGTGCAAGAAATCGTCGATGAAATCACCGAACCGTGGGGAGTCGCGATCGAACGGGTGGAACTTAAAGATGTCGAAATCCCGATCTCGATGCAACGAGCGATGGCAAAAGAAGCCGAAGCCGCACGGGAAAAACGCGCGCGACTAATCAAAGCTGAAGCCGAACAAGAAGCCTCCAAGCTCCTCAGTGAAGCCGCTCAACAAATGATGCAAAATCCCGCCGCATTGGAATTGCGACGGTTACAAATGCTGACCGAAATCGGTGCGGAAAATAACACCACTACGCTAGTTATGATCCCTTCTGATATCATTTCCCTCGCCAAAGAATGGTCTACCGCCGCACATAATAATAATCTTGCTGCTGTTGCCAAGCAACAAACTACGATTCCCCCAGCAGTCGCTCCAGCGAAGGCTACGCCAACGGACAGCGATTGAAATCGCTGCTAGTGCTGCAAAGTCCGCCTGCGCGGACTGACAACCTAGTCCGCGTAGGCGGACTTTGTAGTACTAGCGGAGACTTTAGTCTCCAGGCTACTTGTGACCAGAAATGATGTGACCTACACAACCGCGCTCTGCGCTGCCATAGTTTGCATATAATGTTCCACCAAAGCGATCAGTGACATCGCTACCGACTCGCCATCCTCAGCATTGACCAACACGATCGGTGGCTGCTGGGCTATATCCTGATAACCCAACGCCAGCGCGATATCTTCGCTACTCCAAGCACCTTCACAATCACTATGAGTAATCCCAATAATCATCGGGATCTGCGCCCGCCGATTCATGAAATTCATAATCCGCCGCGCATGATGAAACTCACTCGGTCGGTGGGCGGCAATCAATAACACATAAGCATGAGCGCGTTCGATCAAAATCTCCCACATGAAATCAAACCGGATCTGACCGGGAGTGCCATAGATGTGTAATCCCATCTCCTCCCCAAATTGCAGCGTGCCAAAATCCATCGCCACAGTGGTGTTTTGCTTGAGATTGGCGACATCATCAGTCGCGCGTCTGTCTGTATCTACGACTTCGATCTCACTCACAGACCGGATAAAGGTGGTTTTACCCGCACCTACCGTACCTGTGACCACTAGATTCATAATTTCCATGATTTGTCAACCCTTTTTCTTGAGAAAGCCCATTAAATTACTCAGGAACGAAGCAGATACTGGTATACTTGCATTACCGCCGCCCACGCAGACTGGCGGTGCCTCCAGCAGTTGGTTCACTGCTGGTTGCGATGGCTCGATCGCGACCTCCTGCACCAATCCGATCGAACTCAACCGAAAGCCGATCTGTTGCACTTTGCCGATCTCTAGCCCCAGTTGGGCGGCGATTTTGGCGATCGAGATTTCGCCCAGTGCGAGGTTCCAGACTTGAAATTCCTGGGAATCGAGCCTCACATCAGGATTTGAGGACAATCTTTGCAGCGCGCATTCCGGTGCGGGTAATTTGGCACTCAAGCCACTCCAATCCTTGAGCATCCGCAGTCCCAGTAAGGCAACTTCTTGGGCTGTCAAACTCAGTCCCGTCATTTCTGTATAAATTAAAGATGCTTGTGGATTGAATTTGAACTGTCCGTGGTGGATTTCAAATAATTTGCACGTCGTCGCAACTACTTGAGAATTGAACAGTAATGTGAGCTGCTCGGTATTGACTAAATTGAGCGACTTGAGCTGCGTACCCAATGGTTGACGCAGCGATCTGAGCTGAAACTCCAAGCCGACAACCTGCTCTGATGAGAGCCAGCGTCGTTGTTGCATCATCTTGAGCAAACCGTGACGCTCTGCGCCATGTGCATTGGTGACTGACATAATCCGTCCGGCTTGGAAGGAGATGTGATATGCATCACTGAGCGATCGCATCAAGCCTGGATCTGGCTCGATCGACAATAACCCAGTTTTATTACCCTCTTGCACGAAATGAAAAATTTCGGCTAATGAATACTCTGATAAATAGCCAGCTAGGGACATTTGGATCTCCAAACATATTTAAACGTAAGTAAATATTGTGCTTGTAAAACTGTCGAATACTACTGATGAGAGTATACCCAGTAATCCTCTGTTAGTTACCAAATTTGGGTAATCTCAAATTGTTAGTTAGTTGGCGCGATCGATTTAGCCTTTTTACATCCAATCTCAAGTAGGGTGTGTGAGGCGCAAGCCGTAACATACCAACAGCATAAATTTGAGGTGCGTTACGCTGTTGCTAACACACCCTACAATCTTTTGGAGTTGCTGCGGAGATTTTTACCCCACCCTAACCCTCCCCCGATCGAGCGGCTACAACCTTTGCTGTAGGCGTTGGCGTAAGCCTGCCGTAGGCACAGACGTGTCGTTAGACGGTTTCCGTCTAACGACACGTCTCACTTCGCTCGCCTACAGCGTGCGTGGCACCAAGCAGGGGAGGGGACAAGAGCTTCCTCTCGATCGGGGGGGTTGGGGAGTAAGTCCAGCACAACCGAAGTCTAGTTGTCAGTTATTCGATCTACAACTAGCTAGTTCAGTGCTGCTTTGATTTCAGTGACAGCGCGTTTGATATCTAGCATCAATAGTCCTTGCTTGGCGGCATGGTTGGCTAGCACCAAGAAGACAGCATCATCGCCGCAACCCATCAGGATACCGTAACCGTCAGCACCTTCAA
>NZ_JBGSPA010000033.1:0-21895 GCF_041738855.1 Chamaesiphon sp. | reverse complement strand
ATGTGCCCCAGAGATCGCAGGTGGATTGGGATTATCCGATTACTGCCCAGAATGTGGTGATGATGGCGCGTACCCGCCAACTAGGCTGGTTCCGGCGTCCAGGTGCCGCAGCGAAGGCAATTGTCAATGCAGCACTCGATCAAGTCGGGATGTTGGATCTCAAAGATCGCAAAATTGGCGAACTTTCTGGTGGGCAACAACAGCGCGTATTTTTAGCCCGCGCACTGGCGCAACAAGCAGATTTATTCTTATTTGATGAGCCATTTACTGGCATCGATAAAAAAACTGAAGCCGTACTGCTGGAAGTTTTTGGCGAACTGAGAACAGCAGGTAAAATTCTGTTAGTTAGTACCCACGAGTGGGGAAAATCGTTGAGTCAACTCGATCGAATTCTACTACTCAATCAAAGTCTGATTGCCGATGGTTCGCCCGCACAGGTAATGACTCCTGCCAATCTGAAACAGGCTTATGGTGTCTCATTTCATCAGCATGGCAACCGAGATCCTGGAGCCGATTTATTCTGTTAATCGATCGCTGTTTCAATCATTAATCCTAATATGCTAAATTTTCCGATCGAGCCTTGGCAGTATGAATTCATGCGATATGCGATCGTCATTGGCATTCTCGTCGGTATTTTATGTCCGGTAGTCGGTAGTTATCTAATCGTGCAACGGATGGCATTGTATGGAGATGTAATCGCCCATGCTGTATTGCCAGGATTATCACTTTCCTTCTTTTTGGGTATAGATATTGCGATCGGGGCGTTTATTTCTGGCATCATGGGTGCGGGGACTATTTCCTGGATTCGATCGCAATCGAGAGTCAAAGTCGATGCAGCGATGGCTCTAACCTTTTCTAGTTTCTTTTCGGTCGGAATTATTTTGATTTCTGTACTTAGAAATAATATCGATCTAGATAGTTTTCTCTTTGGTGATATTCTGGGTACGACGACAACCGACATCTATCGGACAGCAATTGTCACTGCGTTAATTCTGACAGCAGTTTGGTTATCTTATAAAGAGCTGTTATTCTATACATTCGATCGAACTGGAGCTGAAGCGATGGGCTTACCAGTTAGAATTATTCATCTCGGATTTATGTCCGCAATTACGCTGACAATTATCGCTAGTATGCAGGCAGTAGGTGTAATTTTAGTAATTTCGTTATTAGTTGGGCCAGCTTTGACAGCATATTTACTAGTCAAAGAGTTGCATCAAATGATGATTGTGGGTGCGTTTGCGAGTCTAAGCGGGGTATATATTAGTTTTTATCTCAAGCACGTACCATCTGGCCCAGCAATCGTAATTGTATCTTCAGGATTATTTATCCTCGCATTATTATTTAGTCCCTCCCAAGGTATTCTAACCCAGCGATTTCGATTGCCCTCCTAATTAATAGTTCCTTCCATCCCAGTGTCAAATTAGATATATAAAGTAGTAATTTACTAATGGATAGTGGACAATAATTGTTGTTGTATAATTAAATAAGACAGTGATTTTTATTTAAAATTGATATTATGAGTAGTACTGGTTCTATCGCACGATTAACTCCTCACCAACAGCGCATTCTCAAAACACTCGAAACAATCGATGGTGAAATTTCGACCCAAGATTTATATGTCCAATTGCGGGCTAGCCATAAAACGCTAGGACTAGCAACTGTCTATCGCGGACTAGAAGTATTGAGATTGCAAGGATTGGTACAGAGTCGGAATTCGATCGAGGGCGAGTCTTTGTATAGTCTAGTTCAAAAACATCAGCATTACTTCACTTGTTTGCAATGCAGTAAATCGATGACAATTGATGCTTGTCCAGTTTGCAAAGTCGAAGCTGAGTTGGCTCAAAAACACTCAATCAAAGTTTTTTATCATACTTTAGACTTTTTTGGTTTGTGTACATTTTGTCAAGCAGCAGAAAATTAATATCTTCAGAAGTCAAGTATTTACTTATTACTTTATCGAACCGGAGGAGGTGGAATTCTAGCCAAAATCCCCTGTTGTAAAATCTCTGGTCGCTCCTGTCGCGGTACAATTCCATTTGTACTTGCATGATATTGTTCGCACAATTTGAGGATTGCATCTGCACTATTTAGCGGCGGTAAATCGCCAAACATCAAGCTCATCTTCCCCGCTCCAGTCAAAGCGATCGCACAAGGTCGTTTGCAAGCACTTAAACAGACTAACTCTTCGAGCGCAAAGTCAGCTTTTAAAAACCAATTTTGATACAGTTGAGCCAGTCGATCGAACAAATGTTTACCGCCGCGTTCGCCCAGATAATCTCGTTGTGTCAGGGAAAAGGAGCAAGATTTACAAATATATAAAGCGTGTTTAGTCATAGGTTACTCTTATCCGATCGAATCATAAAGAACTCTTAGTTTGAATTGCCTCTTGCATTTTTTGTTGAAGGTTTTCAAGATTAAGCACTCCCAAATCTCCACCTTTTCTAGTTCTAATACTCAAGGTTTGGGTTTCCATTTCCTTCATCCCAATTACGCCTACCACTGGAATCTTTTCTAATTCTGCCGTGCGAATCATTTTACCCAAACGTTCGTGACTACGATCTAGTTCGACTCGAAAGCCAGCTTGTTTGAGCGTATTTGTGACTCGATCGCAATAATCTCGCACTTCCTCAGTCACAGGTAATAACCGCAGTTGAATTGGTGCCAACCACAGCGGAAAATTACCAGCATAGTTTTCAATCAAAATCCCAAAGAAGCGTTCCAAAGAGCCAAAGATTGCCCTATGAATCATAATTGGTCGCTTTCTGGTATTGTCCGCCGCCACATATTCCATCTCAAACCGTTCGGGTAGATTAAAGTCTACCTGAATCGTCGAACATTGCCATAACCGTCCGATCGCATCTTTGATTTTCAGGTCGATTTTAGGGCCATAAAAAGCACCACCACCTTCATCGATACTATAATTCCAGCCCTTAGTATCTAAAGCTTCAATTAAGGCACTTGTCGCCAATTCCCATACCTCATCCGCTCCTACTGATTTCTCAGGACGAGTAGATAGATTTATTTCATAATCATTAAATCCAAAATCAGATAAAATCTGTTCGGTGAGATTTAAAACTCTCAAAATTTCCGCAGCAATTTGTTCCGGCAAACAAAATACATGAGCATCATCTTGAGTAAATCCTCTCACGCGCATCAACCCATGTAATGCACCCGATCGCTCGTACCGATAAACCGTCCCTAACTCCGCCCACCGCAGCGGTAACTCCCGATAAGAATGCAGCTCATGTTTATATGTCAACACATGAAATGGACAATTCATCGGCTTAATTTGATAAGCTCTTTCATCCACATCCATCGAGTCAAACATACTCTCTTGATAGAAATCAAAATGCCCCGATGTTTTCCACAAATCTAGGTTAGCAATGTGGGGTGTATAGAGCAATTCATAGTCTGCATCTAAATGTGCTTTCCGCCAATAATCTTCGATGATATAGCGAATTTTCGCTCCCCGTGGATGCCAGAATACTAAACCACCACCTGCATCTTCTTGGATGCTAAATAGTTTTAATTCTTGCCCCAGCTTACGATGATCGCGTTTGAGTGCTTCTTCTTTTTGAGTTAGATACGCTGCTAATTGTTCGGGTGTTTCCCAAGCAGTGCCATAGATCCGTTGCAGCATTGGTTTGGTTTCATCTCCTCGCCAATAAGCCCCCGCTAGACTTTCTAATGCAAAGCTATTTGGGTCGATTTCACCTGTAGAATTGACATGCGGGCCAGCACACAAATCCCACCACGTAGCTTGAGGGGGAATAATTGTTGGTGATAATAAAGAGGGTTCTATGGGCACATCAGGTTTAGGTAATTTACCTGTATCTGGACTACCAATAAAATAACGAGTAATAATCTCGCCATCGGGAATACTGTCGAGAATTTCTAATTTATATGGTTCGCCTAAGTCAGCGATTTCAGCTCTAATATCATCTTTACTGACAACTTCTCGCACAATTGGTAAGTTGGCTTTAATGATCCGCCGCATTTCCTTAATAATCTTGGGAAAATTATCGCGGGTAAAGGTGACAGGACTATCAAAATCATAAAAGAAGCCTGTTTCCGTCACGGGGCCGATCGCCACTTTTGTCCCTGGATATAGCTTCTGGACTGCCATCGCCATAATGTGAGCGCAAGTATGGCGGATGAGAGCTAGTTTCTGGATGTCTTGCGGTTCTAACTGGCGAGTGGGCGGGGTTAGGGAACTGACCATACTGTTCTAGAATGATAATCATTATCATGATAACCTAAGTAGAGTAGTGGTGCAGTCTTTTTCGATGCGTTGGCGTAGCCTACCAAAGGTAATCGTCGTGTAGTTATTATTTCAGCAATATCACGTTCCCGCTCACCAAACGCAGATAACCCACGCAACTCACCGATCGACTGATTCGTTCCGGTGCAGCGGGATTGTTATACGTCCGGCATCGTATCTCCGTAATCCATCCAGCAATCCGACAGTTTCCACCAGCGGCTGCCACCAACCGATCTAGGCTAAAATAGAACCGATAGACAAAGAGGCAGGCGGCATGTCACGAACCAACGCAATCACGAGTATTAATTTACTTCTCTTGCAGCTCCCCGAACCGCTCCAAGTCGAAGCATTGCACTATGTTGAGTATCTGACTTCCCGCCGTGTTAGCGCAGCCACCCAGATTGGAAGTCAGCCTAAAGCCCCGAAACGCAATGGTTTCGGCATTCTTAAAGTGAAAGTCACGATCGCAAGTGACTTTGATGCCCCCCTGGAAGAATTTGCTGATTATCAATAGTCTATGAACCTGCTCATCGATCCTCACATTTTGATTTGGTATGTAGCTGGAAATCCCAGCCTGAAGCCAGCGATGACTGATTTGCTACATTAGGCTAACTGGGTAAGCACGAACGGCTGAATCTACTGTCGCAATTGTTAGACCATTTTGCAGGGCTTGACAGATAAGCATTCTGTCAAATGGATCGCGATGTAATGGGGGCAACTTAGCCAATTGCATTACACTACTTTCATCAAGAGCAAGGCTGGCAATTTGATGTAGATCGCGCTGCTTGGGTAAATATGTTTCGGGATGCTCTGGCAGAGGTAGTTTGCCCAACTGGTATTTGACAATTGCTTCCCAGACTGAAATTGCACTTAAATAAACCTCATTTTCTGGATCGCGAATGGCATCCCGAACATCAGTGAATAACTGACTATCGCCACTGATGAACCACAAAAAGATATGCGTATCTAGCAAAATTCTCATTTGCCCTCGAACGCACTCAAAATCTCTTCTGGCAAAGGTTCATCAAAATCTTTAGGGACGGTGAACTCACCAGCACACAAGCCGAACGGTCGTAACTGCTTACCACTTAACGAAATGGGTCTAAGTTCAGCGATCGCTTTATCTGCTTGAAGAATCACAAAAGTTTCACCTGCTTCCACTTGACGCAAATACTTTGAAGGATCGCGCTGAATTTCGTCAACCGTCACGTTTAACATCCAAAATCCTCAGTCTAAGTTCAAAAAAGAATACACCGTCTCACTTAATTGTAGACGATGAGTAGTGGTGCAGTCTTTTCGATCGGAATCTACTGATAATAGCTCATCTGGCGCGTGAACATAGTATGGTAGCGTCCTCCTTGAAGCATCAGTTCTTCATGTGAACCTTCTTCTACAATTCGTCCGTGTTCCATGACTATCACTCGGTCTGCAATCTTTGCCAATCCCAGACGATGGCTGATGACAACTGACATCCGTTCTTTGGTAATCCCCCGCAGTATTTCATAAATGTCATGTTCGTTTTTAGGATCGATCGCTGCTGTAGGTTCGTCAAAAATTACTAGTTCAGCTTCACTCAAACGCAAAAGTGCGCGAGCGATCGCAATCCGCTGCCACTGACCGCCTGATAAATCTATCCCATGCTCAAACTGTCTACTCAGAGGTGTTTCTAATCCTTTGTCTAGGGAATCAATTAGGGACATCATGCCGACTTTTTGAAGAGCAGCTTGGATTGCTGGATTATCAGCTGATTTTGGTAAATAACCCCAACCAACATTCTCGCGTAAGTTTGCTGGAAAATGAGCGTAATCTTGCATAACGACAGCAAGATGAGAGCGAAGATCTGTTAATGATAGCGATTTTAAATCCCGACCATTCCAGATAATCTGACCTTGTTGTGGATCGTAAAATCGGCAGAGCAGCTTTGCTAAAGTTGTTTTACCCGCTCCGTTTTCACCCACCAGCACTAGCATTTCTCCAGGAAGAATATTTAAGTTAATATCATTTAGAGTAGGTCGATCGCCGCCAGGATAAGTAAATGTTAATCCTTTAATTTGAATGCCTTGATCGGATGATTGAATTCCATTGTTATCAAAAATATATTGAGTTTCATTTACAATTGATGGCTCCAAGCTTAACAAATAAAAAATCGGACGAACGGATAATGCAATGCTATAAATACTATTAAAAGAATTTAATGCAAGTCTCATTCCGATGCGTATTTGTAGAATCAAGCCACTATAAAGTGCTAAGTCACCAATTGAATAACTGCCCTTAATAACTCCGATGATTATATAAATGTAGGGGATTACAATACCAATACCCTCAAGCAAAGACCAAAAAAATGATAATATAGCACCTTGCAAGCGCAATTTTCTCATCTTTTGATACAGGGAATAGTAAACGCTTTTCCACTTCTCTATTAATAAATACTCAAGTGAAAATAGTCTGATTTCTTTGGCGTATGTTTCACTCAGCATTAGTGATGTGTATATATCTAAAAGCCGGATAGAATCTGCTTGAGTCTCTTCAATCGACCAACTTTTCTTTGTATATGTTGTACTGACGATTTGTGATGGTATGGAAGATAAAATCAACAGGACTGGAATCCACCATGAAATTGAAAATGACAAGGCAACAGAAGGAATTAATATAAACATGCCAATAATTACTTCTACAACGAGATACATGAACTCTGGTATATCTTTCATACCTCGTTCAGCTAATTTAAGTATATTCAGCAAATATGGAGTTTCAAATAAAGCAAGATCGTTAAACTGAGCAACTTTGCTAATAACTTTCGATTTAATAAATCCTTCTACTGCCTCCTTTAATGTTGGAGACATAATATTAGCAGCAGGTTTTAGAGCGTCAACAAGGATATTTACGATTAGCATCAAAGCTAAACTAGACAGTAGTTTTGGCTCTGACAACAGAGTGTTGAAGGCATCTGGAGATTTTTTAACTGTAATCTGAATCAGCTCATCAACTACAATTTTATTGAAAAACAGAGATACTGATGGGCCAGATCCTGTAATTACGCTTAGAAAAATTAAACTGGCTAATTCAAATGGAGCAGCCTTGCAAATAATTAGAATAATTTGCTCGAACGTTTGATAAATACTTATTTTAGCTGGTTGTAACGGAGTCATATTAGTTAGAGGGATCGCGCTGAATTTTATCAACCGTCACGTTTAACATCCAAAATTCTCAGTCTAAGTTTAAATGAGAATACACCATCTCACTCAATTGTAGACGATGGGTTCTATTCTTCTAGATAACCCAAGTTGCTACCCATTCTTTGCCTGCGACTAAAGTCGCGGCTGATGATGCGAAGTCCGCCTTCGTGGACTAATAATTCAGTCCGCGAAGGCGGACTTTGCACTCCGAGCGGCGGTTTCTAACCGCTGGAGTTATAGGTGGCAACTTGGGTTAGATAATGGTCTAGCAACTTTATTCAGCCTCAAATTAAGCTCGATCGCTACTCCTCAAACGAAATCGACAGCTTTCGCAACAATTGAGCCAGAACTTCACGTTCGGCTTCGTCTAAAACGGTAATGAGGCGATGTGTATTGGCAACATGAGCCTCAACAGCTCGATCGATCGAGTTAAAACCTCGATCGGTCAATTGAACTAGCGTGCCGCGACGATCGCTGGGATCGGCAATACGCTTCACCAGATCGGCTCGTTCTAATCGATCGAGCCGATGGGTAATCGTACCGGATGAAATCATTAAGGTATTGAATAGCTCAGTCGGAGAAAGCTGATACGGCTGCCCAGAGCGGCGTAATGTAGCCAACACATCGAATTCTCCACCATTCAAACCAAATTCTGAGACTATCTCTTGAATCGATCGATCGAAGTGTTTGGACAGTCTCCCGATCCTGCCAATAATCCCCATCGGTGACACATCTAAGTCAGAACGCTCCCGTTGCCACTGCAACAAAATCTTATCGACTGCATCGGACTCCATCATCTAGCTCACTGCTCTAAGTTTCTCGACACTAAATATCTTGACATCAAAATAACCGCTACAATTTTAATATCAAGTATCTTAACTTTAAGATAAATAACGATCGAGGTGCCGATATGAACGAACGAACGATTTACCTGTTAGCCGCGCTCATTGGTGGTGCCTTCATCCCGATCCAAGTCGCGCTCAACACGTTGCTGCGACGCTATGTCGGCGAGCCGATGCAAGTTACATTTGTTTCGTATCTTGTGGGAACGCTAACAGCACTCTTTATCTGTCTCGTCGCACGGTATCCGCTGCCCACTTCGGCTGCCATAAATCAAAGCTCCTGGTGGATGTGGACTGGTGGCTGTTTAGGAACATTGTATGTGTGGTCAACTATTGTGGCGACGGTGAGAATCGGAGCCACACTTACACTCGCGCTAACCTTCGCAGGGCAAATGGTCGCGGCGCTGGTTCTAGACAACTATGGCGCACTTGGGTTAACAAAGTATCCAGCCAGTCCAACACGAATTGGCGGAGTTGTAATTGTGTTTCTGGGCGTTTCGTTAATCGCCTATGCAAAGCGTTGAGTGACCTAACGTTCCCATTCACCCGTTACCGATCCGCGATCGAATTTAACGATCTAACCAAAGCCTTTTTTAGCTCCATAGCGAACCGTTTTAAACTCCAACTTATTACTCCCTGGATGATAGAGCGTGTAGCTAGCTTTCCCTTCAATCCTTCCCACCGAACCTACCCCAATAATTCGACGGGGACTTAATACCGTCGGAATTGAATCGGTTAATTTATCTAAGGTTTGAACTTGACTATTCAGACTGCCAGATTCAATTTTATATTCAAATGCCAAACCCGATCGTCCACAGAATAGTTGATTTGCATCCATTCGCGATAGTCGATCGATCGCCTGAATTGGATCGATCGTTGGTGTCAATTCATCGCTAACTGAAAGCGAACTACCATGAATCAAAAAGCAATCTAGCTCTACAAATCCAAATTCTAGAGAACTTACCCATTCTAGAGTATTAGGATCGATCGCATCCCACAGCGTTTTCGTCATGTCGATCCCATATCGATCGATTAGTTCTGTTGGCTCTCCCGTCCGCCCCAAGGCATGAAGAATTAATATTTGTTCTTCCCACCATCCCTGACAAACTAGTGGTGTTGGTTCGCCTTGACGCGGCTGCTGAATTCTTTTGACGAGTCTATTACTTTCAACTTTTGGGCCGATAATATCGCCGATTAGATAAAAATTTTCCACTTCTTGGCGCGACTTTCGCAAGTCTGCCACCACTGCCTCGTATGCAGCTAAATTACCCTCAATTCCACTTGCGATCGCCCACATCTAGATTATGCTTATTAGTTATTAGTTATTATTTATTACTTACCGCAGTCGCCATATCTGTGAGGGCACAAACCCGACTTTTCAAAAAAGTCGGGTTTGTAACAACGCTAGTTTTTAAGATATTTATCGTTCGCACACATGAGTCGGATCTTCAGCGCGTTCTGCATATTCCAAACCCTGCGCCAACCGCCATGCAAAAATAGCTGGTAGCCCGTTGTTGATAATCGCCTGACAAGTAAGCTGGTAGTCATATTCCACCTCTCGCAGCGTGGTTAATTTATCGTCCGTGTCATAAATTACATAAGTTGCATTCGGACGACCGTGACGCGGTTCGCCGACAGAACCCGCATTGATAATCTGCTTCAGCGGTGCGGTAAATTGCTTCGTAGAACTTCCCTCTGGCTGTTGAACTTTCACAGCTAACTGCCCAGCATCCAGCGTCCGCACATAGGGAACGTGAGTATGCCCGCAAAACAGGACATCTGCACCTGTAGCCATCACCCGTTCTAAAGCAGTAAAAGCATTTACTTCTGGCATCAAATACTCATGTTGATTGTGAGGGCTACCATGCACGAAACAAAGATTATCTTCACGCAAACTTAGAGGTAGTTGTGCCAGATATTCGCGCACTTCAGGATTAATTTTGTCATTTGTCCATTCATGTGCTTTCTTGCCTCTTTTCTCTGCCAAAATCGATGGATAGCTGCACTCGCAAGCATTCAAACCTTCGACGATATCTTCATCCCAACAGCCCTGTACGGTAGGAATATCTAGGGAGCGAATCATCTCGACAACTGCATTTGGATGAGGCCCATAACCGACCAAATCGCCCAAACAAAATATTTTATCGGCACGTTGTTTATCGATATCGGACAATACTGCATTCAAAGCTTCATAGTTACCATGAATGCAAGACATTACTGCTATTTTCATACTAGTGCTTCCTCTGGTGATTCGGTTGATAATTGAGATTTAATTTGTTCCTGATAATATGCCAGGGCGTTATCATCTAAACCGCAGTCTTCTAGTGTTTCCATAATTAGCTGAGGTTGCAAATTATTTCCCACAACTTCCAATCCACTAAACCTTGTCGGTCTGCCGCTCAAGACTGGCAGTAACGGCAATTCAAAATAAGTACAATCGGGAAAACCTACTCCAAAGCTAAAATAAAACGATCGACCATCAACAATCTCAAAAACACCTTTAGCTCTGGCAACTTCACCGTAAGCTCCCTGAATTAATTCATCCCAAAATATGTTTAAACTAGCTGGATCTAGTACTTCCCCTGTCAATCCAAAGCGGGGCAAGGCAGTTAGCGCGACATTTTTTTCGGTAACTTCACTGATGAGAGTTTGAGTCGCCCAATCGTGATATTCACTCTCAATTAAACCCTTTGGAACGATCGCAATTCGTTGACAAGATTCGATATCTACAGGTAATTTCAGTGTGGCTAGATCCAGTTGGAGCGCAATCTCAACATACAGCGGTTGAATCTCGGCTAGCTGCGTCCAGGATGCGCCAGCCGAGATCGGTTTGACATGGGGGCAAGTTGCTGTAATATAAGTCAGATCGATCGGGGTAGCATCAGCACCCAAGCAGATATAAGCACTAGGTTCGGTGCTGGTGGTAAGTTGTTGGTGAATCCAGGTAGTTTTGCCAGAACCGCATGGCCCTGTCACGAGGTAGATGGGGTACCGATCCATGAACTGCGAAGATGAATGGAAACTTTACCAGCATATCATAAATAACAGGAATGATAATCATTCTTGCCAAACTGTCTTAATTTGCAAATAGTTATCATTAACTCGCAACAGGTTTGACAACCTATGGTACTGTGTTGAGAGTAGATTCGGTTTCGATCGAGATTATCGATCGAAAGTAATGGGGAAAGTTTGGTGCAAACCCAACGCTGTCCCGCAACTGTGTTTCGATTACCTGCGGTAGTCGATTAGTCAGAACACCCACCGATATCGATCGATCCCAACTTATATTCTGCGAGGCACAGAGGGGAAAAATATTATGGATGACAAACACACAATTTTCGTGTGTCAATCTTGCGCTGGCAATTGGCAAAATGGCAGAGAAGTAGGCAACAGCGGCGGTTATTTACTCCACCAAGAATTGACGGATCGACTAGCTACAAGCCAATTAGCACAAGACTTTGAGGTCAAAGCAGTTAAATGTATGGGCGCGTGCAGTCGTCCCTGTGTCGTTGCTTTTGCGGCGGCTGGTAAATCTACTTACCTATTTGGAGATCTAGATCGCACCTCTCTAGCTGAGGTATCTCAGTCGATTTTGGAGTGTGCTAGTCTTTACCATCGTCAGCCAGACGGTGCAATGAAGTGGTCGGAACGTCCCGAACGACTCAGAAAAAGTGTAATTGGGATCGTTCCTAGTATCGAACGCCCAGTCAGTATTTAAGCAAAACCTTTTCGTCGTGGTGCTGTCTAGGTATAGATAATGCTTGTCACTGGCAGTCACCCCAAGTTAGTTACTAGAGGTTTATTGAGACTTTTAGTGAGAAATTTTAGCAACTATATTTTAAGCGATCGATCTGTGGCTTTGATGATATATTATGAGAATGATTATCACTCTCATAAATTTAGGCATCAAGATCGACTCGCTAAACTCGCAAAATTAGACCGTAATCCTTTCAGGTAAACAGATCCATGTCCGTTAAAAATATCAATTATCTCCGATCGATTGAAATCCTCGTCATAGCTGTATTATTGGGATTGAGTTTGGATGCCAAGAAATCTAGCCTAGCCCAACAACCTCCCGCGCCCCAGCCAGAAAAAGTTGAAGACTTAGAAATTAACGTCTACGGCGAAAGGTTATTAAACAAACCCATTTATTCCCCCTTCCGCAAAGAAGGGACACTCAAAGACTCTACCCGTCCTGCTTACGTTATCAACAAAGATGAAATTAAAGCGCAAGGAGCGCGCACGGTGCGCGAAGCACTCCAATCCTTACCAGGGATTCTGGGTGCGGGGACGGTGGGTACTGAGATAAATGCTCTGAGTGGGCAATCTATTCGGGGTAGCAATACCAATCAGGTGTTAATCTTATTGGATGGTCGCCCGATTAATAATTTGGGTTCGGGCGGGTTCGATTTGGGTGAATTTTCGACGAGTATAGTCGATCGAATTGAAGTATTACCTGGTGGTGGTTCTACTCTCTATGGTTCGGATGCGATCGGCGGTATTATTAATATCGTTACCAGTCGAGCGACGAGCGATAAACTAACGTTTGGTGCCCAAGCAGAAGTGGGCAATCTCGGCTATACCAAATTCGGTGTTAATGTTGGTAAAAAAGATGGAAATGTCGGCTGGCAGATTGGTTACGATCGCATTCAAGCGAATAATAACTACGCATATTCGATTCCTTCCGCCAATTTTTCAGGGACGCGCACGAATAATGATGCTATTTATAATAACTTACGAGTACGGGCAGATGTCGATGTTAGCGATCGCACAAAAGTAAATTTCACAGGGATAGTATTATCCAAAAATCAAGGTACACCTGGCGGCGTACCGATTCCCAGTCCTCAATTTGGGCAAGGATTTTTTAACTCGCTCACTGATGCCAATCGGAAATATAACGACCAAATTTTATTTGATGTCGGGATAGACCAAAAACTCGGCAATAGTAATGATTCTACTCTAACGGGGCGAGTTTATTATGATAGTTTGAGTACACGCTTTGATAGCCGCACGGCTTTTGCCGAAACACTCTCCGTTACCAACGGGCAAGTAGTTAAATCGGTTACGCCCCAAATTCAACGTCAGTTTGATAACAAACAAAAATCATTAGGCATTCAAACTCAACATAACTGGCAGCTTACACCCACTCAAAACATTACTTATGGTTTCGATTATCGCAACACAAATAATCGTGATACCACTAACAATATTGCTAGCGGCACTCAAACAGTCGGCTATGATGGGACTATTTCACAGGGAGCATTATTCGCTCAGTATAATGTCGATCTCAGTCCTCAAATACGGGCAACAGCAGGACTCAGACAAGATTTTAGTAGCTTGACAAATGGTAGCGCGACTTCTCCCGCACTAGGCGTTAAATGGGATGTCAATTCAGCAACAACTCTGCGGGCTAACTATATTCGGAACTTCCGCACACCGACGCTATCAAATTTATTTTCAGCCAATCCTACCTTTCTTGGCAACCCTAATTTGTTGCCGGAAACTGGTAATAGTTTCGATGTTGGGGTAGACCAGAAATTGGGAAACTTTGGTTTATTAAGATTAACGGCGTTTCAAAATAATATTAACAATCTAGTTGCCTTTCAAAGCATCACTCCGGCTGTAAATGGCGTATCGGGAACTTTTACTAATATCGGTGAATTACAAACGCAAGGGATCGAAGCTTCTTTAAATGCTAGAATTGCCCCAAATGTGTATGGATTTGTTAACTACACTATTAATAGTCCGCAAATTAAACAAGATACAAGTCCGGCGGTAGTAGGTAAAGAATTGCGATTTGCAGGTGCAGATAAATTAAGCATGGGGCTATCTTATGAAAATACCTTTGGTTGGTATGGATCTCTCGCTTTAAATTCGCTCGGCGGTTATCCAACTAATAATATAAACACAGAGTTTTTACCTGGATTTACTAGTTTTGACGCTAACTTTGTCGCGCCACTTAATAGCGATCGCAGTGTAACACTCAATGCTAGCATTCAGAATATTTTTGACCAGAGGTACGAACTGTTTGCTGGCTTCCCCGATGCCGGGAGGACATTTCGGACGGGGATCGATTGGAAATTTTAGGAGGATAATTTGATGACAGTTGCAACTTTTGAACGTCGGATTCAACCATTAGGTAAAACTGAACGAGAGGATACCTATAATGGTAATTCGATCGAGTATGAAGATTTTCCCACAGATCTAGATGTGCTCGGCCCACTTCTGCATTCATTGTTTCAAGAACATTGGCAAGAAGTAGGCTTAGGGCACATGGTAGATGGAAGCGTTTTGGAGTTGGAATTTACCGCTGCACCGAAGATTTGTCGGATTTATGATGGCTATTTAACGGTAGTTACCGAAAGTTGGCACATGCACCTGTGTGTTGCCGAAAATCAGGGTGGCGCAACTGGGCGTACTCCTGAATCTTTGCGTCAAGTGCGACGGGTAAGTCGGGCGGCTTTGTCCCGACGATTGAATTCTGAAGGTGAGGCGCGAAGCTGGGGAATTCAGTTCTGGAATGGTAGTGGTGAAAAGATGATGACAATATTTCTACCTAATGCCTTTATCGGTGAAGGGGAAGATTTATTACCAGAGCATAAACCTAATTTAGCTAAGTTAGGATTGTACGATAAGTTGCGCCAGATTTATGTATTGGGTACGCTGGATATTCCTTATGAATTTAATCCTTTAAATCGTCCGTATATATCGGTATGTCGATCGACTCGTTGCAATGCCGGACGCGACTGGAAATCGGTATATGAGGCTCTAGAACAGCAGTTATCAGCGTCAGGATTAGAAAACATTGAATTGATTGCTTCTGGCTGTCTAGAGGTCTGTAAGATGGGGCCAATTGTATTTTATTCGGGTGACGATCGCGATCCCGAACATACTTGGTATGCACGAGTAACTCCAGATGTAGCGAAGGAAATTGTTACTCAACACGTAGTTGAAAATCAGAAAGTAGAACGGCATTTATATCCGCAGTCATAATCAACAAGGTAGGGGCAATTCATGAATTGCCCCTACCTTGTTGATTATGACTGATATCCTCGCATCATGAAGATAGGAGTATGAAGATGAGGAAAAAACGAAGCGTTACCGCTGTAGTAAAATTAAATTCTGGCGATCTATATTGCTCATAAGTTGGATCGGATGGGTATCATTATCAGCTTGCAATCGACAGCAAAAACAATCAAATTCTATAGCCTCGAATTCTAAATGCTCGACTGTTTACGATCCTCAAGTTGATTACTTCCCTGATAAAGTCAAAGTAACTCAATCTAAAGGATTTACAGTCGAATATCATCGTAACTATAAGGTGGTGTCAGTTAAAAATCCCTGGCGTAATGCCGACACCACTTTTCAATATGTATTAGTTCAATGCAATACGCCGATCCCACCAGGATTCGATAAATCCCAAATCGTCCAAGTTCCAGTTAATTCAGTGGTAGTGATGTCTACAACTCATTTACCATTATTAGACAAATTGGGTTTAGTCGATCGATTGATTGGTGTTAGCGATTTCAACCAAGTTAATACACCCAGCGTAGTCGCAAAAATCAAAGCTGGAAAATTGCAGGAAGTAGGTAGAAGCAATAATACTAATGTCGAGAAAGTCTTAGAAATTAAACCTGAGTTAGTTACGACTTACGGGGTGGGCAATCCTAAATCAGATAGTCATCCCAAATTAATCGAAGCAGGTTTACCCGTCGCGATTATTGCTGAATATATGGAATCATCGCCATTAGGTAGAGCGGAATGGTTGAAATTCATGGCATTATTTTTTAATCGTGAGGCTGAGGCAGAGCGAGTATTTAGCCAGATGGAAAGTAGATATAATTCGATCGCTAAAATTGCCCAGCAAGCCAAAAACAAACCCACAGTTTTCTCTGGCTTCGATAGTCGCGGTACTTGGTATATTCCTGGCGGTGATAGTTATTCAGCGAGATTTATTAGTGATGCAGGGGGTGATTATATCTGGAAAGACGATCGAACGACAGGTAGTATCAATTTGAGTTTCGAGCAGGTATTCGATCGAGCGCAGACAGCGGAAGTCTGGCTTAATAGTAGTCGAGATTGGCGCAGTATTAATGATGTAACTAATACCGATCGCAGGTATGCCAAATTTAGCGCAGTAAAAAATGCCAAATTATTTAATCCCACGGCAAGAATGAATCTAACTGGCGGCAATGATTTTTGGGAAGGAGGAACTGCAAATCCTGACATAGTATTAGCAGATTTAGTCAAAGCTTTGCATCCAGAATTATTACCAAAGCATCAATTTGTTTATTATCGACCTTTGAATTAAATAACAACCCATAGGTTGGGTTGAATGAACATGAAACCCAACGATCTCAACCACCAATTACCTATGTTCTCTAAAAAAGGCAATCCCCGAGAACCGCCACTCAGCGGCTGGTGTCGCTCACTGGCTTCTTGGTACGCCAGCTATCACGGTGCAAGCGGCAATACCAGTCGCCCATGGTGTCACGGAAGCACAGTCCAGCACTCATCGACTGAAAGGATGTCGTGCATGAGGGTCCCGGCTCGTAGCCATGGCTGTGGCAGGTTGTCTCTCGGTAGCTAGCCTTTATGTCGTAGACTGGCCATTCGCGGCTGATTTCAATGTGACCTTTGAAACCCGATTGATAGCCAATGATATCGTTTACACTCACAGTTCGCGGCTTGTTCGCCAGCCGCATGTCGAGATCCCCGACCAGAAACAAAATCGACCGCTCAGCAGCCAACGTCACTTCGCCTTCATTGGTGCAGCGAAAGTGAGCCTTCGCTTGTTCCAGTCTCAGTGGTCCGGCAGTCGGCGCGGTGCGATCCTTTGGGCAAGGTGCTGGCCGTTGCCGCGTGCCGTAGCCCGATGCCGCCGCCGCAGTGGTGCCTTGCAAGCCGATAGCAATGGCGATGCCGATGCCGAGTACAACAGACTGTAACTTAAATGTTGTTTGTTCAGTTTCAAAATGCTGCCGAGCATTAGAGGCTTGACATGTTAACAGCATTACGATCTGGCTGCTGCGGACAGAAAGCGGGAGACAAGCAAGCATTGGCACCAAGTAACGTTGAATCAGGATCATCACATACTCCTTGTTAATGGGAAAAAACAACTAATCAACCGATCGAAGATCGAGAATTCATGCCAATTAATCCAGCACCACCACAACAGATCGACCGACAGCCAGCGACATTAAAAAGGCCGAGAATAAAGCGTCATCAGATTGTTTTAGGACTGTTATTCATCCTACCAATTCCGATCTTCTTGACTAGTTTAGCAATGGGTTCGGTATCTATTCCCTTGGGTGATGTCATCACTATTTTACTAGGTGGCATCCCCCAAAAAGAGTCTTGGAGCGATATTGTCATCCAATTTCGACTACCCAAAGCAATTACCGCCGTATTAGCCGGAGCCGCTCTATCTACTAGTGGATTGCAACTGCAAACCATATTTAATAATCCCCTCGCGGGGCCATCTGTACTAGGAATTAGTGCGGGGGCTAGTTTGGGTGTTGCTTTAGCGATCTTGGGTACGCAGTTATTTGGTATCAGTTTAGCTAGTTTAGGGGCGATCGGCAGTTATAGTACGATCTTTGCTGCGTGTTTAGGTGCGGGAATCGTGACGGGGTTGGTAATTGTCGTCGCGCGGCGAGTGCAGAGTTCGACGAGTTTATTGGTGCTGGGGCTGTTATTTGGCTATGGTACTGGGGCGATGGTGGAGCTGTTGCTCTATTTTAGTACCGCCGAGCCTGTCAAATCCTATCTCAATTGGACGACGGGTAGTTTTGGTGGGGTGACTTGGGAGCAGTTGCCGATAATGAGTATCGGCATTTTGAGTGGTTTAATCCTGGCAATTCTCGTCGCACCGTCGCTAAATCCGTTGCTATTGGGAGAAACCCAAGCGCAAAGTCTGGGAATTTCGATCGAGCGATTGCGTCTACTAGTACTAGTTAGCTCCTCACTCCTAGCTGGCATCGTAACAGCTTTTTGTGGCCCGATCGGGTTTATTGGCGTATCGGTACCCCATCTGTGTCGGGGATTATTGCGAACCGCCGATTTGCGCTGGTTATTTCCGGCGGCGAGTCTCGTGGGAGGCAGTTTTGCACTGGTAGCAGATATTATCGCTCAAATGCCTGGAGGACGATCTGTGTTGCCGATTAACTCAGTTACGGCACTAATTGGCACACCGATTATTGCTTGGATTATTCTTCATCAACAGCGGAATTTATCCTCATGAGTCAAGCCTTATTAATTGCTGAAAATCTGACTGGTGGATATCAAACAACATCGATTATCCATCAATTAAACTTACAACTCGATCGCGGTGAATGGTTGAGCTTATTGGGTGGTAACGGTTCTGGTAAATCTACTCTGCTCAAACTCCTCAGTCATTTGCTCAAACCACAGCAGGGCATCGTCTGGCTCGATGGTAAGGCAATTCATACCGAACCCCCACATCTTGTCGCCCAGAAAATGGCTCTACTGCCCCAACAACAGACGATACCGAGCGGCTTAACCGTACAGCAATTAGTCAGCTTGGGGCGCACCCCCCATCAACCTTGGTACCAATGGGAGCTAACAGCAGTAGATCGATCTCAAGTCGATCGAGCCATGATATTAACACAAGTAATTCAATTTGCAGATCGATCGGTTGAATCTCTCTCTGGTGGCGAACGTCAACGCGCATTTTTAGCTCTGGCTCTGGCTCAAAATCCCCGCGTGTTACTACTCGACGAGCCAACTACCTATCTAGATCTCCGCTATCAACTCGAACTACTCACCCTACTCAAAGATCTCCAACAGCAACAAGGATTAACCATCGTTACCGTCCTTCATGAGCTGAATCTGGCGATCCGGTACAGCGACAGATTGGCAATGCTCAAAGATGGCTCTCTAGTCGCCGTTGGCATCCCTGAAATCGTAATTACGCCCGAAATAGTCGCCGAAGTCTTTGGCGTACAGGTGGCGATTATTGACACTCCTGTGGGCTTGCAGCTTTGTCCATTAGCCAGCATTTAATAAATACTACAGCTAGAGATGAAAACGTCTAAATTTTATGGTTCTACAGGATGAGAAATAATCAGTGCAGATTACAAAGTGAAGACGCACTCTCCTGAGTAATTGATATAATTCTGTCAGCGATATCGACACCAATTGATAATTTTCCCTATGTCTATTTCCCGTCGTCATTTCCTGGCACTGGCTGGTGCAGGTACTAGCAGTAGCTTTGTCTTAGCTGGATTAGAAAGTCTGTATCGCCAATCTGCCGCAATATCGGTAGTCAAATCGCCGCAAGTTAGGGGGTACGGTTCCTTAGTCAAAGATCCTCGCGGAATTCTAGATCTACCAGCGGGATTTAGTTACAAAATCGTTTCTCAAAGCGGTAAGCAGATGAGTGATGGGACGAGCGCACCAAGTAACTTTGATGGGATGGCTGCTTTTGCAGGCAAGAATGGTTCCACAATTTTAGTCCGCAATCACGAACTTCGTCTGAATGATAAGTCACGGGTAATCGCCGCTCTCGATTTCATGTACGATTCTAATTGTAAGGGCGGCACTACAACTCTCACGATCGATCGAAATCGGCAGTTAACTAAAGAATATGTATCCTTAGCAGGGACTAGCGTCAACTGTTCTGGTGGTACAACGCCTTGGGGTACCTGGATTAGCTGCGAAGAAAATATTGCTATGCCAGGGATACCAGACGCGAGCAAAGGGATCGTGACCAAACCTCACGGATATAATTTTGAAGTACCGATAAATAGCCAAACGCCAGTTTTACCAGTACCTTTGGTAGCAATGGGAAGATTTCGCCACGAAGCAATTGAGATCGATCCGCGCACTGGTATTGTCTATCAAACCGAAGACGATCCGACTGGATTATTCTATCGTTTTATTCCCAAGCAGCCTGGAAAATTAGCCGCAGGCGGAATCCTTGAAGCCCTCAAAATTGTTAGTAAACCTCAAGTTAATACCAAACAAAACTTTCCAATCCGACAGAAATTCGCTGTAGAATGGGTACGAATTGAAGAACCAAATCCATCTGAAAATACAGTTCGGAGAGAAGGATTTACCAAAGGTGCAGCTCAATTTATGCGCGGGGAAGGCATCTGTTACACTAATGGTTCTTTTTACTTTACCTGTACTCAAGGTGGTAATGTTTTGGCAAATCTCTCAGTATCACCAGGGCAAGAAGCCAGAGGTAACGGTCAGATTTGGAAATATACCCCTGGAAAAACTGCTAAAAATGGTGGTTCCATCGAACTATTTTTAGAACCAAATGACAATAATATTATCGACATGCCCGATAACATTACAGTCGCACCTAACGGTCATTTAATAACTTGTGAAGATGGCAGAGGCGAACAAAGATTAGTCGGAATTACCCCACAAGGCGGTGTTTATACTTTTGCCCGCAATGCCAGAGATAATAGTGAATTTGCTGGAGCATGTTTTGCCCCAGATGGTCGCACGATGTTTGTCAATATCTACGATCCAGGGCTGACTTTAGCAGTCTGGGGCAATTGGGCAAAGGTGTAATTAACGATCTCGATCGATGTAAAAACGATCGGATTTAGCATTCATACTAGATTCGATTTCCCCAGGGGAAGGCTTTTGCTGAGGCAAAGGCTGTGCCTACGGCAGGCTACGCCAACGCCAACGTCAACGATACACCTCCCCGATCGAATTAAACTTAAATTTGAGTTTCGGTCGCATACAATAGTGCTATCCACTCATCCCGCGCCGATAATGGACAAAAATAAGTTAACCGTAATTGCTTGTACTGGTTCGATCCTAGCTGCTGCACTATTTACAGATCCCAGTTATGCCATGCCACTGCAAAACTTTGGCGGTCGAGATCGCCAAGTTGTAGAGGGAGCATCTGTGCCAGAGAATCGAGTTAATACTTCCCAATCAACTGAAGACGGGATTTCACCATTGAATTACGAACGCCGATTGCAGTAAACAGCTCTGAGTAAATTTGGGTGTGGATGCACCAATTGTGTAACAGCGATTCGCCAAGAAGTAAAATCTGGCGAACTTGCGATCTAATTCAGTGTCACGCCTAATTGCTGTGCCGCCATTCTACAGCCATTGCAATCACAACTAAAGGTTTTTCCAGCAAGCTGCTTTTGTCGTGCGAGTAAAGCTTGGTGGGCAGATTTGGGATCGATAACAGGTGCTGCTACTGGTTGAATTTTCCAGGCTTTGAGTGTTGTTGTCTCCGGCTGGGGCTGATTAGCTTGAGCGAAATAGCTAGCTCCAACTACCCCAGCCGCAGGTAGCCATAGTAAGTTAAATAATTTCATCTTAAATAGTTTTCAGCGATTCGATCGCTATTATAAATCCGTCTGAGCGATTTCCAGCACTCTTACAACAAATGGAAATTGTGAAGATTCCCAGTCGCTAATACCTGCATACGCATTCATGTGTTAGGATATACAGACAACTCAAAGGAGAACCATCATGTCTACTGTTACCCAAATGAAATGTGCTTGTGAGTCTTGCCTGTGTATCGTTTCGCTCTCTGATGCGATCGTCAAAGACGGCAAACATTACTGCGGCGATGCTTGTGCGAATGGTCATACTACCGGACAAGGTTGCGGACA
>NZ_JBGSPA010000011.1:0-4243 GCF_041738855.1 Chamaesiphon sp. | reverse complement strand
CTAGTGGGACTTTAACAAAAACTCAAAAGAAATGAGCTAAGATCGAGAGTAGAGAGCAGTTTCACATTGAGAAGACACCAATGAGAGAAACAACCCCCGCCGCAATGCCACCGTGCTTTGAAAGATGGTGCAACAGGTTTGACAATTGCTTCAAAACCAAAGCCCAAAAAAATGGGTTCAAGCAATACATTGGAGGATTATTAGGTGAAAGTGACAGAAAAAACCTAACTCAAATGGCAAATAATGCTGTGGGAGTAATCTACAACAGGATACATCACTTTTTGACGGAAGCACAATGGTCAAGAAGTGAAGTTAATGAGCAGAGATTGCAGTTGATGGACAAATGTAGTCAAACAAGAATAAGTAAAGGATTTGCACTAATTGTAGATGATTCAGGGCATAGAAAGAGTGGGAATTTCACAGACGGAGTTGGAAGACAATACATCGGAGAAATCGGCAAAACAGACAACGGAATAGTAGTGGTAACAACTCATTTGTATGATGGCACAAAAAGTTTACCATTAGACCTAGAAATTTACAGAAAAGCTAGTGATTTTGAAGAAGGAAAGAAAGATCCAAAATTCAAGAAAAAACCAATAATAGCCATAGAGTTAATCGAGCGAAGTAGAGATCGAGGGTATCGGCCATCAATCGTGCTGATTGATGGTGGATATGGAAATAACAGCAATTTTCTCAAAGAGTTAGAACAGAAAAAGCTAAAATATCTAGGTAGAGTAGCGAAAAATCGAAAAGTGATTATTAACACAGAAGAAGCCGAAGTAGAAATCCGCCTAGATGAAATAGCAGCAACATTATTGGCAGATGATCTCGACCTAATCGAATTAAAGTTAAGCAAGAAGAAACAAGTATGGGTGAAGACATTCACAGCGAAAATATCTAGCCTAGAAGGAGAAAGGACTTTTGCTATCGTCATGAATGCAAGTTCTTTAGAAGCGGCTACAGATGTTGACTATTTATTGACTAATGTTGAAGAGTCAAAAGCAACATCTCAATGGATAGTTAATACATACTCTCAACGAAACTGGGTCGAAGTCTTCTATCGAGAAGCTAAAGGCTGGTTAGGTTTTAGTGAATATCAAGTTAGAGATATTAAAAGTCTCCATCGCCATTTCATTTTGGTGTTTTGTGCTTATACTTTCATTATTTGGCATAAGTTGACTGGCGGATTCCGGCGGCGATGGGCGAATATATCTCTAGAAACATTTGCTGATGCGTTGGCAGCATTTCGGACGGCTATGTCTTTTCGCTTCTTTAATTGGCTGACCCAGAACATGGATGTCTTTGCTGCTCACAAAGCCAATTTCGGCTTTGTTTGGGCTTGATTTTGTTTAAGTCCCATTAGATCAGCAAGAAAGTAAACGCGACTTTCATGCTCGCTCCAAAGCCTTGAATATGCTGCCAACTGGTCAATTCCGACTGGAGACGAAGGATAGCGAGGTAGTCATGCCAGCGACAGGCTACGCCCACGGACAGATGGCGAGTAAACTCAACATGCCCAAAGCTTATTACGACCGGATGCTGCGTCACTGTCCTGGGCTGCTAGCTCAGAATGTCAATCACTGGTTGGCGCAATCCGAAGACACTAGCTTGATTCGCAGCTTGCGGGGACAAATGCGAGCTGTATTGAGCGATCGCTATCGGATTGTCGATCATAACGACATCCTCGCAATAGTGCTACCAGAACTCGCCGAGATGGGCGATGGGATGAAAATCGCCAGTTGCCAAGTCACTGAGTCCAAGATGTACATTAAGGTTATCAACACCAATCTCGAAGCAGCAATCTCGGTCGGCGACCCAGTTCAAGCGGGTTTCATCCTCTCGAATTCTGAGATCGGGAACGGTTCGGTAAGTGTCGAGCCATTTCTTTATCGGTTAATTTGTACTAATGGGATGATTCTCAAAGACCATCGCCAACGCAAAAACCACGTCGGTCGCGTTACCGAAAACCACGATTTGTATGCGATCGATACTCTCGCCGCGATCGACAACACCTTCAAGCTCAAGCTGCGCGACCTCGTGCGGAATGCGATAAGTATCACAACCTTCCGTGAGGCTGTTGAAGACCTACAAGTCGCTAAAACTGCCATTATTGCTGGTAATCCGGTCAAAGCGGTCGAAGTGACAGCTAAAGCCATCGGACTTAACGAGAGCGAATCTGGATTAGTGTTGAGCAATCTAATCCGCTCTGGTGACTTGAGCAAGTTCGGAATGCTCAATGCAGTCACGCGCTCGGCTGAAGATGTAGAGAGCTACGACCGTGCGACCGAAATCGAACGGCTTGGTTCGAGTGTGCTGTACTTGCCTACTAGCACCTGGCGCGAGGTTGCTACTGCTAATTAGCTAAAATAGAAGAGTCCCGCAAATCGCCATTTGCGGGACTCTTCAAAACTGTCAATATTCATTACTAAGATAACACTATGTCTCTAACGATTGAAGTCGAACTTAAAGATATCTTAAACGGTATCAACCAAAAACTAGACGTTATTCAGAAAGATGTAACTGACTTAAAGCTAGGTCAAGTTGAAATTAAAGGTGAAATCAAAACTCTTGACGCTAAAGTTGAGGGACTGTCAACAAGAGTTGGCAATCAAGAGATTTTGCTGAGAACCATTGTTGCTGGACTGATTGTAATCGTCATTGGTGGTGCAGCCAAAATGTTTGGGAGTTTCCCTGTCAATCCCTAGCTTTCCTGTCAGCAATCTCTAATCCCATTTAGCACCAGCCACTTTTGAAGACTGGTGCTTTTTTGGATTCTTACTCATATTACCAATCTCTAGGAAATAAGCATCATGTACGAATCGAACAATAAAAAAGTCGAGAAAATTGTCAAGCTCATTCAATCTCATGGATGTATTGTTGAAGGCAAGAAAATTAGCTTGGAACCTGAGTTCGATGAGACATAGCCTCCTCAAACTTAGACAGGACAACAAATATAGGTGTTAAGCCGATTTCATCTAAATTTTGAAATGGTAAAACTGACCATTAAAAGGATTAATAGTTGAAAATATTAAGTTAAATTAATAAATCAATACCAATCTAAATAGGTACAATGCTGAAGAAATCTTGAACAGGCTCATCTAGCTTTAAACTGGGTTTTTTAGGTTGATGAGTATAAGCAATTAATGCTGTAATTAAGTTCAACATAAAATTGTGTAAACTGCGATGACGAGAATGGACTAAGTAAGAAATATTTTTCAATTGGTCATTAACTGTCTCAATCACTGAGCGTTTACGAAGTAAAATCTTATCATTCATAGGGACAAGTTTATTTATCATGTTAGACTTGAGTGGCGTGATTAGCTGTAGCCCACGACTTAGTAATTGCTCAAACAATTCTTTTTTAATATATCCTTTGTCGCCAAACATTTTACCCGTGATTCCATCTGCCATTGAGGATAGGTTTGTCCGGTCATCCACATTACCAGGGGTAATTTTACAGCTTAAAATTTCACCAGAATCATTAATTATTAAATGTAGCTTAAACCCATAGAACCATCCCATAGAACTCTTACTCAGCTTGGCAGTTTCTTTAAAGACCTTATTTCTGCTAATCCTTTTCGGATGGCAGACTGGGATAGCAGTACTATCTACAAAACTAATTCCAGTTACCTCTCCTTGACGAGATTTGAGATAATAAAGACAAGCGGCTAATACATTTGGCATCAGCTCTACCATTCGATTATAACTGACTAGATTAGGAAAATAATCAATCAAATACTCACAGACATACTTGAGATAATAATCTTTGAACGTTCGATATTTTGACTGATGAAAGTGAATAGCTATTGTCATTACTTCACTTAGTGTCATTCGGCAGTATTTTGGTAAATTATTACCCTGTGCAGGGAATAATGTTGAGAGAAAAGTTGCTAGCCAATCTTGGCAGAAATCATCTACTCCACAAAAAAGTTCTGTTAAGTCCATAATCTAATTCTGGTTTATTTGATACATATTTTAATTTAACCAGAATAGGATGTTGAAGATCTTATTGCAATGTTATTGATATTTTTATTCGCAGATTATTTTCAGGACTTTTGATAACTTATTTATTCTTAATTATTTGTAATTATAAATGATCGATTCAATCCCAAGCTATTATCAACAAGTAATGCTTATTGATAATAGATTGGTAAAGTATCTTGTTTTGACAATTGATATTTATTGCTCAAACACATTCAGAGACTTGATTTGATGATGAGGCATAGCCTCATCGAACTCAGGT
>NZ_JBGSPA010000001.1:0-49521 GCF_041738855.1 Chamaesiphon sp. | reverse complement strand
GCACATATTTTCCCGTACACAGACAGCAAAAATCGGCTCTCATGACATCGATTTGTCTGTTGAAAGCCTTACTCTGCTTATGTTATAACCCGAAGCCCTCAATGAGGCTTGAACTCATGACCTCTTCATTACCAATGAAGTATCAGGTGAGGCATAAGCCTTTAATCGTAAGGCTTACAGCCATTAAAAATAACTACATGGGCTATTTTATGGGCTTGTCTTACTTTTAGACCGTTTTAACTGGTTTGTCAAGTCTATTCAAACAGAGATCTATACACTAAATACCAAGGCAATAAACTTTTCAAGTATGAAAAAACTATCTATCCAATTTAAACCGATCGCTTGGTTTGATTTGTTCTGCTGCTTCCCGATCGCGAAGATCCTAGAGGTCGATGGCCATCGGTAAATTTAGACTGACAGTATCAGCCTTCAGATAATACTTACCGGAGGAGAGTATGTAGTATAATTAAAGGAGCTAAAAGTTAATCGAGAGTGGTCTTTGGAGGTATTAAAACATGATGACTTATTGAGAAATCATTCAAGCGATTAGCCAGAGGCTAGGCTGCGCCAACGCGAGTCTTCCCATTGATGAAGATCGGGATATTCTACTCGAACAACTTCGCCAACAACAAATCGAGCAGCAACGGGATGAAATTGCGGCTAATGGCGAATGAGTTCGTCACGCTATCAAAATGGTCACAGCCCAAATCTTTAAAAATGACGAAGATTTAAAATCAGATCTATTTGAAGACTGGTGGCGAAACATTGCTTATTCCGCACTCGGTTAATTGAAGGACAAGGAGAGCGGCTAGTGTTTGAACACCTTCTGGTCTGATGCCAACAACAAGGATGGCTTCAGGCAAGAAGTAGACAACAATCAATGACTGATGAATATAAAGCAGACTATGCTCGAAGAGCGGGAATCGAAGGAACGCTGTCTGAAGGGATTCGATCGCTATTCCTTGTTCTACTTGGTGAAGTCGATCTGTGGCGACAGACTTCACCCGTACAGATGAAGCAATAATCCAAACGTGGCGATGCGATCGCTAAAATATGCGTAATTGTAGTACTAATTTCATTTGGAAATTGCCGATCTGAATAAACTTCAATTAGCCAAAACGAATATCGATCGATGCTATTGTTTCAACTAAAGTGTTCCCTCCCAGTGTTCTCTTGCTCGGTCGAAGGCTTGAGCACCCACCTTACGACCGAGTGCCAATCCCGCAACATTTCCCTCATAGAAATGAATGCCACCATACAAGCGCGATTCGCCAGCTTCTTGAGCAGCAGCAGTAAAAGTTTCCCATTGCAACACGGTTCCTACGGCTTCAGCTAGTCCAGGCTCGACCCTCAATGGTTCAGGCTGTTCGTATGAAGCTCCAAAACGATCGCTACCCGTGAAACGCTTCAGGGCTTCTGCACCTGCCATTGAAAAGGCACTGTGCCCAGAAGTGAACTCTGGGAAAGGGGGAGTGGGAAATGTCGAGACTTGATAAGGTCGCCATTCTTCTCCCTGAATAGAGGTGATGCTATTTCCATCCCAGCCTTCAATAGTTTTCCCCCGCAAGAGATGACGAATTGCGGTTATGGGTCGAGTGTAGTCATAGTAGCGTTTTGCCTCCCAGGTGGCAATCGCGGCATCATGAATGGCATTTGCTAATGCAAAAAACATCTTTGCATCAGCATCAAGCGAGTGGCTATCACGTTGTGAAACAAACATTGCAAATAGCTCCCAGTGTCCAGGCGGAAGCTCTGTTTTAGGCCCATCTGCCCAATATTCAGCAATTACTTTTTGCTTAGTAGTAAGATGTTTCTGAACTTTGGTTACATATTTTGCTTGATCCAAGAATGCTTGTGAAGTAATCGGTTGTGGCGATGACGGACGAAATTGACTCGCCGAAGTCAGCGCAAATGGAGTCACTTTTTCCCAGTGAGGTGCAATAAATGTAGGAATTTGCAATTTACCACTGGGATCGAGGTAACTTAAAGGTTGCCAGAGATCGGGATGGGGAGTATTGGCTACAGGTGAGGCTTCTGTAGCGAGAACTGGTAGATTAGATGGGATATAGTTTGTATAATCTGCATATGCTTTACCAGTCACGCTCAATTCACCACACTGGTTGGCACCATCCCAATGTCGATAGTCTAATATTGCCTTTGCTGCTAAGTTACCAATGCCTTCGGGCATGGCAGGATCTTCGCTGATAGATGGACTAAAACCTAACAAAGACATTGCTGTATCAAAAACAGTAACTTCAGTTGGAAACTGATCTTTCAAAACACGATAAGCCGCCTGACTCATTGCCTGTTTTTTGACTTCTTCGGCAGTTACAAGTTGCCGTGGCAGGCGAAGTCGAGTTCCAATCGCGTTCGAGTCATAAACTGCCCAAGCATCAAAAATTGCAGTATGTAAAATTGCGAGCGATCTTGCCACCATTGGCGGACCAATCCGAGCACGTTCGGATAACTTATCAGGTTTGCCTAAGTTACGAATTGCCTCCAAAGCAGCATTCGCCCAAATAACAGAAACAGTATCCATGTTGATGATGCCTCATGTAAACTATGATTAGATGAGAAAAACTGACTTTAAATCAATATTTATCAACATAATACACTTAAACAAGACAATGCTGAATTATTTGTAATCAATCTTTTGCAATACTGTAAATAATTTTGAGGACTTTTAAATTACTCGATCGGAACTTATACTCAATAAATTTAGATTGCCATGATTTTTAGTTGTTGTCGATCGCCATGCGAACATTCGACATTCTCAGTTTCATTTGGAAATTGCCGATCTGATGACAATTACCGTGTGATTCGCCAGAGGCGACGCTCCGCGATCGCTATTTTGGGAAATAGCAGCGGGAATGTTGCCATTGACCACTTGCTGTAATATTCCGGCACGACTTGCTCCTAAGACGATCGCATCGCTGTCATCCTGTCGAGCGTAATTTAGTACCGCTTCTGCAATGGAACTATTATAGAGCGGGACTGTGCTAATCGCATCATGCAGATATGGATCGAGAAAATCAGCCGCTCGATCGAGTGTGGTCAGATCTGGTGCCCGATCCGCAGGATCGAAGACCTGACAGAGCCGGACTAGCGGCTTGTGGCTCAAGCTAGTCAGTGCGGGGAGAAGTTCGATCGCCAGTTTAACATTCGGCCCACCCGCCATCGGCACCAGCCAGCGATCGAATTGAGTCTGACCGTTACATTTGACCAGTATCAACTCGCAAGTTGCCTGTTGAATCACGGGATCGACCAACCGACTAAAAATCCATTCTGTGGGCACTCGATTACTGCCTCTCCAACCCATTAGTGCCAGATTGATATGCTGGGACTCGATCGTCTGGAGCACGGCGGCACAGAGGTCGTGGGCGACCCGAATTTGGGTGTGGACGGGAACCTGCCATACCAGTCCGAGATTTCTTGCCTGTCGGAGCAGTTTTTCGCCCAGGACTGTCCGCACGGGAACTTCGACTAGTGATTTATGCGGGGGAACGACAATTATGTGTAGTACTTCGACTTCGTAATGTCGATCGCGAGCAATTGCCACTGCCATCTCCATCAGCATTTTGGCGGTTTTAGGATTACTCAGCAACACGAGCAATCGTCCCTTGCCAATTTCTGGCGCACGAGTTTGATAGATAATGTGAGATGTAGCGGTTTTCGCCCCAATCGGATTTTCCTTGCCATTGAGATATGCGGCTTCGATCCAAATAATATCGCTGCGAGTGATAATGCCGACCAATTTGCGACCATCGACAATCGGTAAACTGCGGAGATGGTATCGATCGAGTAGGTGCAGGATATGCGCCAGTGTATCTTCGGGAATTGCGGTCACAGGTGAGGGAGTCATCACATCTGCAACTAACAGGTGTTCGTTCGTTCCTTGTCGCAACCGATTTACCACGTCTTTCTGTGACAGGATGCCTACTAATCTACCCTCTGCCATCACGGGGAAGGTGCGGTGGGAAGATTGCGAAAATACCTGTAACGCATCATCCAGACTCAGATCGCTGGCAATAGTTTCCACTCTCGGTTGCATTACCTGCGTCGCCTTTAATTCCGCCCAGGGTTCTGGAGATCGAGTCAGTTCTGATAGATGAATGCCATTAGCTTCGAGCAATAGATCGTATAGCGATCCCGTTTCCAGCTTTTCCGCCACCAGATTCGCGGTGACGACCCCAATCATTAATGGCAACACCAGATTAAAATCACTGGTCATCTCGAACACCAGAATTACTGCCGTAATTGGCACCCGCGAGACGGCACAGAAAAAAGCTGCCATCCCCACATAAGCATAAGTACTTGGCGATCCCGTCAACAGTACGTAGTGACCTAAAGTACCCACCAAATACCCCAGCGCAGACCCCAAGGTCATAGAGGGAATTAATAGTCCACCTGGTGCCCCAGAGCCAGTTACCAAGATAATCAACCCAAACTTGACACAAAAGACGATCGCCACTAACTGCCAGTCTGCCTCACCACTGAGCAATAGATGTCTCAACCCAGCATTATCTCGAAACACGATCGGTAGAGTCGCTAGCGCAATTCCCGTTACCAGTCCCGCCATCCCCACTCGCCACGGCAAAGCCACATTAAAAAACCGCCGATAAAATCCCAGACTTAGCAGTATGCCTCGATTAAATAAGACTCCCAAGCCACCAGCCAAAATTCCCAGTAGTAAGTACAAAGGAATCTCTGGCACCGAAAAACTATTGTGGATGGTATTACTCAGGTGCGCTTCAAAATTCAGATTCCAACTCCGAGAACCACCGATCCTGGCAACGGCTGAGGCGACAAAAGAGGCTAAGATGGCCGTACCCAAGGTAATCCCCGTCACATCTTGGAGCAATTCTTCAACGACAAATAAGACTCCGGCGATCGGCGCATTAAATGCTGCTGCAACTCCCGCTCCTGCTCCCGCTGCAATCAGTTGCCGTCGCCGTTCGGGGGAAGTCGGAAACCAATGGCTGAGTTGATTGGCTAAAGCCGCACCAATTTGGACTGTGGGGCCTTCCCGTCCGAGTGGGAATCCTGCTGCCAAGATCAATGTAGCACTGAGCCATTTCACTGCCGCCAACCTTAGCGTCATTGGCATCGGCACCCGTGCCAATACTGCCTTTACCTCCGACATACCGCTGCCACTAGAGCCAGGGGCAACATATCCCGCCAACCATCCAGCTATTACTCCAGCAATTAAGCCGATCGTCGGTAGGGCTACATACGCAGGAACCAGACGGGCTGATTGCTGTCGCCATCCCCCCAATAGGCTGACGCTTTCGCCCAACGCCATTGCCGCTAATCCCGCGACTAACCCGATCGCACAAGCTTCAATGGCAGCTAGTCGTTTGGGGCGTGAAAGTAATTGGGAGAGGCGATTTCGCATAATTTGGCTGTTAGGGATCGTGATGGTTTCGGATTTGTTGGCTCTGCACTAGGCTGTTTTCTCTACTTGCATCAACAGCGATAGTTCTCGATCTAATCGACCCGCTTGCACGAGTTGGGCATAAGTATCCGCCTCAATCGCTAGCAACTCATCTCGCAACTGTTCGGTGATAATTGTTTGGAGGTCGGGGTAATCATTTTGGAGATCGTCTAATTCTGTTTGCAAACGAGTTAGCTCTCCCTGAGCCAGCGATACTTGATATTGATAAAAATCGGGTTCGACTCCAGGATGTCGATCTATTTCGCCTAAGTGTTCTAGCACCCGATTGAAGGCAGTCTGACGGGCGACAATCTCTAGATAATGCTGACGCATCGGCTGGTTGCCGAGCAAATCTAGTCGGGAAAGGAGGGGCTGAACGGTCAAGCCTTGGACGAGGAGCGTAAATATCACTGCACCGAGAACGGTTGCCACGATCGGATCTCGCCCTGGAATATTTTCCGGTACGCTCAACGCCAAAGCGATCGATACGGCACCCCGCAATCCTCCCCACCATAGCACCGTCCGTTCTGGGATGGAAATTTCGGCACCAGCCAGACGGTTACTCAGGCTGCCGAGTCCGTAGATCGAGATCGCCCGTGCTAAAATCATCGCGGTAATTGTCACCCCGATCGCTACCCAGTTTTCAGCCAAAACTGCAAAGCGAATCCGATCGCCGATGAGCAAGAAGACAATCGAATTGACAAAAAAGCTTAAAAATTCCCAAAACTCACTGACGATAACGCGAGTGCGGGGATTCATGCCGATCCGAGAGCCAAAATTACCCAGAATTAGCCCCGTCGTGACGACCCCCATCACACCCGATCCGCCGAATTTTTCAGCGATTAAATAGCTACCATAGGCTGCAACTAGGGTTAATGATTGCTCTACCAATGGTAAATCGAACCGTTGGGTCAGATAAGAGATGCCAAACCCAACTAGTGCCCCAGTAACCAGCCCAATTCCTACCACCATCACCAACTGGGTTATAATTGCCCCAATCGCTAAATTGGCGGTGCCTTGGGAGAACGCCACCACCAAGCCAAAGGCAACAACTGCCATCCCGTCGTTAAATAAACTTTCACCTTCCATCAATGTAGTCAGCCGCTTATCGACACCCAACTCCCGAAATAGAGCCGTCACTGAAACTGGATCTGTCGCTGCCAGACTCGCCCCAATCAGCAATGCCATCGTCACAGACAGACCAGCTAGTTGATGTAGACCGATCGCTACGCCTGCAATTGCAATAACCGTCCCCAAGATCGCATAAAGACAGATCGGCATTAAATCCTGTTTTAGCATCGACCATTTCAAGTTCCAAGCAGCTTCAAACAGTAGCGGCGGTAGAAAAATCAGTAAAATTAATTCAGGTGAAAGTTGGACTAATCTAATATCGGCCAAGGCTAGTCCCAATCCCACAATTACCAATAGCAGCGTATAAGGAATGCGGCGAAACCAGCTTATAATTTGGGGCAAGATTGCCACACTCAAAGCAACTAACAGCACTAATAAAAATTGCTCTAAATTTTCCTCGATTGCTACTTTTGGTAAGCTTGTATTTATCATTATTATGATTCTAAATTGCTAATATATGCTGCGACTTGTAGAAACTTTATTTATCTTCGATCGCGCTAACAGAAGAGGATTTTGGGGTGTCTTCCGGTAGTTTTATAATTGTCTTCAGTTGGACAGTGGGAGTTGTTGCTGTCTTAGCTTCGATCGCATAGCGACGCTCGTTTTGAGCAGCTACAGCAAGGGGTTGAATTTGCCATTGGGTTTGCAGATAACTTTGGATCGCCAGCGATCGATCCTGGGCAAGTGTGCCAATTTCCGATGGTGTTTGCCCCGATTGTAGCTCGATTTGCAATGTCGGATTTTCTCGTACCACTCGACCGATACGATCGAGTATTTTCGTTTGGCTGGGTGGAATTTCAGATCGATCCAAGTCAAAGGTGACTGTTTCCGTAATGGGTGCCAGCCGCTCGAAAGTAACCTCGGCTGTCGGATATTCTAATTGCCTGCGGATATCTTCGACGAGTACGGCTCGTCCATCGCGATCGATATCTCGTTCGCTCAAGTAAATAATCTGGATCTTCAACGGTGCTACTGGGCTGGTACTCGCCGCATAACTCACCAATCGAGCGGGAGGAGGTAATAGCAAGGATTCGATCGCTAGCTTGGCACTTTCCAAAAAACTGGATTGCAACTGGGCTGTTGTCGGCGGTGGTGCTGGTTTAGTTGCTTCTGACAATTTTTGCAACAGATCGCCAGAAGCCGTAGGAATCTGAATCAAATTGAGCGCGATTGAATCCAACGGTCGTAACAGCTTCACCGATAGCAGTTGCTGATATTGCGATCGTTCGGCTTCAGTATAAACCTTGCTAGTAACTACCTGAAGTTGAGTAACTAGTTTACGTTCGCGTTCTTGAAATGAGAGTTGACTGATATAAGATCGCGCTTTGCCATCGGCAAATCCAGCAAAGTTTTTCTGCCAGATCTCTGTGGCGGCACTGCGGAGTCGATTCTGTTGCTGCTTATAACTAATCTCACTCCGAAGCTGACTATAAGATTGGTTGAGAGGAACCGAAATTACCAAAATAGTCATCACAATTAGTAATAGACGACTGGGTAAACCACCAATGCGCTTCAGTCGCCCAGATGCAGGTATTTTATTTAGTAATGACTGTACCCAAATACTCTCGCGATCCTCCTCCCGCCATGTCCGTACTCGATCTCGCACGGGATCTGCATCGATATTTAGGGTTAAAAACACGAGCATCGCCATAAAGGTAATCGCAACCAAGTTGGTAAAAAACAGCAGTCCGCCGCCTCGTGCCACTGTAAATCCAGTCTCAGCATTAAACGTAAATGCCGTCCCGATCCCATAACCAACCACGCATAAAGGTGGCATCAGGGCTACGGCAATAGAAACTCCTGGCACAGAAGTCACAATTCCTTTAGCCTCTTTACAGATAGCCACCGCTCCCAACCTGAGTTCGATGAGGCATAGCCTCATCATCAAATCAAGTCGCTGACTGTGCTTCAGTCATAAACATCAATTGTTAAAATGAGATATTTCCCAAGTCATTATCAATAAGCTTTAGTTATTGATAATGACTTGGGAGTCAAACGTTCATCAATGATTACAAATAATTAATAATTAATAAGTTATTAAAACTTTTGAAGCTCGATCGACAAGTGAAGGTACAAATAGCATTGCAAACCTGATGTATCGTCTCTAATTCTGGTTAAATTAATATATGTATTAGAAAACCAGAATTAGATGATGGACTTAACCGAACTATTTTGTGAAATAGATGATTTCTGCCAGGATTGGCTGGCAACTTTTTCATCAATATCGTTCCCCGCGAATGGTAATAATTTGCCAAAATACTGCTGCCTATCACTGAGCGAGGTCATGACTATTTCTATTCATTTCCATCAGTCAAGCTATCGAACATTTAAAGATTATTATCTCAAAAGTGTTTGTCAAAACTTAACCAGCTATTTTCCGAAATTGGTTAGTTACAATAGAATGGTGGAGTTGATGCCAAATGTTTTAACAGCTTGTCTTTATTATCTCAACTCTCGGCAAGGCAAAGTGACTGGAATTAGTTTCGTAGATAGCACGGCTATTCCAGTTTGTCATCCAAAAAGAATTAAAAGAAATAAGGTTTTCAAAGAAACTGCCAAGCTGAGTAAAAGTTCTATGGGATGGTACTTTGGATTCAAGCTTCATTTGATTATTAATGATTGCGGAGAGATATTAAGCTGTAAAATTACACCTGGCAATGTCGATGACCGTACACATTTGCCATCAATGTCACGGGGAATATCAGGGAAAATGTTTGGAGACAAAGGATATATTAAGAAAGAACTATTTGAAGAATTATTGAATAAAGGATTGCAGCTAATTACGCCACTAAAATCCAACATGAAAAATAAACTCATCTTGATGGATGACAAAATTGGATTGCGAAAACGCTCACTGATTGAAACGGTAAATGACCAGTTAAAAAATATTTCTTATTTAGTTCATTCTCGCCATCGAAGCTTGCATAATTTTATTCTCAATCTAATTACAGCGTTAATTGCTTACACTCATCAGCCTAAAAAGCCAAGTTTGAAGCTAGATGAATATGCTCAGGATTTCTTTAGCATTGTGCCGATTTAGCTAATTATTCATTTTCTGACTTAACTCAATATTTTTAACTATTAATCATCTTAATGGTAGAGTTTGTCATGCCAAAATTCACATAAAATTTGCGATTAACCTGGACATGTTGTCCTATCTGAGTTTGATGAGGCTACGCCTCATCGAACTCAGGTTCCCACTGCTCCAGAAAATAAGGCGATAACCAAATCCAGCAAATTGGGCTGAGTTCTCGCCAGAATTTCGCTAGTCATTTCCTTCGCTGGCAGGATCAGCACCACTAAAAATGCAAAGGCGATCGCCAGTCCACAACTCAAGATTAAGTTGAAAATAGCTCGGATGGCTAAGATAACATCTCCAGTAGCTAATGCTAGCCCATTTGCCAAAATACTGCCCATCAACGGTGAAATCAGCATCGCACCAATAATCACGGCTGGACTATTCAAAACCAAGCCCAGAGTGGCGATTCCAGCAGCAAATAGTACCTGTATCCAATAACTGGCATCAGTTAGGGTTAAGGACTGCGCGAGGTCTAAATAGACCCGTTCTTTGCGAATGGTATCTACCCCCAAATTCTTGGCAAACCAGCGAGTTAATCGAGCGATTGTTTGCATCACATCTCCTCCTAAATAATTGGTAGCTTTTTTCTAAACCAGGTTATTCACTTCTATGTTGAATTAGAGCTAACGCAGATTGTAATGCCTGAAGACGATCGCCTAGTTGGTGAAGTTGAGATGTGACAATTATAGGTTTTCCCTTGAATATCTTTGGTTGACTAGAGAATCGATCTAAATCTAGCTTTTTGAGCCGATTTTGTACTTGTTCGGATCTTGCCACAATCCAGACATGGCGATGACGATCGATTGAATCTTTAACGATCGATTCGATCGCCAGTGCCGCCGAAACACCAAGGGTGGGAACTTCGCTCAAATCCAGTACTAATACGCGATAGTCTTTGATAATCGCCATCCGCTGAGTAATACTTTTCGCCGCGCCAAAACTCATCGGCCCACCCAATTGAAATAGTAAAATCTCACCAGCCGATCGCGTTAATATTTCTTTTTCAACTGGGCTGAGACTATGATGATCTGTGGGATCGAAAATAGCTCGAATATTATCATTTTGCACATCAGTCAAGCGTTTAATCGTCAACACATTGGCAATAAAGGCACCTACTAATACCGCTGTAATTAAGTCTACAAATACGGTCAAAAATAGCACCAGATACATCAATCCGGTACCCCTAATCGACAGGCGGGGCGCACGACGGATAAAGCCCCAATCTAAGATATCAATTCCTACTTTTAACAGTAATCCCGCTAGCACCGCATTGGGAATCTGCGCTGTTAATGGCCCCGCCCAAAATAACACCAGCACCAGGGCTAGAGCGTGAATGATGCCAGATAGCGGTGTTTTACCGCCAGCTTGGACGTTGACTACTGTTCGCATCGTCGCGCCTGCACCAGGTAAGCCGCCAAATAAACCCGATACCATGTTCCCGATTCCCTGTCCGATTAACTCTCGATCGGAATCATGCTGAGTGCGGGAAATGCTATCGGCAACTAAGGAAGTGAGCAGGGAATCGATCGATCCCAGCACCCCCAACATCAGCCCATAGCGCAACATATCGGCTAATTCTACCAAGTTGAAAGTGGGTAGCCGTAAGGAGGGCAATCCTTGAGGAATTACCCCAATTCGAGTCAGTTTTGCATCGCCAAACACTACCACCGATAAAATTGTGACGATCGCTAAACCCAGCAGTGGGGCGGGCAAAATCTGATTTAATCTCTTCGGTGTCCCAAAGACGATCGCTAACGTCAGCAGTCCTAAACCCAGTGCGATATAATTTGGCTGACTCAAATAGGTTGGCAATTGTTGGAGTGTGCCAATCACACCACCCGATCCGGCATATCCCAACAGGGGTGGTAATTGCAGCAAAATGATAATTACCCCAATCCCCGACATAAAGCCAGAAATCACCGTGTAAGGCATCAGAGTAATATACTGACCCAGACGCATCACACCAAATAAGATTTGCAATAGTCCGCCCAGCATCACAACGGTAAAAGCCATTGCTAATCCCGTGTCAGGATAACGCGCCACAAAGGTAGCGATGACAGTTGTTACTACCACCGTCATTGGCCCTGTGGGGCCAGAAACTTGAGCGGGAGTACCGCCAAATAGAGCGGCAAAAAAGCCAACGATAATCGCCCCATATAGTCCGGCGATCGCCCCGGCACCAGAAGCAACGCCAAAGGCTAGAGCCAGCGGTAGGGCAACGATCGCCGCAACCACGCCACCAAACAGATCGCCCTGCCAATTGCGAAAGTGAATGTTATTGATTAGATTCATAAAAACAGAAAATGGGAATAGATGGTTGACTAAAATGACAACTCATGAGTTAAATTGGCAATGCCTGAGACTATCCTTTTGATATAAATTACCAGTCTGTTTCAACAGACTGGACTATGCTAAGAATGCTTAGAAACTGGACTTCTATTCTCGATTCGCCAAGTCCAGAATTTAGCCGTTTGCTTTTTAGTTATGCTATCTATACAACAACACCGGAATATGACTGCTACGCAGAATCTGAGCAGTTGTGCTACCAATTACCAGATGACGGATGCGATTGTGTCCGTAGGCACCCATCAACAGTAAATCGATGTTGCTTTCTTCGGCATACTCAGCAATTGCCTGTTCTGGATAACCTTCGACGAGACAACAAACAGGCTCAAACCCACCCAGCCGCGCTTGTTGCTTGGCTTCGTTAATCCGCGAGATCGCTGTTTCATCCTCGGCATGTTTAGCAACCGTGACAATGTATAGATCCAATCCGGCAAAAGCAGATGAATTTACCAAAAAGTCCAGTATTTTTTTACAGCTTAGACTGCCATCATAGGCAAGTAACAACCGCTGGATTGGTTTAAATTGGGAAGAGGTAACTAGACAAGGTTTATGACTAGCCCGAATAATCCGCTCTAGATTTGCACCCAAATGTCCAGATGCTAGCCCTGCTGCTTCCCCGCGTTTGCCTAAGATAATTAAATTTGCTTGAGCTTCAAATTCATCAAATCGATCGACTAAAGAACCCGTTTCATGACGGAGATTGACCGTTTCTACGCCTTGACTAGTTAGTACTTGCTGGGCAGTTTGCAGGATCTCTTTTGCCCGTTGATTGTTTAATTTAGCTTTTTGATGTTCTAATTCCACCAATTGATTCAGCAGTACATCTGACGCATCTATGCCGATACTACCGCTAAAGTTGCTGGCTTCCATCATCGCTTGACTGCGTTCGTCAGTGACATAAAGAACGTCTACTGTTGCTGTCAATCGATTTGCCAACCATGCCGCATATTGATAACTGCTGTGAGCAAAGACCGAGCCATCTGTACATAATAAAAGTCGTTTCATAGTCAATATTTTTGGTGATTAAGCTATCAAATTTTCCCTTGTACCTATTGCTGGTTAACACCCAGATTTTCCACTAATGTGGCACTAGCAGCATTTAGCCCTACCAATTTCACCTCTGCACCATTCCGGCGAAACTTCAGCACAATGCGATCGAGAATTTCTACCGCGCCCTGATCCCACAAATAAGCATTCGTTAGATCGATCGTCACCCGATCGACTACCGATCCAAAATCAAAAGATCCTAATAATTCTTCTTTCGATAAAAAGAAAATTTGTCCGCTGACTTTATAAATATGATGATTGCCATCATCACTTAGTTCTCGATCGACCAGCACTAACTTAGCGATTTTTCGACTAAAGAACACCGTACTCAACACAATCCCCGTCGCTACACCCAGAGCAAAATTGCGCGTAAAAATTGTCACGAACATTGTAGCTAACATGACGATAGTTTCACTGGTAGGAATCTTCCGGATCTGGCGAAAAGATGACCAGCGAAATGTCCCAATCGACACCATAATCATAATAGCGACCAACACAGCCATCGGCATTTGCCTGACCCAATCCTGCATCACCAAAATTGCAAACAGCAGAAATACCCCAGACCATAGAGTCGATAACCGACCTCGCCCGCCTGATTGAACATTAATTACCGACTGCCCAATCATCCCACAGCCCGCCATTCCACCAAAAAAAGCGGCGATAATATTTGCGATTCCTTGACCTTTGGCTTCTTGGTTTTTATCACTGGGGGTATCGGTGAGTTCATCTACCAAGGATGCCGTCAGAAACGAAGCCAATAAACCGACGATTGCTAAGGTGAGTGAATATGGCAAAATAATTTGGAATGTCTCCCATGTCCAAGGCACTTGCGGGAGCGCAAATAACGGCGGTGCGGTGGGGAGTGCGCCCATATCCCCAACCCTGGGTACATCCAATTTCAACGCGATTGCAGCTAAGGTCATCACCGCTAAAGCAACTAAGGGCGCAGGGACAACCTTGGTAAAACGCGGCAAGATGTAAATAATTGCCAGCGATAGGGCGGTGAGGATATATACCATTGGCGGCTTGCCAGTTAATTGTGGCAGTTGAGCCAAAAAAATCAACACCGCTAAAGCATTGATGTAGCCTAACATCACGGCTCTAGGGACGTATGTCATCTGACGACCCAGTTTTAATACACCAAATAAGACTTGGAAAATTCCTGTCAAACAGGTCGCCGCAAACAGGTACTGCAACCCATGTTGCTTAACTAATTCAATCATCAGCAACGCCATCGCTCCCGTTGCTGCCGAAATCGAGGCTGGTCTTCCACCCAAAAAAGCGGTGATTATTGCAATAATAAACGAGGCATAGAGTCCCACTTTGGGATCGACTCCGGCGATAATCGAAAAAGCGATCGCTTCAGGAATTAATGCCAGTGCAACCACCGTTCCGGCTAATAAATCCCCACGAACGTTCGAGAACCATTCGCGTTTTAGTGTTTTAATATTCAATTCAATTTAGCTCCGATGACACCAACAAGCTAACCATCGCTAGATCTGCGAGGTTCAGTTGCGGTGATATGTTGTTTAAATATGTACCTACTGCGCCAGAGATCGCCGCAGCGCACTCTGCTATTCTGTTTTAAGCATCCATGCGAAGAGATTTGCCACCGATTAGGGTGGACAAGATGGCTTGAAACCAGATTTTAAAGCACTACGGAGCGGTGACATATTTAACGGTTGAGGACTTTTAACTGACTCGATCGGAACTTAGAATCAATAAATTTAGCTTACCACGATTTTTTAGTTGTTGTCGATCGCCTTTAAATAAAACGACAGTTAGGACGCTACGAATGCCAAGATCGATCTCTAGCTGTCCGTAATTTTCCCATTAGAGCTTTCAAACACTTCTAGATCTTACCCTTGAGTATAAAGCCTTGCTATATCAGCAATCTGATCCTCATCCTCAGAACTTGTTTTTGGACAGATCGATCGACACCACCCTGAATAATTTGGTAGTGGGAAATGCTAAATTGGATTATGTCTACATTCTCGATCGAGATCGCCATATTATGAATATCGATCGCACCACTAAATATTATCACTCCATGATTGAAAGCATTTTTATTGGCATCAGATTGTTCCCGTCATCACCGTTGCACCTGTCGGCTGAGAAACGGCAGATGCAGGCTCAATAGTAACTAATACTGTTGAGATATTATGAATATTTCGATCCAGCGGCATTTGCATTAAAACTTGACCTTTATCGTTGGCATTAAATTGCCCACAGTCCACTTTTTTCCCATTGACGACAGCCCACAAGCGATATACTTTATCTCTTGGCAACGAAGTTAAGTTTTGCAGAGTTATCACAGCTTTTTGAGTATTTGGCAGAATTAAAACTACACCTGTTGCCGTAGGAGATCGATCGGTTCCTTGAAGGGAAAATAACCGATTTTTAGATGCTGGTAAAGCAGCAACTTGTTGTTGATGCTGGGCTAAATTTGCTTGAAGCATTCCTACTTCTTGATGCAAATGATAATTAGACAAACCTAGCCCTAGAATCAGCGAAATAGCAGCCGAAATCAGAGCCAATACTCTTAATTTCACTTTTCGCTTGGGAAGTTCAACAATTGAATTAGTAGGGGTGACTTGAGCTAGCTGGAAAATTTTTTCACCCAAATCTGGTGGTGGGGAAGATTGAGGTAAAGACAAAGAAACTAGTGCTAATGCTTCTTGTAAACGGTCGATTTCTGCTTGTATCTCTGGATGAGCAATCGATAAGCGATGGACTGTCTCGGCTTCCGCTGAAGTCACATCTCCTAGCACATAATCGGCTAGTAATTCTTGCCATTGTTGGGAGTCTCGATCGTCTGTCATAGCGATTACAGCAACTCGGTTAATGTTTTTCTAAGCTTTAAAAGTGCATTGCGTTTATGAGTCTTGACCGTACCCATTGGAATATGCAAATTTTCAGCGATTTCGGATTGACTCAAACCATCAAAGTAAGCCATTTCTAATACGGTTCTTTGATTCGTAGATAGTTCTGCCATTGCCGCTTGGACTTGGCAAGATATTTCTTGTAAAGTCAGCTTGTCCATTAAATCACTCCTGTGTTTCTGAGAATCATCCAGACTCCATCGTTCCTGTAATCGCCACTGGGCTTGGGTCTGACGATGGCGATCGATTGCTTTCGATCGGGTCAGGGTATTCAAAAATGCCAAGATTGACCCCCGTTGTGGATCGTAAGCTTTCTTTCGCCACAGGGTGATAAACACTTCTTGCGTCAAGTCTTCAGCTTCTTGTGTATTGCCCAACAGTCGCAGTGCAAACCGATAAACAGCCTCACCATAGCGTTCGTAGAGAATTCCTAAAGCTAGAGTTTCGCCAGCAAGTAGGGCAGTATATACCGCCGCATCTGTCTGATTAAGTAGCAGCATGGTTAAAAGTATTCAGTCTCCTTCAGGTAACTTCGGCAAGTTGCTGTAATGCTTCACCACTAGTACCTGAAGCTCTTTGAATCTGCTCCCAAACAGGTAAATCTTCTGGACGATCGACATCAGCTAGATCTGGAAGATAAGCAACGGATAAGTTCAGCTTGTTAGCAATTTCCACAGTCTGGGACAAGACTCGATCTGTGCCCCAGCTAATGCCAAAAAACAACTCAGGGATGAAATAACGCAGACCGATGAGGTAGTAGCCGCCATCGATGGCTGGGCCAAGCACAAGGTCATGAGTAAGTAACTGGTGGAAGGCTGTTTTCATCAGTTCGGCGTTCAATTCAGGGCAATCTGTGCCCACGATCGCCACTCGCTCGATCCCATCTTGGCAAGCCTCCGAGATCGATCGCGCCATCCGCCAGCCAAGATCGCCGTTTGATTGAGATTGATAGACTAGATCCGCTCCCAACCAATCCTGCATTTGCTGGTGTCCGTTGCCATCGAAATGAATTTCGATCGAGATACCATTTGTGCTGCGAAGTTTTCTGACCTGCAATAGAGTATGTTCGGTCATCTGGCGATGCACAGTTGCCGCTCCTAATCCTCCTAACGCAAGTATCAAGCGGGTTTTTACCTGTCCTGGTTCTGGATAGCGGGTGAAGACAATTAGGCGTTCTTGTGGTAGTTGTGCTAAAGTCACGATTACAAATTTCCTAAACTAAAGTTCCACCGCAGCTAGAGCCACACCCAGCCGTACAGCCATAGCAGTAGGGGGCAGTTTGGATCTCATCAATTAGATCTAGAGTTCCAGCTTCTAGCAGCTTGGCAACTGTGAGCGGGCGATCGCGCTGTTTTGCTGGTAGATTTTCCATTTGGTTGAAGTCACAGTCATAAATATTGCCGAGATAATCGATCGAAAGCTGATTTCGACACATTAAATGTTCGACTGTACTGGCATTGAAATGAGACTCTAAGAAATGTAAATATGGTATATGCAGATTCCTATGCTCTAGATGTACCTTAGTTCGTCCCATTGGCAAATTAGTAATCGTCAGCAGGTTATTAAAGTCAATCTCGAAATGTTCTTTTAAGAATATTTGGTAATCTCGTTCGAGTTGAATCTGATTAGGAGCTAAGGAAAACTTTTCGGTGGTGGGGAGTGGCGGATTATAAACTAAATCGAGAATTAAATTGGGGTTTCGACTATAGCCGAGACGGTTCAGCCATTGAATAGCCTGAATTGAGTCATTGTATACCCCCTTGCCGCGCATTTTATCGACATTATCGGCAAGATAACAGGGCAGAGAAGCCACAACTCTGACCTGATTTTGAGCGCAATAGTCGGGAATATCTTCAAACCCTTCTACAAAATAGATTGTCAAATTAGAGCGGACGATTACCTCTTTCCCATTAGCTCGTGCTGCCTCGATGATTGGCTTGAAACCATAGAGCATTTCTGGTGCGCCACCTGTGAGATCTACAACCTTAATCTGTGGAAATTTGTAAATGAGTTCGATAATTCGATCGCCAACTTCCGGCGAAAGTTCTTCCGTGCGGTTGGGACTGGCTTCCACATGACAATGGCTACAAGCTAGATTGCAGCGTTTCCCCAAATTGATTTGTAAAACAGATATTGATTTTTTAGTTAAAGTTAAATCTAATTTCTTTTCAAAAGGTGTGATGGCATCTAAAGATATCGGAGTTACTTGTTGTTGAATCATTTTACGCCTCAATATTTTGGACTATTTTGAACAAAAAATTAACAACAGCCACCACCGTTATAATGCCAAGTTGAATCAGTAACAAATATTTCTGCTGGATGTAAATTAGCTAAATTGGCAGCAGTTTTATCACAGACAGCAGCAGGAACGCCCTGTTGGAGAATATGCCCCGCTCGATCGTCGAAATAAGATTCCATGCCAGTATAAATAGCTGTCTTACCTGTAAAAATGCAAGCACCATCTTCAGGAATTGGTGTTTTAAAGGCAACAGAATCGAGACTTTCTAGGAGTAAATGTGTTTCCAACCCATAATTTTGGCGATTGAGCATCCGGTATGGACGACGCGCGCGGATTTCGACTTGACCGAAGCCAGCAGCAACGAGATGTTCGATATACTGTTCGTAGAGCATCGCGCCCGATAAACACATCGCCCGCAATCGTTCGTCACTTTGCAGATGTGCGGGAATTGGACGAGTAGCAATCGGATCGCTCATGAGTAACCGTCCGTTTGGTTTTAAAACCCGCCAAGCTTCGCGTAACGCTAGCTGTAAATCTGCGGGTTTAAAAATATTAAATAGACAATTTTGGGCGACCACATCGACAGAAGCATCGGGAACGGGTAGCGCGAAAGCATCTCCGGCGCGAATTTCGACAAAACTCCGATCGAACCAAACATTTTCCTGAGCGGCAAGTTCGAGATTACGCATCGCTGCATCCCGCATGGCTGTCACCGGATCGATCGCAATTACTGAACCCTGGCGGCGTGAGAAGTAAGCAAATTGCAGTGCTTCCAAGCCACCGCCGACACCAACGTAAAGTACAGTTGGGTCGTTGGCTAATTCGGTCGGATGAACGGTGGTACCACAACCATAGTTCATTTCCTGCATCTGGGTGGGAATTTTCAGTCCAGGTAGTTGCAGCGGACTACTTTGGACGCAACACAGACCAATTTGTGGTGTTTCGGCGACTTCAGTATAAAATTTAGCGGTTGCGTCAAGATAGGTCATGAAAATCTGCTCAAAAAGGGTGTTTTAATTGGGGCTTCCTAGAGTGATACGAAGCTGAAGCCAAAAAGGATTTATGGCGATCGACAATTCTTCAGGGGAGAGGCTACCGCCAACAAGCGGTTTCAGAAATTATCGTCGCTAGGGCGAATCTTTCCGGTACCAGCGCATCAGTTGGTGTGGTGAAACTCCAAGTAGGTAAGCAATAATAATAACTTGATTAATTAGTGTTGTTTTCAAAATTCCTTTTTTGAGCCAGCGACGGGCCGAAGTTATTACTGGTACAGGGATAATGGTAATGTGTCCTAACTGTTTTAAGCGGCGCACCAAATCAAAATCTTCCATAATTGGCAATTCTAAAAAACCACCAATTCGATCGAATGTTTTGGATCTGAGAAAAATAGCTTGGTCGCCATAGGGGAGTTGTAAAAAACGCGATCGCCAATTTACGCCTCGTTCGATCGACCGCAAACCAATCGCAGGGTCATCAATTTGTAACTCAAATGCACCTGCCACAGCAACCTTGCTACCTGCTGAATTTGGAGACTGCATTACAGTCCGAATCATCATGTCAAACTCAGGTGGTAAAAGAGTATCAGCATGGAGAAACAACAGAATTTCTCCTGTTGCGACCAAAGCACCCGCATTCATTTGGATGGCGCGACCCGCAGGAGATGATAAGACTTCGATCCCCAAGGACTGAACTAGATCCAATGTGCCATCAATAGAACCACCATCGACAACTATTACTTCGATATTCGTACTGGGATCGATACTGGCTAAAGTTGCGGCGATCGGTTTAATCTCATTTAGGACGGGGATAATAATCGAAATTTTCTCAATAGAATTCATGTAATTAGAGCAAAATAATATCCCGATCTTTTGGACGAATACAATTTATCTTTTTCAGTGTGAATTATCCAGTGAACTCAAGGTTGTGACAAATCCGGCTTGTTGCCAGCGGCGGATACCGCCCTCCAGGTTATAAACCTGTTTAAAACCCATTGCTCTCATCAGGTGAATACTGCGAGAACTACGCACTCCAGAATGACAGTAAATCAGGTAAGTTTTTTGACGTTCGAGGCGATCGATCGCTTGCCGAAATTCGGGTCGATAAAAATCAACATTAACAGCCCGATCGAGATGTCCGTTGGCATATTCCTGGGGAGTTCTCACATCCAAAATGACCAATGATCGTTTGTTTGACTGCTGTTGAATTAACTGAGCGGCAATCTGGGGCGTGATGTTGTCGGTGGTTCGATCGATAGTTGCACTAACGATAACTCGATTGATAATTACGATAAATGGAATACTCACAAGCAGGCAGAAGATCGGCAACCAACTAATGAGTGTTTTAGATTTCATTGCGGTGACGCTCCTGACTATCTGATGTTTGCTGAGTATTATTGATGCTAGATTCTGACAACTTGTTAAACTACGCCATAAATCGACGATCGATCCAGTCTTTCCAGAACCAGAGCCAAGATGAGGGGCCAAGCCAATATCTGCCCCAAGCAGCAACAGCCCGTGCCTCTCCCGTACCAATCAGTGCAAGATGACGTTTCTGGGGATGAAACGGGCAGGGTGACTGCCCTGATGAGATCGATCGCAGGTTTTCAAATAGGGGTTTTCCCTGCCGCACAGCAAAGACACCTGCCTTGGGGCGTGGGTGGTGGATCGCTGTGGCAATATCACCTGTCGCAAAGATATCAGGATGGGAAATGGATTGGAGAGTATCGTTAACTAAAATAAAACCTCGGTCATCGGTGGCTAACCCAGATGCTTGCAACCAGCTAGGGGCGATCGCATGAGTCACCCAAAAAATGTCATCGCAGATTTCTGTCAAACCTGACTCACAGTAAATAATCTTCTTCAGGGGTTGGGAATCTCGATCGCTGATGGATTCAGAAATCACCGCGATCTGCCGCACGGTTTCGCTAAGATGGAGATGAATACCTCGTTGGATCAGCAGTTGATGAAAACACTTGCCGACAGAAGTTGGATACCCTGTCATCAAGTTGAACTGGCGATGAAATAGATGAATCTCAACTAGAGCAGGCGACAATCCACCTGCTTTAAACAACTGGCGGAGCCGTGTCTGCATTGTGAGTGCTAATTCTACTCCGCCCGCCCCGCCGCCCACGATACCAAGCCGGAGTGGGCGATCTCCAAAATTTTCGGGAGCGGATTGTAATGATGCTACCAGGTGATTCCAAGCTGCTAAAAACTGTGGTACTGGTTTGGCGGGAATCGCATATTCTACCGCTCCGGGAATTGCTGCCATCGCTGGAGTACTACCAATGTCGATCGAGAGCCAATCAAAGGCAATGGGGGCATGTTCTCGACAGATTACCTGCTTATTTGGTAAGTCTAAGCCGATCGCTCGGTCTAAAACCAGCCGTGCTTGGGCAAATCGTGCGAGGTGGCGTAACTGGATATGGCACTCTGAGAACGCATAAAATCCACCGATATAACCAGGTAACATCCCAGAGTAAGGAGTATCTAGCACATCTGTAATTAGGGTCAGAGCGACATTAGGTAATGGGTGTAATCCCAGTAGCCGGAGCGCGATCGCATGGCTGTGTCCACCGCCAATTAAAACCATGTTTTTCATAAACGATCGCCGCCTCAACTGCCCTAGAATGCTTTCAAGTTATACCAAATCAACATGAGCCGTTGATGAAGATTCACATAAATACTAACCTCGTATCCCATCTCAACTGCGGGGTACTCCCACCAGAACGCTTTTAGCGGTTGGTGGTGAGGGGGATAGCAGGTCGTTGAGGAATCCCACCCCCGAAAGATTTTGACCAACGCTCACAGATTGAGTGGGGTGGGTGACGAATCGACAATTAACTTGGGGTCTCACTCTGGTTTTCAACATATTTCCGCTTGAATTTGCACTGAGAGCTGAACCAATTGGCGATCTTTTGCTTGAGCCAATCGGTTAAACCCGTTTATAGGGTTGCAATCAGGACTTCACAGGTTGCTAAGTACCCCTGACTAATTATGGACAGCACTTGGCAAGTTACGAGCAGAGAAACTAAATATCCTGGAATATCAAGCTTTCCAGCAACCGTAAATTATAGCTAGACAAAGAGATTTGTGACGAGAATAGGTCGATTGGATTTTTCTTTTTTGGTAACTTGCCAAGTCGTGTATGGAAATTCCCTATGACAAGAGCAGATGAGCAAGTGATGCTAGATTTTTGCTGGATTGGATAAATCCATTTTGAGTTGAGCTTCGTATCCTTAATGAACTCTGCAATAACCCGATTGCTACTCATGCAAGCTCTGAAATCTCCAAAAGCATGACAGCGACAGCGATCCACCAGCAATCTAGACGGATCTCATTTGTGCTTGGCGATCGCTAGGATTTCTTTCTACAACAGATATTGCAATTCTTTCAGAATGGTACCTCATCCTCGCGATCGCTAGAGGTCAGTATTTACACAACACATTGATAATTAAATTAGGAGTTTTGAACATGAAACGTTTAATGTTTAGTAGTCTGTCTATTCTGTTATTCTCTGCCGCGATGCTGCCTAGTGTCAAAGCCGAATCGGTAGCCAGCAGTCAGAAAAACCCGATCGCCGATCGCCATACCCAAATTTTAATTGCACAGAACCAACCTGCAATGCTCATGGCTGGTGATAGCGATGGCACCCCCACAGGCTTTACCAAAGAGCAATGGATGACGGCTCAAGGTACAGTTTCGGTATCACCCGTCAAGAATAACAACTATAAGCTCACTCTCAAAGCAAAAGGTTTAGTCCCTAACGGGATTTACACCTTGTGGTGGGCGAATAAAAAAGTTATCGGTATGGATCTTGGCCCTGTGGGGGGAGCCGCCAATAACAAGTTTAAAGCTAACGGGCAAGGGAATGGCACCGCGACGATTACGGTACCCGCCAATAATAATTATCAAATGTTGGTTATCGCTTATCACGCAGATAATAAGACATACGGTAATATGCCTGGTGAAATGGGCAAAATCACCTTCACTCATCTTGCTGGCGATTTCCCCAAATCAAACTAGCGAGCAAGCCCTCAGATGTGAGTAGACTCACATCTGAGCGGAAAATAACTACATCAAACCCGCTGAAATGACCCAACCGAGGAAGCGTCGATTTAATTCCCAACTCAAACTATTACTAATTGGTAGTCTAGTTGTAATGGCGATCGTCGCCGCCAAGCAACTTAACGTGCGAGAACTGGTGCGGACTTCATTAATGTGGGTCGAAAGTCTCGGTTCGTACCGTCCCCTGGCATTTATCCTCATCTACAACGTCGCAACGGTATTGTTTATCCCCGCTGCTGTGCTGACAATGAGTGGTGGTGTGTTATTCGGTGTAGTTTGGGGTTCGATCTATGTGGCGATCGCGGCAACTTTGGGGGCAACGGTGGCTTTTACGATCGGACGTTACTTATGTCAGGATGCGGTGTGCCGTTTGATTCAGGATCATCCTAAGTTTCAAGCCCTTGACAAAGCCGTAGCCCAATCAGAATTCAAAATTGTCCTGCTGACACGCCTTTCCCCGATCTTCCCGTTTAACCTGCTCAATTACGCCTTTGGCGTGACTCAGGTTTCGCTGCGAGACTATATTTTAGGTTCGCTCGGGATGATTCCAGGGACGGTGATGTATGTTTATCTAGGTTCGCTGATCGGCGATATCGCGATGCTGGGGCAATCAGATCGATCGATGAGTGCGGAAGCTCAAACTGTGCAATGGGTGATTCGGGGGGTGGGATTGATGGCAACAGTGTTTGTGACTATTTATTTAGCACGCATCGCCAAGAAAGCTTTAAACACAACTGGTTAATCGGGAGAAATCGCTCATGTTACTTTCTACAACAAATTGGCTAGTTCACCAACCGCAAAGGAGAACTAGCCCTAATATCTTTACTAGCAACTGGTTCAAGCTGGTTAAATTTGCACTCTTGATGTCGATCGCCATTGGTATTACCTTCATCCTCTCTCCCGAAGCAGCTTGGGGGCAAACATCCGCTCAAAATGCGCCAGGATTTAATCCCCAAATTTGGTTGAAAAATGCTTTGGAGTGGATTCAGAGTCTTGGTAGTGTCGGCGCATGGGCATTTATCGGACTTTATATCATTGCTACCGTTGCTTTCCTCCCTGGCTCGATTCTGACGCTTGGAGCTGGGGTTGTCTTTGGCGTAGTGATGGGTTCGCTATATGTCTTCATTGGGGCAACCATCGGAGCCACCGCCGCTTTCTTAGTCGGGCGTTATGTGGCGAGGGGTTGGGTAGCGCGGAAAATCGCAGGCGATCGCAAATTTCGGGCAATCGATGAGGCTGTGGGTAAGGAAGGATTCAAGATTGTGTTGCTGACGCGACTCTCACCGATTTTCCCCTTCAACTTATTGAACTATGCCTATGGGGTAACGGGTGTCTCGCTCAAAGACTATGTGCTGGCTTCGATTGGCATGATTCCTGGCACGATTATGTATGTTTATATCGGTTCTTTGGCTGGTAATCTTGCCACAATTGGTACTGATGCTCAACCTGGCAATCCGACTATTCAGTGGGCGATGCGGATTATCGGTTTGATCGCTACGGTTGCTGTGACGATTTATGTAACTAAAGTGGCGCGTAAGGCTTTAGAAGATGAGGTTTCCTTCTAATGAAACCTAAAAATTGTTGTAAATAGCAGAAAAAAGATGTCTGAAGAATGTTGCTCTAAAACCGAAAATTCCTTGAATACAAACTGTCCACTGAATGGGGCGAAAGGAAAGCGAGTTCAAACCATTACACTTAAAAGTTTGCTGACACCGAAAGCATTAGAAACACTCGATGCTGAATCGAATTATTTTTTCTGTGACTCGATCGATTGTCCTGTTGTTTATTTTAACGATCGGGGTCAAACTTTTATCCTAGTCGATCTAAAAATCCCTGTATTCCAAAAAGATCAAGGGTTCCAAGTCCCTGTTTGTTATTGCTTTGATTGGAAGCGCGATCGCATCTCTCAAGAAATTCAAGAGACAAACAATAGCACAGCAGAATCTTCAATTCGCGCTCATATTCAGGCTGGACGTTGTGGGTGTGAAGTTAACAACCCTCAAGGTAGTTGCTGTTTAGCCAACATTCGTAAAGAGGTGAAAAAATTATCATGACGACAAATACAACCAAGACAAGTAAATTACTCACTGGGACTCAAGTTCCAGCACTGGAAGTAAAAACTCTAGATGGTAAAACTTGGAAACTTATCGATCGACAGCCAGAGAATTTGACGCTGATTATTTTTTATCGAGGCTGGTTTTGTCCCATTTGCAAAACCTACCTAGAAGAGATCGATCGACATTTGGCAGATTTTGCTAAATTGGGAGTCAAAGTAATCGCTGTAAGTGGAGATAGTCAAGCAAAGGCTCAAGCATGTCAGGATAACTGGCAAATTAATAATCTGACCATTGGTTATGCAGCGAGTATTCAATTAATGCGTGATTGGGGACTTTATCTTTCTAAAGGAGCATTTGAACATGAACCTAATTTATTTTGTGAGCCAGGTTTCTTTCTAGTGAAGAATGATGGCACACTTTATTATACAGCGATAAATAGTGGCCCTTTCGGTCGTCCATCAATAGGCGAGATGTTAGGATCGATCGAGTTTGTCTTAGCTAAAAAATATCCGATTCGAGGCACAGAAAAATAATTATTCAATCCTCGATCGAGCTAGGATGAAGACCGAGCTTTTTATTACTTTGTTGCAGCTTGCCTAATCGAATATTAATTAGGTAGACTAGATGTTTTCAAGATGCCTATTGCCATCGCAAGATTTTAAAAACATTCACTCACCAATAAGTTAAATTAATTTTAAATATTATGACAAATCAAAATTTTTCTAATGTCAGCGTCCTGCCGATGGACGAATACAATCAAAAATTAGTATCCTACGTTCATCCGCCTGATTGGATTAATCCTCACCCTGCACCGCTGTACGATCTAGTTGTAATTGGTGCAGGTACGGCGGGATTAGTTGTTGCCGCAGGTGCCGCAGGTTTGGGTTTAGGTTTGAAAGTAGCATTAGTTGAAAAACATCTCATGGGTGGAGATTGTTTGAATTTTGGTTGCGTTCCTTCTAAATGTATCATTCGTTCTGCTCGTGTGGTTGGCGAAATATGGAATGCGAAAAATTTGGGCATCAATGTTCCCGCAAAAATTGAAGTTGATTTTCCATCCGTGATGGAACGGATGCGAAGACTCAGAGCGGATATTAGTCATCATGATTCCGCTCATCGGTTCCAAAATTTGGGAATTGATGTTTTTTTAGGATCTGCTCATTTTTTGCGGAATAATGCTGTGGAGGTTGATGGTAAGAGACTCCGCTATAAAAAAGCGGTGATTGCAACGGGGGCTAGAGCCGTCAGACCGAAAATCGAAGGCATTGAAGAGGCAGGTTTTTTCACTAATGAAACTATTTTTTCGCTAACTGAATTACCCAAAAGTTTAGCAGTAATTGGTGGTGGTCCGATCGGCTGTGAATTAGCGCAAGCTTTTAGTCGCTTGGGATCTAAGGTAATTCTGTTTCATCGTCATTCGCACCTGTTAAATAAAGAGGATGCTGAGGCTGCTGAAATCGTCCAAAATAACCTGATGAAAGAGGGCATTCATTTAGCATTGGATACTCAGATCCAGCAAGTAGAAAAAACTAGTGAAGGGAAAGTACTTTACTATCTCCGCAATGGCATACCCGAATCAGTCACCGTCGATGAGATTTTAATTGGAGCGGGACGCGCTCCTAATGTGGAAGGTCTAAATTTAGCAGAAGTTGGAGTAGAATACGATTTCCAGGGGGTGAAAGTAAATGACTATCTTCAGACAACTAACCCCAAAATTTTTGCAGCAGGTGATATTTGTTTGAACTGGAAGTTTACTCATGCTGCCGATGCCGCCGCCCGAATTGTGATTAAAAATACTTTGTTTTCTCCCTTTGGCTGGGGAAAATCCAAACTCAGTAGTCTAGTCATGCCTTGGGTAACATATACTGACCCCGAAATCGCTCATGTGGGGATGTACGAAGATGATGCTCGATCGCAGGGGATAGAGATCGGGATCGTCAAGATCCTGTTTAATAGTGTAGACCGAGCGATCTTCGATGGTGAAACTGAGGGATTTGTCAAAATTCTGCACAAAAAAGGATCGGATCGAATTCTGGGAGCTACCATCGTTGCTGCTCACGCTGGGGAGATGATTTCGGAAATAACCGCAGCAATGGTTAATAAAGTTGGTTTAAATGGTTTATCTGGCGTAATTCATCCTTATCCAACTCAAGCTGATGGAATTAAAAAAGCCGCCGATGCTTATCGCCGCACCTTGCTGACACCAACATCAAAGCGATTATTAGGATTGCTAACTAAGTTTTCGTAAAACTTTAACAATTTTAGTAATTCGGTTCCTCGACATAATTGAGGGGGGTAATCATGACAGCAGAACAGCAAAGATTACAGGCAAATCGCGACCGCACGGCTGATTGGAAACGCTGGGGACCATATCTGAGCGAACGACAGTGGGGAACGGTGCGAGAAGATTATAGTGCCACTGGCGCGGCGTGGGATTATTTTTCCCATGCTCAATCGGGTGCGCGTGCCTACCGCTGGGGCGAGGATGGGATTGGCGGCATTTGTGACGATCGACAGTTGTTATGTTTTGCCATTGGTTTGTGGAACCATCGCGATCCGATTCTCAAAGAGCGTCTATTTGGGGTGACAGGAACTCAAGGAAATCATGGCGAGGATGTCAAAGAGTACTACTTTTATCTAGACAGTACACCGACTCATTCCTACCTGAAATTTCTCTATAAATATCCTCAAGCCGAGTATCCCTACGCTCATCTAGTGGCGGAAAATCAGCGGCGATCTGCCAGCCAACCGGAGTTTGAATTGCTAGATACCGGAATTTTTGATGACGATCGCTATTTTGACGTGTTTGTGGAGTATGCCAAGGCTACTCCTGAAGATATCTCGATCCAAATTCAAGTGATTAATCGAGGTTCCGAGCCAGCCCAGATCGATATTTTACCAACCTTATGGTTTCGGAATACTTGGTCGTGGGAGCGCGATGCCCACAAGCCGACGCTGAAAGTATTTGAGACTAATCCGCAGTATACGACGATCGCCGCCATCCATCCAGATTTAGACAACTACTGGTTGTATTGCCAGTCTGACACCAAGGACTCTCGATCTCCAGGATTACCCCTGCTATTTACCGAAAATGAAACAAACTACCACCGTCTGTTTGGGGGCGAAAACTCATCACCCTACGTTAAAGATGGGATTCAGGAATATGTGGTGCGCGGCTCTCAGGCTGCCGTAAATCCCCACCAAATTGGTACTAAAGTTGCCCCTCATTATACCCTGTCGTTAGCGGCGGGTGAAACTCAAACCATCCGGTTGCGATTAGCCAACAGCCCTGATTTAGCCGATCCCTGTGGGGAAACCTTTACTAATATTCTGAATCTCCGCCAGCAGGAAGCAGACGAATTTTACCATCAACTCGCTAATTTCCCCAGCCTGAGTGCAGATCGGCGGCAGATTCAGCGACAGGCATTTGCCGGACTGTTGTGGAGCAAACAGTACTACCACTATTCGGTAGAACGCTGGCTTCAAGGCGATCGGACGATGCCAGAGCCACCACCTCGTCATCAGCAAGGGCGCAATCTTGCCTGGACACATCTCGATAGTCAAGAAATTCTCTCCATGCCGGACAAATGGGAGTATCCTTGGTTTGCCGCCTGGGATCTTGCCTTCCACTGCATTCCCTTCGCAATGGTCGATCCAGACTTTGCCAAGCAGCAACTCGACTTGCTCACACGCGAGTGGTATATGCACCCTAATGGTCAACTTCCTGCCTACGAGTGGGCATTTGGGGATGTGAATCCGCCCGTTCATGCCTGGGCAACCTGGCGAGTCTACAAAATCGAACAAAAAATGTCCGGTAAGGGCGATCGAACTTTTTTGGAACGGGTGTTTCAAAAGCTATTGCTTAACTTTACCTGGTGGGTAAATCGTAAAGATCCTGAAGGTCGAAATGTATTTGAAGGCGGCTTTTTAGGCTTAGATAATATTGGCATCTTCGATCGTAGTGCCGAACTGCCGACGGGAGGCAAGTTAGAACAATCAGACGGGACTAGTTGGATGGCGATGTACTGTCTGAATATGCTCACCATTGCCCTGGAGCTAGCACAGGAAAATCCAGTGTATGAGGACATGGCAACCAAGTTCTTCGAGCATTTTATTTACATTGCCGATGCAATGAACAATATCGGTGTCGATAAAGCTCAACTCTGGGATGAGGAAGATGGATTTTATTATGATGTACTGCATTTACCCAATGGCGAACGGGTAAAACTCAAGGTGCGATCGATGGTGGGATTGATTCCCCTATTTGCTGTCACGATCCTGGAGCCAGATTTATTAGAACGGCTTCCCAGTTTCCAGGCACGGATGGAATGGTTTATTGACAATCGCCCCGATTTGAAGCGGAATATCGCCTGTATGGAAACTGAAGGCATTGCCGCCCGCCGGATGTTGGCACTTTGTTATGCCACAATGGGCAAATTTGAGCCAAGAGATAAGCTGCGGCGAATCTTGACGAAGTTACTCGACGAAAATGAGTTTCTCAGCGACTATGGCATCCGATCTGTGTCCAAGGTTCACGCTCAAAACCCCTACACTTTCGTCGCCAACGGTCAAACTTACTGCGTCAGCTACAATCCAGCCGAATCTACCAGCGGAATTTTTGGTGGTAACTCCAATTGGCGCGGCCCGATTTGGTTCCCCTTAAATTATCTAATTATTGAATCATTGCAACGGTTTCACTACTATTTAGGTGATGATTATAAGGTGGAGTGCCCGACCGGATCGGGTCGATGGGTTAATTTGTGGGATGTCGCAACGGATATTTCGCAACGGCTGATCCGCCTCTTCGAGCAAAATGAAGCGGGTTATCGCCCAGTTAATGGCGATCGACAGATATTTCAAACCAATCCACATTGGCAACATTTAATCCAGTTTTATGAATATTTTCACGGCGATAATGGAACTGGATTGGGAGCTAGCCACCAAACTGGGTGGACGGCGACGATTGCCAAGTTACTTCAGCAGCAGGCGGAGTATCTGCATCAATCTATTTTAGACGATTAAATTATTAAACCTTTTACTGAAATCGGCGATCGCCAATTGCAAGATGAAATTTATCCAAGAATATTGTCTATGTCTGCTCGATAGAAAAATGATGTCAACGGCGATTAAGGTTTCGCTTGTGGTCGGTTCAGTATTAGCGATCGTCAATCATGGGTCAGCTATTTTAGCCGGAACCATGAACCGAGATCGATGGATTTCAGTTGGCTTGACTTATTTAGTACCTTACGGAGTTAATATTCACGGTCAATATATCAGCCGTAAAAAAGGATGTTAATATAATTAAAATTATATCATTAATTACCCACTCCCTTGAGGTTAAATTTAATTGATTGTAATTAGCAATTTCTAACTAATTAATCAAACTCCGTACCCGATCCTGTAGCTGGGGATTGGAGCGTACAGCTTCGGTGATTCGATTAAACTGCTCGATGCTCAATTGATGACTAGCCGCAATACTTTCGGATTGATTGCAGTAGTTGATAAATAGTGACTTTGCTTCACTATTTAATCCATCCATCGTGTTTGGTCGATCGCACAATAGATTGGGTAATTTATTCCCGCCCATCGCCCGACTGACTTGAGCTAGTGTCGATTGACGAATAGACTCAATTTTCACCACAGCAGCAGCATAATTGCGAAGATCTTGGTCGCTAAAATCATCTGCTCTTGCTACATTACTAAAAATTTGATGGGGTTGTTGTGCGGTAAAGTCTGGCACGATCCCACCGAAAAGGCTTAGGGAACTAGCTACTAGTGCCAACAGTAGCGGGCGCAAGCAACCGAGAAAATTACTTTGAGTGTGAGGAATTATCATGTGACTAGGTATTAAACCAACTAAGCTAATTGAGATTTAAGCTATATATTATTTGAAGAGTTTCCAACCAATAAGTTCCTAAATATATGCAACAATCGACATATTGGATCGTCCGAATAACTATTTTAGAAAAATAAACATTAGATGAATGCCAGATGAGTATTAGATGAATATTTAAGAGCGATTGTTGAAAATTTACTTTTGCTTAATGCAAGTTAACATGAATTTAGGTATCGGCTCGATAATCGTACATCTTCATCGAAAATTTATCTTTGGTTCAGGTTTGACTCATCTAGATTTAGCAACCTAATTTTATACTAATAAATATAGAAGTTTTGGAATTAGCTTTAACTAGAATCAAAACTGAAATGCCAGCAATTAAATACTGATTTAATTGCACCTAAGACCTGAGAGGTCATCAATTATGAAACGCTTAATAATTTCCAGTTTATCAATTATTTGCCTAGCTCTGGCTGTAACTACGTCTGTAAAAGCAGAAAGTAAGATCGAGCATCTGATGAAGTTAGAAACAACCATCAGTAACAACACTACAAGTACAGAAATCACCCCATTTGAGTTAGTTGCTCGTGGTTATCAAGGAGCCTATCGGCTGCAAGGTATTCCTGGCTTTGGCTCATTTCGGACTGCTTATGCAACCAAAATGATCACAGCTAAAGATCTAGTCAAAGCCGCGATCGAGGCAAATCAACTAGCTCCAGAGACTCAAACCAATCGCGATTATCTCAATGCTGTCGATCTGCAATTATCAGGAGGACACCATTAATCATTTGCCAAAGTAGGTGCAATTCATCAATTACGCCTACTTTAACCCATCGAGTCATTTCGGCGATCGAGATCGCACAGGAGATAAATAATGTGGATTGAATTTGGACGAGAAATCTGTGGCGATCTGAGTACTGCTCAAACGCGAGAGTGGCTAGTTACAAATAGTATTGGAGGCTACGCCTCCGGCACTGTGGCTGGATTACTCACCCGTCGCTATCATGGGTTGTTAGTCGCCGCCTTAAATCCACCCTTGGGGCGGACTTTGTTGCTGACTAAATTGGATGAAGTGGCAGTGTACGCAGATAGATCCTATGCTCTCCACACCAATCGCTGGGCAGATGGAATCGTCGATCCTCATGGCTATCGACAGATGGAAAGCTTTACTCTAGAAGGCACCATTCCCACCTGGCGATTCGCTTGTGGGGATGCCTTAGTGGAAAAGCGGATCTGGATGCAGCAAGGAGCCAATACCACCTATGTTCGATACACATTGAGCCGCGCCACTCAACCGCTGACACTCACGCTCAAAGCCTTGGTAAATTATCGCGATTATCATGGCGATACCCAGAACCACGGTGGGGAAATGAACATCGAGCCGTGCGTTCGCGAAGTGGCTCTGACAGAGCATCGCGGAATTTGTGTGACTGCCAATCCGAATGCTCAACCATTGTATCTGTTGAGCGACTGTGCCAGTGCAATTCCTGCCCATGAGTGGTACTACAACTTCGATCTAGCGATCGAACGTTATCGGGGATTAGGAGATCGCGAAGACCATCTCCACGCTGCCACCTTTGAAGTTATCCTCAATCTGGGCGAATCGCTCACTTTCGTTGCCAGCACTGAATCCCAGCCCAATCTAGATGGAGCAGCCGCACTTAAATTACGTCATGCTCAAGAGCAAAAACTCACCAACCTGTGGAAACTAAATCAACCCGAAACTAGCAACCATAGCCAAAATCGCCCTACTTGGATCGAGCGGTTGGTATTAGCCGCCGATCAGTTTATCGTAGATCGTCCAGTCCCTGACGTACCGAATGGTAAAACGATTATAGCTGGCTACCATTGGTTTGGGGATTGGGGACGCGATACAATGATTGCGCTACCTGGATTGACGATTGCCACGGAACGACCGGAAATTGCCCGATCGATTCTACGTACCTTTGCTAAATATGTCGATAAGGGAATGCTCCCAAATCGTTTTCCCGATGCGGGTGAAGTGCCGGAATATAATACTGTCGATGCCACCCTCTGGTATTTTGAGGCAATTCGCAGTTACTACGATGCCACCGCCGATGATGACTTATTAGAAGAACTCTTTCCCGTGCTGGCAGATATTATCGATTGGCACTGTCGTGGCACTCGCTACAATATTCATCTCGATGCCAGCGACGGGTTGCTATATGCTGGCGAAGCGGGCGTGCAATTGACGTGGATGGATGCCAAAGTTGATGATTGGGTTGTCACTCCACGCATTGGTAAACCGATTGAAGTTAATGCCCTGTGGTATTGTGCATTGCGATCGATGGCGAAGTTTGCCCGTCAGCTTGGTAAACCCTACAAAGAATATGAAGCGATTGCCGATCGGACTTTAGCAAAATTCTCCCGCTTCTGGAATCCCGATACAGGTTATTGCTACGACGTACTTGACAGTCCCGCTGGCGATGATGCTTCCTTGCGTCCAAATCAACTCTTTGCGGTATCTTTACCAGGCATCGGTGCGAAGGGATATGCACCTTTACTGACACCTATTCAACAACGTGGGGTTGTGGATACTTGCGGACGGCAATTATTAACCTCATACGGCTTGCGTTCCCTGGCTCCCAGCCATCCTCAATATCAGGGACACTACGGTGGCAACCAGTTGCAACGGGATGGAGCCTATCATCAGGGCACGACTTGGGGCTGGTTGTTAGGCTCGTTTGTGTTGGCGCATTTGCAGGTATATGGCGATCGCACCCAAGCCAGAAAATTCCTAGAACCGATCGGTCATCACTTACTGGCACACGGTTTGGGCACTTGTAGCGAAATATTTGACGGGGATGCGCCGATGACTCCACGGGGTTGTATCGCGCAAGCTTGGACTGTTGCGGAAGTCTTACGGGCTTGGGTGGCGATCGAACGGGCATAAGAGGATTGACGTACTCCCCTGACTGACTGATTCGCTCGATCTCGGATCGGCTTTTAGCGGAATGTTTCGATCTAACGGCATTTTGTGACACATTGACAACCAGACAGCTTTTTAGTTACGATATTTCCAGAACAACCATTCTGATTTAAAAATGCCTCGATATAAGGAGTTCGATCCGAAAGATTGTCTTGACAAGGTGATGTACTTGTTTTGGCAAAAGGGGTATCAAAATACATCAATGTCCGATCTAGTGGAGCATTCAGGGGTGCAACGCTACGGCTTGTATGAAACTTTTGGGGGCAAGGAAGTACTGTTCCAGCGTGCGCTGGACTTGTACCTGAGTACAGTCATCCATCAACGGTTAGCAATGCTTGAGCGCAAACAGCCGGAACCTTCTGTGGCAGAGATCGAACAGTTCTTTGAACAATTCATCGAACACGTCGATCGACCCTATAGTTTCTTCGGTTGCTTGATGTGCAATACGGCTGTTGAAGTTGCTCTCCACGACAAAATAGTGGCATCGATGGTTCAACAGTATTTCGATCGACTTCGCCAAGGTTTTGCTCGATCGCTGACAAGGGCTAAACAAAACGGCGAAATTGCCGATAGTACTGACATTGGGCAAATTAGCGAGCTGCTAGTCGGGAGTGTTCTCGGTCTGACCACCTATGCGCGATCTTCCGCCCCCAGACAGGATGTTCGTACCTATATCAACGGCATTCTGGCAATGTTAAAACTGCTCTAATTTTTTTGGTTTATTCCAGAATATTTGTTCTAATATATTCTCGATCTAAGTTCATTCATTAGCAGGAAATACTCATGAAAGCTGTGTTACCACTTCGTTTGGCTCTGACGGCGAATGCTGTCTTTTCATTTTCGACCGCGCTATTGATGTTTTTTTGCCCCGTGCTGGTAGGTAAATGGCTGGGGATACAGGCACCGCCGATCTTTCAAGTCGTTGGCATTGGGCTAGCTGTTTTTGCTACCGAGCTAATTTATCAGGCAAGATGTCAGCGGGTGGCTACATGGCGTGCGCTGCTGGCGAGTGCCGCTGATTTCTCGTGGGTAGTAGGCTCTGTGGTGTTATTACTCGCTGTTCCCCAGCTATTTTCGCCGTTGGGTAATGTGCTGGTTCTGGCTGTAGCAGTTGCCGTATTTGTGTTTGGGACTTGGCAGTTTTGGGCGGCTGGACACGCGCACCAAACCGGAGCAGGTGGCGATTATCGCCATTGCATCATCGTTGAAACCAATGTACCTGCCCAAAAGTTGTGGGAGGTAGTAGGCAACATTGGCGAGATCGAGAACTATATGCCGTCATTGAAGCACTCATTTGTGTTGGAGGGAAAAGCACCCAGCGTTGGGGCGATTCGAGTTTGCGAAAATCGTGCGGGTCAGCAATGGTCTGAAGAATGTACTGAATTTAACCCAGGTCGAAGCTTTGCGGTGCGTTTTCGGTCAGAGGCTCCAAATTTTCCATTCCCAGCCAAGACAATGCGCGGCGGATGGGAAGTCATCCCATCAGATGTTGGTTCGCAGGTGATGGTGTGGTGGGAGTTGAAGCCAAAAAGCAGACTGCTTGCACCGCTAATTCTGCCGTTGTTGGCGTTTCAGGTCGATCGTGACTTTCCGAAGATCGTTCGTCGGATGGCAGCAACAGCCATTCTGGAGCAGAACAGTAGTGTAAAAATGCGATCGAAAGGCGAAGTGTTTGCACGTCTTTTGCCGATTTTTTGCTAGCATAGCAACAGAAATGGATCGAAAAAAACCCCACTTAATTACGTGTTTTTAAACGCTCCGGCACGATGTCGATCTCCTTAACGGAATAAGGTTGACCATTCAAGCACTTACGGAATTGATCCTTCATCTTGAGACCACTATGCCACATGGTCTTGGCCACAGACTTACCATCTATTTTGACATCAAGATGCTGGACATCTTCTATTCCCGCCAAAGCCGCATCAATTGTCGGCACGGCAAAAGCAATCACCCCAAATGGCAGATTTGGCATGGTGTAATTAAATGCCTTTACTGTGGCAGGGGGATCGTTGTTTTGAATCAGAGTAACCGTAATTGTTTTCATCTTTTCAGGTCTCGGAATACCTTCTGCCGCAAATGTCAGGAGAGCACCTTTGTAGCCACTCCCAGGTCCCACCAAATTGATCATTACTGGTGCCTTGTTAGCTGCTGGATCCATCGATGCTTTGAAAAAGGATGCAACACAATAGCTACCTGGCTTTACCCCTGCTAACTTTGAAGTAGGAAAAAGGTTCCAACTGCCGGATATATATTTCAGATACTTTGGATCTTGCAATAATCTAGCTTTTTCTAGCAAATTGAGCATGGTAGAAGCGGATTGAAATTGTAGTGCCGCAAACTTAGGGTCGTAATAACTAGAACGACTACTCCCTTGCTCTTCTTGTCCAGAGTTATTGCTACTGCTACCTGAATCGGGTATTTCTTCGCAGATTGGAATCGCAGCGACACCATGACTGCCACCAGTTATCCCAAGCTGCCTCTCTCCAGGACCAGGGCCATTCGGACAAACATAGCTTGCCTGAGCCAATCCATCACCAATAGATAAGGCAAATGTTACGGTTGCGCCACACAAAATGAAACTCACCAAGTTAATTCTCGACATTAGCAATTTCCCGAATTTCAGATCCGCATTGATATTTTTGAGCGATTTTACCACTAAATCTGAGGTTATTTATTCTACCATCAGCGCGATGCATTATGAACGACGATCGCTCTCCACCAAATTTCGCTGATGATGCTTCTATTCGAGTTCTGCATGATAGGTTTGGTGAACCCATTTTTGAATTGTTTCTACATATAGTTTTTTAGGCTTCAAACCCACAATTTTTTCTAACAATCGATCGCCTTTAAATAAAACGACAGTTGGGACGCTACGAATGCCGAGATCGATCGCTAGATCTGGTTCTTCAGTCATATCGATTTCCACTAGATCGAAGTTGCCATTTTGTTCGGTTGCTAGTTGATGCAAAATCGGTCTGAGCGTATCGCAGGAGCTACAGTGCGGCGCACTCACTTCTACTAAAATAATTTTAGCAGATTCACTTTTTAACTGTTCAAAAGCGGGACGACCTTGGAAAAAAGTTGATGCTGACATCTTAAATTACCTCTAAATTATATTTGCTAATTAATTAATTTCTGATAACCATCTTTCGGCTTCTAGTGCTGCCATACAGCCCGTACCAGCCGCCGTAATTGCTTGGCGATAGATATGGTCTTGGACATCACCAGCAGCCCATACACCCGCAATATTAGTGGCAGTGGATTTACCGATAGTTTTGATATAACCTTTGTCATCTAAATCCAATTTGGCTTGAAAAAGTTGGGTGTTGGGTGTATGTCCGATCGCGTAAAATAAACCACCAACTTTTAATTCAGTCACTGTGCCAGATTTTTGGTTTTGAATCTGTACGCTGCGGAGGACATCATCGCCATCAGCACTAATTGGTAATGCTTGCCAATGCACTCGAATTTTGTCGTGATTTAAAACTCGCTCCTGCATAATTTTAGAAGCTCGTAATCGATCGCTTCTGACTAACAGATGCACTTTACTTGCATATTTAGTTAAATATAGAGCTTCTTCTGCCGCTGAATCACCACCGCCAACTACGGCAATTTCTACATCCTTAAACAGGGGATTCGTACCATCACAAATCGCACAAGCCGAGATCCCATTATTCCAAAATTGTTCTTCACCGACGATATGCAACCGCTTGGCAGTCGCGCCAGTGCAAATAATTACCGCATGGGATTTTACTTCTAAATCGTCAGTAGCGATCGTAAATGGTCTTTGACTAAAATCGACTTTAACGACATCATCAGTAACTAACTTAGCTCCCCACCGAACAGCCTGTTGGCGCATTTCCTTCATCAATGCTGGCCCCTGAATCCCATCAGCAAATCCAGGGAAATTCTCTACTTCGGTGGTAGTCATTAATTGACCGCCTGGCAATCCTCCAGCGACGAAACCTTCAAACATCAATGGTTGCAGTTGAGCGCGTCCGGCGTAGATTGCCGCCGTATAACCTGCTGGCCCCGAACCAATAATTACTAGTTGTTCTATCATTGCTTTCTCTCATTAATCAATTTAGCAAATAAATAACTAACCGAAGAACCATTGCACTCCAGTAACTAGATAGTAAATCCCTGCCAAAATGAGAGCTACACTACCAAATTTAGTAATATTTTCCGAATATTTTAATAGTAGATTTGCTTGCTTGGCAAATCCAGTTAGTAAACTAGCAAGAAAGATAATAATCGTATAACCAAAGGCATAACTTGCCATTGTCAGTACGGCAAGTAACTGCGAACCACTGGCACCTGCGGCAGCGAGAACGGCAAATAAGACTGGACTCGCACAAGGCGAACTAACTAAAGCAAAAGTCAAACCCACACCGAAGGGGCCAAAATTCGAGCCATCGACATTAATTTCGGGTAAGGGGATTTTAATCAATCCTAATAAGCCAAAACCCATCACAAGAATAATTGCGCCAACTACCACATTAATATGACCGCGATATTCCACCATTACTGCGCCAGCAAATGATGATGCTAACCCGAATAAACCGAGAATGATGACATTCCCTAGTACGAACAAGCCCGCCTTCACAAAAGCATCACCGCGAGAGGTAATATTGCGGGTACCAATATAGCTCAAGTTAAGTGGTAATAGTGCGAGAATACAGGGGGAAACACTAGCAATTAAACCACCAATAAAAGCCAGCGGCATGAGGACTAAAGGATTGGCAGTATCCTGTTTGGAAAACCATTCCTGATAGCGGTTCTCTACAAATGAAATTGAGTGTTCGAGTGCCTGAGAAATCGGGCCAGTGATAAGTAAAGCTAATACCAAACCCAGTAGTGCTAGTCCGCCAAATAACAGCCATTTTTTTGGTAGTTTTTGGGTATTTTTTACGCGCCCAGTTGCTTGCGTTTCAAGATCGTGTTCTCGGTCTAATTTCATGAGGTTTTCCTAAGATTGGCGATTGATTCATTAAGCTGTTCTATATCCAAATTTCATCATTATTAGCACCCCAAGCTATCTGCGATAAGTAGTTGCTTACCGCAGGAATTTAAAATATTTAACAACTTACTTTCTTAATAAGATCTATTTACTTAGCTTTTTTGCCAGCACAGGGATTTGGTTTAGAAGCACAGGGATTGGCTTTTTTACCAGCGCAAGGGTTTGGTTTAGAGGCACAAGGATTTGGTTTAGAAGCACAGGGATTGGTTTGGCTTTCACCCGCCACATTAGGGGTTGTTGCTGAAGGTTTAGAACAAGCTGTGGTCATTCCCAACCCTAATAATGAAATAGTAGCAAATACGACTAAATATTTAAGTTTCATGAGCTTTTTTGTTAATCAACAAGAAGATTAGATCGATTCGATCGAGTAAATGGAATAATCAGATTGATATCATTCCATTTACTTGCACAAACGTATCTATTTTTGAGTGATCGCTGAATCTAGTACGCTGGAATAAGCAGTCATGTCAGCATTATTACGTTCCTGTCCCAAGATATTTCCGGTAGCTGGATCGACGATTGTGAGTGACCCAGTTTGAGTTTTGTTAGCTGCAAAAAACTTGCTTAGACCTAATTGTTTTGCTTTGGCTTCAGCTTTCGCAGAACTAGCTTTATCAGATACATCTAATGTCACGAAAGTGATTTTGTTGCCATACTGCTGCTTGATTTTGGAAACAGTGGGAGCAATATTTTTGCAAGCAGGGCACCAGCTAGCATAGATATCCACAACTACTGGTTTACCTTGTAATTGTTTCGCTAATCGACCACCAACAGAATTAGAAGCCTTTTTACCCGCACAAGGGTTGGGTTTGGCGGCGCAGGGGTTTGGCTTAGATGCACAGGGATTGGCGACTGCGGGGGTTGTGCCAAAGATGATGGTGGGTGCAACAGTCACGATGCTGAGGAGGGAAATGGCAGCAAATGCAGCAAGAAATTTAACTTTCATGGGATTCTCTTTTAAAAAATACTAGGTTGGTGGTTCGGTGTGCCCAATTTTTTGGGCTTGAATATCATTAAAGTTCGGCAAGATGAGTCTCAGATGAAGAAGACATGGAGATTAGATAAATCATTTGAGATCGATGGCAATCAAGGTGGGTGAGATCCCCGACTTCTTCGAGAAGTCGGGGATCTGTGCTAATGCGGAGATCTACCCACCCGCACTATAAATGTGCTGCCTGCGGCACCCCTGTCTTGTCGTTTTTTTATTCGGGGGGAACCCCCGAATAAAAACGCCGCTCCGTTGGCGTAGCCTCTCCCTAAGGAGAGGAGGGGATTTCCCCTGTGTTCCTCTTGTGAAGCAGTAAAAGATTGTCATCTTCAGCAAAAATTCATCTTGCCATTAGGTGAGGATCACTTAGATATCGAATCCTTCTCTTACACTTGAGATCGGATCGTAGGTGAGTAAATATGTTGGAGCAAGATTGGTTGGCTACGGATGAAGGGCGGTGCATTCCTTGTGAGATAGGCGAACAGGCGGATTCGAGCGATCGACCCTATCGGCTCTATCGCTTCCTGACTGATGTTGAAGATATCGTCGATCGAGAAAGTGACGATCGAATTCGCCTCCAACGTATCTGTCCCCTAGTTCGACGGCTGCTGAATAGCTGTGAATGGTTGCAACTGAACTTTTTGCCACCAGATCCCGAAACGGGTTGGTCGGTGCAGATGCTCTATGATGAGCCAGATTTTCCGCTGACGATTCAAACGGTGGTTTGGTCGCCAGGAACGGTTTCACCAGTTCATAATCACGCTACCTGGGGAATTGTGGCACTGTTAGATGGACAAGAAAAAAACACCTTTTGGCAGCGATCTCCGACCACCGAATTTCCCGATCTGATTAAAGCCACAGGCGATCGAATTCTCACTCCTGGCGACATTCTCTGCTTCACTCCTGATGCCATTCATCAGATTGAATCGATCGGCGACGAACCGACGATTAGCTTCAATCTCTATGGTGCGACAAATTACGATCGCCGCTTTGAATTCGATCCTCTTCGCGCCACTGCCCAGATTTTTTAATTTACCCTTTACCCTTTCCCCCTTCCCCTTCCCCTTTCCCCCAATGTCCTCCCGCATCCCTAAACCGATCCGTAACTTATGCCGAATGCGAGTTTCACCGACTTCGTTGCAGTTTCGTTTGACGCTAGAGCTGGTGACGCTCTCAGCAATTGGGGTTAGTGCTGTCGCATTTTGGGCGGGATGGCAGATGGAGCAAAATTTACTGACATCTCATAAGCAGTTGCTAGAATATGTAGCGATGCGCTTTCCCGAACAGGTGGAGATGTATAGTGAAGCAAAAACTGTCGAGGTTGGGTTAGAACGGACGATCGCTAAACTTTCGACATCGGGGGTATCGATCTGGGTGCAGGAGCCTGACGGTAAAATTCTGGGCAAATCTTCAGGGATAAATCAGCCGTCGTCCGCTCTGCTGAATGCCTTTACCCAAACCGCAGCACCTGTCAAACCGACGATCCTTCAGTTTGGCGATCGATACATAGTTTTATGTGGGAATCCCCTGAACGTCAATGGTAAACTGGTGGGCAAAGTATATCTCTCGCAAGATATTACGAGCGATCGACATCAATTAAGCACTGGCATTAATCGCCTAATTGCGATCGGAATACTGGCTATTTTCCTACTGACAATCGCCATTTCCCAGCGTATCCGCAAAACACTTCAACCTTTGGCACAGATGAGCGAGATTGCCAGCCACGTTTCTGCTGACGATTTGGGCGCGGCGCAACTCGAACTTCAACAAGCACCAGATGAGATTCTGGGACTGGCAACCGCCTTTAATGAGATGACAGTAAGACTATCGGGAGCGTGGGAGCAACAGCGTCAATTTGTGGGCAACGTTTCCCACGAACTTCGCACGCCGCTATCTGTAGTCTTAGGCTATTTGCAAAGTTTATTGCGGCGGGGTGATAATCTGAGTACGCATCAGCAAAATGCTGTTTCCACCGCAATCACCGAGACAGATCGGACGATCCGAATGCTCCAAGATTTACTCGATCTCGCTCGTGCAGATAGTGGCAATCTTCATTTTCGCCAAAGTCCCGTAGTTCTAAATACGTTGGTGGCTGAAGTGGTCGAAATGAGCCAGAAGGTGAGCAACCGTCAGATTAAAATGACGATCGCTACCGAGGATATTGTCGCACTCGCCGACCAGGATCGTCTTACCCAAGTTTTAATTAATCTGGTGGATAATGCGATTAAATACTCGAATGGTGCGATCGATATTATCCTCGAAAAAACTGAGGATCGGGCGATCGTGCAGATCCAGGATCGGGGCATTGGTATTGCTCTAGAACACCAAAATCGGATTTTCGAGCGATTTTATCGGGCACAAGACTCATCGACACGCTCTAGGGATGGCACGGGGTTGGGATTGGCGATCGCTAAAAGCCTAATTGAAGGGATGAATGGCAAAATCACGCTGCGATCTAAGCCAGGTGAGGGCAGTATTTTTACCATTACATTACCAATCTGGAAATCATAGCCACGAACCAAGTATTGTCAGCATTTATACAGAAGGCTTCATCGAGCAATTATCCAATCTTCATCTAGCCCTCATTTTTCTAGTATTTAATGTCGGTAATGCTGAAATTCTCTCGGACAGGGTGAATCCTCGATCGGGCAAAGCGTTAGAGTTGTTAGCTCTCACCCTTTACTGTCATGGAGCTTGCCTACGATCGGGATTGATTTTTAGCAGCCACAACCAAATTGCTCCCAAATCATGATGCAAACTCAACTGACCATTGAAATCGAAAATCTGGCACCGACTAAAGGTACCCTGCTTACTCCCGTTTGGTTTGGATTTCATAATGGTATGTTTGATACATACGATCGTGGTCGCCCTGCTTCCCTGGGTGTAGAACGAATTGCTGAAGATGGTAACGTTAGCGTTATTGGTGCTGAGTTCCGCCAGTCAGGATTTGGAACTGTTGCTGGAGCGGTTACTGGGCCATTAGTAGGTGCGCCAGGTCCGATCGATCCGGGTGAAACAGGCTCTTTTACGGTAACTTTGGATGCCAGCAATCCCAACAGTCGCTATTTCAACTTTGCTTCGATGATTCTCCCTAGCAATGACTTTTTCATTGCCAATGGTAACGAGCGCGCCCATGAGATCTTTGATGACAAAGGCAACTTCATTGGTGCCGATTTCACTGTACTCGGCAGCCAAGTTTTAGATGCTGGTACCGAAGTCAATGATGAAATCCCCGCCAATACTGCCTTCTTTGGGCAGTCAGTCCCCAATACAGGTACTGTCGAAAACGGTGTGGTTCGCACGGCGACTGGATTTATTCCAGGTGGTGCAATTTTGAGCGATCCTCGATTTGTCAATGCTGATTTTACAGCACCTGACTACAAAATTGCTCGCTTTCGGATCTTCAATACCATCAATGGTAATGACGGTAACGATAACCTGACTGGCACCAAACAAGACGACCTGATTAAGGGTGGTGCTGGGAACGATAGCTTGTACGGCGGACTCGGCAACGATAAGCTGCTAGGTGGATTGGGGGCTGACGTACTCGAAGGCGGTAACGGTAACGATTATCTATACGGAGATGAAGGCGACGATATCCTGCGGGGTGGGAATGGAGATGATATCCTGTTTGGTGGGATCGGATTCAATCGACTCACTGGTGGTGCTGGTAGCGATGTTTTCACTCTGGGTGCAGGCACAGGATTTGATACCATTACTGATTTTAATCTCGGTAGTGGCGATCGATTAGGCTTGTCAAATGGTTTAAGCTTTAGCGACCTGACTATTTCTGGGGTTGGTCGGAATACGGTTATTAGTTTTGGTAATGATGAACTGGCAACTTTAAGAAATGTCAGTGCTGCAAGCATTACTGGATCTGCTTTTGCATAGACTAATATGGGGTTGTAGGCTTAGCATTATTGTCTGAAAAACGATCGTGTCTCAATCCTTATAAAGTGGAAAAGGGTAAAAATCCAACAGCATCATAAACTGCTAGATTCTTACCCTTTTCCTTTCCAAACAGCGATTGGTGCGAATATTAATTAGATCGCATCAGTTTCAAAATCTCGATCCTTGATATCGAGACAATATTCGGTATAAAATTTAATTAGCTAAACATAGATATTGGATTACCAATCGGGAAGTCATAACTATGAACGATCGAATTCTCTTAGTTGAAGATGACCCAAAACTGGCAGAATTTATTGAGGAAGAACTTATTTTAGAAGGCTATCAGGTTACTGTTGCTGCAAATGGTTTAGATGGACTGACAATGGCACGCAATATTCAACCAGATCTATTGATTTTGGATTGGATGCTACCTGGGATATCTGGGATAGATCTCTGTCTGCGACTGCGATCGACTGGAATTCAAGTACCGATTATTATCCTCACCGCCAAAGATGAAATTCCCGATCGAGTCGCTGGATTAAATGCGGGAGCGGATGATTATGTCACTAAACCCTTCAGCATCGAAGAACTACTAGCAAGAGTAAAAGCACGGTTGCGACGGATACAGCCGGAAGATCCTGACGTGTTTGAATTTGAAGACTTGACTTTAAATCGGCTCACTCGTGAGGTTTACCGAAACAACCAATTAATTGAATTGACAGCCAAAGAATTCGATCTATTGGAATATTTGCTCCGCCATCCTCGCCAAGTTATGACCCGCGACCAAATTCTGGAAAAAGTTTGGGGGTACGACTTTATGGGTGAGTCGAACATTATTGAAGTCTATATTCGTGCCTTACGGCTCAAATTAGAGGTAAGTAATCCTAAACGTCTGCTGCACACGGTACGCGGTGTGGGATATGTGCTGAGAGAATATATCTAGTAGCATCTAAGATGACAAGGTGCAATCTGCTTAACAAGTATTTTACGCAAGGAAATCCGATCGTCCCTACCAAATATTACTGAGAATTAGCGTAACGTCTCAATAACCGCTGGTAAAGCAGGGGGTTGCCAAAAGAGCGAAAATCCGGTTTAACAGAGAGATGAGTATAAACAGCAATACTAGCCCAGCTCAAACAAATACCCTAGAAACAGAGGTAGAAGGTTTGCGGCGGCTGGTAGAAGAACAGAGAAAGCTGATTGACAAACTATCCAAACAACTGACAAATCAGAAAGAAAGAATAGAACAGCTAGAAGCAGAATTAAGAAGCTGCTGTTAATCCAGATTCAGGAACTACCCGAAGCTGTCGATCGCCGGATCGATTTTGCCAGCCATCTGCCAGCGGGTGAGGTGATGGCGGATATCAATAAGTTAAAACAAGTTTTTGTCAACCTGTTTCGGAATGCCTGTGAGGCGATCGATCCCCACGAGATTGTTAGTTGTTCGCTCGGTGCGGAAATCGACTCGAACTACATTAGGATTCAAATCCATAATGGTGGAGATCCGATTCCGCCAGAGTTATTGCCCCAACTCACCACACCCTTCTGCTCGTCCAAGCCCTCTGGCACTGGATTAGGGTTGGCAATTTCCAAGCGAATTATTACAGCGCATGAGGGAAAGCTGACGATCGTCTCTTCTAGCCCAGGAACGACGGTGAGTGTTTATCTGCCGATCTGCTCCCAATCGTAGAAAGAAGCCAGCACCATTTCATTATGCCCTTCGTCGAACACTGCCCCGTTGATGAGTTCTTCCAATGATTGATGATAGCCACTGGTGAGGAATTGCATTGCTTTTGACACGCGGTCGGGTGTTTTGAGCAATCCTTCGAGATCGGGGTTTTCATTTACACCGACAATTAGAGTACGCACGGCATCTGCCATGTCTGCTGGGCTGACTTTGGCTGTAGTCGGCAAGATCTCGATGGTGTCGGAACTTTCGGGGGTAGATGAGGAATTGAAACTGTTTCGATCGAGAATAGTCATGATAGATCTAAAAACAAATCTGCTGGAGATCGATCGGTTATTGACGATCGGATCGCCAACAGACTATGAGTTGGCTGCAATTACATCAGTTTTAGCCCAAGGTCGCAACACCAAAAGTAGCGTTAAACTTGCGACACCAGATCGCCGCAGAGCGATAATTGGCGAGGTTAATATTGGCAGGAATAGCATAACTTTGGGCACCACTATATTTTTTTAGGCGACCTAGAACTAGATAATCACCGCCTTTTAATGCGTAATTGGGTGCTTTGGTCGTACCGAGGACATTCCGAGAACGATGCAAAACAACTACCAGATCTGGCCCCTGGCTGGAAGTTTTGAATGCCGAATCCAGTTGTAGAGACGATCTACCGTTTTTGGTGACGATACTGACACCACCTCTGGTCGCTTGTTCAGCACGAACGAATGTACCGGACTTGAGAGCTGCTGCTGCCAACTGTAAAGGACGATCTGAAGGACTAGTCTGAGTTGTCTGTTCGCGGATCTCCATCAGAGAATCGTTAGCTGCAGAGCCAGCATGAACTCGAACTTGGGTGGCAGCTTTTGCCGAGCTCATTACTACTAAAGAAGCCAAACACAGGATCGATACTTGGATGAATTTCATAATTAAACATTCCTTTTTTATGAGAGTAAGCCACTGATAATAAACAGAAATCTACGGCTTGGTTGTTGGTGTTGGTTTTGCATCACCTTTCATAGCACCGCCCTTATCCTTCATTGCATCACCCTTCATCGCATCGCCTTTATCTTTCATTGCGTCGCCTTTCATGCCATCACCCTTATCTTTCATCGCGTCGCCTTGTTGGGTAGCATCAGGGGTTGCAGTTGGTGTAGTCGAGCATGAAGTAAGAGTAGTAAACAAGATAAGTCCAGCAAGGAGAACTAAGACTTTCCAGTTTTTGGTGCGATCGATCCCGGCAAAAACAGTAGCTAATTTCATGAATTACTCCCGATCGATTGTCGATCGATATAATGTGTTCGAGTGAGCCGAATGTGGCTCGACAATTACAGTATCTCCAACTGTCCTGAAACCTTTATGAGCCAAACCCCAAAATTACCTAAATTTATTCTGAGAACGTTCTCATGCCAATCTCAGTAATTTCTCAGACTACTCTTGCACGAGCGATAGAATTACGACTAACTAAACTCTATCGTTGGCGTAGCCTCTCTTTTGGAGAATCGCGTCGTTCCAGACGTACCTCAACCTCGCGTTCTACATAATCCCATTCCTTGCTCGATCGCATCCGCACGAGTAATTCATCAAATGCCTGGGTATGTTCTGGCGCAAATTCAAACCAGGTCAGAAAATCAAAGGGTTCGCCGATATCGCGACAGTGGAGTAGCCGACGGGCAACTCCAGGCAGATAGTCCATCCCAACTGCGGTGTGATGCGACTCTTCCTCAAAAATCGCTCTTCGTTCGTCTTGCGCCATTTCCCACCATTGGAGCGATTTTTTAATAGGAATCAGCACCGCACAAATTGCTTCAGAGCGATTCAATACAGGCTGAATTGCTTTCAATGCACTGACTTCATCGTGCATGGCATAGCGAACATTACTGCTAAAACCTTGGAGAATCCACGAACTATCTAATGGTAATTTCTTAACATCATCATTCACGACATTTACTCGATCGACAAGTTCTAAATTAGCACCGAAAACACCTCGCACATCTACGACTTGCCATGTGCCACTGTTGCCACCAATAAACGAATATCTGTTGTTCATATCGTGCGATCGATAAATATACTATAAATTTAATTCGCATACTTCTCTATCCAAAAGACTCGATTAAATTTCTGAACATTAATAGCAGATTAAAATTTCCGTCTGTTTGAATGAGTTTTTGCTGAAAAATCCTGTCTGAGAGCACAAAACTCACGTTGCAATAGAAAGCTAAGATCTGCTGTCACCATTCATTCAAATGCAATGCGATCGACCATCGCCAGACCACTCGCTGAATTTCTCACCCAGCCAAATATAGAGGCTTCTCCGGCATGGGAATTTATCGATGGCACTGCCCGCCAGAAAGTTTCCGATGTTAAAATAAATAAATGCTAGCGATCGTGCCCATGCGACAAGCCAGCATCCCCGACTTTTTTACTCAACCTCAAACGAGGAGGGGGAATTGCCCCCACAATTGCAGTTTTTGGGTCAGTACGGTTTGATAGAAGCCATCTTTAATACTAAAATTGAGGTAGTTGGCAATCCCAGAGCAAAAGAAAAACAGTCCGAGTACGACACGATTGACAGTGACAGCGGTATGAAGATTGTAGATAGATTTCATAGCAAGATCCTCGTGGAAGAATTTTGGATTGTGGATTAAATAAGGGTGGTAGCTTTGCGTTTAGACTGAATAAAATCTAGGTGCAATAGAAATTGAGATCGCTACTTTTTGGGTGCCATCCGATCGAGTAAAGTCGGCATCCCTGTCGAATTCATCTGTTGTTGAAACTGTGTCGGTTGAGCGGCACGCCAGATCAGCGGCGTGGCGATGAGGACTCCTGCTGCAATGGTTGCCATCCCTGAGAGCCAAGGCGTGCGACCCAATCTTTGGGAGCGAAAAGGTTGATGCTGTTGAAAGATTTCGTCGGTCAGCCAATCGGCAGTGACTTTGACGTTACGCCAGATAGTGGGTAGTAATTCGAGATAGGTAGCCGTGCGGACTAGATGTCCTGGTTGACCTTTGATGGGGAATTTATCAAACAAATTGGCAACCCCTTCATTTAGCCCCAACTTGATTAAGGTGCCCCGCAGATGCACGGTAGCTGGTGCTAGGGGTTTGCCCTCCACGATCGCTTGTAAATTGTGGGCGATCGCTTTACCTTGTTGATACGCAACTTGGGCGGTAGGCGGCTGCGGAGCGTCACTATTAGTAGCGCAATCTCCAGCGGCAAATACTTCTGGAAAATCGGGCAATTGCAAAGTTGGGGTTACAAATAATCGCCCCTGGCGATCGCGATATTCTGGCTTACTAATGGGTAACTCCATTAATAATGGATGGGGTGAGGTTCCCGCTGTCCAGGCAATGGTGCCAGCTTTGATGGAGTAGGTGCGTTCGCCCCGTTTGAACTCTACTGCATCAGGATGAATGGCGGCAACTGCGGCATCGAATAGCAATTGAACACCCCGCTGTTTGAGCGCACGGTAGGCATTAGGGCGCAATTTACTATTGATATCGCCTTTGAGCAGTTCACCGCTGCGGTTGATGAGCACTACTCTGATTTCATCGACATCGCCGCCGGGATCTTCGTACCACAGGGGCAACAAATCGCCCAAGGTGCAGACTAATTCGATCCTCGCAGGCCCCGCACCAATAATGGCGACCGTCAGTAACGGACAGCGTTCCTGGGGATCTGGAGTTATCACGGCTTGTCGCAATTGCGCTTGTAACCTTTGGCGTAAAGCGATCGCCCTTGGAGGGTGACAGCACCGCTGTCACCAGCTCCAGGAAAGGGATAGAAGAGGCTATGATTGAAAAAGAATTGGTCTGAAATGAGTCCAGACCAATACATAAATATTATATGCTCTCAATATATCACACAACGCTACAGG
>NZ_JBGSPA010000177.1:0-73014 GCF_041738855.1 Chamaesiphon sp. | reverse complement strand
GGTTTGACTTGCTGATACATGTTTATTACCTTTCGAGCCAAGGCTTATTGCTTATTTTAGCTGATTTCCTTGGCTCTGATTTGGTCGAAAGCTGCTAGCACCAATTCTGGTTATCGGTTTCTGCTTTACTCAGCAAGCCCTGTGTAGGCAAAGGCATCAACGGCGGCTAGTAAAGTGATCCCCATTGCCAAGCTCTTTTGGGGGCATCTTGCCAAAAGTAAATACCTTTACCCAGCCAGTCATACTCATTATTACTAGGGTTGAAGCCAGTTTTGACAATTGCTGAAGCTCGATCCATGCTGGTGCCATGATAGCCATACACCCAAATAGTTTCACTCATTCTCCGACGGTTTCAAATATCTCTAACTCCAAGCATCATACCAAGTTCGTTAGAATAAGGTGCTGTCAGTCAGGGTGAAACTCGATGCATCGTCTCGCTACAATACCGGGTGGTTGGAATCCTGCGGCTGAAGGAGTGATCTTTGTCGAACAACAGCCAGGCCCAATCGCATTTATTACCGCCGCCGATACCGATATTCAGACATTAGCAGTCGCTACAACCCAGCTATCAGCGGATTTTCCCCAAGTGCGGGTGGTGAATTTGTTGCAACTCCAGCAGCAATTGACGATCGATACCTATGCCGAGGATGTATTGACGGCGGCGAAGGTGATTATCGTCCGGTTGATTGGGGGTCAATCTTACTGGAGTTATGGGCTAGAAGTCGTCCAGGAGACGGCTAGACAGACGGGAGCGGTGTTAATTGTTCTGCCAGGGGATGAGCGTCCCGATCCGACGTTGATGAGCCATTCGACTGCGAGTTTGGCGGATGTCGATCGAGTGTGGCAATACCTGATTGAGGGTGGGGTGGATAATTACCGTCAGTTATTAAATTTTATCGCCAGTCGGTGGTTGGATTTTGAGTGTGCATATCGATCGGCGGAAGCGGTACCCCGTGTGGGGATTTATGATGAGGTGCGGTGGTTGCCAGGTGGAATGCCGTTACAGGGTGGGGCGGCGATCATCTTCTATCGGGCGCACTATTTATCTGGAAATCTTGCCGCGATCGAGGCATTGTGTCAAGCTTTGCTCGATCGAAAGCTGACTCCGGTACCGATTTATGTATCTTCGCTCAAAGATCCGGTGGTGCAGCGGGTATTGACTAGTTATTGTCAGCAGGGGGTGGATGTCGTACTAAATACCACCAGTTTTTCCCTCGCGAGTTTGGATACGGATACGCCCCAGGTAGGCTTTTGGGCGACGCTGAATTTACCCGTTTTTCAGGTAATTTTGAGCGGTGCGGGGAAGGAATTTTGGGAGTCGGGTTGGCAGGGTTTGACACCGCGCGATATGGCGATGAATGTGGCTCTACCAGAGGTGGATGGACGGATTATTACGCGGGCGATTTCGTTTAAGGCGGTGCAAACTCAGAATTCGGCACTTCAGACGGATGTATTGGTATATGAACCTGTGCCCGATCGAGTCGAATTTGTAGCAGAATTGGCTTTAAATTGGTCTAAACTGCGGCGGAAATCGGTAGTCGATCGCAAGGTAGCTCTGATTTTGGCTAATTACCCGACTCGCGATGGCAGATTGGCGAATGGGGTGGGATTGGATACGCCACAGAGTTGTGTGGAAATCCTGCACGCGCTGAAGGCGGCGGGTTATCAGGTTGGGGAGATTCCGGCTGATAGTGGGGAGTTGATTAAGTTATTGACGGCGGGAGTGACGAACGATCCTGAAGGGGATGGCTGGCGGAAGGCTAATCAGTCTTTGGATTGTGGTGAGTATTGGGCGCATTTTCAGACTTTGCCGATTGCTGTGCGGGAGGGAATTGTGGCGCGGTGGGGAGATTGTGGAGATCGATCATTTCAATCTAGCTCCCTACATAGTGGGCTAGGGTACCCACAAGGATCGCCCCTACAGAATCCTCTTATCTCCCAGTCCCCCAGTCCCCCAGTCCCCCAGTCCCCCCCTCTCCCCATCCCCATCCCAGGCATCCAATTCGGCAACGTCTTCGTCGGCATCCAACCCGCACGGGGCTATGACAAAGATCCGAATCTCAATTACCACGCCCCCGATTTAGTACCACCCCATCAATACGTCGCCTTCTACCACTGGGTACGCGCAAATTTCGGTGCAGATGCGATCGTCCATGTCGGCAAACACGGTAACTTAGAATGGCTTCCAGGCAAAAGCGTCGCCCTCTCCGAAAATTGCTATCCCGAAGCCGTATTTGGAGCTATGCCCCATTTATACCCCTTCATTGTCAACGATCCTGGTGAAGGCTCCCAGGCAAAACGCCGCACCCAAGCCGTAATCCTCGATCATCTCACGCCGCCGATGACACGGGCGGAACTCTACGGGAGTTTGAATCAATTGGAGGGCTTAATCGATGAATATTACGAAGCCCAAACCCTCGATCCACAGCGGATGCCAGTAATTCGCGATCGATTAATCGCCCTCATCCAACAAGAAAACCTCCACGAAACCCTAGGCATCCAAATCCTCTCCCAGGAGCGGCTCGCGCCCGTCGGGTTCCCCGACGCGAAAAGCGAGACAAGACAGGGGTACCCACAGGGGGGGGTGGGTTCCGACGCGATACTCACACAGTTTTTAAATACCGCAGACGGTTATCTGTGTGAGCTAAAAGAAGCCCAAATCCGCGATGGTTTGCATATATTTGGTAAGTGTCCACAGGATACACAATTAAGAGATTTGGTGGTTGCGATCGCGCGTAATCCTAATGCAAATAGGCTGGGTTTAACTCGTGCGATCGCATTAGATTGGGAATGGGATTTCGATCCGTTGACGGCAGATTTAGGGAGAGAATTAGTCAACTTCGTGACTCCTAACCTTATTCCCCTCAGAAGAGCGGCTAGGGGTGAGTTAGACGCTCAAGCGGAGCCAGCAGCTAAACCCATCAGAATCATCGGTGACGCAGTAGAAATCCTCGAAGAATATGCCGCCGAACTAGTTGAACAGTTAATAGAAAGCAGCGCGATTGATGCAGAGTATCTACATTCCGCACGATTAAAATCGTCGCTAGTGGTGCAAAGTCCGCCTACGCGGACTAAGATTTCTAACCCGCGTAGGCGGGTTTCGCAACACGAGCAGCGGTTTCAACCGCTGAACTCTCTCGGCACCCACACCCAAGCAGAACTAGACTGGATCGAAACCAAACTCCTCCCCGCACTCCAACAAACCAACCAGGAAATGGTTAACCTCCTGCGAGGCTTAAACGGCGAATACATCCCCAGCGGCGCATCCGGCGCACCCACACGCGGCAAGCCCGAAGTCCTCCCCACCGGACGCAACTTCTACTCAGTCGATATCCGCGCTGTACCTACCGAAACAGCCTGGTGTCTGGGACGTAAAGCGGCAGAAGTACTGATCGATCGATATACTCAAGAACACGGCGAATATCCCCAAACCCTCGGCTTATCGATCTGGGGCACATCCACCATGCGAACTGGTGGCGACGATATTGCCCAAGCCTTAGCATTAATCGGTGTCCAACCAGTTTGGGATGGCGTATCCCGCCGAGTCGTAGATTTTGAGATCTTACCAGTATCGATCTTAGGTCGTCCCCGCGTCGATGTCACCTTGCGAATTTCCGGTTTCTTTCGCGATGCTTTCCCCAATTTAATTGACTTATTTGATAATGCTGTTAAAGCTGTCGCCGCATTAGATGAAACTCCAGCACAAAATCCATTAGCCGCCCAAGTTCAACAAGAACAACTCAAATGGTTGGAGCAAGGATTAACATTAGATGAAGCTCAGACTCGATCGCAATACCGGATTTTCGGTTCTAAACCAGGTGCCTATGGTGCCGGATTGCAAGGCTTAATCGAATCCCAAAACTGGGAAACCGAAGCAGATTTAGCCCAAGCTTATATTAATTGGAGTGCTTACGCCTATACCAGCAAAGCCGAAGGCATCGCCGCCCCCGAAGCTTTCAATCAACGCTTAGGCAACATGCAAATTGTCCTCCAAAATCAAGATAATCGCGAACACGACTTACTCGACTCCGACGATTATTATCAATTTCAAGGTGGCTTAACCGCCGCCATCAAAAAAGTATCTGGCAAAACTCCCGAAGCTTATTTCGGCGACAATTCTCGCATCGAAAATCCCAAAGTTCGCAAACTAACAGAAGAGATCGACAGGGTATATCGATCGAGAGTCGTCAACCCCAAATGGATCGCCGGGGCCATGCGTCATGGCTACAAGGGAGCCTCGGAAATGGCAGCGACATTAGATTTCTTATTTGCCTACGATGCCACGACTAATTGCGTCCAGGACTTCATGTATCAAGGTGTGGCGGATGCTTATTTATTCGATGAATCAGTCCGAGAATTTATCGAACAAAATAATCCCTGGGTACAGCGAGATATGGCGGAAAGGTTGTTAGAAGCTAATCAGCGGGGTTTATGGGAAGATGTGGAATTAGGGACGTTGGAGCGATTGAGGTTGATGGTAAACGAAGCGGAAGGGACGATCGAATCTCAGGGAAATTAATATTAAATGATGGGAATACTAAAATAGTAAGCAGATTTTTTGGTTTCAATCATGAAAATATCAACAGCAGGTGATGATTTGCTTATTATTCATTGTGAAAGATTTGAAAGTGGTAAGGTCAGTATTGAAAATCCAAATACAATCTTGACGCTCGGACTCCCCTCATTCTTTGTTCTTGTCTATATTTCTCAGCTTAGCCTGGTGCAATTTGAATCTTACTTAAACAAGCACCTGCTGTTAGTCCTTTCAATCACCTTCTTCCTAATCACTACAGCAATTGGTGCAATTCATGATATTTTTTTCAAGTCTCCCAGCATAAGAACTTCTTTTATTTATCAAGTAGATAGGAATGGATGCTTTTCATCCTATGATGGAAAAGTAAAAATAATAAGCGGTGTCAATATAGAAGAACAAGATAATTTAGTTGAATCGTTGAAAATAGTTGTTGATATGCCGATAGGTTCTTATGAAGAAGATACAATTTATATCTCATCTGAAATTTTCTACAAAGTAATTGTCGAATTAAACTTAGGTAAATGTTTTTCGATAGAAGAGAATAGTATAGAAGTTTACAGTCATCCTGAGAACCAAGTTGCATTTCACAAACTAACAACAGAAACTAATAGTGCAGTAGAACAGATTAAAAGTTTCTTGAAAAAATCTAAAAACCTTTGAAAAAACTGGCATCAGAACTATGCTCACGCCAGAAGATCTGAAAAAAGCAACACTGAAAAATAAATTAATAGAGGTAAATTGCAATGCGGAAGAAGAAATCGCTGATTCTTGAAGCAGTCCATGAGACAGCGAAGGATTTATATGAAGCTGGCGTAATGGATCGGGTGACAATGCGTGAATTTGACAGGTTGTGTTTGCCTAAGATCGAACCACTAGAACCAACACAAATCAAGCAAATTCGCGAATCGACTAATGTAAGTCAAGCAGTATTTGCAGCGATTTTAAACACGAGTTTATCAACCGTTCAAAAATGGGAAATCGGACAAAAAAGACCGACTGGTACAGCACTTAAACTACTTCACTTAGTTCAAAAAGGTGGACTCGATCGAGTGTTATGAAAAGTTAGATTAACAATCCAGACATGCCTCTTGATAAGCATTGCACCAAGCAAAAGAGTTATGGATATCGAGAAAGAGATGAAATAAAAAGAGAAGAATTTCAAAAAAAGTTAAAAGCTGAAGCCTACTTCCTAGTCCTCTTCATCGAGCCAATCCAGATCGACTGAGTTGACTATATCGGTCGTTGGCATCGCCGCGCTCTCTTCCAATCCTCTAGAACTCGCGCGATTGCGGATTGCCATCAGCCTGGCGATTACCAGTTGTGGATCTGAATTTGGCTTGAGGGTATAGAGTAGATTCTGTTGGTTGCAAGTATTCCCAAGTTTGGTGGTAGCGCAGACTACAGGTAGTTTATTGAGGCTGCCTGCCGTAATATATTTCAACTGTCCGCTGCGATACAGAGATTGAAATCTAGCAGATACTTGCTGACAGCGAACTTGGGGCGTAAATCCCGCTTCGCTAAATCCTTCCGAACTCCAAATCACGATCGGTACATCACCTTTTTTGGTTCTTGCCACGGTTGCAGGCTTACCATCTGCCCTGGCACAGACAAACCTAGTCGTCGCTGTCAATGCTTGACTAGATGGCGCAAACATACTTCCGCTGGCGATCGCGGTGACGCTTATCACAGTTAGGATCGAGAGGCGATGTGCTGCACTAGTCGCTACTGGCAATAATTTCATATATTTACTCTCCAATCGATTACTACACTAAAGAAACAACGTCTCAACTTCAAGTTCCGCACAAGTTGACGATCTGGATCGAGCTGGTGAGGGCAGGCTCCCTAATTTTTAACTCTCAACGGTCGATCGCATTTCCCATTAGAGCATCGATAAATTGCCGTGCGCTGCGTCCAGAGCGACCATTGTGTCTTGTCGCCCATTGTAAAGCACGCTGTTCGAGATCGTCACGATCGATCGGTAATTGTGCTGAAGTTGCTAGATGGCGCACGATCTCCAGATATTTAGGCTGGTCGGCTGGTTCAAAGGTGAGCGTTATCCCAAACCGATCGCTAAATGATAATTTTTCTTGAACCGTATCCCACATCTGGATCTCGTCTGCATCTTGGGGTCGGGGTCGATCTGCAAAATACTCTCTGACCAAATGACGACGATTGGAAGTGGCATACACTACTACATTTGCAGGTCTGGGCGTCACACTCCCTTCTAACACTACCTTTAATGCTTTGAAAGCTTCATCATCTGCTTCAAACGAAAGATCGTCTATAAAAATAATAAACTTCTGCGGCAGATCCGTCAACCGATCGAGAATTAGTGGCAGATCGATCATTGCTGATTTACTCACCTCAATCAGCCGTAATTGATTCTCAGGATCGTAATTTAATAAGCCTTTAATTAGGGATGATTTACCAGTTCCTTTACCTCCATACAATAAGATATTTAGAGCGGGTTTACCTGCAAGCAAAGATTTAGTATTACTTACGAGCTGGGCTTGCTGCTGCTCATAGCCAACGAGATCGCCGATCTGAATCCGATCGGGATTAGTAATGCCCACTAGTCCACCTTGCCATTTCAAGGCTCTGTATTTACCAAAAATACCTACTCCAGATTGGTGATAATATCGCGCGAGATCTGTAACTAATTCACCCCATTTTTGCGAGTGTAAGGCATCGACGATCTTAGATCGGCGATCGCCAATCCGGCATTCCAGCCAACAGATCGATCTCCCACCGATCTGTTCGATCCATTGAGGGATATATTGTCCGCAAGTATAAAGGATATGTAATGACTGAAGATCTTGCCTTGCCGCCGCCAGGAGGGCTGATGATAACCCGTTCTGGCTTGGCTCGTGCTGGAGATCGAGATCGACTCGTTGCACTTGGAGACTAAACGGATTTTCGGCACGCAAAACTCGATCGATCAGATATTCTTCCCAGCTCCAATTTTCGGTAGCCAAAGCCTTAAAGAAACGCCCGTAGGCAGTCAAACAAATCAGCGCATTCCCTTGAGATCTGTCGCCACTAGCGATCGCTTGCAATAGTTCGACCAAGGCAATCCCCACCTCATTAGCCAAGACATCTTGGTAGAGCAATAGTCCAGCAATTGCCCGTTGCATCTGATGAAGTTCGGCGGTATGTCGATCGTGATGGGAGGAAGTCATATAATTAGGTGTTAGGCTTTAGGTATTAGGTTTTAGGGCAAGAAATATATAATTAGGTGTTAGGCTCTAGTGTGTAGGGTGGGCACTGCCCACCAGCTAGATTTGAGGTATTATCAATTTGATAAATGAATTATTTATTAAGTGTTATTGGCGATTCTCTTGCAGAGAGGCTCCGCCAACGAGAGGCGATCTATTGTTGATTCGCCCAAGGGCGATCTCATTGCTACTAGCAACCGATCGCTAGTAGCTGTATCCTAGATTAAGTATTTAGATGCGCTAGATTAACGATCTCTTTTTAATATATGTCCGCCGATATTACTAACTCCACCCAGACCATCCGCATCGCTTCGCGGAAAAGTCAACTAGCACTGGTGCAAACCTATTGGGTGCAAGCCGAGTTGCAGAAGCACTTTCCAGATCGCACCTTTGAAGTCGAGATGATGAGTACCCAGGGTGATAAGATCCTCGACGTACCGCTAGCAAAAATTGGCGATAAAGGGTTATTTACTAAAGAACTCGAAGTCAAAATGCTCGATCGATCGGCAGATCTGGCAGTCCACTCACTCAAAGACCTCCCCACCAATCTACCAGAAGGATTGATGCTCGGTTGTATTACCGAGCGGGAAAATCCAGCGGACGCGTTAGTCGTCAATGCCAAATACGCAGGCTCTCAACTCGATACCCTCCCCGCAGGTGCCGTAATTGGGACATCTTCGCTCCGTCGCTTGGCGCAACTGCGCCATCATTTTCCCCACTTTGTGTTCAAAGATGTGCGGGGGAATGTCAATACGCGGCTGGCAAAGCTAGATGCAGGTGAATATGATGCGCTGATTCTCGCCGCTGCGGGCTTACAACGCCTGGATTTTGGCGATCGCATCCACCAGCTCATTCCGCCAGAATTGTCACTGCACGCGGTCGGACAAGGGGCACTCGGGATCGAATGTCGGACTGAAGATCCCGAAATCCTGGCGATCCTCCAATCCTTACAACATCAATCCACCGCTTATCGCTGTTATGCAGAGCGCGCCTTCTTGCGCGAACTCGAAGGTGGTTGCCAAGTCCCGATCGGGGTCAATACTACCATTGATGGCGACAATCTCACCCTCGTTGGGATGGTATCGAGCCTAGATGGACAAAGATTAGTCACAGATACGATTACAGGTTTGGCTACCAATGCCGAACAAATTGGCAAAGATCTCGCCCATCTACTCCGCAGCCAAGGCGCACAAACTATCCTTGATGAAATCTTTGAATTGGTGCGTCGGGATGGCTTGAAAAAAGTGTTGGACGAGCAGACAAATAGTTAATAACGTTGTTAAATTAAGGATAGGGTCAATTTCGGATACATTTAATAGTTATCGAATTCGAGTGACGATATGTCGGTGGGCAGTGCCCACCCTACTTCTGGTACGCTGCGCGAACACAATCTCTTCATCAATCGAGCGAGAAAAGTCTTCCTAACGCCTAGACTTTTGGAAATATTTTAAATTAGCCAAAGTCCGCTGATAGTTGAGATTATCGCCCTGCAATTTAAACAACCCTACCGCAATGCGGAGATCGGTAATCGCGCCCAAACAGTCGCCCATTTAATGACGTGCGATCGCGCGGTTATTATAAGTAATGGCTTGCTCTGGCAAAATACGGAGTACCTGAGAATAATCGAGATAAGCACCCCGATAGTCTTTCATATTTAGCTTGGCTGCCGCGCGATTGTTGTAAGCAATCGCCCGATCTGGCGCGAGGCGAATGACTTCGGTATAATCAGTGATCGCGGGTAGATATCGCGCTAGTCTAGCATGTAGTATCCCGCGCTGGAGTCGAGCATCGAGATCCTGGGGATTTTGTTGCAGCGCAGCGTCGAGACTGGCAATAGTTGGCGGCGTAGGAGCGGGTGTGACAACTGTTGATGACTCGATTTCGGGCTGTTTGACATCGGTTGCGGCTACTGTTGATATTGGCATGAATATCGACGCGATCGTCACGATGATACCGAGCTGGGACAATAAATATTTAGTCATCAGGAAGCGTCTCAAATCGAACTCAACACAATCTCTGGGTATTATTGTAACTTTCCATGAGCTAACTTTGTAAATAATCATATCTACTCAAGTTGATGGATGACAGGTTAAAGGTAAATTTTAGGAGTGGGTACCTCCTACCCGCTAATTCTTAACATTTGCTGCCAAAAGTGGCAGATACATCCAAAGCAGTCTAGAGTAGAAAGTAGCAGGTGGAGACCATCATTGGAGGTTGTGAATGAGTCAGCAGAATCCTTATGAGCAGCTAGGGGTAGCAGAAGATGCCACCTTTGAAGAGATTCAAGCTGCTAAACAACGTGTAATTGCCCAGTTAGGTGGCGATTCACAGCTACAAGACAACGTAGAATCAGCTTATGATGCGATCTTGATGGAACGGCTCAAGCTCCGTCAGCAAGGCAAAATCAAAGTGCCTGACGGAATTAGATTTCCCGAGAAATTACCTACTGTAATACCAAAAAAATTTACCTCTCTAGCTGTTCCCAATTCTCCAAGTTGGTTGAGCGATAGTTTTGAAAGTCCCAGCCAACCGCAGTTGCTGACAACATCAGGTGTTTATACAGTGCTGGGTGGTGCGGCATTGGTACCGAGTATTGCCTACACGGGACTACCAACCTTGATTGCCATCGGGGCTGGGTTTAGTCTCTATTTCGTCAATCAGAAGCAACGTCGATTCAAACGCGCTTTACTGGGTACTCTCCTCGCGCTACTTGTCGGTACCGTCGGCTCTAGCTTGCTCGTCAATTCTTTACAGCTCCCAGTCGCGCAAATTGGTATCCCAGGGGAGGTGTTTGCGGGACTGGTGACTTTCGTACTACTATGGGTTGTGAGTAGTTTCACGAAGTAAGTAGCTACGCAGATCGTCGCTAAATTAGCGATAGGGTGTAAAAAATCTAAATCTATTTCAAGCGCAGCAATAAGTAGGGGCAATCGATCGGTTAGCCCTATTTATTGCTATGAAATGTGAGGAAATGGTACCGCTCTCAATTAATCAGGCTCAGGCACAGATCGGTTACGGCACTAATAATTAGTTCTGGTCGATCGACCCATACAAAATGACTGGTATTGTCAGCGCAGAACTGTGTAGAGTTGGTGGATAGCTTGAGTAAATCGAGGTGAATCCGATCTCGAACTCGATCCGCTGCTGGCAAAAACAAGAATTTTATGCCCAATAAGGGTCTGAGAAAGGTTTGAGATTTAATACTAACGATCGGTAAATCACCCAGATTTTTAGCTACTTTTAACTGTCTACCACTATTGTCTAAGTTCCACATTTCTTGTCCCATTGTCAACCAGTGACGGGCAGCATAGAACGACCTTTTGACGTGCTGTAAATCCGCTCTGGGAAACTTTTTGAGTTCGGGTTTGATGAGTTCAAATACACCTAGAATGCCAAGTATGCGGACTATTCCTAGAGCTGCGCCGATCGCGACAAATCCAAAACTCAGCGTAAAAAATGCTTTGAGCAATCCCACGCTCCACGGCAAAGCTAACATCCCATCTTCATGCAGTCCATCGGTAAGCACTAGCCCCACAACCTCACCAGGAAATTGATGAGCGTACAGGCGCATATTATAACTCCCAAATGAATCTCCCACTAAAATATATGGTGGTGCGACCTGAGCGATCGCCAATAACTCATGCAGTTCATCAACGATCTGCTGGCTGGTACGCGGCAAAAGCGATCCCTCACTCCAACCATAACCCGATCGATCGTAAACACAGACCTTGGTTACTTTAGCAAGTTCGTTAATCAATAAATATCCCTCAACTCCGCCCAAACTAGCATCGATAATTACAGTAACTTTACCAGAACCACGGAGTTGGAGATGCCTAACTTGACGATCGCTAGTTGTAAATAATTGCCCAGGCGGTGGCGCAGATTGGCGATCTCGATAACTCGCAAGCTGATGATAAATCGTCGTAGCAGCTAGTCCGATAATCTCGATCGTCTGAAGGGGTGATAAGCTATTAAACATCTGAATCGATCGCTATAGATAGAGCATGGGATTTATGTGGCAATGGCAAACCTGGTCGGGATTACCCTATTTAACTTGCGATTTACTCGCTGACTGGCAACATGGCTTTTTTACCCGTCAGTTTGCCCCCCGCAACCCACAGGATCTGACGCCGATTTTGGCGGCTGGTGCTAGTACTCACCGCCTCAAGCAGGTACATGGCAATGTCATTCTCACTCCCGCCGAAATCGAGAGTACCACCGATCTCGAAGTCGAAACAGGTCACGCCCTCGCCGACGGATTGCTGACAGCACGAACCCAACAAGCTGTCTGGGTAGCCAGTGCTGATTGTAACCCGATCCTGATTGCCAATCGGCAGACTGGTAACGTTGCGGCGGTACATGCTGGGTGGCGGGGCACATCACTAAATATTGCCACACTCGCCGTCAAACGGTTGCTGGTAGGCGCGGACAGCATCGCCGATATCATCGTCGCGATCGGTCCGGCGATCGCTGGGGAAGTCTACCAAGTCACTACCCAAGTCGGATTGGAAGTCTGTCGCTCGATCGCTCCAAATCCCCCCTCTGGCGACCTAGAAGCAGATATTGCGAGTTTACTTTCCTTATCCAATTCACCCCTGTTGCCGGACGCACAAGCAGGGAGAGTTCGTTTAGATGTCCGGCGGGTCAATCAACTCCAACTCGAACAATTGGGTGTCGATCCGCAGCAGATCGCAATCGCGCCCCACTGTACCTATCAAGAACCTGAATATTTCTTCTCCTACCGTCGCGAGAAACTCAAACAAGTCCAATGGTCGGGAATTGTCAGTAATTAGAGCGGTTTGGTTCAGCTCTAAATCTTGCAGCCAATAGCGGTTGGATCGACTGGGAGTGGACGATCGCTAGTACTAGTAGATCGCCAGCCGATCGTCAATCGATCGCAATTATTGTCGCGATCGGACGAATCTTCGATATAATGAACTAAAGCAGATCGCAGATCTGGGCAAAATGGCTTTAGATGTAGAGCCACATCGCGTTAATCGCCGAGCTGACTCGACTAACCAAAAATATTTAAAATCTAATGTACTTATTCAGTTGGCATCGATTTAGAATCTAGCAAGTAATAATGCCCTGTTGAGGGTAATAGATCGGTCGATGCTTACTCACTTACCACGATAAAATTATTAGCTATTCGATCGAATATCTCACATCTAGTCAGTGAGAGCGATCGGAGCGACAATAATCCAAGTGGGTAAGCTGCGACCTTGAAAGCAGCTCATTTAGCCATGCTGTAACGCAGGCAATCGCTGCACCAAGTCTGCACCATAATTATTGCCATTACTTCCTCATGCAAAATTCAACATCCGTCGGTGAAGCCTCTCCATTGGAGAATCAGGATATCCAGAGCCTTGAAAAGAGCATGGATGCAAACGTCCTCGGCGATACGAATATCAACTACTCAAAAATCTTGATCGCACCCAAAGAACTCAAGGAAAAGTTACCGTTATCGCCTGAGTTAGAACAACGAATTGTTGATTATCGTCGCCAGATTCAAAAAATCTTAGATTTCCAAGACAATCGTAAATTCATCGTCGTCGGTCCCTGCTCGATTCACGACATCACCGCCGCCGAAGAATACGCACACAAACTCAAAGATTTAGCCGATCGAGTCCGTGATAAATTCTTGCTGATCATGCGAGTTTATTTCGAGAAACCCCGCACCACCGTCGGCTGGAAAGGATTGATCAATGACCCAGATATGAACGAGTCTTTTAATGTCGAAAAAGGCTTACATATCGGGAGAAGTTTACTAATTAAACTAGCAGAAATCGGCTTACCCACAGCTACCGAAGCACTCGATCCGATCGTCCCCCAATACTTAGATGAATTGATTGCTTGGGCGGCAATTGGCGCGCGTACCACCGAGTCCCAAACCCACCGTGAAATGGCGAGTGGACTATCGATGCCCGTCGGCTTCAAAAATGGTACCGATGGCAGCGTGAAGGTCGCCTTAAACGCTCTGCAATCTGCCAAGCAACCACACAATTTCCTGGGCATCGATAAGCACGGGCGAGTTAGCGTGTTCCAAACTAGAGGCAATGCCTACGGACACATCATCTTACGTGGTGGCGAAGGCAAACCCAACTACGATCCCGTCAGCGTCCAAGCTGCCGAAAACGAACTCAAGAAAGCCAACTTACCACCACGAATTGTGGTCGATTGCAGTCACGGCAATTCCAGTAAAGATTATCGCCTCCAACCGATCGTCTTTGAAAGCACGATCCAACAAATTATCAATGGTAATACCTCGATGGTGGGGATGATGCTGGAGTCCAATCTCCACGAAGGCGGACAATCAATCCCTGAAGATCTCACTCAGCTTAAATACGGCGTGTCAGTGACTGATAAGTGCATCAATTGGGCAGATACCGAGCGGATTATCATGGCTGCATACGATCGACTTTAGATTGATTAGACTTACATCTTACTGGGATTAGATCCTCGACTGCTTGAAGCAGTCGGGGATCTATCGTTTAACCTAGCAAATCATCAATTTCAAATTGAACTTGACGATATAAGTCAGAAATGGCAATTTCGACACCAATTGATTCTAGTTGCAAGATATCCTCTCGATCGTACTCTGATAGTACCCACTGACCCTTTTCATTAATTTAATCAAAAATTGGTAATCATTAAGTTTCAGTCAAAGATAAATTGTCGAAAGGTGCATCACAAATCATCTTAGCAAAGCTGCTAGATCGTAAGACCTAATTTCGATCTATAAATATGTACCGGAGTTCCCACATTCTCCACCCGATCGCGATAAACTAGAATATTGCTCTCTTGTGTTCAGAATTTTATGTCGCTGCCGATCGTTGCTATTATAGGTCGTCCCAATGTGGGTAAATCCACACTCGTCAATCGTTTGGCGGGAGCGCGGGAATCGATCGTGCATGATGAGCCAGGAGTTACCCGCGATCGTACATATCGGCGGGCATTTTGGCAAGATCGTGAGTTTGTGGTTGTAGACACCGGAGGGCTGGTGTTTGATGATGAGACCGAATTCCTACCGTTGATTCGCGAACAGGCGATGATGGCTCTGTCTCAAGCCAGTACGGCAATCTTTGTCGTCGATGGACAGCAGGGAATTACAGGTGGAGATTTGGAAATTGCGACTTGGTTGCGTCTCCAAAAAATTCCGATCTTTGTCGCTGTGAATAAGTGCGAATCTGAAACAGTCGGTGCCATGCAGGCTGCTGATTTTTGGGAGTTAGGGTTGGGCGAACCTTATGCCGTCTCTAGTATTCACGGGAGCGGTACGGGGGAATTACTCGATGAATTAATTCTCACTTTGCCTGTGATGGATGAAGTAGAAGAGCCAGAAATTCGGATTGCCATCATCGGTCGTCCAAATGTCGGCAAATCCAGCCTGCTGAATGCTTTCCTCGGCGAGAATCGATCGATCGTCAGTCCGATTTCGGGAACTACTCGCGATGCGATCGATACTGTAATTACCCGCAATGGTGCTAATTATCGCTTGATCGATACCGCTGGGATTCGGCGCAAGAAAAACGTCGATTATGGGCCAGAATTTTTTGGAATCAATCGTGCTTTCAAAGCGATCGATCGTTGCGATGTCGTCCTGCTCGTCTTAAATGCGATCGATGGTGTTACCGAGCAAGATCAAAAATTAGCCGGACGGATTGCCGAAGAAGGGCGGGCGTGTGTAATTGTCGTCAATAAATGGGATGCTGTCGAAAAGGATTCCTATACTATTTATGACTATCAAGATCAGTTAAATACGCGGCTCAATTTCACCGAATGGGCGGAAAATATCTTTGTCAGTGCCCTCACTGGACAACGAGTTGATAAGATCTTGGAAATAGTCGATCGCGCTGTCGAACAACACCGTCGTCGTGTGAGTACCGCCGTCATCAACGAGGTACTCGAAGAATCCACTAGTTGGCACAATCCCCTCGTTACTCGTCAGGGTAAACAGGGCAAAATCTACTACGGTACCCAAGTCAGCGCACAACCACCAACGATCGCATTATTTGTCAACGATCCTTCTCGGTTCAATGATAACTACCGTCGTTATATCGAGAACCAGTTTCGGACTCAACTCGGCTTTGCAGGTACTCCCTTGCGTCTCCTCTGGCGCGGTAAGAAGCAACGCGAAGGCGAGAAGATCGTCAATCGTGCTACCAGAGTCAAAGCTGCTAAGTAACCCAAGTTGCTACCGATGGAACGCCTACGATTGTGTCTTGTCTCGCTGAACCCTGTCTGCGAGACGCTGCGCGGACTGAGACTTCAGGAGTATGTAATTGATAGCAATAAGTAGGGTGGGCACTGCCCACCAGCTAGGTTTCAGGATATTTCTATGTTAGGAATATCGATCGCACCTCACCTACTCATTCAACATACTTGTTACACTCAAACATTGTGTGGTGGGCTACTGGGACTATTTCTTTGTTAGGAATATCGATCGCACCTAAATCCTCACCCCTAAAGCCTAAAGCCTAAAGCCTCAAACCTAATTAATGGATTTACTTCGCTCATTACCCATTGGTTCATATCTAGAACAGCCGCTGACTTGGCTGCATCGTCTCGATCCACGAGTCAAACTCGGCTGGCTGTTGAGCTTTTTGCTAGCTCCGATCCTTGCTAGCGCGACGTGGAAGCTGAGTTTAGTCGGCATACTGGTACTGATTAGTATTTTGGCGGGTATTCCCTGGCGCGCTCTCAAGCAACAGATGGGTTGGTTATTACTATTTGGTGGTGCAATTTTGGCGATCGGGATGTTTGCGCCAGATATTATCAATGTCACACATCAACTGCGTTCTCCCGCAGATGCGGGAGTAGAGATCGCGCACCTAGATCGATATCAATATGTGTTATTTAAAATTGATGTTGGTGCAATCCATCTGAAAATTACTAGAAAATCGCTTGAGAGTGCAATTTTTGCCAGTACCCTAATCTTTACACTAGTTTATAGTACGACTGTTTATCTGCTTACCACCGCTCCCGAAGAGATTACCAGTGGATTAGAAAGCTTGATGTCCCCGTTGCGGCGTTATCATGTCCCTGTGACGGAAATTACACTCACATTGACTTTAGCTCTAAGATTTATTCCGTTGGTACTGGAAGAGATCCAGAACTTGGTACGATCGATTTATACGCGCGCGATCGACTGGCAAAAATTAGGACTCAAAAATAGTGCGAAGATTTGGCTCACCGTATCCGAAAAACTCTTGGAAAATCTCCTCAGCAGAGCCGAACAAATCGCGATCGCTATGCAGGTACGCGGCTTTACTGCTCCCAATACACACCTAGTTCAATGGCATCAGTTGAAGTTGGGTAAAAATGACTTTTTAGCGATCGCAGCTCTAGGCATCTTTTGGATCGCTAGATTTGTAGTTGGTGGTCAATTTTATTAGGTTTTAGGTTTTAGGGATAAGATGCAGTAACTAATCCCACCCTCACAATAATTATCAATTATCAACTGCTTTGCACTTAGTACTTCCTCTCAAAAATCGAACTGGATCGCAAATATTCGATCGATTGTTTAGGCACGAATCGATCGCAACTTTATTGGAAAGTCCAGTGAGTGATGCTGTCAAATCGGTATTGACAAGATACTCTATTTGTGCTGGATCACCACAAATAGTTAACCAACAACCGCAGATTTTTACTCCCACAATCGGAAGAATTTTAGATTGTTTGCGGGACTTATTAACTATTACCAACGCACAAGAATCAGAGCTACCAGCACATCTTCCATTTACGGGCGGCTGGTTGGGCTGGTTGGGTTATGAGCTGGCATGGGAAATTGAAAACCTACCAGAGCGGAAAATAGATTCGTTACCATTTCCGATCGCTTATTGGTATGCTCCCAGTGCATTTGCGATTTTAGACCACTGGGAACAAATATTATACTTATCGGCAAGTACAGCCGCAGAATTAGATGCTCTTGTGTTCAAGTTAGAACAATTAGATCGCAATCTTTTCAAACTACAACCACTCGCAAATTTAGCGATCGCATCTCCACCAGATCTACACTTTTTTACATCAGAAGCTGCGTACAAGCAAGCAGTTATCACCGCTCAAAAATATATTCAAGCTGGAGATATTTTTCAAACCAATCTATCGCTTAGATTTAGCTCTCAAACTCAGCTCGATCCTTGGCAGATCTATCAAAGATTGCAACGAATCAACCCTTCACCATTTGCCAGTTACTGGCAAACACCCTGGGGATCGATGATGAGTTGCTCTCCCGAAAGACTAGTGCAGTTGCAACATCAGCAAGCTACAACTCGCCCGATCGCCGGAACGAGAAAGCGCGGTCAAAATCTCGCCCAAGATCATCAACTAGCTGCAGAATTATTGACAAACGACAAAGAAATTGCCGAGCACATTATGCTCGTCGATCTCGAACGCAACGATCTCGGGCGCGTCTGTGAGTGGGGTAGCGTCAAAGTTGATGAACTACTAGCGATCGAGCGATATAGCCACGTCATGCACCTAGTGAGCAATATTACGGGCACTATCGATCCGCAGTTTGACGCGATCGATTCGATCCGGGCAATGTTTCCTGGCGGTACGATTACAGGCTGTCCAAAAGTCAGATGTATGGAAATCATCGCCGAACTCGAACCATTTCCCCGCAATCTCTTTTATGGCTCCTGTGGATATCTCGACAGGCGCGGTCATCTGGATTTAAATATTTTGATTCGGACATTGCTGTACGATCGAGGTACCGTGTGGGGGCAAGTCGGCGCAGGCATCGTCGCTGATAGCGATCCCCAGCGAGAATGGCAAGAATCTCTCCACAAAGCTGCCGCTCAAATCGCGGCACTAGGTATTATAAATTAACAACCACATCTGCCATAATCGTAACCTCTTTATGGGAGAATCGATTACGATCGGTCGCTCCGAGCATTCTCATCTTGTCTCTTCATCATCCTTGCCGTGACTTCTGAAAACTACCTCAACCATCCGACTTTTGGCTTGCTCTATCGCATCTGCATCGTTGAGGAAAACCAAGAATTATTTACCACTCTCTACGCCCAGCGAGTTTTTTTTATCGTCACCAACACATCTAATGGACTGTCCTTTCAACCTGTGACTCGTGCTGATGCACGGCTGACGATCGATACTCGCATTCGTCTGCTCAGACGCAACGGTCAAATTCTCGAATGTCAAGAGTTACAAGCGATGATGCAGGAGAATTTTCCAGGATAGCTCTTAGGTGTTAGGTGTTAGATGTTAGGCTTTAGGTTTCAGGTCTTAGGAGTTAGATTTTGGATGTTAGGCTTTAGTTGTAAGGCGTATTAGCGCAGCTTAACACCCCAGCCAATAGCTACCTTCCACTCTCCATCCACCCCTCTACCCTCTACTCGCTCTAAACCTAAAGCCTAAAGCCTAACACCTAATACCTAGATGAGCATTGCCCAAAACATTGAGACTATTCGTCGAGACTTACCTGCTGCAGTGAGATTGATGGCGGTGAGCAAGCAGGTATCTGTCGCGCTGATGCGAGAAGCTTATGCTGTCGGGATTCGGGATTTTGGTGAGAGCAAGATTCAAGAGGCACAGGCAAAACAGCAAGAATTAGCTGATTTGCCAGATATTTGTTGGCACCTGATCGGACACTTGCAGGGTAACAAGGTTCGTAAAGCAGTTCAGCTATTTGACTGGATTCACTCAGTCGATAGTCTCAAATTACTCCAACAGATCGATCGCGTTGCGGCTGAGTTGAACAGCAGCCCCAAGATTTGCCTGCAAGTCAAGATTTTACCCGATCCCGATAAGTATGGGTGGACGATCCCCGAGCTACTGGCAGATCTCCCCCAAATTAGCGACTGTCAACACCTCAAAATTAGCGGATTGATGGCAATTCCACCCCTTGGCTTAACCCCTGCTCAAACTCAGGACTTTTTTGAGCGTGCCCGAGATCTCAGTCACCAGATCGCCGCTCAGCATGGAATAGAGCTTCAGATGTCAGAGTTGTCAATGGGGATGTCTGGGGACTATTTACCCGCCATTGCGGCTGGCGCAACGATTGTTCGGTTGGGGAGTATCATCTTTGGCGATCGCTCGAAAGCATCGCGCGATCGATGATGTCTGGACATGATTGAAACCGCCGAGACTCTGGGTAGCAACTTTGGTAATGTATCCAAACTCAGTAATTATCCACAACACCAGTAATGTATTGGTATTAATTAATCAAAATTGATGGCGGCTAATACTGAAACCATTGCCAGATCTCCATCCGCATGAATAGAAATCGCCAAAATGTCATTGATACAGCCAAGCGAGAGACAGAGCGATCGGCTGTCTCTCGCCGCAGCCGCGATTCACTTTTCAGCATAATTGCGGAGGTAAAACCGAGAGCGATCTGAAAGTTAGCACGACTTAGTTGCTAATGACTTGCTGAATACTGGTATTTTTGTGATATTATGCTCGAGAGATTCATAATACTTATGTATTTTCACTACTCGATCGGTGAAGTTAGTTTTTTTTACGCTCGTAAAATTTAAGTAATTATGCTTAGATAATAACTAATCCTCCTCAGATCGCGCGCGGAATCCACAATCAAACAAGATTCGATGCTCTCCGTAGCGGGGAATTAGCAACCTGACAACATTTAAAATTCAAACAGCATCCATACCACCACCACAGCAGGGCGCAGGAGTAATAACAGGTGAACGTTATCAACAAATTCAAAGATTTCATGGGTTTAAACGAAGATGAATACAGCGATATCGATGAAACAGATAGTGATGCCTATCGTGGAGACTACCAACCACCTGAGCCTCCAGCAGCTCAGCCAGTAGAAGAAGAGCGGCGCGGGTTCCGCAGAGCCGAGCGAGCGAGCAAACTCAATAACGTAGTAGGAATGCCTGGAATCGTCCACGGCGTATCCGAAATGATCCTGATCGAACCCCGTTCTTTTGAAGAAATGCCGCAAGTAATCGATGCTTTGCGCCATAGAAAATCTGTGATTCTCAATATGACATTGATCCGTCAAGAAGAAGCACAGAGAGCGGTAGATTTTGTGGCTGGCGGTACCTATGCCATTGACGGTCACTACGAACGGATTGGTGATAATATCTTTCTGTTCACACCAAATTGCGTTCAAGTCAGCACTCCTAGCAACGTCGTCAATGAGGTGGTGCCACAAACACCAGCACATCAGACAGCTCGGAGCACTCGTGCTAGTCAATCTGCCGCCACCTGGGGCAACGAGCCAATCCACGCAGCTCAATAAATCGATCGTCTTTAGTGATGGTGGCTGCAATCGATTGTGAGCTGCTCATCACCCACAAGTAGTAACTTATGTCCGTTAAATTAGGTGTCATTGGTGGTGGGGTAATGGGTACGGCGATCGTATCCCGCCTGATCGATCGAGGTACGTATCAAAATACTGATATCCTCATCAGCGAACCATCACTCCAGCAACAGCAAGCACTCCATCACCAATATGGAGTGCAGGTGACTGGAGACAACAATTTGGCGGCGACAGCGCAAGTATTACTACTAGCGATCAAGCCCCAAATTTTCGATCGCGTCATTGCCGATCTCACCCGACTAGAGCGTCCCACCCAATTAATCATCTCGATCCTCGCTGGCGTCAGTATCGCCCAGCTAGAACGCGCATTCCCAGATCGAGCAGTCATCCGTGCCATGCCCAATACCCCCGCCACCGTCGGGATGGGGATCGCGGCGATCTCCACTGGTACTAGCGTCCAACCCCAACAACTAGATTTAGCAACTCAGATTTTTCAAGCCGTCGGTGAAGTAGTCACTGTAACAGAATCCTTGATGGATGCCGTAACTGGCTTATCTGGCTCGGGTCCCGCCTACATTGCCATCGCGATCGAGGCTCTCGCCGACGGTGGCGTTGCCGCAGGTCTCCCCCGCCCGATCGCCGATCGACTTGCCTTACAGACCGTGCTGGGCACCGCAGCACTCCTCAAAGAAACCAACCTTCACCCCGCCATCCTCAAAGATCGCGTCACCAGCCCTGGCGGCACCACCATCGCGGGCATCGCCAAATTAGAACAAGCCGGATTTCGATCCGCTATCATCCAAGCTGTCATCGCCGCCGCCCAACGCTCCCGAGAATTGGGGCAATAAATGTGACGGGATGGTAAATGGTAAATGGTGAATGGTGAATGGTGAATGGTGGATAGTGAATGGTGCGATCGATAACTCATTAATTCGGCTTCGCCGAAGCGGTAGGGTCGCAGGTTATCGATTTTTTAGATCGGAACCGCAGCTAACTTTTATCCCCTTGACGATCGACTCAGCACCAAGTCAACCTTCACCATCCGCACCACCCTATGGCTTCCTATCGCAGTGCCAAAATAGCTCCCCGCAACACCACACCACCAGCACCACAGAGCGACGCACCACTAGATCCACCACGCCAGCGATCGACCTCACCATTTATTTACCTAGTGCGGCTGATTATTTGTGGATTGGGGGCTAGCACCATCGCTGGTACCGCGATCTCGATCGTCAATCCACCCCCCCAGCTTGCCACTACCCCAGAACCACCATTACCCGCACCGCCGCCGTTACCCCTCGATCGACTCACACTTACCACAGCCAATTCCCTCCTCAAAGCTCGATTGCAGTCAGCGATCGCCAATAAGAGTAAACTAGACTCAAGTTATCTATTCGTCGAGATCGATCGTGGTGAATATAGCGAACGGGGAATCGATCGCATCTTACCTGCCGCCAGCACCATCAAACTTCCGATCCTGATTGCCTTATTTGAGGATGTCGATACCAATAAAGTGCGCCTCGAAGAAAAACTCACCATCGACAAAAAATCGATCGCCGCAGGTGCTGGCGACTTACAACATCAAAAACCAGGAACTCGGGTGAGTATCCTCGTTGCTGCTACCAAGATGATCGCAATCAGTGATAATACAGCTACAAATCTCCTGATCGCTCGACTCGGTGGTAAAGCCGCGCTCAATCAACGTTTTCGGAATTGGGGACTCAATATTACAGCCATCAATCGACCACTTCCCGATCTCGAAGGCAAAAATGTCACCACCGTCGGCGAACTAGCGCGATCGCTCATGGCAGTCGATCGCGGTAAAATCGTCTCAGATCCCTCCCGTAGCCAAATCTTGAGCATGATGAGCAATACTAGCCGCAATACTATGCTCCCCCAAGGTTTGGGTGCAGGGGCAAAAATTGCCCACAAAACAGGTGACATCGGCACCACGATCGCTGATGTCGGTCTGATCGAGCTACCCACAGGCAAAAAATATATCGCCGCCGCGATCGTCAAACGCCCATACAATGACCCTGCTGGCCCTGCACTAGTCCGGCAGATGTCCAAAGTTGCCTACGAATATTTTAGGCTTTAGGCTTTAGGGATGAGAATTTAGATTTACTTCTAACACCTAATACTTATCCTCATTCACCATCCATCATCCACCATTCACCATCCACCCCAACTACATGCACTTACTAATACCTGCCGCAGGGATGGGGAAACGGATGCTTCACGATCGCAACAAATTGCTGATGACGCTGTGCGATCGACCCTTGTTAGCTTGGACGCTGATCGCTGCCGAGAGGGCTGCATCGATTGACTGGATTGGCATCATCGGACAACCAGCAGATCGATCGGATCTCGATCTGATTTTGGGCAACATATCTCTATCCAAACCCGTCCAATTTATCCAAGGCGGTCAAACTAGACAAGAATCGGTTTACAACGGGTTACAAGGGTTGCCAGCTAGCGCAGAACGCGTATTAATTCATGATGGAGCTAGATGTTTGGCGACACCAGATTTATTCGATCGCTGTGCGGCGATGCTGGCGACCTGCCCAGGACTGATTGCCGCGATTTCCGTAAAAGATACAATTAAAGTTGTAGATAATACGGGGATAGTTGTATCCACGCCTGACAGGTCTAATCTATGGGCGGCTCAGACCCCTCAAGGTTTTGAGGTCAAACTGCTCAAAGCCTGTCACGACAAAGGACGCACTCTTGGCTGGGAAGTGACCGACGATGCCGCATTATTTGAGAAATGCAATTTGCCAGTCACGATCGTGCCAGGTGAAGAAACCAACCTCAAAATCACCACCCCTGTCGATTTGGCGATCGCTGAGTTTATTCTTAGGAGCAGAGAGTAGCGGGTAGAGGGTGGAGAGTAGCTAAAGTCAATATGAAGTATAGGCTTTATCTCTTGCTCAGAAGCAACTCAAACGCTACCTCCTACCCTCTACCCTCTACCCTCTACCCCCTACCCCTATCCTCAACTCTCTACCCATATGCACCTGGGGAAATTTTTTACTCGCGTTGGTATTGCTTTAGTTACCACACTTGCCACAAGTATTCCGCTCAGAGCACAACAACTAGGGCCGGAAGTAGTCTTAAAAGCTGTCTACATGGGATTGCGTCAAGTAGATACTACGCGATCGAATCCTAAAGTCAGGTGGAATGTGCCCAACGGGGCATCCAGCCCTTGTGGGCGCATATCGGGTAGTCTGTATTGTCCCCGCAACAATACGGTGTACATTACCCAGCAGCACATCCGAATGGCTTATCAATATGGTGATGCCGCCTTGGCTTATATCCTCGCACATGAATATGCTCACGCAGCACAGACAATTGGGGGCTTTAGACCGAGAAATATTACCCAAATCGAACTCCAAGCCGATTGCCTAGCGGGGTTTTATATGGGTGCGATGCCCAATGTGACATTCGATCGCCAGGACATCCAGCAAATCGCCGAGATCGCCTATCAGGTTGGGGATTATGAAGTAAATAATCGCCAGCATCACGGGACGCCCGAACAGCGGTCCCAAGCCGTACTATTGGGCTTTCAATCATCCCAACAAAATGGGATCGCGGCTTGTCGGGTGCGGTAGAAAATCTCGAAGATAAGTGCGAAAATCTAAAGGAGTAAGTATCAATGTAAGTACGGTATGAAGATTGCGATCGCGGGAGCCACTGGCTTTGTTGGTAGTCGGTTAGTCCAACAACTCCAAGTGCAGGGACATCAACTCATCATCCTCACGCGGAGTCCCCAACAGGTAGGCAATCGCTTTGGGCAAGCGCAGATCGTCGGTTACAATCCGCTCAAATCCGGAGAGTGGCAACAGTCGATCTCTGGCTGTGATGCCGTCATCAATCTCGCTGGCGAACCGATTGCCGAAAAACGCTGGACACCTGCTCAAAAGCGGACGATCCTGGAGAGTCGCCAAATCGGCACCCAAAAAATTGTCGAAGCAATCTCTCTAGCCGTCATCAAACCCCCAGTCCTGATTAATGCCTCCGCAATCGGCTACTATGGCACCAGCGAAACTAGCAAATTTGATGAAACTAGTCCGGCTGGCACGGATTTTCTCGCCGAAGTATGTACTGCTTGGGAGACAGCCGCGCAAGCCGCAACGGCTAGTGGTACGCGGGTAGTTATCATCCGCTTGGGAATTGTTTTGGGCGAAAATGGCGGCGCACTGGGCAAGATGTTAACACCCTTTAGTGCTTTTGTCGGTGGGCCGATCGGTAGTGGCAATCAGTGGTTTTCCTGGGTACACCGCGATGATGTCGTCAAGTTGATAATCCAGGCACTGAGTGAAACCAACATGCAAGGTGTGTACAATGCTACCGCTCCTAGCCCCGTAACGATGACCGAATTTGCTCAAACCCTCGGCACCGTCATGAATCGCCCTTCTTGGCTCCCAGTGCCCAATTTTGCCCTCGAAGCCCTGCTCGGCGAAGGCGCGATCGTCGTCCTCCAAGGACAGCAAGTAGTCCCCACTCGGACTCAGGCTCAAGGTTTTGAGTTTCAAAATACTACTCTTGAGCCAGCATTGAGGGCGATTTTGGGATAGTGAATTGTGGATGGTGGATAGTGGATTTGCATGGAATCACAAATCAAAACCTAACTGGTTTATTGAAGAGCAGATAATTTAGTGGCTATTTTTCGATCTAAGCTCAAAAGCTCAATCCCCCAATGTTCACACTTTGAATAGGCTCAGTGCAAGCTATTCACCCTCCACCACTCACCATTCACCATTCACCATTCACCCTCCACTCACTTGATTACAATTGCTTCAATCTGAGCGATATTGGTTTCGCGATCGACCGTTGTAATCGCCCAGCGCAGGGGTTCGCCCCACTGTTGCAGGGCGACTTCGATCGCCTTATCTAGCTCTCCTGAAACGTTGTTGATGTCTATCTCGATCTCGATCGATTCAATAATCATTTGGGGAAGTGGGTAAAGGGCGATCTTTTAATTAAGAATGTATTCAAACGATTGCCTAAATAGCCGAAAATAATAACTAAGTATCAGTGTTAAACCTTTAAATAATGGCGATAGTCAACTACATATCGATCTGTATCACATGGCTCAAGCGGCTGGCGATCGTGGCTTTGGTGTGGTTATTGTTGGGTTTCAACGATCCGACCTTAGCAATTGGCACTCAGACCAATTATAGCCGGATCGATCTCAGAGGTCGGGACTTTTCAGGTCAAGATCTCACTGGTGGCGTGTTCGTATCCGCCGAAATGCGTGAGGTAGATTTTAGTGGTGCTAATTTAACCAACGCCATGTTGACGATGGGTGTTCTGCTCAAGACAAATTTAGCGGGTGCCAATCTCACTGGTGCCTTAGCAGATCGAGCGACCTTTGATGAAGCCGATCTAACTAATGCTATTTTAACCGAAGCAACACTGACCAGATCGCGGTTTTATGGTGCCAAAGTTACTGGAGCTGATTTTACGGATGCTTTAATCGACAAGGCGCAGGCAAAATTACTGTGCGAACGAGCTGACGGGATCAATCCGGTGACTGGAGTAGCCACCCGCGATAGCCTCGGGTGTCCTTGATAGTCTCTCATCCCACGCCAACCCGAAGCGGGTATGGACGCGGGGATGCCCGCCTGTCTAGCTAAACTACTGGATGTATAAGATAATAAAAGATATCTGAAATCGATCGCAATTAATATGAGTGTAGTTAGTCAAGTTATTCTCAAAGCCGATGACGATCTCCGCTACCCCAGTAGCGGAGAACTCAAAAATATCCAGTCATTTTTGCAAACAGGCGAACAACGGATTCGGATCGTCACCACGCTAGCAGAAGGCGAGAAAAAAATTGTCGAGCAAGCTAGTAAGCAGTTGTGGAAGCTCCACCCCGACTATATCGCACCTGGTGGCAACGCTTACGGTCAAAAACAACGCTCTCAGTGTATCAGAGACTATGGTTGGTACCTGCGGCTGGTGACTTATGGCGTCCTCGCTGGTGACAAAGGACCGATCGAACAAATCGGCTTGATCGGCGTTCGCGATATGTATAACTCGCTAGGTGTGCCAGTTGCTGGCATGGCTGATTCGATCGTCGCACTCAAAGAAGCCGCTCTCAGCCGCCTGAGTGCAAAAGATGCCGCCGCCGCAGCTCCCTATTTTGACTACATCATCCAAGAGATGTCTTAATCACTCTTGGGTATCGACATCCCTTACGTTGACAAAAATAACCCTCAGCAATACTGAGGGTTATTTTTAATGCGATTCGTTGATTAGTCAATCGCGGTAATCAGTCCGTACATAACTAATCCAAGCTGGCTACGATACATGTAGCACATAAAGCTTGAACTATCCGATTGATGAGGGTGTAAGCCCCTCCTCTTAAACTCAAAGATGACTGCTCACCTGCCCACACCGATACGACTCGGAATTCGTAAGAGTGAAGCTGGGAAAAGGACGCAACCAGACATCAATTGCAGATGACACTGGCGTTAATAGCGAGTCACCATGATGAAACCGAGCCTTAAAAAGCAACCTATGCCCGGGCCTGATTGACGGACAAAAGTTTTTTAAGCCCAGACATGTGTGTGCGCCTTAAATTCAATTCGGTATTTTTTGCAGATATTGTGAATGAGAGGGCGTTTGAAAAGGGGGGTATGAGGTAGAAAAGCTTTCAGGGGATAAGCTGAAGATACTTAGTCACAGCAACCCTGAAAGAGATATGAGTAAAGCATATAGCTTGCTTATTAAAGTAATCTCCGCTGCGCTCCGATTGCTTTAATAAGTTTAAGTTATAACCTTAACTACGAGAGAGCCGCTTTTTGCTACCCCTGTGAACTTCTACGATCTGTTGTCTGACAGGCTTGCCGCACACTTATTTGGAGATCGAGTCGAAAAGTTGTTTTATCAGAATTTACTCGACTACAGTGGTGCAGTTATCTATGAAGTAGTTTTCGCAGACTACGACTTGGCAATGGAGATTTATTACTCGCTGCAAGAAGGCGATCTCCACTTCTCGGATGTGGCACATCAATACATTGCCACTCCCGAACTCCGGCGACGCGGGGGGTATATCGGGAGAGTCAGCCGCAAACAACTGCTTCCCGAACTATCCGCTGCTATATTTGCTGCCAAACCACCGCAAGTAATCAAACCAGTTGTTACGGCTATCGGCGTCCATCTGATTCAAGTAGAAGAGATCGTCGAGCCAAAATTGGACGAGCAGCTTCAGCAGCAAATTTTAACCGAGTTATTCGATCGCTGGTCGATCGAGGCAATTAGCGAGTTGACATCCTCAGCCCACACTGAGATCTAGTTCAGAGCATCAGCCTGCTTACCAATCCCACTCTGATAAATCTCGCGAATATCTTGAGGTACTGCCGCTTCTAGCTGCTGATAACCTGCGATGAGGTAGTTAGGGATACTATCAGGGGGGATCTGCTGTCCCTCCCCTTGTAGATATGCCGAAATCCGTCGATCTTTCCACTTGAGGCTCTGAGTCATCACCACAATCAACCGTGACAGCGGGGGGAGCAAATCGAGTCCACGTTCGAGATAACACCATAATGGCGGTGGTGCTGTATTGAGAGTGTAGCGGATCTGCGCTGACGGAGGCACTTCAATCTGGGCGATCGTATTACCAGTGATGTCTATTAGCCAGTTTTGCCAATTGGTAGCTTCAGGATCTGCTGCCAATTTGACGCGGTGCAGTTCGCCAAAAATCTGTCGCCACGCGATCGCAAATAAGTAATCAGCTTGGAGCTGCGACTCGACAGCATGTTGCACAACGCTATGCACGATCGCGCCATAGCGACAAAACAACGCCGCAAAAAACTTGCCCTGCTCGGGATGTAACTGATGCAAGCTGACCAACTCTCGATCGCTATAACTAGCTAAAGATCGGACGATCTGATGGTCGGTTTCGGGGAAGGTGGGGATTGACAACATCTGTGGATAGTTGATAGTTGATAGTTGACAGTTGACAGTTTAGCATTCGACCTCCAAACTACTTCCTTCCCAACCAATAACTAAACAACCTGTCGATTCACCATTCACTATTCACTATCCACCCCAGATATCCAATTTGACACCGAAAAGGGGCTAAGCGATCGATTTCTGCAAGAGTCGCGAATTGCACGATATATTGAGCTTACATCCGATCTGCAAATTTTAAATTTTTTATGGCGATCCAATCTACTTCCCCCGCGCAGCGAATCAGGAACTTTGCGATCGTCATTATCGCAATCCTGCTAGTAGTTGCTCTCGTCTTAGGCATTCGCGCGACTGACTCTAGTTCGAGCCTCGAAGCTCAAGCCACCCACGCCCAACCGATCGATATTGCCCTCACCAATGGCAAACCAACGCTGATGGAATTTTATGCCAACTGGTGTACTAGTTGTCAGGCAATGGCACCAGATTTAGCCGCCCTCAAGTCCGAATTTAGCGATCGGATCAATTTTTCGATGCTCAATGTCGATAATACCAAATGGCTACCAGAGGTTACCAAATACCGCGTCGATGGGATTCCTCACTTTGTCTTCTTTGATAATACCGGAACAGTCCTCGTCCAAGCGATCGGCGAACAACCGCGCCAGATCCTAGCAGCCAAACTAACGGCTCTAGCTGCTGGCACAACCCTAGCCGACACCACCACCGCAGGGGAAGTCTCCAAATTCACACCCACAATCGCGACACCCACTCAGCCCAATAATGACGATCCTCGCGCTCATGGGGCTTAGGCTTTAGGTGTTAGGCTTTGGACGCCGCTTTCACCTAAGTTGCTATCTATTTACTACCTGCGACTGAAGTCGCGGCTAATACTGCAAAGTCCGCCTACGCGGACTGAATTATTAGTCCGCGTAGGCGGACTTTGCATTCCGAGCGGCGATTTCAATCGCTGTGTTCTAACCGCCTTAACAGTTCCTCAACCCCCTACCCTCTACCCCGTGTCTCAAATCATTGTCATCGGCGGCGGCGCGGCGGGATTTTTCGCCGCGATTACCTGCGCCCAAACTTATCCATATACCCGTGTCACCCTGATCGAAGCTGGTAAATATCCCCTCAGCAAGGTCAAAATCTCCGGTGGCGGTCGGTGTAATGTCACTCATGCTTGTTTCGACCCTCACCAATTGGTGCAGTACTATCCGCGTGGTAGCAAGGCTCTGCGGGGGGCATTTTCGCGCTTCCAACCTCAGGATACTGTCGCTTGGTATGCCGATCGCGGTGTCCAGCTCAAAACTGAAGCCGATGGGCGGATGTTTCCCACTACCGACGACTCAGAAACGATCGTCAGATGTCTACTCGACGCTGCGGCGGCTGCTGGCGTCAAAATCTGGACGGGGGAAGCTGTAGCCGAAATTTGTCCACAACAGCCGTCAGGATGGACGGTAGCCCTCAAATCAGGACAGATTTTGACAGCCGATCGCGTCCTCCTCGCCACAGGTAGCAATCCCAGTGCCCACAGATGGGCACAACAACTCGGACATCCGATTTCCACACCAGTACCGTCGCTATTTACATTCAATATCCCCGATCCGCGCTTGGCAAATCTCGCGGGAGTTAGTGTCAAAGCTGCCACGGTGAAGTTGGCAACTACAGGCAAAACTCCGCTCACTCAAACAGGTGCATTATTAGTCACACATTGGGGGATGAGCGGCCCCGCCGTCCTCAAATTGTCCGCATGGGGAGCGAGATCTCTTGCCGAAGCGCGTTATAGTATCCCACTGACGATCGATTGGCTACCGGATTACTCGATCGACAAGTTACGCGAACTGATGGTAGCTGTCAAGTCCCAGCTACCCCAAAAAACTATTCACAATAGTTGTCCCGTACCGATTCCCCATCGCTTATGGGAATCGCTGACTAGCTATATCGGCATTCAACCCACGGACAGATGGGCGGGTTTGGCAAATAAAACACTCGATCGATCGATCCAAGAACTCAAGCGTGGTGAGTATCAGATCGCTGGCAAAGGCGTATTTAAGGAAGAATTTGTCACCTGTGGCGGCGTCGATCTCAAGTCAGTGAATTTTCAGACAATGGAAAGTAAGCTCTGTCCAGGGTTGTATTTTGCGGGGGAAATCTTGGATATCGATGGCGTCACAGGCGGCTTCAATTTTCAAAGTGCCTGGACGACTGGATATTTAGCCGGATTGGCAATGGGGATTTAGAGTAGTTAACTCAAGTTGCTATCTACAATCTCAGCGGTTGGAAACCGCTGCTCGTAGTGCAAAGTCCGCCTTCGCGGACTATACTAACTATGGCGATCGCCAAACTTTTTTGCTACTATTAAAATACAAAGTATCAATCAGTTCTATGGCACAACGACTAAAACGCTGGGAATCCCCTCGCAAAGAAGGGAGAAACGACAAGGGCAAAGGCGGTTCGGCACGTCAACGCCAACTCAAGAAACGCACTCAAATGCTCCGACAAAAACTCAAAGACCAAGGCAGCAACGACAGCCAAGGTCAACATAAAAAGAGCGAGAATCATGATTCTCGCTCTTTTTTTATTGTCAGTAAACTCACCATTCACCATTCACCATTCACCATTCACCATTCACCATTCACCATTCACCATTCACCATTCACCATTCACCATTCACCATTCACCTAACTTCTCACCCGAAAGTAATGAATTCAATCAATCAGATGAATCGGCCCATGCGTACTCGCACTAAAAAATTGGCGCATCAGGGGGTTATCGGTAGTATCAATATCAGCCGTTTTACCATCCCATTGCACCTTACCTTGATACAGAAAGACAATCCGATCGGTAGTGCGTCGAATCGTACTACTTTGGTGAGTCACCATCACGTAAGTACCGCAGCCAGCCTGATGCTGTAAATCTCTGACCAAATCTTCAATCACGGTAGAGGCGATCGGGTCTAATCCTGCTGTCGGCTCGTCATATAATAAAACTTCGGGATTGTCGTCGGGATGTTCGGGATTGGACATGATGGCTCTGGCAAAACTGACTCGCTTCCGCATTCCCCCCGATAATTGCGCTGGATATCGATCGGCTACATCGGTCATCCCAACCATTGCTAGCTTGGATTCTACTAGCTCCCGAATATGTTTGCGAGAAATATGCGACTGTTGAAATAACCGGAAACCAACGTTTTCCTCTACTGTCAGCGAATCAAATAAAGCCGCTTGCTGGAATACCATCCCGATATAAATCGGATCGTTACCATCTTCGATCAGTCCGCGCCGCAATTGCCCTCGAATGTATACTTCACCCTCATCTGGAGCCAGCAATCCAGCCACAATCCGCAGAATTGTCGATTTGCCCGTTCCCGATGGCCCGATAATCCCCAAACCTTGTCCAGGATAGATATCTAGATCCATCGCATCCAAAATTACACTATTTCCAAAGGCTTTGGAGACGCCACGTAGCTGAATGATTGGTTCCATCAAGGGGTGAATGGTGGATGGTGAATGGTGAGAAGTGCTGACTTAATTACTCTACCGAATTATACCGCTGAGTGAAGATCCCGCCAATTGCCGCGATCGAGGCTAGAGCCAATAATACAGTCGGCACACCTAGTGCAGTTTCCGCGATGCCAGTGAGGGCAAGGGGTAGACTCAGTGCGATATTGATTGCGTTATTTTGGAGTCCAAATACTTTACCGCGCATTTCCTCTGGAGTTTCGCTTTGGATCGTCGTCTGCATCGGAATCATCACACTCGCGCTAAATACACCCATACCGACCAAACATAATAGACTCAGCCACAGCGAGTGGGAAAATGATAACCCGACCAGAGACAAAGCCACCCCAAACGATCCATACAAGCTCAATTGAGCGCGAGACAATCGGCGATCGAGATAACCCAATCCTACCGCACCCAACGCCATCCCGACGCCACCAGCAGCCAGCAGGAATCCAAATTGCGAAGCTTTGATTTCTGGTAATAGTTCGGCAATTCGCACGGCTACTACCGTCACTGAGGCAATTACCGATTGTAAGATCGTGAGCTGAATGAGTGCGCCTTTGAGCTGCTGATGCTCTCCCAGATAACGGACACCCTCGCGGAGATCTGCCAACACATGCGGCTCGTCGCCTGCTGGAATTTTTTTGGTTTCTCCCGTTCGCATCACAATTAGAAAAATACCGGCGATCGCATAACTAGATCCGACTAATAATTCTTTGCCGATATTCACTCCCAAGCCCACACTTGCGCCCAAATGGTCTGCCAATGCTAGTATGGGTTCGCCGATCGCAAAGCCCACAATCAGCGAACCCATCGCTGTCGTCGTGTACAGGGAATTGGCTGAGAGTAAATTTGGTTTGTCTACAATCATCGAAATTGCTGCTTGTTCGGCGGGGGCAAAAAATTGACCCAGTGTAGAAACCACAAACGTGACTAACAACAGAATTTCAAAACCCAGCGGTAAATTGACGACGACTTGCCCCTTGGTCAACCACAATAAAAATGGCACTGATAGCACCAAAATCCCCCGCAGCAGGTTGGTACTGACCAATACCTCTTTCTTATGCCAGCGATCGACAAACACCCCTGCTAGAGAGCCAAATAGCACGGCTGGAACTGTATTGGCAATCATGATCGCTGATACCCACCCACTGATACTCTGATTTTCGGATTGAAATTGACTCTCAATAATCGCAATCATCAAGACTAGATAAACTTTGTCTGCCAATTGGGAAAAAATCTGTCCGCTCCACAAGGTCACAAAGTTCCGATTCTGGAGTACAGCCATAAATCCTGGCGGGGATCCACTCGGAGCTGGTGTCGGTGCTACTACAGTAGCCTCACCATTTACTACTGTCGAATCCGAATCATCCGGCAATTCCGAACCAGCTTCCTGCTTTGGCGGAGAATCGGTCAGTTCATTTCCTGGTGCTGTGTCAAAATCAGATAATCGCATTGAGTAATGTGGTGGGGCGGTGATAACTGCGGAAAATGAGCATTTGGTTAAACCTCGATCTTCCAAGGCAGACGCGATGCCAAGCGGCGGAATATTGCCAATGTGAATGTACCTTCTATTTTAGAGCGATCGACGTCGGATCGACAGAGCAATCGGCTCTAGCTGCCTAAATTTAACGTTAGATCTGGAATTGTTGACAAAAATTATGCTCACTCACATTACAACCTCAAATTAGTCTCTGGTGAAGGTCAAAACCACTCATCGATCGAGTTTGACAATTTTTAGTGTAAATGTTTTTCGATCGCATCGGGGTAGCTATAGCAATCCTCAATCAGATCCTCTGCTCTTGTTCACCTTAACCTTGATACCTTACGGTTGAAGCCTAACACCCCCTAGAGCCTAAAACCTAAAGATCGATGAGTGCTGCCGATCGAATCTGAATATTGAGATGATAATGGATGTGTTGACGTAGAATGCGTTCGAGCCGCCGCCAGACTCCAGCTAGCTCAGTATCGGTAATTGTTTCGAGCGAGAAATTGTCGATCGCCAGCTCCAATCGATGTAGGTTCGGATCGGATAGATGCTGGAAGCAGAGGAGATCTAGAGCTTTCAAGCGATAATTAACAACAATACTCGGATCTTCAGTCGCTACACCTAGCTCGACGGTGCTACCTGACTCGATACTAAAGCCGATCTGCCAGTCGAGCATCGTGAAATTTGGCTCGATCGGTTGTCTGGTGATACAACAACTATGTACCTGCGGGGCGATGCCATCTAGAGCTAGCAGGTGAAAAATACCTTGACACAAATGTGCGATCGATCCAGTATTGTCACCGCGATCGAGATTATCAATTCTACCCAAGTGCAGCAGTAATAATTGATATAATTCCGCTTGCGGTCGATCGCTCAAGGCTTGGGCGAGGACTATTTCCGCCAGGTATTGACTAGCGGCTAGTTTCCCAAGATCCTCAATCAATTTGCCATAGGAAATCAGCGTCTGGGCTTGAGTTACCTTGTCAAGCGATCGACCCTTGAAAATCAATAAATCGTTGACCATAAATAACGCGCTCCGCCCGCCCAGACTTGACTTGGACTTGCGCGCACCTGGCACGATCGCTTTAATTAAACCATGCTCGGGGGTGAGAATTGTCATCAATCGATCGTTTTCACCGATCGGCATCGCCTTGAGATTGATTCCTGTCGCTCGATATGTACCACTCATGCACTGGGTTCTACTGACAAACCTTTATAATATAGACTTTTAGGATAGACAACTCATAATTGACGCGCAACTATTTGAACTGCTGTTGAGATGATGCAAGCGATCGAACAAAAACAACATTTCCTCCGCAATATTTGGTACTATGCGCTTCCAGGCGGACAGCTCAAAGTTGGTCAGATGGTGACCAAGCAATTACTGGGCGAACCGATCGTGTTTGGGCGCACCCGTGATGGCGAAGTATTTGCCCTCCGGGATATCTGTCCTCATCGGGCTGTCCCGCTCAGTTGTGGGCGGTTTGATGGTGCCCAAATCGAGTGTGCGTATCATGGTTGGCGATTCGACAGGTCGGGTCAGTGTCAACTGATCCCAGCTCTCCATGCCGACCAAGATCTGGATTTGAGTAAGTTTCAAGTTCGCAGGTATCGAGTCCAGGAAGTCCAGGGCAATATCTGGATTTATATGTCCGAGCGGGATCGGGATGAGAGCGCACCCACACATCCAGTGACTGTAGTACCTGGTTTTGAAGGTAAGACTTATCAATCTGTCTTGACGATGACATTCCCTTGCTTCATCGATCATGCGGTCGTCGGCTTGATGGACCCGACTCACGTTCCCTTCGTGCATCGAGCATGGTGGTGGCGTGCCGATCCCAGCCTATCTGATGAAATTAAGGCTTTCGATCCCTCGCCCTACGGCTTCACGATGCGCCGTCATCGCTTGGAACGGCAAACATTTTTCTATCAGCTGATTGGTGGTGAAGCTGAGGTGGAAATTGCCTTCTCGCTACCTGGAATTAGAATCGAGCAAATTATCACTGCCACAAATCGCGTCGCCAACCTGACAGTTATCACCCCCATCTCTGAGACCGAAACCGAGGTAACAACGATTTTTTACACCACGCTTGCCTGGGTCAAACCGTTACAGCCACTACTGCTGCCATTTGTCCGCACCTTCTTAGGGCAAGATCGGGATATGGTAGTCAAGCAACAGATCGGTCTCAAATACAGTCCGCCATTGATGCTCATCCGCGACGCTGATACCCAGGCAAAATGGTACTATCAACTGCGATCGGAATTCACCAAGTCAACAGCACAGAGCAGAGATTTTGTCAACCCAGTCAAATCTCAAATATTACACTGGCGCAGTTAGCGACGAATGTCGATGGTGGGCTGGCGATACGCAGCTCAGACAATTGACATACCAATAGATGTACAGTGTGTTCGGCGAAAGCTGTAACGCACCATTGGGGTTAGAATCAGCACACTTACCTGTGGTGGGCATTGCCCACCCTACATTCTACGTTCTGTACTGGCTCAAGCTGTGAGTTTACTCGTGTTCGATCGAACCCGAACCCATCAACACGTCTTCCAACTCCATCCGCTGCTCCATTTGGCGCAGAAAGTAGCCTGTCATCATCGCCGAACCAAGCAGATTGGCGAGATTATCACGATCGGTCGTCACTTGCACGCCAAAACCCTCGCTCGGCAACATGCCCAGTAAACCCTGAATATTGTGGGTGATGATATCTTTTACTTGGGGAGTTGTCGCCTTAGCAATTTGGGCTAAGACCTCTGGGGATTGGTGTTGGAGATACTTGAGTAATTGATTTACCTGAGCATCTTCAGATTTGCGTTCCAGAAAATCAGGATTAAATGCCATTATGACTTAATTAGATGGATCGAGATGGTGATTGATTTTAAGCGATGCTCCTTGTAGGTGCGGAGTACTCTGCAAACTCAAGAGCTGACGCTAACGACTCGATATCACTATGATACTATTTTATCGAGCAGGTCGGAGGGAGCATACCGCTGTGATTATCATGCCCTCAGAACGGTTATCCGCCATCATCTGGAGATCGATCGTACCTGAACGTTATCAACAGCAGCTACGAGTAAGCAAGCGATTATAACTCACTTAGGCTGACTTAGTGGTGAAATCCACCCCATCGATCTCATCAGTTGTTTCGCTCGCGATTGTCGCTAATTGTGGGATGGGTAAGTCATTGAGTTCGTAGGTCCGGTGAAATTTGTCAGTCACTTGCAACAATGAGGAGCGACTCCCATGCTGACGGCGTTTGCGAACGAATCCGACTTCGACGAGTTCTTGAACGTGTTGATAGGCACCACTGCCTCTCAATTCTACCAGATCGGTTTGAGAAATCGAGCCTTTGATGGCGATCGCTGCCAGAGTGCGGAGCGCACCCGTACCGATCTCGGGTGGAATCATCTTCTCAATCAGTGCTTGAAATGAAGCCCTGAGCTGAAGTGTATAACCCTGTGGTGTTTCGACGACTTCTAGGGCACTATCTCGGTGCGTATAATCATCCATCAACTCAATCATCGCCGTTTCGGCGGCATCGCGATCGCATCCCGCACATTCAGCAATGACTGCCAAGTCGAGGGGTTGTCCCTTGAGATACAAAATGGCTTCGATTTGACTGGCGAGACGAAACATCTTGATAGGTATTAGGCTTTAGGGATCGGACTTGAGGTTTTGGGTTTGAGAAAATAATAGCTTTGGATATTTTGCAGGGTGGGTACTGCCCACCAGCTATGGATCGAGGCAATTTTTAACAGATGAAATTATGGATTTGAATCGATCGCGATTAAGTGACGTTTGGCGCAACACTGATGCGATCGATCTCGGTAGATTCGATCGAGCTTGACAAATTCAATTTTACTCTATTAGTACCAGCTCATCGTTATGACCCAATCCCATTTCCGCCAGCGATTGCCAGCCTGGTTTCCATTGGCTGGTGTCTTTGATGGCTTGGGCATTGATCCAAAACCGGACGTCAGGATCGCAGGATGAGACCATCTCGGCGAATACCCACTTGCCATCATGTTTGCGGTTGACTACTTGAAAGTGTCGCCAGCCCCACATTTTTTGGGTAGCCGTCCACTTTGAGCCAAGGAGATGTGGGAATTTTTGTTTTTTTGGCATGATTAATCGTTACTTTTAAGCGGCATAGTCACTCGATTGACGCGCGATCTCGCGCAGATGAATGATGTCCTGACGCGGATCGGCTAAAGCTACCTGTACTTGGATCTGTTCGCCTGCGGCGATCCAGCGATTGAATTTCATCGCCAATTCAATTCCCAGTTCTTCGATCAAGATCAGGGCGAGACTTTCATCTTCACGCAACCAGCGTAAGAAGATCGCGTCCCATTCGCGATCGCCAGATCGATTGAGGTATTCTAGTGTCCAATAGCGATTGGTTTGGCGTTCGACCATGATTGCTTCATAGATATTCGTCCCCAATCCCAGCATGATTTCCTGCAATCGCTCGACTGTAAATGGTAACTCATCGCCCCGCAGGTGGGCTTTGATTTGGTAATGAGCCAGTAAATCTGTATAGCGGCGAATCGGCGATGTCACCTGTGAATAGGTATTGAGACCCAAGCTAGCATGTCTGGATGGTGTGGTTGCCATTTCACTACGGGGCATACAGCGACGGATGGCACAGGAGCGGGCGGGACCGACGGGGATGAGGATCAGTTCTTCTTCGGGTGGGAGTTCGGGCTGGGGCTGTCCGCGATAGGGGAGGGGGAGGGCGTTGTCTTGTCCGTATCTGGCAGCGACTTCACCAGCCAAAATCATCATTTCCGCTACTAGTTTCCGCGCGCGATTGTCTTCGATTAGATCGATCGAGACTTCATCACCGCTGACTTTGACCGTAGACTCTGGCATGTTGATATTGATGGAGCCTTGGGAGAGTCGCCACTGTGTGCGGAGCCTGGAGGCTTGGGCGAGGGATTCGATTTCCATCTCGCCCGGAATCCGTAGTTGGAGCATTTCCTCCACATCTTCATAAGTGAGACGATAAGTCGGCTCGATCGTACTCGGAGTGATAGTATATTCTGCCACCGCACCGCTCGGATCGAGGATCACCCCAAAACTCAAGGCACAACACTTTTGACCCTGCCGCAGGCTCATGGGACCTGTAGCTAGGTCGGGTGAGAACATCGGAATCATCCCCGTCGGGAGATAAATTGTGACCGAGCGTTTTCGCGCTTCGAGATCGAATTCATCTTCAGGCGACAATAATCGCGTCGGATCGGCGATATGAATCCACAACTTTTGGCGTCCATCTGGCAATAACTCTACACTCAAACCATCATCGATTTCTTGAGTACTTTCATCATCGATGGTATATACCTTCAACCGTGTCAAGTCGAGGCGGCGATCTGCGTCGAGATCGACAGGCGGATTGGTGAGTAATTCATGCGCCACAGTTTGTATCTTGTGTGAGAAGTGAACGGGAGTCTGAGCGCGACGCAGATGGATATTTTCATGGATGCTCCACCACCCCAATTCTACCAGCAGCGTGAATACTGATTGCTGAGTTTGCGATCGACCCAGGGCGGTGAGATATTCACCCAACTTTTGCGGGGGTAGATCGGGATTGAGGACGTACTTTTCGAGGACTTCTAGTCGCTGTTTATCGGTATCTTCCCAGGTGACGGGCGTACCCAAGAGCTGCTGCTGGACGCGCTCGATGAATCCTTGTTGTTCGCGTTCTCTTTGCTCTTTGATAGTGGCTTGATGCCTGAGTTCTACTACTTGGGCGCGACTGCGCGGTTCGTATTTGTCTTCTTTTTTGTTTTTAAAGTAGACTTTATCGTCTGAGAGCAGGACGTGAGCCGCATAGCACAGAGCGGGAGTGCGATCGGAATATAATAAGTCTGCCAAGGTGGGTGGATCGACTATTTCCCCGTCTGCTACCAACATTTCCCACGCTACTTCTAGGCTCTCAGGATCGATATTTGGTGCGACTGCGGCGGTAAATCGATCGATTTCGGCTGGCTGCTTGTAAGTTACTCCAGCTACTTCATAGGTGATATCACGCGGATGGAGTGTATGTGATTGTGTCCGAGCATCGATCGCGATCCAGTGTTTTTTCCCTTCTGGACGATCGGCTATGGCTAGACGGCGTTCTCCGTTATGCCAAAATTCGACTAGAGTTCCCTTCTCCACCCCTATTATCTTCCTTTAGTAACAGTTAGTTGTTACGTGTTATTTGGTTGCAATTAGTTTCAAGTTCGTTCGCGTAGCATCTCCAGCAGGAGAATTTGTACCGAGCGGCTGCTGCGACAACGCTTGTGAAGCTAACATCTCTATTTTACGGCGATCGCGGCTTGGCGGCTAGATCTATAGCCAGGAATGTGAAGAATGAAGCAAGCTTGGAAACCTAGAGCTACTAGCGATCCTCATTCCTCATCCCTTTGGCGATTAGCCTTCGACGTTGATAAAGGGCATCAAGGCGATTTGACGAGAGCGTTCGATCGCAAGCGTCAACCCCCAATTAAGTTTAGCCTTCGACGTTGATAAAGGGCATCAAGGCGATTTGACGAGAGCGTTTGATCGAAAGCGTCAGATCTCTTTGTTGCTTGGCGGTTAAGCCAGTAATTCGACGCGGTAAGATCTTGCCACGTTCGGTCACATACTTACGTAGTAAATCTACGTCTTTGTAGTCGATCGGATCTCCGGGCTTGATGGGTGATAATCGTTTGCGAAAGTAAGCCATTTCTAGTGAATTAATGAATAGTGGATGGTGGATAGTGAACGGTGCTATTTGATTTCTTTGTGTGTCGTGTGCTTGTTGCAGTAACGACAGAACTTGCTCAACTCTAGCCGTGCGGTGGTGTTCCGACGGTTCTTCATAGTTGTGTAGCGGGATACACCAGCAGAGCGTTTGGCAGTATTACTGCGACACTCGGTGCATTCCAACGTGATGATAATACGAACGCCCTTTTTGGCTGCCATAATCTTTACAGACCCAACGCGGGAATAAAATAAACACAGTCTACAATTATCTCACGACTCTGACTCGATCGGCAACTAGTTACTCATGATGGGTGTCGGCACATTTACCATAGATGCAGAAATCGACCGACGAGATCGGTATCTCAGCCAGTGATGCGCCGACAGTAACCAACGCGACCATTCGATCGTTTGTATAATAGCGATCGGGAATACTTTTGACCATTTATGCCAACGATCGATCTTCAGACCGGATTATATCAACTCGAACACTTTGCCGATCGATTGGTGACCGAGCAACTTACTCAAATTACCTGGGTATCTGTCGCCACGATCTTCGCGGCGGGATTGCTGACTAGTCTGACACCCTGTACATTATCGATGCTCCCGATTACGATCGGCTATATCGGCGGCTACGAATCCAAAAGCCGCTGGCAAGCTGCACTCCAATCGACATGTTTCTGTGGGGGCATCGCGACAACTCTGGCTGGATTGGGTATTTTTGCGGCGGTAGTTGGTAAAGTATACGGTCAAATTGGCTTGGGATTACCGATCTTTGTCAGTTTAGTGGCGATTCTGATGGGGCTAAATCTCCTCGAAGCCTTGCCTTTCCAACTTCCCGATTTTGGCGGGATGGGTTGGATTCCCAAGAATTTACCCAACGGTGCGCGCTCTTATCTATTAGGAGTGACGTTTGGGTTAGTCGCATCGCCTTGCAGCACACCAGTTTTAGCAACTTTACTGGCTTGGGTGAGTAGTACTGGTGATATTGGGTTGGGTGCTGGTTTTTTACTAGCATACACCGCTGGTTATGTGGCACCATTGATACTAGCAGGTACATTTACGGCGGCAATCAAAAAGTTGTTGGAAGTGCGTAAATGGTCTGGATGGATTACCCCGACTAGTGGTGTGCTATTGATTGGGTTTGGGGTATTTTCTTTGTTAACTAGAATTCCTAGCTTTTAAGATCTGAATAACTGATAGCTGAATACAAGAATGGCGATCGAATCTAACGTAACTCCAACTAATTTCTGGCAGATCCCCCAACAGTGGTGGCGGAAGAAAATCGTACCAGTAATTGCCAATCTCAAATTTGCGATCGCGCTGGTACTAATTATCGCAGTCTTGAGTATTACTGGCACCGTCATCGAGCAGGGAGAGACGCCAGGATTTTATCAAACTAACTATCCCGAACATCCAGCTTTATTTGGTTTTCTAACTTGGAAAGTAATTCAAGTTATTGGCTTAGACCATGTATATCGAACTTGGTGGTATTTAGGATTATTGGTGTTATTTGGTATTAGCCTGATGACTTGTACATTTACCACTCAATTACCGATGCTCAAATCGGCACGGAAGTGGAAATTTTATGACAATCCTAAATTCTTTCACCGATTGGCTCTTAGTGCCGAAATTGACGATCGAGATTTGGATGCACTTACCTTACAGCTCCAATCTCAGAAATACCAGATTTTTACTGAAGGAGACAAACTTTACGCCCGAAAGGGATTGATTGGCAAGATTGGGCCAATCGTCGTACATATCGGGATGATTCTGACTCTGTTGGGCGGCGTTTGGGGCGCAATGACAGGATTTCTCGCTCAAGAAATGGTGCCGAGTGGTGAGACATTTCAAGTTAAAAATATTCTCGACGCGGGGCCATTGGCACGTAATCAAATCCCTAAAGATTGGTCGGTGAAAGTCAATCGCTTCTGGATTGAATATACACCTTTAGGGACGATCGATCAATTTTATTCAGATTTATCAGTAATCGATAATGATAGCAAAAAGGAACTCGATCGGCAGACGATTCATGTCAACAAACCATTGAAATATGATGGGGTATATTACTACCAAACTGACTGGTCGATTTCGGGTGTCAAAGTCAGAATTAATAACAGTCCGATTTTTAGACTCCCGATGGCACAGTTGGGACAAGGCGTTCAAAACCGAATTTGGGGAACGTGGATTCCTACCAAGCCAGATTTGAGCGAAGGTGTCTCGCTCCTCGCCAAAGACTTACAGGGGACATTATTGGTCTACGATACTAAAGGTCAATTGGTGTCTAGCGTGCGTGCTGGCAGCTCCTTAGAGGTCAATGGGGTCACGCTCAAAGTCCTCGAAGTCATCGGCGGTACGGGCTTGCAGATCAAAGCCGATCCTGGAATTCCGATCGTGTATTTGGGCTTTGGTTTGTTGATGCTCGGCGTGGTGATGAGCTATTTCTCCCATTCCCAAATTTGGGCGGTAGTCAAGGATGGTAAATTGTACCTGGGTGGGCGCACCAATCGCGCTCAGGTCGTGTTCGAGCGCGAAACGATCGACATTATCGAACGACTCCAATCCGCACCTACAATTGACGTTAACAGCGATTCACAGGTGCCGACAGCAGTCAACTAAGTTTTGGCTGACAATCTCGATCTTGAGGGTGAGGAGATTACTGAAATGACGCTAAGTCAACTCAACTCAAATCTGCTCGAATCCTTGTTGTCAACTGTCTACACCTGTGTTAACTTAGCAATAGGTAGTAAATAACCCGCTGTCTAGTACAGCTATCCAATTATTAAATTAGGAGGTGGTGCCCATGATCGAGAGTAGTACACGTCTGGGTCTCGAAACTGGAGTTAGCCGGCTGAGTGCTGGGACTGTCCTCTAGTAAACTTATCGGTTTGTCTATAGAATCGTTCTAGATTCACTCCTGTCTTGTTTGTAGAGTTTCTCTCAGCAGCCAGGTTCCAGCGAACAGACCCCCTAGACCGCTCCTATTACTAGTACTGAGATTTTAGAATCTTATCTAGTAGTAGGAGCGGATAGTTTTTGACATCGATAATCGAGTTTAGAACTGTTAGAAAGTCATATTTTGACTGTGCCGATTGCTTGGCTTCAGACCGATGATGCGATCGAGTGTTCATTAGGAACAGAAGTGGTTTTCGATAAATTTGAGATCGGCATTTGCGGGCGTAAAAGTGCGATTCAGCCCAGTAGCTCCAATTGGCAAGCGATCGATCGTGCCCCGCAGGGATTGCGAGATCGAAGGGAAATCGATCGGACAGTGGTTAAAGTAATTACCAATTCTGGCGAGAAAGTAGCAGAAAATACCGATCGGAGCAACCCGAAAGTACCCAAGTTATCAGATGATAGAGGGTGTCTAGGTCGATATTGTGAGGGCGATCGTGGTAGAAATACCAGTTACGTCCGCAGCGATCTCGATCGATCCAGTTAGGATCGGTATTTTTAGAGGTTTTTATGAAAAAAGTTTTAGCAATCGTTTTAGGTGGTGGTGCGGGTACCAGGTTGTATCCCCTAACCAAACTGCGGGCAAAACCTGCCGTACCATTGGCTGGTAAATATCGGTTGATCGATATCCCTGTGAGCAACTGTATCAATTCCGAGATTTTCAAAATCTATGTGCTGACGCAATTTAACTCCGCTTCACTGAATCGGCACTTAGCCCGCGCTTACAATTTTTCGGGATTTAGCGATGGCTTTGTCGAAGTCCTCGCCGCCCAACAAACCAAGGACAGTCCTGACTGGTTCCAGGGTACCGCCGATGCAGTGCGTCAGTACCTATCGATCGTCGAGGATTGGGATGTCGAGGAAGTGGTGATCCTATCTGGCGATCACCTGTATCGGATGGATTATCGGTTATTTGTCGAACGTCACCGCACTACCAATGCTGATATTACCCTGTCCGTAGTACCGATCGGCGAGAAAAATGCTTCGGAATTTGGACTGATGAAAATCGATCCATCTGGACGCGTGGTCGAATTCAGTGAGAAGCCCAAAGGTGACGCGCTCAAGCACATGCAGGTCGATACGACCAAATTGGGTCTCAATGCCGAGCAAGCCGCTGAGAAGCCCTATATTGCCTCTATGGGTATTTATGTTTTCAAGAAGCAAGTGCTGGTAGATTTACTCAAAAAATCGCTGGAACAGACCGATTTCGGGAAGGAAATCATTCCTGGTGCGGCGGCTACTCACAATATTCAAGCTTACTTATTTGATGGCTACTGGGAAGATATCGGGACGATCGAATCCTTCTATGATGCCAATCTCGCCCTCACAGAGCAACCGACGCCCGCATTTAGCTTCTACGACGAGAAGTCACCAATTTACACCCGCTCTCGTTACCTTCCTCCCTCGAAGTTATTGGACTCCCAGATCACCGAATCCATGATCGGCGAAGGTTGTATCATCAAACAATGTCGCATCCACCACTCAGTACTGGGTGTGCGATCGCGTGTGATGGATGGGTGTACGATCGAAGATTCGCTGCTGATGGGTGCTGACTTCTACGAACCCGCCCCCGAGCGCAAAACTCACGCTGAAACTGGTGGCATCCCCATTGGGATCGGTGCCAATACGACGATTCGTCGCGCCATCATCGACAAAAATGCGCGGATCGGTGCTGATGTGATGCTGATCAACAAAGAAGGTGTCGAAGAAGCCCTCCGCGAAGACCAAGGTTTCTTGATTCGCAGTGGGATTGTCGTCGTACTCAAGAATGCGACTATTCCGAATGGGACAATTGTTTAGGTTTTAGGTTTTAGGCTTTAGGCTTTAGGAAATTTTAGGGATTAGGCTTTAGGTATTAGGTCTTAGGTGTTAGGTATTAGGTGTTAGGTGTTAGGGATTGGAACATTAGCAAGACACCAAAAGCCCAGAGCCTTTCTCCTATAGCCTAACGCGTAGCTACTACCTTTTCCCCTAAGACCTAAAGCCTAAAGCCTAATACCTAAAGCCTAACTCAAAAGCTTTACCAATGGCTGTGTCAACCAATTGAAACCAACTTTGAGTTGATGTTCCAGGGTGGGGAGACGATAGAGGTAAACGAGCCGACGGGTGAGATAGGCGAGTGGGCCATCGAGTTGAATTCCCAAGCCAGATAGCACGGCGTTATTGTCACCCAATACCATCATTTCGCCGAGATCGGTATAGCGAAATGGTAGCAATGGTCGATCGGTTAGTGATGACCACACATTCCAAGCGACAAAATCAGACTGCTGAAATGCGACTTGAGCGGTGCTAGGTATAAATTTACCATCGGTTTCCAGCACTGCCGCAGCATCGCCGAGCGCAAAGATTTCGGGACGATCGAGGACTTGAAGTTTGTCTGAAACAGCGATCTTTCCTTGGGCATTTAGTGATAGTCCCAGGTGATTGATGGCGGGACTCACCTGATTGCCGACAGTCCACATTACTACCTCCACCGGAATGATATCGGTTTGCCCTTTGTAAATTAGCCCGATTGAGTCAGCCGTAATTTCGGAAACGTTAGTTTCGAGGTCCACCCAGATGCCCCGCTGTTCTAGAGCCTTGAGGGCGGCATTCCGGTTGAATTCAGTGGCGTTTGGTAAGATTTTATCGCGTGACTGGATCAGGCGGATGCGTCCCCGCTCTTTGAGCCTGTCGGCAAGTTTGCAAGCGACTTCGACGCCAGTATAGCCAGCACCGACGATCGCAATCCGAATTTTTTCGGTAGTAGCTGCTTCGAGGATTCGCAACTTGGCATCTAGTTTGTACGCATCCTCAAGCGATCGAAATGAGATCGTATGTTCGCTCACGCCAGCAACGCTATCCGATGGCGTTTCACAGCCCAGCGCGAGTACCAGCCGATCGTAACCAATCTCTGTCCCATCTGTCAAAGTCACCGAGTTGGGGGCTGGGTGGGTGGGATCTTCCGTGTGCGGGAGCTGCTTGACTGCTCCTTGCACAAACCGAATATCCGTGCCTTTGAGGAGTTCGGCAAATGGCGGCGCGATCTCCCAACCCTGCATTTCACCTGTAATCAACTCATACAGCAGGGGTGTGAATACAAAATTGGTTTGGCGATCGATCAGCGTGATTTCTGGCTTTTGTCCGGGTTCCCAAGCCAGTTGATTCAATTTGAGGGCAGTATACAAACCACCAAATCCCCCACCGAGGATACAGATACGCGGTACTGAAGTCATAATTCAATAATGTTTGGCGATCGACGTGGAGCTTCTTCATTAACTGTAACAATTCTGAGACTTGTCGGTTGACTCTCCAGCGGTTCGGTTAACCAGCGGTTAAAACCGCCGCTACTAGTGTTGCAGAGTCAGTATCGGTGGATTAACACTAGCGAAGATGTTGCTTTAACCGCATGTGTTGCAGTCAAGACAGCGACTGAAATCACGCGGAGGTTTCCTGGCACATGTGTTTCAGTCAAGACAGGCAGACTTTGCATCTGTAGGCGCGACTTCAGTCGCTGGCACAGTAGGTAGCAACTCTCGCTACTGTACCAATCTCAAGAGCGTCATCACCTCTTGATAAGATTCACGATTGCCGCGTTTTTGGTAAAGATTAGCAGCCTGTTGGAGTGCCAGCTTGGCTTGAGTGCGATCGAGCAAGCCGATATATGATGCCCCTTTGATAAAATACGAATCAGGCGATACCCCGTTGATAGCGATCGCCCGATTGGCATCGGCGATCGATCGTCCAAAATCTTTGCGGTAGATGTAGTAGACAGCACGTCCCTGGTAGCCTGTCTCACTATTGGGATTGATTTGGAGGGCTTTTTCGACATCAGCATAACCTTGCTGGAAGTTTTGCTGCTGCATATAGGCGATGCCGCGATAAGCATAAACAGCATCATAGTTGGGCTTGATTTCGAGTGCGCGGTTGAACTGCACGATCGCGCGAGGATAGTCTTTGAGGGCAGCATAAGCCTGTCCGCGTAGACTATAACCGATCGGATTCCTGGGACTAATCGAGATCGCTTTAGCTAGATCGGTAAATCCTGCATCTTTTTTACCAGCATTTACCTTGATAAATCCGCGATAAGCGTAGGCGAGAAAACTATTACGATTAATTTGGAGAGCGCGGTTGAAGTCTGAGTCAGAACTTTGTGGGTCGCCAATCAGGTATTTGGCGACTGCGCGGACGCTATAAGCATCGCCGAGGTTGGGATCGATCGCCAGTGCGCGGTTTATCGATCTAATTGCTTTGTTGGGATCGGCGTACTGCATCTCGCCAAAGCCGCGATAAAAATAGCTCCGCGCACTCTGAGGATTGAGCGAGATCGCCCGATCCAGATCGATAAAAGCTCCTTGAGAATCCCCGATCCCGATTTTGCCAGCTCCTCTGAGGGCATAAGCATCGTCAGAGTTGGGGTTGAGTTTCAATGCTAGAGCGGCATCGCGGATCGCTTCCGAGCTATTCTCCAGATAGAGATTGGCTTCAGCTCTAGCGATGTAGGCTGCTGTGTAGTTGGGCTTGCTGGCGATCGCCCGATCGAATCCGGCGATCGCGCCTGGATAGTCGCCTTGAGTAAATTTGGTAGCAGCAGTTACAAAGAAATCATCGGCGGTGGTACTTTGCGGCTGTGTGGCGATCGCTGGCGCAGTCTGCCCCCCCAGTTTTACCCCCATCGTGCTCGCCATGTTGATGAATGTCCGCGCCGGAATACCCAAATTAAATCCAGTTTTGACCCAGACATTGGCATTGACAGCCGATGGTTGGGTTTTTGCTTGGACATCGCCTCTACCATGAATGGCAATTAGTTCGCCGCGCTCGTTTAATACGGGGCCACCACTCATCCCTGGCAAGGTATTGCAGCTATAAACGATCGAGTAACCATTATCGAACGGCTTAGAGCTATTGGCGGTCACCTTGCCATCACTGAAGGTATATACTGACTCGGAGATCGCCGCAGTCGCCAGCGGAAATCCAGCGACATAAGCTAGACTACCCTCTACCGCGCTATTGGAATCACCAATTTTGACCACTGGATAGGAGCGATTACTCTGAAACTTGACGATCGCGAGATCGATGTTGCCCTTGGGTGACAATTGCCGCCCACTGACTGGGTATTTTTGACCATCCTCGAACTCGATGGTGTACTGACGATCGGCTTTTTTGACAACGTGAGCAGCAGTCAAGACGGTGTAAGTATTGCCCGTCCGATCGATAATTGCGCCCGAGCCGCGATCGGTTGGTGTTCTGATTGCCACCGTGACGCTTTTGGCGATTTTGGCTACTTCTGTTGGCGACATTGGCGTAGCCGGTAGCACAATAATTAATGGAGCGATGATGCCACCCGCAGCCAGCCAAGTTTTCATAAGTGCGTTCGGATTGGTTTGAATATAGTATGGGCAGACGGCACCGCGCGATCGCTGTGTACTAACTTACACTAGTTATGGATATTTTAGTCCCGCACGACCTTGGATTTGGTCATAAATTAGATATCCGTTGCCGATGACGATCGTTAACATAATCGCGATTAAAGCAAATTTAAATAGACCTAAACTCAATTTGCTAAATTTATGATTTCCAGGGATCGGGAATCTCAGCCACGCTAATAGTCGCTCAGTCCCCAATAAGACGATGACCGACCAAGCCAACCCAGATAAGCACATCAATAATGTGACGGCAACTTGAGTGAAGGTGAGACGATCGAGCGGTAGATTATAAGTAGTCTCAGATCTACTGTCGTCTGGATGAACTGGATAGCCAACTAGTGAAAAAGAGAACGCACTTATCAACAAATCAATCAATAATGTTGTACCGATCCAAAGTAGTAAGATAAATTGTCTAATTTTTTTATTCATGCTAGTTGCTACTGCGATCGCCGCTATCAACTGTCAACTGTCAACTGTTTTAGACTTGCTTGATAGGCGCGATGGACTTCTTGGACGCTATATTGATTGAGGAAAATTCGGGCGAACTGCTCGGCTAATTGCGGATTGCCACGATCGATCGACCACTGCATGAGTGGTTTCAGCGTGCGTTCGTTGAGCGCGCCACCAAGTGAGAGGATATTCCACAAGATGCGATGAAAAACTGTCATTTGAATCATGATTTTTACATCGAGATTGGGATGCTTTTTGTAAAAAACTACCCCCATTTTGCCACGTTCCAATTCTTGTTCGATCAGCCGAGGAATCCGATCGAGTGAGAAAGCTGGATGCCAGTGATAACCGACAGCTTCGGGACATTTGACCATTTCAATGCCTTGGTGCTTGAGCCGGACACCTAGTTCCAAATCTTCCCAGCCATATAGATCGAAACCCAGATCGAATAAACCAACTTCGAGCAACCAATGTCTGGAGATCGCGACATTAGTAGTGGCAAAATAAGCATTGGAAAAGTCGAGCAGCTTATAAGGTTCGGCTGTCGGATTTTCAAAATTGGCGGTATTAATGACTGCACCATAAGTAAAGACGCGATCGTCACCCAATACTTGTTGTTTCTGTAATAGTGCCGCAGCGTGACATTGGAGAAATGTAGGCGTGACTACAATATCACTATCGATAAAAATAATCGTGTCCCCTTGCGCCTGCTCGACACCCAAATTGCGGGCGGCTGAAGCCCCTTTGTGCGCTTGTTCGTAGATCTTGAGATGTGGCAATTCATTAGTGCTATTTCGCAACCACTCGATCGTCCCATCACTCGAACCATCATCGACGACAACGATCTCGTAGTCAGTCACCAGTTGCGGATCGCAGGTTTGAATTTCCAGTGCTCTCAGGCATTTCTGGAGAATGGGGAGTCTATTGTAAGTAGGAATAACGATACTAAAAAACACCGATCTTGTCCTCATGGTTGACATTGCACAAACAAGGATAGGTAGTTTAGACACTACCATCCTATCGTAATTTTACGACCCGCTCTCCTGTCTGAGAGTTTCCCAATAGCCGATCTAATTTCCCACTAGATCGAGACGGTGGCTCATCAACGTGCAGATCCAGAGCCGATTCAGCTCTAGTGAGAATAGTTTATAGTGTTAAGTGGTGCTGCTGCGATGATTGTTGCGACCGATCCGGACAGTTGAGCTAGTAGCGCGGGTGGAAATTTAGATGCGGTGTGCATGGCTAGTATTAGTGTCGATCGCCTGAGCAAAATTTACCCTGTTGCTATCAAAGAGCCAGGTTTGCAGGGTACCCTCAAGCATTTTTTCCAACGCACGTACAAGCAAATTAATGCGGTGCAAAATGTGTCATTTGAGATTGCAGCGGGCGAAGTTGTCGGATTTTTGGGCGCAAATGGAGCTGGCAAAACTACCACACTCAAGATGCTCAGTGGTTTGATCCGCCCATCTACAGGCATAGTCAAAGTAGGTGGGCAAATTCCATTCCGGCGCGAAGCTGCTTTCCTGAAGCAAATTACCCTCGTCATGGGGCAAAAACAACAGTTGATTTGGGATTTACCCGCGCTGGATTCGCTCAAGATCAATGCTGCTGTCTACGGTTTGAGCGATCGTACTGCGGCATTCCGCATCCAAGAATTGGCAGAAATGCTCTCGATCCAAGGTAAGCTCACCCAACCCGTGCGGAAGTTGTCACTGGGCGAACGGATGAAAGCCGAGCTACTGGCGGCACTACTTCACGAGCCACAGGTGCTATTTCTCGACGAGCCGACACTGGGATTGGATGTCAATGCACAAGTGGCAGTACGGCAATTCTTACGAGAGTACAATCAGCGATATAACGCCACAATCCTGCTGACTAGTCATTACATGGCAGATATTACCGCCCTGTGCGATCGGGTATTGGTAATCAATCAAGGGCAATTAATTTATGATGGCAATCTCAATGGTTTAGTCGATCGCTTTTCACCCTGTCGGGAAGTCAATATCGAATTTGCCCATGTTTATCCCCGCGAGAAGTTGGCACTATATGGAGATGTCCAAGCGGTTGAAGGCGCGTCAGTAAGATTTTTAGTAACTCAAGAAATGCTCACTAAAACCGTCTCTCAAATATTAGGCGAATTAGAAGTAGTAGATCTCAGTATTACCGATCCACCGATCGATGATGTCATCGGTCAAATCTTTCAATCTGGTACTGCCGAAACAACCAAAGCTGCCTAACTTGTCATTACGAGTAAGATCGCGATCGCACTAAGCTGAAAGAAATTAGCCCAACGGCGATCTCGATGTGAGCCACCAGATCTCATTGCCAAAATGGCAAGTACGATCCCGATCCCGATCGCGAGCAAAATTAACATTGACACCATATTCTTACCCAACAAGCATCAATTTTTTAGCGACAGCATTACATTACACAATACTACTTAGTAAATATTTGTAAACTAGTAACTGAACTCGATCCAGCTCGCAGATTGGGTCGTTTTAGAGTGTCATTCTTCAGTTACTTGAGGTCAAATTGCCAGCAGGCGACCCGCAAACTGAAGATGACGTCGCGGGTATTCGAGCTGGACGAGCTATCCACATCAAATTAGGTCGCGATCTATGGAAAAACTTATACGTGTCGAACGAACACTTCTGATCGGTCATATTATCTCCATGGCATTTGGTCTGGCTGGGATACTGGTAGTATTACCGAATCCTGACATCATCAATGCCTTACCCGAGATCGGGAAAACGGCTCTGCCAATATCGATGGCAGGTGGGGGGGTAGTCTACATGATACTGGGCACGGCAGCAGTGGCAGTATATGCTTATCGAACGCTGGGTCTATGGCATTGTCTGGGATTTATGATTCCCGCGATCGGACTATCTCTAGTCAGTGAGTTGTTGGGCACGAGTACTGGATTTCCATTTGGACATTATCACTACCTATCTGGATTGGGCTACAAAATCGCGGGACTGGTGCCCTTCACGATTCCCCTGTCGTGGTTCTATATCGGTTTTAGTGCCTACGTCATCGCCCGAGCTGGACTGGAACGGTTCAATCTCCCTCAATTGGTCAAATATATCGGCGCGATCGGTTTTGGTTCGCTATTACTGACTTCATGGGATTTTGTGCTCGATCCGGCAATGAGTCAGACTAGTATGTCATTCTGGGTCTGGGAACAGCCAGGGCCATTTTTTGGAATGCCCTACGAGAATTTTACAGGTTGGTTTGGGACGGGTGTGGTGTTTATGACCGCTGCTACTTTCATCTGGCGATTGAAGCCGTTGACTTTACCCGATCGCGATTTGGGCTTACCGTTGGCTGTTTATCTGGCTAATTTTGCCTTTGCGACGGTGATGAGTTTAGCCGCAGGCATCTATATTCCGATTTTGTTGGGATTGGTACTAGGAATTTTGCCGCTGCTAGTGTTTTATCAAATGGCAACTACTCAATCCAAAGCCAGCGCGTCCGAACGATTGGAAGCAGAAGTGATCTAGCATAGTTACCATCAACAATGAGCAAGCTGAGTGAATGAGGAAATATTAGGAGCTGTTGCCTTGGGATTATTGCTATGCCAGGGCGCGGCGAGTGCGATCTTGCTGTCTCGGTTGGTGAAGGGGGCGGTACGACGTCCACCACTGACACCGAGCAGCTCGACACCCGATCGATCGCGCAGCGTGAGTGTGGTAGTACCGACACTCAATGAAGTCGATCGGATTGCACCTTGTCTAGCGGGATTGAGTCAGCAAGGCAACGAGGTGCGAGAGATTTTGATTGTCGATAGTAATTCCCAGGATGGTACGCGCGATCGCGTCACGGCGGCGGCGGTGGAGGACTCCCGCTTCCAGCTCCTCACGGACGATCCGTTACCTGCTGGTTGGGTGGGTCGTCCCTGGGCGTTGCATTATGGATTCTTGGCTAGTGCGCCTGAGAGTGAATGGGTGCTGGGTGTCGATGCGGATACACAGCCTCAGCCAGGGCTAGTTGCCAGTCTGATCGCCGCTGCGATCGAAGAGGGCTACGATCTAGTCTCATTGTCACCCCAATTTATCCTCACCGATTTGGGGGAATGGTGGTTGCAACCTGCGCTATTGATGACGCTCCTCTATCGGTTTGACTCGTCAGGAGTGAGAAATCAACCACCAGATCGGGTGATGGCAAATGGACAATGTTTCCTCTGTCGTCGTCAGGTATTGGTACAGTTGGGTGGCTATACTAGCGCGGCGGGTTCTTTTTGTGATGATGTCACCCTGGCACGTAATGCTGCAAAACAAGGTTTTAAAGTAGGATTTCTGGACGGCGCGCAGGTAATTCGGGTGCGAATGTATGCGGGGATCGCTGAAACTTGGCGAGAATGGGGTCGCTCGCTCGATCTCAAGGATGCGACGACACGGACTCAGTTATGGAGCGATTTGGCTTTATTATTCCTCGTCCAAGGGCTACCGCTACCGTTAACTCTGACGATCTGGAGTGGTTGGGGCTGGGGGGATTCATTTCTGACTTTACAGTTATTATTTGCGCTAAATCTATTTTTAGTAGCGATCCGATTTGCCTTACTACTCGCAATTTATCCCTCTTATTATCGAGAGAAGTTTTCGCTCGCGGCGTTGTCATTTTGGTTGTCACCACTTGCCGATCCCTTTGCCGTTCTCCGCATCTTTATTTCGGCAATTCAGACACCGAAACAATGGCGAGGGAGAATTTATTGAACTTGTGATTTAACCGCGATCGCTACTGGGAGTAAGTGGAGCTAAAAGTTGATTTAATACCCGTAACTGATCTGCCGTCCCCATACAGATCAACATATCCTGCGCCATCACAATTGTCTCGCCAGTTGGCCCCACAATCAAATGACCATCGCGGCGGCGGATCGCTAATACTAAAGAGCCAGATTGAGAGCGCAACCTAGCTGCTCGCAGCGACAAACCCGCTACCGGACAAGTCGCCCCATCGATCAGAAATTCCTCCATGTAAAACGATCGATCGTTGGCCACGATCCCATCCATAAAATCCATTACCTGGGGGCGTAAAGCTGCCGCTGCCATGCGTTTGGCACCAGTGATGTAGGGAGAGATCACTTTGTCCGCCCCAGCGCGTTGGAGCTTGAGTACGGCTTCCTCATTACTCGCCCGCGCGATCGCCCGAATTTTAGGATTGAGGGTTTTAGCTGAGAGAATGATATACAGATTTTCAGCATCAGAAGGTAGGGCTGCTACCAGACAGACGGCTTTTTCTACTCCTAGCTTGAGTAGCGTTTCATCCAGGGTGGCATCAGCTTGCACCGCGTTATATCCCTCATCTTGAGCGATTTTTACCTGCTCGATGCTAGCATCAGCAATGACAAACGTTGTCCCTTCTGCTGCAAATTCAGTGGCAATTTGGCGTCCGATCCGTCCAAATCCACAGATGATAAAATGGTCGGCTAAAGATTCCACGAGTTTTCGTTGTTGTCTAAGTCTTCTACCTTCTACAAAATAGCCTTCAATCAGCGCCTCTGTAAATCGATTGACAATATAACCGATCGTCACCACCCCAGCTAAGATTAAGGCGATCGTAAAAATACGTCCCCGATCTCCCAAGGATTGAGTCTCACCATATCCGACTGTGGTTAGGGTAATCACGGTCATATATACCGCATCCAACCAGTGCCATCGCTCCACTAGTGCATACCACAGTGTTCCAGCAACAAATAGCAATGTTAAGGCAAAGCCACCCCGCTGCAAATCCTTTCTGATGCGACGATATTTCTGTTCGACAGAATCCATTCAAATAGTAGTTAGTGGAAAATGGCAAACTCACCGATCGTACCGACATAAAAGAGGGTACTGCTGACATCCGCTAGTACAGCAATACCCACATTATTGATTAACTTTTAACAGTTACTAGTTACCAAACTTACAATCCAGGGATATTTAAGCCGCTGGTAAGTAGTTCCATCCGTTCGCGCATGGTGGCTGTGGACTTGTCATAGGCATCCATCATCGCATCGAGAACTAGTTGCGAGAGTTCTTCGGGACTCTTGCCAGCAGCATCAGCTCCGATATTGACTCTACGCGGCTCTTGGTTGCCGCTCAAGACGACGGTGACGCCACCTGCCGCGCCTTCGATTTCCATTTGCTCTAGTTCCTCTTGGAGCTTCTTGGCATCTTCTTGTACTTGTTGGGCTTTTTTGAAGGCATCAGCAAGTTCTTTCATCTTGCCGAGACCGAAGCCACCAAATCCTTTTCCTTGAGTCATAATCTTTTAAGTGTTAGTCAATCTAGACGATATTCCATCTTACTGGAGTCAGGGAATTCGCGGGTGAGGGTATCCGGCAGTTCTTTGAACTAGGCTTTAGGCTTTAGGCTTTAGGCTTTAGGCTTTAGGCTTTAGGGAAAAGAAATTTCGATCGCTGCCGAGCCTATCTTACTTATTCTACCCAATGTATGGGTGAGAGTTTTTAGCTCTTACTTGGTAATTTCCTAAAGCCTAAAACTCTCCGAGCATTTTCACTTCTGGTTCGAGTTCGATCGCGTGATGGGCTGCTACTTGGCTTTGGACGTAATAGATCAGCGATCGAATATCGGTGGCGGTAGCATCTTTGCTATTAATAATAAAATTGGCATGAAGAGTGGAGACTTCCGCACCCCCAATCCGGTAGCCTTTGAGTCCCAAACCTTCAATTAGAGCCGCTGCGTATGCTGGGGTCGGATTGCGAAATACGCTGCCACAGCTCGGTCGATCGTAAGGTTGCTTGCTATGACGTTGTTCTAGATCGCGGTAGGTGCGGGCTTCGACCGCTTCGCGATCGCTGGCTGCTAGCAATTTTAAGGTGGCACTAATGACGATTTGGGTGCCACCTTGCAGATTGGAGCGGCGATAGCTGTAGTTGAGATCCTGATTGGTGCGGGTCTCGATCGACCCATCTAGATTTAACACCTCGGTACTGACCAAAATTTCTTGAGTATCGTGCCCATGTGCGCCAGCATTCATCACCACAGCACCGCCGAGAGTTCCTGGGATGCCTGCTGCCCACTCCATTCCAGCCCAACCCCTTCGCGCTGCTTGCCAAGCGATGCTGGCGACCATCCTCCCCGCATCAGCGACGATCGATTGAGTCTCCCGATCGAACTGTGTGCTCAGATGGCGCAGATGGCGCGTACAAATTACCAATCCGTCCAAACCGCGATCGCTAATCAATAAGTTCGACCCCGCCCCAATTACGGTAATCGCTAGATTGCGTTGCCGTGCCCATGCCAATCCCGCTTGGATTTCAGGGATAGTATGAGGCTCCAGATACCACTGTGCCGCACCACCGACTTTCCACGTTGTCAAACCTTTGAGCGAGACATCCGATCTGATCCGAAGATCTGTTGGAATCTCCACATCTCGATCGAGGTTGGTAGTCACTGCTGGCTGAAGCTGAGTATTTACTGCGGGCGATCGATCTTGGGAGAGTGTCATAGGAGGAAAGGTAGTTGATTTAAGTCACTAGCAACAAGAAATCGGCGGGATATTTGTGACAGCTCTAGGCGATTGGAGCGATCTGATTTGATGTGTTAACAGCTTAGTTATGCACGAGTTAGCATTGATAATACACTAAACATTGAAGATTAGGCTACAGCTTCCGATCGAGTGAGCGGGGAATTGGTTCGATAAAACTCCACTACGTTTGGAATAATTTGGTTGAGATTACCCGCACCCAAGAACAAGCAAATGTCACTGGGTTGGAGCTGGTGAGTGAGCAATTGGCAGACAGCCTCAAGCGTCGGTTCATACCGGACATTTGGATGATAGCGACCGATTTGGGCGACTACTTGTTCGCCACTGATGACTCCAGTATCTGCCTCACCCGCACTATAGATATCTGTGATGATTACCAAGTCAGCATCTTTAAAAGATTGGGCAAACTCAGTCAGAAATTCTAAGGTACGGCTGTAGCGATGGGGTTGGAAGATCGCGACGACGCGACGATCTCGTCCTACGCGCAACCTGGCGGCACTCAGTGTGACCAAGATCTCACTAGGATGGTGAGCGTAGTCATCGATAAAGGTAATGTCATTCTGATATCCTCGAAGCTCAAAGCGGCGTTTGGCACCATTGAAACTCGCTAACCCAGTGGCAATTGCTGCAAAGTCTAAACCAATCTTTCGACCTACTGCAATCGCCGCTAAAGCATTGCTCAAGTTGTGTTTGCCCAACACCTCTAACTTTAGGGTGCCCAATAATTTGCCGAATTCATATATTTGGGCTGAAGTTCCGGCAGCATGATAATCGATCTCCGTCGCTAGATAGTCAGCAACCTGTCCAGGTTCAACACTATAAGAAATTGTCGGCTTAATCCGATCGCGGACGATCTTACAATCGATCGAGCCAATTGTCACTTCACATTGCTGGCTAAAGATGGTGAAAGTGTCAATTACCTGTTCCAAGCTCTTGTAATGGTCGGGATGATCCAGCTCGATATTGGTAATCACCCCGATCTTGGGTGAGTGCTTGACTAGTGAGCCGTCAGACTCATCAACTTCAGCGACAAAATACTGACTCTTCCCGACTCTGGCATTGCCATCCCAAGCCGTCACTTCCCCACCGACGACGATCGTCGGATCGACACCAGCCGCCACCAACATATAACCGATCGCGCTACTAGTCGTAGTTTTGCCGTGGGTACCCGCTACCCCGATACTCAAATATTCGGCGATCGTCGCCGCCAAGACATCCGATCGATGAAAGATCGGATAGCCGCGATCGATCGCCGCAGCCAGCTCGGGATTGGTTTGGCCGATCGCAGTCGAGCAGACGATTTGCGGCGTTTGGTGAGCTGGGCAACCATCGAAAAATGCTAAATTGCTAGCATCTTGCTTGGTAAAAATCTCCGCGCCTGCTAACGCCAACTTGTGAGTAATGTTGGTCGCTCGCAGATCGGAACCAGAGATGGGCAAGCCACGTCTAGTCAGCACATAAGCCAGTCCTGACATCCCAATCCCCCCGATCCCGATAAAATGAATCGGACGACCGCCAAAATCAATAGAGTTACCCATAATATTTCCTCATAGCCAGCTAGAGTCAGCCTTAGCAACAGGCGTTATCATACCAATAATTGTTTGTTTTCGATCTACATTTGTTACCCGATCGTCGTCCTGACGGAAATGGCAGAGTATCGATCTCACTCACACAGTCGATCGAGATTGCTGATTTCTCAAACAGCTCACATCGGTAACAGCGCGATGGCGGTTTGCTAGGTTGGCATCAACAATCCCTGACTAGATCCGCATTCTTTGCGATCGACACAGGCTAGCGCGTGACCTTCGATCTAGACATACCATCTCAACATAGAACGATCGCACTGGCTCGAATGGAATTAACTATACCAAATTTCCCAGATTAGTCCAGATCTTTAGATAAAGTTACACTCTATTGGTACCAAAGATCCAGATATTAGCTCTGTGGACTAGCGATCGAGTCGGGTACTTGGACACCCACGCTAGTCAATAGTAAAATAGACGTATGAGCGAGAAAGAAAAATCAGATAGTATCAAAATCGTTGCCGACAATCGGCAAGCTCGGTTCCTCTACGAAATCCTCGAAACCTACGAAGCGGGGATCGAGTTACTAGGAACGGAGGTAAAATCAATTCGGGCGGGCAAAGCCAACCTCCGCGATGGTTATGGCTTATTGAGACAGGGACAAATCTGGCTACTCAATGCCCACATTTCACCCCACACGGCGACAGGCGCGTATTTCAACCACGAACCCACCCGCACCCGCAGAATGTTGATGCACAAAGCCGAAATCCGCAAGCTGACTGGCAAAGTCGAGCAGCAGGGTTTAACTTTGGTGCCGTTGAAGATGTACCTGAAGCGGGGTAAGGTCAAAGTGACAATGGCTTTAGTCAAAGGTAAGAAACTCCACGATAAGCGGGAAGATCTCAAGAAGAGAGACGATAAACGTGATATCGATCGAGCAATGAAACGGGGTTAGGTATCAAAAACTAGCAATTCATGAATTGCCCCTACCCTAAATTTTATTACTCAAGGATTAATTAATTTTTCAAGCAAACTTTAGTTGAGAGATTTCTTTTTCTAGAAAAGCAGTGAGACTAGGATAGCCAGGTGTAGCTGTTGCAAAATCTGGTTCATCACTAGAATAGATGGGTGCAAACTCTTGTGGTGTTTCTGGCAAAACTGTCCAGTAGTAATTTCCTTCGAGAGCAAACAAACACAACAAATGTTTCCCTGGACAATACTCCTGCTCCCAGTCTTCCCCTGTTCCCAAGCCAATGCCTAAAGATAAAAATTCTTGTTCATTATAGAGTCCGTCTGGATATGGAAACAGCGAACCATTTCCACCATTATGCCATTGATAAAGGTCAACAATCTCTGTTGGCAGTTGATAGGGTTTTCCGACAAGGTAAGCTTGAATCTGTTCGATAGTTAATCCAGATGCCATGTCAATTTTGTGGTATTCCTCTGGGTTGTACTCGGATGCCCAATGCTCGATTTGATTTAACAGCTCAGTTAATCTAGACATAGAAATTATTTTCAAGATTGAGGTTTGAGAAGCTTTACCAATAGCTGGTTATAGGTTGGGTTTTGTGATTCAACCCAACTTATACATAATTCCCTCATCTCACTATTGAATTTACCAATTTACAACCATCTGTAGGTTGGGTTTTGCTTCGCGCTACCCAACCTACGAGTACGATCGCAAATTAGCCACCTGTAGAGGCTGCTAGCTCGGCTAATCGCTCTTGTTGGTCTTGAGAGATACAACTTTGAATTACCTCTTCTAGATCGCCAGATAGCACCTTCTCCAGACCAAAATTGTGCCCAAGTCGATGGTCGGTAGCACGATTGTCCTTATAGTTATAGGTGCGAATTTTTTCCGATCGCGAACCAGTCCCAACCTGAGAGCGGCGCATTGAAGTTACTTCTTCTTGTTGTTCGCGGAGCTTAATGTCGTACAACTTCGCCCGCAAGATTTGCATCGCGCGTTCTTTATTCTGACGTTGCGATCGTTCTTCAGTACAAAAGATCCGAATCCCCGTCGGTTTGTGAAATAAATCCGCCGCTGTTTCTACCTTGTTGACGTTTTGACCGCCAGCACCACCCGATCGAGCGGTACTCATTTCGATATCCTTAGGATCGATGAAGATCTCCACCTCATCGACTTCGGGCATGATGGCGACAGTCGCGGTAGATGTATGTACGCGTCCGCCGGATTCGGTGAGCGGTACCCGTTGGACGCGATGGACGCCAGCCTCAAATTTGAGTTGACTATATACCTGTTCGCCCTGAACTTCCAGGACTGCTTCTTTAAAGCCGCCCATCTCTGCTAAAGTTTCGCTGACTAGTTTGACTTTCCAGTTTTGGGTTTCCGCATAGCGCGAATACATCCGCACCAAGTCCCCCGCCCAAATTCCAGCTTCATCACCACCAGTACCCGCCCGAATTTCTAACATGATATTTTTATCATCATTCGGATCTTTGGGTAATAGTAAAACTTTGAGTTGGCGTTCGAGTTCGTCGCTCTTGGCTTCGAGTTCTCCAGCTTCGATCGATGCCATTTCTTGAAGTTCGAGATCGTTGCCAGATTCTTTGACAATTTGTCTGGCTCCGACTAAATCTTCTTGAGCTTGTTTCCACAAATCGAAGGTTTCCACAACGTCTTCGAGTGCGGCACGAGCTTTACCGATCCGTTGCATTTCACTGGCATCTCTAGCAATATCTGGATCGCCAAGCTTGCGGGTAAGTTCGTGAAATGTTTGTTCGACGGATTTGAGTTTATCGAGTAAATATGATTCTGCCATGAGTCTAGGGAGTAGAGGGTATGGTGTGTTATCGCGCAAGCGCGAGCGTACCAATGAGGATTTAAAAGGGTGTAGGTTGGGTTGAGCTATGCGAAACCCAATATTATGGTTAGTATCGATAGTTGAGTCGCTAGAAGTGATAGAAGTGATAAAGAATAAATAGTCGCATATAAATTAATGATAGTAATTAAATAAATCTGATTTACCGCTTTTAACGCTTCTCAAATTTCTTCATTTCCAACTCGATCTATTAAAACTTGTCTGATTTTTGCATTTGTTTCATCTAATAACCATTCATGCTTCCATTCACTAAATTTCGTCCAGTAGCGACACGGTAGGTTGACCCCGAAAAAATAAAAATCTTTAAGATTAGGTAATTTATTGAGTATTGATAAATCAGACAAGTTGTTGCCATACAAGTATATTTTAGATACATTTGAAAGATTTTCAATGCAATAAGGCAAGCTAGTAAATTGATTAACTGCCAGGTCAAGAGTTTCTAAATTGATTAGATTACCTATGCTATCTGGTAGTGAGTCTAATTTATTATTCCTCAGATCTATTTCTATTAGATTAGTAAGGTTTCCAATGCTTGCTGGCAAAGAAGTTAATTGATTATTCCTCAAGATTAATTTAGTTAAACCTGAAATACTCCCTATACTGACTGGTAATTCTACTAGATTGAGATTGCTTAAAATAACAGTTGAATGATGATTTGCTATTGCAAGCTCGATCAATTCATCGATATCTAATTTTACATGTTCGGCAATAGCATTTCGTATATATATATTATTTTCATCTAACAACCATTCAAGTTGCCATTTAGTAAATTTATCCCAATAACGACGATGAAGATGTCCACCCATGAAACTAACATATTTGAGCTTGGGTAATCTTGTCAAAATTGACAAATCATTCAATGGATTGCCATTAATATTTATTGAGTTCAATTCAGTAAAATTAGTTAGACATTCTGGCAGTGATTTTATTTTGCACCATAGAATCAGGCAAGAGAAACTTCCCGTATCTCCTGTTGTGCTTATATATATAAATCGTTTAAAATGCACCCCAGCAACCTGCCAATTAAATGCAATTAGTTTTGGCAACTTGCTTAAATCAGACAAAATCCTTTCAATTGCCTTTTCTTTAAATACTTGACAATCACTTACGTCGGTCAAAGTATTTATTACATAATCATTGATTTTTAATCGATTTATACTTAGCGAAACCAAGTTTTTGAATTCACTTAAGCACAATAGAATTTGCTCTAAATATTGTTCTCCGGTAATGAGTTTGATACTGCTCTTGTGCTTGACAAATTTAAATTTAGAGTAAATTTGCGATCGAAATATTTTAAAATTATGGATATTTTTAAGATTCGCTAAATTGGTCAAAGGATTTCCAGATAAATTTATCGCCTGTAGATATGGTAGATTGAGAAGAACGTCTAGAATTCGATCGAACCGATTACCATTAAGATTTAGTTCGGTTAGTTTGGTAAGATTGGCGATACTATCTGGTAATGACTCTAATCGATCGCCATTCAAATCTAACCTGGTCAAATTAGTCAGATTGCCGATGCTTTCGGGTAAGGTTGTTAGTTTATGACCGTTTAGGTAGAGTTCGGTTAAATTAGTCAGATTACCGATGCTCTCTGGCAAGCTAGTGAGACGATTGCCATTGAGATTGAGTTTGGTTAAATAGGTGAGAGTACCGATATCTTCTGGGAGAGTTTCGAGTCCATAGCCGCGCAGATCTAACACCGTGGAATTCGGTGTCATATTCTCGATTAGTTGTGCTAATGCTGCGGTTTTCGCGCTCATGTGACTGCGTTCCTATTTGGAGTGAGGGCTACGTGGTACTGATCTTTACCGTACCCAAATTTTGGCTTAAACCCACTCTTACGGGGATGTAAATTAAACATTGAAAAACATAGAGACGCGCAATTATGATAAAGTCACACCTCCAGTTGTAGGCTGGATCGAGTCGATCGACACTCGATTCTCGATCGCTAAACAGGGACTTGTGACGTTACGACAATCCGAACCTCCATTCCCGCTTGCGATAGCATTTGCACCAACTTATCGATCGCAAACCTGTCGATATCGCCATTCATCAAATTGCTAATTCTCGGCTGCGTCTCCCCAAAAAAATTAGCCGCCTCCGCCTGCGTCCAATTCTGGGATTTAATGAACTTTTGCAGATTTATCATCAAATCTGCTCTAATTTTGAGGTTTGTAGCCTCCTCATCCCCAAATCCCAAATCCTTAAACACATTATCACTACCTTTAGTTACGTTACTCATCCTAATTATTCTCCTGCTCGATTAGTTCTCGCGCTTGCAGCATTTTGAGATATCTTTTTTGACCCAATTCGATATCGCCCTTGGCAGTTTTTTGAGTTTTCTTTTGGAAAGCGTGGAGAACGTAGATACATTCTTCAAACTTCGCCACATAGAAGATTCGATAGGCATCCTCGGTTCTAATCCGAATTTCCTGCACTCCCTTTCCCACTGTCGGCATCGGTTTAAAATCGGTAGGTTCTTCCCCTTGTTGAATTTTACGCAGTTCAAAACCAGCTTTGCGTTTAGTCTCATCTGGAAAAGAACAAATATCGTCTCTTGAGGTGCCGATCCAGTCGATAGGTTTATCTTCCATATTCCTTAATATACCTTATTTGGTATATTAAGGAATATACGACGTTACTGGATTGTGGTCTGGTGGAATTCGGCTGCGATCGATTTGCCTTTGCCATAACTATTCACCAAGCTTTATTTGGCGCGTTTAGTGCAAATTGTAAACATAGCGGGTCGAGCGATCGGATAGTAACGATTTAATAATTTTTTAGAGCTTTTTAATATTGAAAAACCTAGAGACGCAAATCGGATCGATCGCACCCCTAGGTTTTTTTAATTATTGCAGCTACTTCTGTTCTTCAGCAGCTTCGGGAGCAGGAGCAGTCATATCTAGCATCCCGTATTTTTTGAGGAATCGATCGACCCGACCTTCAGTATCGATGATCTTTTGGGTGCCTGTATAAAAGGGATGGTTGCCAGACCACACGTCTACGCGGAGTTCTGGCTGCGTCGAACCAACAGTCATCACAACTTCACCGTTGCAATAAACTTTGGCGTCTGGGTACCAAGTAGGATGAATATCAGCTTTTGCCACAATCTTAGATGTTTTAGGTATTAAGTGTTAGGTATTAGGGGTTTGAATAGAGCCTAAACCCCTGACAATTAGTTGTTAACGATGAATCGATGCTTATTGACTATTTAATCTAGCAATCTTAGCTGCTAATAAGCAATAACCAACAAACAAAATCGATTTAACGTTTCGAGTATTGAGGAGCTTTGCGGGCTTTGTGCAGACCGTACTTCTTCCGCTCGACACAACGGGGATCGCGGGTGAGATAACCTTCGACTTTAAGCGGTTTGCGGTTGTTGGGATCGAGTTCGCACAGTGCGCGGGCTACGCCCAGTTTCACTGCATCGGATTGTCCTGTCAGACCACCACCGTGAGCATTGACGAGGATGTCATACTCACCTTCTAGACCCAAGGTTTCGAGGGGAGATCTCGCTGCGGAGATGTAGCCACTTTGAAAGTTGAAATAGTCTTCGCCAGTTCTGCCGTTGACTACGAGTAGACCAGTGCCAGGGACGAGGCGGACGCGGGCGATCGAGGATTTCCGACGACCTGTGCCCCAGTATACTGCCCGTTGTTGAGTTGCTTCCATGATTATGCTCCAGGAGTAGTTTTGATGACCAAGACTTCAGGTTTTTGGGCAGCATGAGGATGCTGGGTACCTGCGTAGACATTCATCTTGGTAAATAAGTGTTTGCCCATTGAGTTCTTGGGTAACATGCCTTTGACAGCCTGTTCGATAATCCGCTCGGGGATGCGAACTTGCAATTTGGCGAAAACTTCCGTTTTCATCCCACCAGGGCGACCAGAGTGTCTTCTGTAGACTTTCTGAGTGCTTTTCTTGCCTGTGACCTGGACTTTTTCGGCATTGATGACGATCACGAAATCACCAGTATCGATGTGGGGTGTAAAGGTGGGTTTATTTTTTCCCCGTAGTACCATGGCGATCTGACTGGCTAGCCGTCCGAGTCGTTGGTCGGCGGCGTCGATGATGTACCACTTGGCATCAGCGGTATTATTAGTTGGTGGTAAGTAGGTTTTTTCCACGATCTTATATCAGTTAGTATAGGGATTTTAATCCCCGTAAGTTGGCAATAAAAATTGGGGTTGGGTATCGTACCAGGCTGACTCAGGGAAGGGAAAGTCTGCATATCCGACTCGGAGCAGACACAACCCTCTGGCTGTTGCCGAATGTCTGACTTGCCAGCGTTGCTCGGATTGCCAGATGTTGGTAAATTCAGCAATTGATAGATCGCCATTTCCCACTCTGACGAGCATTCCGACTAGCAGCCGTACCATCCCGTACAAGAATCCATTGGCTTGGATCTCGATATGGACAAAATCACCCGATCGTTCGCAGCTAATATCTTGGATATTGACCCAGGAATGCGATCGTCCAGAATCCGTCCGGTGAAAGGCAGCCAGATGATGGGTGCCCAACATCGGAACTACCGCAGCCTGCATCAGCTCTAGATCGAGTGGTTCGTGGTAGTAGTGCCAACTATAGGGACGTACAAATAAATTTGGTCGTCGCTCGGTATAGATGGTGTACCGATACCGTCGATAGAGGGCAGAGAAGCGGGCGTGCCAATCATCGGTAACTAGCGCGGAAGCGCGGATGACGATATCATCAGGCAACCGATTGTTGAGTACCGATGCCCACTTGTGAGCGGGAATCACACTCGGATTGTCAAAATGGGCAACTTGCGCCGCAGCATGAACGCCGCTATCTGTGCGTCCGGCACCATAGATATCCACTGGTTGACCGAGTACGTCCGCGATCGATTTTTCTAGCTCGGACTGGACTGTCCGTTCGTGAGGTTGCTTTTGCCAGCCACACAGGTTGGTACCTGTATACTGAATGACCAGCGCAACCCGCTGAGTCCCGTTAGTTATGAGTTTTTGGTTCTTGGTCGCCATTAATTCACAATTAACAGGTAGCGATATTATCGACCTACATCATTTCGATGATGGCCATTTCGGCATTGTCACCCCGACGGGGGACTGTGCGTACGACGCGAGTGTAGCCACCTTGACGGCTACCATAACGCTCGGGTGCTGCTTCAAACAAAGCATGAACGAGATCTTTGTCATAGATGTAGCCCAGCGCGATCCGCCGTGCTGCCAGGGTACCAGATTTGGCGAGGGTGACCATTCTCTCAACTTCTGGGCGCATGGCTTTAGCCTTGACCAGAGTAGTGGTGATCCGACCGTGGCGGATCAGTTCGGTAGTCAAAGACCGTAACAGTGCCTTTCGTTGGTCGGCTGGTCTACCCAGCATTGCCACACGACAGCGATGACGCATTATATTTCTCCTTTGTTTTACTAATCATCGAGTTACCTTGTGAGCATCCCGATGTGGACTAAATGTCTAGTGTGAGCCACCTTAGCGGTAGCTCTTAGACTTTGGCGATCGAGCTTTGTAGGTAGATGCAGATATTATTAATATAGATAATGGCTGAAATCTAGATGGTGGGCAGTGCCCACCCTACAAAACTGTTTCTACTGGTGCGTTACACTTCGCCATAACACACCCTACGATTCGGTGAAGTTACCTTGATGGCAACTCGATAGACTTTTACGATCAAACTCCCTTGGGGTCTTGCGATACAGTAGGTCGCGAATTGTTCGAGTTGGTGGTGATAATCGGTATTATCAAGACCGCTACTCGATCGCGATTACTGCGCCCCGATCTGCTCAGACTTTCACTGATTTATCGTGGGGGAGTTTGATCCCCAGTCGTTTTTCGAGGGCTTCGATGACCTCCTCAGCGGATTTGAGACCGAAGTTCTTGATCTCTAAGAGATCTTCTTGGGTGTAACCCATCAAATCGGAGACAGAATTAATCTGTGCTCGTTTCAGACAGTTATAAGCTCTCACGGAGAGATTCAACTCTTCGATCGGAATTTGATTGGAAGGATCTTCCTCATCTGGATACTCTGGTTGGAAGGATTCCAAGCTGATGTCCTTGAGCGGATTGAGCAGATCGACCAATATTTTGGCGGAGTCACTCAGTGCTTCTTGGGGGGTCAGACTACCATTTGTCCAAATTTCGAGGATCAGGCGATCTTTCTCGACGGCACCATCGATCCGCACATCTTCGGTGGTGTAGTTAACCTGCGTCACCGGCATAAAGACAGCATCGATTTGGAGCAGATCCATTGCTAGACCTTGTTCGCGGAACTTGTCTACCGATCGATAGCCTTTACCGCGCTCGATCCGAAACTCCATTTCCAATTTGCCACCCTCAGCGACGGTAGCCACATATTGGTGGGGATCGACGACTTCCACTTCCGAAGGTAACTCAAAATCAGCAGTTGTAACTTCGGCTGGCCCTGTCACATTCAATCGCCCGATCTGCGGTTGAGATGTGTAACTCTTGAGCTTGACCTCTTTCATGTTCAGCAGAAGTTCTAGAACATCTTGCCGCACACCGACCAAGGTTGCAAACTCGTGGTTGACCGTACCGGATTTTACGCCAGTTTTTTCGTCTCTAATTAACCCAGCTACTCGTACCGCCGTGATTGCTGTCCCTTCTAAGTTGGACAGCAACACCCGTCGGAGCGAGTTACCGATGGTTGTCCCTTGACCTCGATCGAGAGGTTCCAGGATAAACTTACTATATTGACTTTGATTTGACTCGGTCTTAGACTCGACACACTCGATCTGAAACTGCGCCACAGAGTGACCTCCCTACCCAGTTTGTACTTACATGTAAACTTGTTGCAGATTACGGCTATGGAGCCAAATAATCTTTTCTCGACCTAACAACTCATAACTCACGATCGCTAACATTGGCGTGATGCCGCTGCCGCTCCTACGAACTATAAATAATTAATCTAAACTCTCCGTCGCTTGGGCGGACGGCAGCCATTATGAGGAATTGGCGTAACGTCGCGAATTAGGGTGATTTCTAACCCCGCACCTTGGAGGGCACGAATCGCTGTTTCACGACCCGCACCAGGTCCGCTGACCATTACTTCAAGCTGACGCATTCCCTGATCCATTGCCCGTTTCCCAGCACTTTCGGCGGCTGTTTGGGCAGCAAAGGGGGTACCTTTTTTCGCGCCTTTAAATCCACTCGATCCACTTGAAGCCCAGGAGATGACATCTCCGTTGGCATCAGAAATAGTGACGATGGTGTTGTTAAATGTTGACTGGATATAAGCTACGCCGTTGGGAACATTGCGCTTTTGCTTCTTGGGGCCAGTCTTTTTACTAGGTTGTCGAGCCATGTCGGTCTATGTATTAAAAAAAATCACTGAGGTAATCGATGAAACATCGGCTGCGGAGCGAGTTCGATTTGCTTGGTTAATATAGACCAGAGCCTAGCTGTGACGACGGGTTTAGACACACTAATTGGCGAGGAGCAACCAGCGGCATTGCTACCATTGTTGTTGGTAGACAAGAGCTGAAGTTACTAATCGCCAATTGGCTATTGCTAGGTTGCCACAACCATCGAACCATTTTATTTCTTGCCAGGAGCTTTTTTCTTCCCAGCAACGGTAGCGCGGCGACCGCGACGGGTACGTGCATTGGTGCGCGTACGCTGACCGCGAACTGGCAAGCCCATCCGGTGTCTACGTCCTCGATAAGAACCAATGTCTACCAATCGCTTGATATTCATTGATTCCCAGCGACGTAAGTCACCTTCGATCTGGTAGTCACCTTCGACGCGTTCCCGCAGAAGGGCAACGTCAGCTTCTGATAAATCCTTCACTCGGGTATCGGGATTTACACCTGTTTTTGCTAATACTTCTTTGGCTCTGGTTAGACCAATACCAAAGATGTATGTCAGACCGATCTCCACGCGTTTGTCGCGAGGGAGGTCTACACCTGCTATCCGTGCCACACTTGTTTCTCCACTATACTTTGCTCTGAGGTTGGTCGATCGGTCTGTGAAAAAGTTGGGTTTGGGACTGAAGCAACTCGTCCACTCCATACTTTTCGGTCGATCGCCATGGAATCGATACTGGTGTCAATGACTAACTAGCAACCTGGACTAGTCATCTAACCTTGACGTTGTTTATGTTTCGGGACGATACAAATGACCATCACCCTGCCACGTCTACGAATGACGCGACATTTTTCACAAATCTTTTTGACAGACGCTCGGACTTTCATGCCAATTTAGTCAACACTGCAAGCTTAATATTATAACATTTTCTAACTAATTGTCAGTAGTAATTACGCGACAATTTAACTGGAGACGATCCACCAGATGGAAGCAGCCCTGAATTTGGGAACCGAATCGCGGCAGCTAGCTACTTCTTATTCCGCAGCCTGTATGTGATTCGTCCTTTACTGAGGTCGTAAGGAGTAAGTTCGCACTTGACGCGATCGCCAGGCAGAATTTTAATATAGTTACGGCGGATTTTACCAGAGATATGGGCAAGTACATTAAACCCGTTATCTAGATCTACTCGAAACATGGCGTTAGGCAAGGATTCTGTCACCGTGCCTTCCATTTCAATCAAATCTTGTTTAGACAATTAATATTTACCTCGAATTGGAATAGTGGATGGTGAATGGTGGATGGTGGATGGTTAATCCCGACACTGCTTCTTCTATTTTAACAGCGCAAATGCTGTGCTGGAAAATCCCCTCCTTGGAGGGGTGTCTTGACTCGCTGCTTGGTGCGCTTCCATGGTCAACTGGGCGGGTGACCCGACCAGTGGGGAACAAAGGCGGGAGCGCATCCGCTAAACCGTCGGGGAACAGAGGTGGGCGCGAACCGCTGCCCGTAGAGTGGGGTGGGTAGATCCCCCAGCTCACTAAAAATAACTACTTAACCAGTGCTTCGAGATGATGAGTCACCTCGGCTAATTCGCGATCGCCATCAACACTGCGGAGAATGCCCTCGAGCTGGTAGTAATCGATCAGTGGTGCTGTTTGCTCTTCATATACCACCAACCGCCTGCGAATCACTTCCTCGGTGTCATCAGGACGATTTTGGATCGTGGCGCGGTTGAGCAATCGCTCTACTAGTCTTTCCTGCGGGACGTGTAGATCGATCGCCAGATCGCATTTTTGCCCAATGTCAGTGAGTAAGCGATCGAGAAATTCTGCTTGAGCGACATTGCGGGGAAACCCATCTAAAATCCAACCTGCACTGACAGCATCTGCTTGGCTCAATCGTCCACGAATCATATCCAGCAGCAGCGAGTCAGGTACCAATTCGCCTTTATCCATATTGGACCTAGCTTTGAGACCTAATTCGCTTTGCGCTTTGACTTCAGCACGTAAGATATCCCCAGTCGAAATATGGGCAATACCACAGGATTGAGCCAATAGTTGAGCTTGGGTACCTTTACCCGCACCAGGGGCACCGAGGAAGATTAGTCGAGTCATAGTTTAGGTATTAGGTATTAGGCTTTAGGTGTTAGGTAATAAGAGCAGGAGTTGGGCTATTGGTTTCAAAGGTTTTAAAGCAAAGATATTCCTGCCTAAAACCTAAAGCCTAAAACCCAAAGCCTAATTCCTAGTCCTTACCAATCATCCCTTCATAACGTTGAGAGATTACGAGAGTTTGGACTTGTTTGGCAGTATCGATCGCGACACTCACCAAAATCAGTAGGGAAGTTGCCCCGAAGCCCTTAAAGGTACTGACACCGAGACCACTTTCGATCGCTGTCGGGACAGTTGCCACCACACCTAGAAATATTGCACCAAGAAGTGTGAGTCGAGATAGGATCGCTTCGATATATTTGCTTGTAGCTACCCCTGGACGGACACCAGGGATACTCGCACCCATTTTTTTGAGGTTTTGGGCCATATCGACCGGATTGACAACTAGGGAGCTATAGAAGTAGCTAAAAAAGACAATTAAGACCACATAGAATGCCACATAAGCGGCGGTTCCAGGTGCGAGGAAGTTGGCGATACTCACTACTGCCTGACTGACTGGATTGAGGTTACCATCAGCACCGACACCTTTACCAGCAAAAGATGCTAGCGCACTAGGTAACACCAATACTGAGGATGCAAAAATAATCGGCATTACCCCACCTTGATTGAGGCGCAGGGGCAGATAGCTAGTGCGTTCGCGCTGGATTCTCCGTCCGACTTGACGCCGCGCCGAGATGATTGGAATTCGGCGCGTTCCTTCTTGGACGAAAACGATCCCTACAGTCATAACTACGAATACGGCGAGTAGTACTACTGTCCGCGTGACGATCGAACTATCACCACTTTGAGCGAGATTAAATGTATCTGCCAACGACTTGGGTAAAACCGCCACAATGTTCAGAAAAATCAACAGTGAAGCACCATTACCAATACCGCGCTCGGTGATCAGTTCGGAAATCCACATGACAAACATCGAGCCAGCCGTTAGGGCCATCACCGTGCTGACAGTAAAGAAAATCCCTTCATTCCCAGGGAGTGCGTAGCGTTGGAGCCAGAGCGAAATTCCGATACTTTGGGCAATCCCCCAGAACAGAGCTACATAACGAGTATACTGGGAAATCTTGCGTCGTCCGGCTTCACCTTCTTCCTTTTGGAGTTTTTCAAGCGCGGGGAGAGCCGTTGTCATTAATTGAATGATAATTGAGGCATTGATGTACGGAATAATCCCCAAAGCGAAAATTCCCACCGTGGATAATGCCCCACCCGAAAAGATATCTAAAAAGCCGATGACTGGGCTATTTTTAATATCATTGGCGAAAGCCACGCGATCGATCCCAGGGATGGGAATAAAAGTACCCAACCGCGCTAAAATCAGCAAGCCGAGAGTGACAAAAATTCGCCCTCTCAAACCAGCAGCCTGAGCCATCTGTACGAATGTTTCTTGGACTGACGGTGCTTTTTCTCTACTAGCGTCCATCTAAAATTACCTCTAAAAATTTATTTAAGATCGAGACTGAAATAAGATTGAGAACTGTTACCTTGATGAGATTTAGTATACAATTTTCAAGTTGACTCTGGGGTTTTTAAAAAAGAATCCAGCAGTACCGATCTTGTGTGAGCGGCAGTGCTGGATTCAATCTAGTTTGGCGATCGCGATAAGTCAGGAGCTGAAAACATCTTAAACTACTTCGCAAGTGCCACCAGCGGCTTCAATCTTGGTTCTCGCGCCAGTGGTGAAAGCTGCCGCTTTACAATTGAGCGCGACCGTAAGTTCGCCATCACCTAATAGCTTCAATGGGCCATCATTGGTGGTGACGATCCCAGCAGTCATCAGTGATTTTAAGGTGACTTCGCTATTGGCTGGTAATTCAGATAGGCACCGAACGTTAATTACGGTGTAGAGTTTCTGATTGATGAGCGGGAAGTGCTTGAGTTTGGGCAACCGCCGATAGAGGGGCATTTGACCACCTTCAAATCCAGGACGGGTAGGGCTACCAGAGCGAGACTTTTGTCCCCGCATTCCAAAACCGCCGCTGGCACCTTGTCCGGCAGCAATACCGCGTCCGACGCGGCGTTTGCGATGTTTGGAACCCACTTTGGGTTTTAGATCGATTAATCTCATTTTAATTAGGCTTTAGGCTTTAGGTTTTAGGCTTTAGGTTTTAGGCTTTAGGAACTAGGTTCTAGGAACTAGGTAAATTGGTTAGTGGGAGAGCCAGGGCGTTCGCATTCTTTCAAACTAACCCAATTCTGTAACTAATCAAATCATCCGACCCTAAAGC
>NZ_JBGSPA010000221.1:0-6615 GCF_041738855.1 Chamaesiphon sp. | reverse complement strand
TTTGAATTTTGACCAGATTTCTGGTTTTGAAGATGAAGGTCGAACTATCTCGGTGGATGAGGTCAGAAAGCTAGCCGAAGTCTAAAACCCTCCGCATGAAAAATCCCCTCCTCGGAGGGGTGCCCGTAGGGCGGGGTGGGTTCAACCTTCGATACCCACTAATTCGATCGACCCTGGGTACACTAAATCTGTAATTTGATTATTCGATCGATGTCAGAACCAGAATTAGAGAATTGCGATCGATCTCAGCGGTTAGAATTAGAAGGATCGATCGAAAGTATGCCATTGAATCCCAAACATTCGGGTTTTATGAGTGCAAGCGGAGATCTACCCACCCCGCCCTTCGGGCACCCCTCCGAGGAGGGGATTTTGAGGAGGGAGATTATTGATTATGAGCGGTATTTGAAGGAGTTGGCGCGGAAGTTACGGCAGAATATGACTTTGGGTGAGGTGTTGTTGTGGCAACGCTTGAAACGGAAGCAGATGCGGGGTTATGATTTCGATCGGCAACGTCCGATCGATCGATATATCGTCGATTTCTATTGTAAGGATTTGAAGCTAGCGATTGAAATTGATGGTAGCAGTCATGATGGCGAGGAAGCAAAGGTTAATGATGACATTAGACAAGAACGGTTAGAATCTCTGGGTGTGAGATTTTTAAGGTTTACGGATGCTGATGTGAAGCGGAATATGGAAATGGTGGTGGGTTCGATCGAGCAATGGATTACAGATCGCAGTTCAAAGCAAATTAATAGATAACAAAATATAAGATTTTTAGAAGTAAGCGTAATGACCGTTTTAACAGAGGCTCTAGATAGAATATTAAATTGGTTACACGAAAAACAACGCCAACGTCCTGAATTGTCTCATCGATATTGGTGTTTGGGTGCAACGACACCAATCGATACTCAATTTTATCCTCAACTGAGGTCGGGTTTATCAAGATCGGAAATTGCAGAAATTACCAAGGATTTTCCAGAACAATTACCGCCAGAAGTAATCGAGTTATATCAATGGAGAAATGGTGGTCAATCTGGCATTACTTATCTGTCGGATTGGTTGTTTAATTTTGGTGAAGGATTTGGACAGCAATGTGCAGCTAGCTTTCTGGATTTACAATCTGCCGTTAGTAACTATCGATTCAAAAGAAGTAATATTCTTGCAGATGTAAATGTAGACAATTTATTGACTAACCGCTATGATAACAATTCGCTAAAATTCTTCGATGCAATGGAATGTGTGGAAGGATATATAGTGATAAATCAAAACAGAAAATCTTACCCTATTGTGTTTTGGAATTTCAAAGGTGGAGTAGATATTGTTTATTCAAAATATGCCAGCTTGACAGATATGATGGTGACAATTGCCGAATGCTATGAAAATGCTTGTACGGTAGACGATCGAGGTAGATTAATTGAAAATAAAGATAAATATTGGGAAATATGGAGAAAATATAATGCTAGTTATTGGGTGGATTTATCACTGAGAAATATCCATCTAATTCAAAATGAACTTCCTCCATACATCTGCGATGAACGATTGTCCATAACCGTTATTTCAGAGCTGGCAGACACATTAAGATTTTCTCAGGATATCAGATTAGTAGAAGTGTTGAGTACTTTTTTGAAGAATTCTCCAGCAGATAAGCATTACAATCGCCAATTAAGCCATAATGCAGCTATGTATTTAAGTAGAACAGGTATCCTTAAATCAGTAGATTTTTTACTACCGATTCTCAATGAAAATTATTGGGAAAATCGTTACTTGGCAATAGTCGCTTTAGGTCAAATCAAAGACAAGCGATCTATTCCATCTTTGATAGATTGTCTTCAAGATGAACACGAAAATGTTAGACAAGAAGCTAAAATAGCACTCGATCGAATTCAAAAAGGAGATGGGGAACTTGCCGAATTCCGAAGTAATCCTGCGATATCTTTTCTGGAGTCACAATATCGTCTACAAGGCACAGACTTACACGATCTAATTTAAAAAGCATCGATACATTGGAACAGATTGAGTGTAATCTGTCTGGTTTCGGGATGATTGTTGCTAAATGCAAACTGTTTGATGACACACAACGGCTTACGGGGTTGGTCTTCATCCACTGCTTTGAAGGTTTTGCCAAACCCACCTTGTCCTAATAGCTTCAGAGCGCGATAGCGATCCTTGAGCAGGATCTTTGCCCCACAGGACATACAGAAGTTGGTAGTGGGGCTATTTTGTCTAGAGCGGGGCAGGTAGGGTTGATGCAATAACTCATAGCTGGAGCGGCTGAGGTGGGAATATTCATGCTTTCAACTAGTGTTCCCATTCCCAACCCACAAGTTAATAAAATCCCCTCCTCGGAGGGGTGCCCGAAGGGCGGGGTGGGTCAGATCTTCGCGACTCACTCACTAATTATCGATCGCGGGTACACTAAATCCATAGTTTGATTTTACTGGAAATGTCAGAACTAGAAGACTCGATCGAGAATTGCGATCGATCTCAGGAGTTAGAATTAGAAGACTCGATCGAAAGTACTCCACCCAATTTCAACCATTCGGAGGGAGAGAGTGCAAGCGTAGATCTAACCCACCCCGCCCTTCGGGCACCCCTCCGAGGAGGGGATTTACATGCGGGAGTTATTAATTGAGCGATAATATGACTACTCTGCTAAACATCACTTTTCGGTGAGATTCAACTACAGACTATGGGAAAATCGGTCGCTTTTGGCTGGTATGGCGGCAAATATAGTCACCTCGACTGGCTCTTACCGGACGATCGATTCACCCGTATTGGTATAATGGGAATACAGAGAGGACTAAACAAGCTTTAGATCTGATATGACCAACATTTCCTATCCCATTTCGATCCATCCACCACAGAGTGAAAGCGATCGCGTCGAGCTATCACAGCTATTAGAATATCTCGGTCGATCGCCCTCCGAAGTCAATCGCAGACTGCAAATAATAGTTAGAGCAATCTTGGCTGGAGAATCAATTTCGGTAGTCAGTCAAGAGCGCAGCTTATCGGGTGAATCTCTACAGCCGCAAGATAAAATCCGTGCTGAAAGTCTGCGAGAAATTATTGCAATGACAGAAGAGGAGGGGGGATATGAAGATAACTATATTCTATCGGTGATGGCGAGCATAGATGAATGACTAAAAAAGCTTTGCTCGATGCCTGCACTATATTTGGAATGCCCATTAAAGATACTTTATTTACTGCTGCATTTCAAGGAGTTTTTCAACTTTATCTTTCTGAGGAGATTTTAGATGAGGTCAGCCGCAACCGCATTAAGAAACAGTTATCTACTCCAGAAAGAGAAGACCACTTTCAACAACAAGTCAGAAAAGCTTTCCCTCAAAGCTTTATCGATGCACCTTTAAATTTAATCGAGTCCATGACCAACGATCCTAAAGATCTCCATGTGTTGGCTGCTGCTATTGTTGCTGGCGTAGATTATCTAGTTACATACAATCTCAAAAACTTTCCGGTCATATCTTATCGAGATTATAATCTTTTGGTGTTGAATCCAGATGATTTTTTGTTAGCTCTTTGCGACGATTGTGGCGATGAATCATTAATAAATGTTCTAGAAGAGCAATCTCGTAATCTAAAGAAAACGTCAATATCGCCATTGCAAATTCTCGATAAGTTAAGAATAAATAGATGCAATAAATTTGCAGACAGGCTCTATAGAGCGATCTCCGATCGCTACTCTCTCTAGAATTTTGCATCACCACGTTAGCATGATGCAAAATTCTAGTATGTTCGGACGATCGAGTTGAGATCCATAGTAATGAGGTTATCCAATGATAGAAACCACAATCCTAGAATATCTTCATAAACTACCAGACTCACTTCAGCAAGAAGTCCTCCACTATACTCAGTTTTTGCTAGAAACTCATACGAAAAGCACTTCTCAACCACAGAAAAAGCGGCAAGCAGGTTTTCTGAAGGGTACATTTGCTTTACCACTAGCTGAAGACTTTAATGAGCCATTAGAAGATTTTCAGGAGTATATGGAGTGACTAATCTACTTTTGGACACCCATGCGTTTATTTGGTATTCAGAGGATGACTCTAAATTACCTAAATCGATAAAAACAGAAATTGAAACAGCAGATCGAGTTTACATTAGTATCGCTAGTCTATGGGAAATCGCGATTAAATTAAGCATCGGTAAGTTGTCACTGCGATCGAACTATGAATCGATCGAAGCTAGTCTGGAACCTGCTGGAATTAGCTTATTACCTATTTCTTTCGCCGATACGGTTCGGGTAATGAATCTACCGCTCCATCATCGCGATCCGTTCGACAGGATTTTAATCGCTCAAGCCATTAATAATTCGCTCACCTTAGTTAGCTGTGATGCTGCTTTCACTGCATACCCAATTCAACTACGATGGGAATAAATCAAAACTAGAGACTATGGGAAAATCGATCGCATTTGGCTGGTATGGCGGAAAATATAGCCACCTCGACTGGCTTTTACCTGGTTGACTGACAAAAGTCAGTCAAGATCGAGAAAAAAGCTGACTCAGACTGGATTAGAGAGAAAAAGAGGGGGTAAACTGTTTTTAACCAAAAAACCAGTATGAATCGAAATGCTCGAAAACCCCTCTCGTCTTCATCATCAACTAATTGAATTCGCAGGTCAATACACTCAGTGGTCAGATGTTCGACATTTAGGAGTAATGTGTTGGATGATGGTTGGCTTAATTGCAGAGGGAAAAGTAAATCTGACCAAATGGATCGACCATGTAAGCACCAAAGCACAAATAGCTCAAAGCACGCAAAGAAGGTTATCTCGGTGGGTAAATAATTCCCGCATCAACCCAGCCAAATTGTATAGTCCAGTGGTCAAAGCAGTATTTGCCAATTGGAAAGACTCAGAAATTTATCTGAGTTTTGATACCAGCATGTTATGGGATGAATATTGCATCATTCGTCGGGTCTGTGTAGTGCATCTAGGCCGAGGGATTCCAGTGGGTTGGCGAGTACTCAAACATAAAAGTAGTAGTGTCAAAATTGAGACTTATCAAGACCTACTCAAGCGTATTGCCAAACTACTGCCAATCCAGGCTAAAGTCATTCTCTTAGCTGACCGAGGATTTGCCAATGCCGAATTAATTCGCTATGTCCGACAATTAGGCTGGCACTGTCGCATTCGGATTAAGGGCAATTTTTGGCTCCGTCATCCTCGTCAGGGGTGGCAGCGAGTCAGTCAATTTCCGGTGGCCATCGGTGAGGCAAAACTGATTCACAACGTTCAAATTCACAAACATAACTCGCTCACAGATGTCCATCTAGCCATTGCTTGGGAAGCTACTTCTGGTGAACACTGGTACATTATTAGCACTGAGTCTACTACTCTCCAGACTTTTCGGGAATATGGCTTTCGTTTTACGATCGAGGAGAACTTTCTAGATGATAAATCCTCTGGATTTAATCTCGAAGACTCTAAACTCCGTTCCGCTCCAGCTTTATCTCGATTATGCTTGGTCTTGGCAATGACTACTTTGTTTTTGACTGCTCAAGGTGTCGAAGTGGTTACTAATGGTCAGCGTCGCTGTGTAGATCCACATTGGCATCGAGGTTCTAGCTATCTAAAAATTGGCTGGAGCTGGGTTAAACAAGCTCTCAACAAGGGTTGGAATTTAATTTCTGCGATTTCTTTTTCTACTAATGTTGACCCCGAACCTGCCCAGGCTTCTCACCTACAATATCAGAAAAAAACTTACCGAATTGAGTTTAGAGCCACCACTCACATCTGGGCTAATTAAACTTTTGTCAGTCAATCAGGGCTTTTACCCTTATTACCACCATCACAACATTTTTGCGACGTATTTGGTGGCTCCGCCGCTGTCATCATCAATCGCCCACCATCTCCCGTTGAAACTTACAACGATATCCACAGCGAAGTCGTGAATTTTTTTCGCGTCCTCCGCGACCAAAAGGAGCCTCTGATTGAAGCCATCGGTTTAACACCTTTCTCCCGTGAAGAACTAGGATTAGCCAGCCAACGCCAGACAGCAGGAATGACCGAACTAGAACGCGCTCGACGTTTTTTCGTGTGTGCTAGACAAGTCCGAACCGGACTAGCTCAAACATCCAGCGCGGGACGTTGGGCGCATTGCCTATTAACCAGTCGCGCCGGAATGTCAGGTGCGGTGTCTCGGTGGCTGGGGAGTATCGACGATTTATCACTTATCGCTCAAAGACTATTGCGCGTTCAAATCGAGAATGCACCCGCGATCGATGTCATCCGACGGTATGATAGTGCAGATACGCTGTTCTATTGCGACCCCCCTTACCCACATGGTTCGCGTGGCGACTCCAAAGCATACGCACATGAAATGACCGATACAGAGCATCGAGAACTCGCAGCAGTACTTAGGGCTTGCTGAAAAAGTAGGAGAATAGTCTTCCAAAAATTGATTAGTAATGGAAAAAATTTGAGAAATTAGTTTTTATTAACATGATTGCCCGATCTATAACTTTGTCTAATCATAATGATATAAAAATAGCTGAGAGATGTTGAGATTTAAAGTGCATATAAAAAAAGACAAAAAACTGCCGTAGCAGTGCAGAAAGATTCATCACCAAAAAAGAGATTGCAATTGCAGTCTCA
>NZ_JBGSPA010000100.1:0-6632 GCF_041738855.1 Chamaesiphon sp. | reverse complement strand
GAATCCTTGCCTCAACATTTGCCAAATAAATATTGGAATTGAAGGATTAGTATATTGAATTGGTCGGCCTAAAACAGCAGTAAAAATGGTTGCGACTTCGGAGTAAGTTAGAGCCGTTGCACCTGTGAGATCGTAAGCACGGTTACTTGGTAGTTCTCCTTTAGATCGTTCGTGGAGTGTGGGCTTTGCCCAATCGGGTGATTCTGTGAGGATTTTCACGGCAACAGCAGCAATATCTCGGACATCGATAAAACTCGTTCTCCCATTGCCAGCAGGCATAAACAGCCTGTCGCGAAGTCGGATATCTTCACGATGGGTAGTATTGAGATTTTGCATAAAAAAACTACAGCGCAAGAAAGTTGCTGGAGTATTTAATTGTTCGATTGCCCGTTCGATTGCATAATGTGGCACGATCCGATTTTGATCCGCGCCGATAATCGATAGAAATACTATTTCTTCAATACCCGCTTGTTTGGCTGCACTTAAAACAGGAGTAATTTTGTGAATATCGGCGATCTCCGGTGGACGCACTAGAAAAAGTTTATTAATTCCAGCGAAAGCATTGGTAAAAGTATCAGGATTAGTAAAATCGAATAAAACACAGCGAACTTTACTGCCGAGACTCTTGTGAGCTGCGATCGGATTTCTGACTGCTGCGGTGACAGAATAGTTCAGATCGGAGAGTAATCGCACCACTTCTCGTCCAACATTGCCCGTCGCTCCTGTCACTAAAACATTGCTAATCATGAGAATATATCCTCTTTAAATCTACTGCTTCCTAAATATTAAAACCGACCATTTAGGTAGATTGATGTAAATCTTTCTGTCTGCTTGGACTTGCAGACTATGCCCATAGTTACCCGAATTATTCCAACCGTCATACTGAGGTGATTGAGAGTTAAAAATTTCTGACCACTGCCCTATTTCTCCACCCAAATCGATCCCATAATCATGTTCTTGCCACTGACGATCGCTCAGATTGACAACAACCACCACAATATTGCCGCCTTCATGCCAGCGTTTGAAAGCTAAGACCGTATTTGTGCGATCTTCATGAATAAATTGCAAAGTATCGCTGCGTAAAGCCGGATGATGCCAGCATATCCAGTTGATATCTCTGACTAAATTTCGCATCGATATTCCGATCGGATCTCCCGCAATTGCCCAATCAAATCGATGTTCTGAAGTTACTAGATTTCCGTCTGGATTTGGCCACCAATAGCCCCAATGATGACATTCCGACCCCATAAATAACATCGGGGTACCAGGCATCGCCACATTTAACGCCCAACCGAGGCGGGCTTGAGCGCGTGCATACCAGTTATCTCGTCCGCCACATAGCTCAACGAAATAGCGATTATCTGGCTGTTTTCCGCTCTGGGAATCGGCAATGCGATCGTGTGAGCCGAGCAAATAGCGAACAAAATTCCAAGGTCGATCGAATCCCATCCAACCGATAAATGATTTGAGGTTATCTATGGTATTTTCGCCATTTACAGCGTGACGAAAAGCGAACGGATCGGACATACCCCATACTGCATTAAAGTCTAATTCACGGATGACTTGACCCCAGCGATCTTGCTGTTCGCTCGTCCATTCGGCAATGAAATATTTATCTCGCCAGTAAGGATTTTCGCGAAGTCCGGCAATAATATGTTGAGTGCATTCCCACGTCAGACTATGTGCCATATCAAACCGCAACCCATCGCCGCGATATTCATGCAACATCATCCGCGCGTGGTCGAGTAAAAAGTTTTGGACTTCCGATTTCCAATGCGCGAACGCTCGACCATCTTCATCCCGCGCAGGTTCGTACCGAAATGGGTCTTCAAAATAAATGCCGCCTTCATCGCTTGTATTGCCATCATATTGCCAGTAATGATTATGACTGGTCGAAGCATGATGATAAACCACATCAAAAATCACTGCTAGACCTTGGCTGTGTGCGGCATCTACGAGCGATCTAAGCTGTGCTGGAGTCCCGTACCCATTGTGCGGTGCAAATAGGTTGGTGGCTCCATAACCTTCCCCATCGATGCCATCAACTTGCTCGATCGGTAATAGTTGGAGGGCGTTAAAGCCGAGTTCGCGAATATATCCCAGCTTCGTCTCAAAGTCGGCAAACGTGGCATAAGTTGAGATATTCAGATGGTCGTTGAGTCCGGCAAATGAACCCACATGCGCCTCATAAATAATCAGATCTGCAAATTTGGGCGTGGCAAATTCAGACCACTGCTGCTGCCAATCGACGACGATCCCTCTGGCGTTGTCTTCCGCACTCTCGACTTGGCGTGCATAGGCATCTACACGAGTCAAGATGCCGCCTGGATTGGTAGGATCGCCGCCTTGATTAACAATTGAGAATTGATAGGGTTGCCCCGCCACAATGCCTGCTACATCTACCGACCAATAGCTAGGATTGCTGGGTTCTGGTGCGAGGGCAACTTGGGACATCTGTTCGTCTTGCCAGATGTGAACCGAAACGGCAATCGCGTTCGGTGCCCACACCCGAAACGAGCACTTATCGCTAAATAAATTTGCACCCATGCCAGGATGAACACTCTGAGAAACGGATACCACCGATCTATTAACCACCATTAAAGATTCACTCATGGTTTTGATTTCTGTTTACATAGCAAGTGATAACAGCCGATAAATCTGTTAGTGTGAGCGATTTTGTTTGTTTTGTCTAAACAGAAACTAAACTAGCTTTGTTGTTATGCAAAACTGCCCGTATTTATCATATCTTCCAAATGTGAGGAAGTTGTGAGGTTTTTACGAGATATTTTTAGCTTATTCAACAAGATTAATGACTCAAAGCTTTTCCAGGAAATAGTTGCAAGCTTCGAAATCAGCTAAAGCTAGATGCATTTTGCTTATAATAAAGCGGTCAAGATTGATGCAATATTATTCTGTTTTATTAAGATATTTTTATCTATACCTTTAGAGAGAGTGACTTATCAATTTTGTTGATTATCTTTAGTAATATGTCCAATTAATTAAATTCTAAATTTAATTGTTGGCGGTAGCGGAGCGTTTGCCCGTGCCTCTGGCAGGCTAACGCCAAGAGCAATAGCCTACCGGATGTAATTGACCCAAACTTTGTATTTTAAAACTAATCTTATGAAAAAGATAATTTTGCTGGCACTGGCATGTACGGGATTCGTAGTGACTACGCCCTTTACCGCACATGCACTAGATTCAGAAAAAATCGGTCAGAACCTCCATCTGGAGCCGAATATGTCGTTGGCGTTGGCGGAGCCTCTGCTGGACGAGAGAATTGCCCAGTATCGTCGCAACCAAAATCGCGACCGACAGTTCTCTGTTTATTATCGCAACCGTGGCGTTCGCCAATGGACTCTAGAGGGATACCATGCAACTCGTCGCGATGCCCAAAACGCCTCCAACAGATTGCAGCGACGTGGCTACAGAACCTATATTCAAGTCAGTCGAAGAGTCTATGGTGGTATGAATCGCGGCTAATATCCAAAATTGAAGGCGTTGGTGGAGACTGCACCAATGCCTGATACCAAAAGTAGAAAGGTCGTGGCAGGAAATCGTTGGCGTAGCCTACCGGAGGTAATCGCAAGATATCGCTGGTGCTACTGCCAATACGGTTCGGTTAGCTAGTTAGGTAGCGGTTGAAACCGCTGCTAGTGATGCAAAGTCCGCCTTCGCGGACTGACAATATCTAAGAAAATGGACTTAACCGAACCGTATTGGGGCTACTGCTCAGGTCGCCGAAGCCAACGCTAGTTTACAAAAGCTAATTGCCGGAAATCGATCGCAAGACATCGCCCAAGCACAATTTCAGGTAGCGGTGACTGACTCTCAACGATTGCTCAGTCAGGGGATGAATGTGACGATCGATTTCAAGGCTGGAGAGCTAAATCAGGTGCTGATTGTACCGACGGCTTCGATCGTTCAGCAGGACAAGGCGCAGGGTGTATTTGTGTCGAAAACAGGTGCCGATCCGGTATTTATGCAGATCGTGGTGGGGACGACTGTTAATGATAAGACTGAGGTTAAGTCAGGTTTAACTGGGAATGAAAGGGTTTTACTCAGTTTTCCCGCCGGAACCCGTAAGGTAACATCGATTACAGGTGGCGGGGGTGGGCGTGGACGGTAGATAGCCGGAAATTACAATCTCGGAAATTACCATTTATGGATACTTGAATCATGCGTAGATCTACCCACCCCGCCCTACGGGCACCCCTCCCAAGAGGGGATTTACAGGACAAATCTCTTTTGCGTCCTTCTCGTCGTACTAAGCGTAAAATCTCGCTGCTGGAAATATTTTTGATGGCGGTGGAAACTCTGTGGAGTAATAAAGTCCGTAGCGGATTGACGATGTTGGGGGTAATTATTGGGATATCCTCGGTGATTGCGATTACATCGATCGGGCAAGGCGTACAAAAAGATACCCAGTTGAAAATTGAGGGATTGGGTACAAATATTCTTCAGGTTTCAGCAGCATCTGCGCGAACGGGTGGGATTAGTCAGGGGGCTGGTTCTGCTAGTACTCTGACATGGGAGGATGCTCAGGCGATCGCGAAACAAGTCCCCGCCGCTACAGCGGTGGCTGCATATCTACAACGCGGGAATATTCAGGTGGTGCGGGGCAATGTCAATATTTCTACAAGTGCTTTGGGAGCGGATTTGAACCTGCCAGTAGTGAGAAATCTCCATACGCAACTAGGGACGTATTTCCGTCAGGAAGATTTAGATATCGCCAAACCAGTCGTTGTGCTTGGTTCAAAGGTTTGGAATGACTTGTTCTCGCCATCGGAAAATCCGATCGGTGCCGATATTCGGGTGCGGGGCAACCGCTATAGTGTTATCGGTGTAATGGAATCGAAAGGATCGATCGGTGGGCAAGATGCGGATGACATTATTTATATACCGCTGACTAATATGTCCGCCGAAATTGTCGGGAATAATTCGCTTACAGGTACGGCGATTAATGGTTTCTTGCTGCAATCTAGCAATGCCGATCGACTTGAAGCAGCGCAATTTCAAGTAACGAATGTACTCCGGCTGCGCCATAATATTCGCCCGCCCAAAGAGGATGATTTTCGCGTTACCAATCAAGTGGATATCATTAATACTTTCACGAGTATTATGAGTTCATTTACGCTGATGATTGGTGCGATCGCCGGAATTTCGCTCATTGTTGGTGGCATTGGCATCGCGAATATTATGCTAGTTTCGGTGATGGAACGGACGCGCGAAATCGGTCTACGAAAAGCCGTAGGTGCAACTAGCGGCGCAATTCTAAATCAATTTTTGATGGAATCGATCGTGATTTCATGTATCGGTGGTGGAATTGGGATCGGGCTGGGCATCGCGATCGCTTTCACCGCCGCCACCGTGTTTAAATTTCCCTTTGTGGTGTCTTTATGGTCGGTGGTACTAGGTTTTGTCATTTCGCTGATTGTTGGGGTGCTAGCGGGCGGTATCCCTGCCCGTAATGCGGCTAAATTAGACCCGATCTTGGCATTACATGGGGATTAATTAACTATGGCAAGTATGATTTCACTCAAAGATATTACTAAAACCTATCATTTAGGCACACTCGATGTGCCAGTCCTCAAACGCATTAATTTGTCGATCGAGGAGGGTGAATATGTAGCGATTATGGGGGCTTCGGGTTCGGGAAAATCGACCCTGATGAATATTATCGGTTGTCTCGACAGGCCAAGCAGTGGGCAATATTTTTTAGCAGGTCAAGATCTAACTACCCTCGATGATGATGAACTTGCCGATATTCGCAATCAATATATTGGATTTGTATTTCAACAGTTCAACCTTTTACCAAAGCTCACATCCCTCTCGAATGTGATGCTACCGATGATTTATGCCGATGTCGATAAGTCGCAACGAGTCGAACAAGCGACAGCAGCCCTCGTCCAAGTTGGTTTGAAAGATCGACTTCAGAATAGCCCTAATCAGCTCTCAGGCGGACAACAACAGCGGGTCGCGATCGCCCGTGCTTTAGTCAATCATCCCGCCTTAGTCCTCGCCGATGAACCGACTGGCGCGCTGGATTCCACTACTTCTAAGGAGATTATGGATTTGCTGACAAAGTTAAATCAACAAGGTACGACAATTGCGATCGTTACTCATGACGCTAATGTCGCAGCTAGAACAAAACGGATCATTCGGATGGTGGATGGGGTAATTGTTGAATCGAAATAACTTTGAATGTTACCCACCGTTATCTTACCTGGCTACTTTGAAAGTGCCGATCTCTATCTGCCACTTCAACAGGCTTTAACAAAAATAGGTACAAAGGCAACGACGGTACCACTACGAATCCGAGATTGGCTACCAACACTAGGCGGTCGATCGATGGTACCGATTTTGCGACAACTCGATTACCTCCGGTACGCTTGCGCGAACGAACTGTCAATACAGCTTTAGTAGACAATAATAGCCAGCAAATTAATCCGATCGGACACTCAGCCGGAGGGTGGATTAGTAGAATTTACCTGGGAGAAATACCCTATACAATTTATGGTGATGTTACTGCTAGCGCGGTAGGTTTGTGGAATGCTAGAGCTAAAATTGCCACTTTGATTACTTTAGGTACACCGCAGATTAGTTGTGCAAAGTTGACCAAGAAAAACCTC
>NZ_JBGSPA010000075.1:0-39033 GCF_041738855.1 Chamaesiphon sp. | reverse complement strand
CGCTTGAGCATCAGCCGAATAAAACATAGCTTGAGCTTGGCGTTGGAACGTTCGAGTGTGCGGTCGAAATTTTTGACTAAACTTTTACACCGCTCCACCCAAGCGTTTGAGCGTTCAATCACCCATCTGGCAGCAACGGGCACAAATCCAGATTGTCCTTTGGCTTCTTTGTCTGCTTTCGACGGCTTGGCTGAAAGTTCAAATTGAATCTTCGTCATAATCTCTGGATAAATCGCCTCTAAAGCTTGAGTTAGTTTCTCAGGGTGATAGCCGTTATCGAGCAGGATGGTGGTTTTAGGCAAGTCGTCTGGTTTGGATTTGAAATAATCAATGTTTTGTGACAGCATCTCAATCAATCCTTGGTCATCCGAGATGCTGGCTTTGGTGCAGTGAGTAAAGAACGGAAATCCCAAGATGTCTACGGCTAGATGTCGTTTGATGCCATTGGTGCATTTGTAAAAACAAAACCCTTTCGACTCACTACTGGCATTGCCAGTATTTTTCACCGCTTGGGAATCAATCATAATTAAGGTCGTCCACTGCGGTTTTTTTTGACTTGTTCACGTACTTTGCCGTGTAATTGTGTCTCAATTCGTTCCAGAGAGCCATCTTCACACCAGTTTTGGTAATGCCAGAAGACTGTTGAATATGGCGGTAGATCTTTGGGCAAATCGCACCAATTACAACCGTTTTTGAGCTGATAAAATATGCCATTAAGGAGTTGTCGCTTTGTCCACAATGGGGGTCGAGTTTTCTTCTTCTGGGATAAGAGTAACGGCTCGATTATTTCCCACTCCTTATCTGTCAAATCGCTTGAATATCCCATTTTTACCCTAGCCTGCTCAAATTTACCTACTCTATCTTGATTTTACTCGACCTGCCTTGGTAGCACTTCGCGATCGCCAAAAAGATCTCAAATGGGTTCTATAAAGGGACGACTAAATATAGTGCGATTGCATATCATCCCAAACACGATCGATCCCACGAACACCCGATCGAATCTAAACAGATCGAATCCACCAACACCCATCGCGTATCATACCTGAATAATCAATCAGATCGATCGCCGTTGGCACCCTACACGATCGACACAATCTACGATCGGACATTATCATAAATTTTATCTGTGCATCTCAATAATTGAGGTAGGGGCAATTCATGATATGGACATGCCTCAATTATCTAGATACAATACGATCGAGTATCAATATCGATCGAACAATTGGGCATAATAGATCGACAACTCGATCATTAAAATTATAGATTATGGGACTTAGCATTTCAGTTGGAAATCTTGCTTATTTTGCGGACTCTCCAGATGACGCAGAATGTTTCTGTGAGGAAATGGCACAAATTAATGAAGTTCTGGCTGAAGAAGGCTTACCACAACATCGAGAACCAGAAACACTCCCGCCGATGACAGATCGTGCTAAGTTGTCTTCCTATTCATACTCGTACCTTCACCATTTGCGACGTATTTATGCGCGCACAATTGATAATCCCAATTGGATAGCAACGCCAACACCAAAAGATGAAAGTGCTTCGGATGACGAAGTTGTAGAGGATTTAACGTATATGTTTAACAGCCATCTTTTGTGTCATTCAGATTCTGAAGGCTTTTACTTGCCAATTGAATTTGATGAAGTTATCGTTGATTCAAATAAGCAAGATCGCATTCCTGGTGGTCTTCTGGGTTCAAGCTATCGCTTGATGGAGGAGCTTGTTTTTATTGCTCCAAAACTGGGTATTCAACTAGAGAATGGACACCTATCAGATGCTGAAGTAGTCAAGATTGAGATTGCAATTCAACTTGAGGAGGAAGATGAATCCCAAGAAGGACTATGGATTGAAAAGATTGTTTGGCTCTCTCTATTTGAAGCAACACGACTAAGCCTCGAATATAAAACAGCGATTTGCTTCGCATAGAATTATGGTGAACAGTATTCACCATCTATATTTCAAGCGATAATCAATATTTACAGTATTGATTATCGCTTTGCCCTAACCAATCCTAAGCACTAAAGTACTTAGCAACAGGATGATAAACAATCAACGCAGTAGTAGACTGCTCAGGATATAGCTGCTCGCTCTCATCCATCGTCATCCCCATCCGCTCGGTACCCATGATTTTCAACTGCTGCAACTGATCTGCCACATTCGGGCAAGCAGGATAGCCGAAACTATACCGCGAACCCTGATAGCGTTGTGCCAACATATCGCGAATATTATCTGGCTCTGACTCGCCATAACCCAACTCCTTGCGGATGCGGGCGTGTCCCCATTCGGCTAAACCTTCCGCCATTTGGACAGCCATCCCGTGGAAGTAGAGATAGTTGGCATAGTTATCGGCTTTGAATAACACTTGGGCTTGCTCGCTGGCGATTTCGCCCATCGTCACGGCTTGCATCGGGAATACATCGAATTTATTCTCGGAGAGGGGACGGAAGAAATCAGCCAGACAGAGGCGACGCAGGGATTTTTGGCGGGGGAATGTCCAGGTGACTACGGGGGTAGCTGTTTGGGGGGTTAAGCCTTGCTCGATGACGCTGGGATCGTAGACGTGGACGGAGTTACCTTCGGCGGTACAGGGGAAATAGCCATAGATGAGTTGGGGTTCTAGCCATTCTCCGGTGAGGATTTTGGCTTTCCACTCTTCGAGGATCGGGTGGACTTTTTCGGCGAGGAATGCGTCGTATTCTTCGCGAGTTTGGTCTTTGGGTTTACGGAATTGCCATTGTCCGGCGATGAGGGCTTGGAGATCCATGTGCCAGAATAGATCTTCTAGCACGATCTCATCCTTGAGGATTTTGGTACCCCAGAATGGTGGTGTGGGTCGATCGATCTCCAATCCTACCGCTTCCGATCGCACGGTGTCGATTACAATTGGCTCGTTACTTTCTACCTGCTGTTTAGGTGCTTCAACTTCGGCGGCGACTTTAATCGGGTTGCCATCATCATCGAGGAAGCCGTGGTTGTCGTCCCACTTGTTGCCCTGTTTGGCGGGCATCAGCGCGTCCATAAAGTTCAAATCGGCGAAAGCATCCTTACCGTAGATTACTTGCCCTTTATAGACTTGCTGGCAGTCGCTGTAGACAAATTTGGGGGTAAGAGCTGCACCGCCGAGGATAATCGGAATGGTGATGCCTTTTTCGTTGAAAGCTTCAAGATTGTCTTTCATGAAGGCGGTGGATTTTACCAATAGTCCGCTCATGGCGATACAGTCGGGTTTGTGGGTTTCGTAGGCTTGAATAATCGCTTCGACGGATTGTTTAATCCCCATGTTGATTACTTCATAACCATTATTGGTGAGGATGATATCGACGAGGTTTTTACCGATATCATGTACGTCACCTTTAACTGTAGCAATTACGAACTTACCTTTAGCATTGCTCACGCCTGCATCGGCTTTGTCCATGTGCGGTTCGAGGAGAGCAACGGCGGCTTTCATCGTCTCAGCAGATTGCAATACAAATGGGAGTTGCATTTGTCCCGAGCCGAAGAGTTCGCCGACAACTTTCATCCCATCGAGGAGATAGATGTTAATTACATCTAGGGGTGGATATTTCTCGATCGCTTTCATCAAGTTCGCTTCTAATCCCACCCGTTCGCCGTCGATAATATGGCGAGTAAGTTTCTCTTCCAGCGGGAGTTTATCATCCTCGGCTTTATCGCGTTTGGTCGTCACTCCTTCAAACATGGTGGTGAGCAAACCTAACGGATCGTAGGTGCAAATATCACCATCGAATTGACGGCGATCGTAAATCAGATTCCGGCAGATTTCTTGGTGTTCAGGGGAGATTTTAGCTAGAGGTAAGATTTTATTCGGACTGACGATCGCCGCATCCATGCCAGCATTCATACACTCATGCAAGAACATCGAGTTCAATACTTGTCGAGCGGCTGGATTTAGACCGAAGGAAATATTTGATAGTCCGAGTAGAACGTGACATTGAGGGAGATTTTCGCGAATCATTTTGATTGATTCGACGGTGGCTTTTCCATTCTCGCGATCTTCTTCGATTCCGGTGGAAATTGGCAGTGCTAAAGGATCGAAGAATACTTCATAAGCTGGAATACCATATTCTACCGCTGCTCGATATGCACGTTGCGCGATCGCAAATTTCCGCTCGGCGGTTCTTGCCATCCCTTCTTCATCGATCGTCCCGATGACAATTCCCGCACCATATTTCTTGGCAATTTCCAATACTTTATAGAAGCGTTCCTCACCATCTTCATAGTTAGTCGAGTTGAGTAAACATTTACCCCCCGCAACTTTCAATCCGGCTTCCATTTTCTCCCACTCAGTGGAATCCAACATCAGTGGCAAACTCACGTTATTCACGACACGAGAAACTACCTCGTGCATGTCCTTAACACCATCGCGACCGACATAATCGACGTTGACATCGAGAATGTGGGCACCTTCTTTTACTTGGGATTTAGCCAGTGAAACTAAACCATCCCAGTTTTCTTCGTTTAATAAATCGCGACACTTTTTAGAACCACTAGCATTCAACCGTTCACCGATAATCAGAAACGAATTATCTTGATGATAAGGCTGGATTGACATCAACGAAGATGCCGCTGGTTCAAATACTGGAGTCCGCTCTTTTACTTGTAAAGTCGCACCAATTTCAGCCAAAGCTTTGATATGATCTGGACGTGTACCACAGCAACCGCCGATTACTTGCACCCCCCAATCTTCTACAAACTTATACATTGCCAGCTTGAGTTCAACAGGCGTTAATTTATAGTGTGCATGTCCGCCGATATTTTCTGGTAATCCGGCATTTGGTACGCAAGAAACCACAAACGGCGACTGTTCGCAGAGGTGCTTAATATGGGGAGCCATCAGATCTGGCCCAGTTGCACAATTTAGCCCTAAAATGTCGATCGGGAATGGTTGCAATGCCGTTAACAATGTTGCAACATCACTACCAGACAACATCGTCGCCTGGGGATTTTCAAATGTCGCCGACACCATAATCGGGATTCGAGCACCTTTATTTTTAAAAACCGCCTCCAATCCATTGATTGCTGCCTTAATTTGCAGCACATCCATACAAGTCTCAATCAGAAATAGATCCACACCACCGTCATACAAGCCTGTAGCCTGTTCGGTGTATGCTTGCTCTAGCTCTTCATAACTAATGTGTCCGATCGAGGGTAATTTAGTACCAGGGCCGATCGATCCCGCTACAAATCTCGGTTTCTCAGGTGTCGAAAATTCCGCCGTACATTTTTTCGCTAGTTCGGCGGCAGTCTTATTGAGATAATATACTTTGTCTTCTAGTCCATATTCTGCCAACGTCTGGGCCGTACCGCCAAAGGTGTCGGTTTCAATTACATCTGCACCTGCTGCCAAAAAGTCCCGATGCACTGTGGCGACTGCTTCAGGTTTCGTATGGACGAGATATTCATTGCAACCTTCGTACTCAGCACCACCAAAGTCTTCAGCAGTGAGATTCTGAACTTGAAGGTTGGTACCCATTGCTCCATCGAAGACGATGACGGGACGTTCGGGACTGTGGAGACGCGCGAGGAAGGTACTTGTCATCTGAATCGGTTAAGTAAGGATCGATCTAAGTATTATCTACATATCGAGAGAGATCTCCGCACGATAGAGTTCGAGATCGGAGTAGGACTCTATTATAGTCAAGTTTGCCCTGACTATTCATCAGAGATGCCACGCAAATGGATCGCCGATCGAGATTGTTGCTCATCAAGCCGCTGCATCTGGCGGCGATCGATCGCCGCTGTGGAAATTGCTAGCTGGGAGCGACAGATCGATCGCTGTGGCACTGGGAAGAGAGTATCGATGAGCGACAATCTGAGCCAATAGTCAACGATTGACATCTTTCTCATCACTACTGTTCGGCTTGCTCTGCTCTGCAAATATTAATTTCGTGATGGGGATGCTCTGTTTGGTCTGACTACCTTGAAAATTACCCAGATAAGAGCCATCTTAGATATATCTATAGTCAAAAAGCCTATAGTCAAAAAGCAATCCGATCCGGCGACTGTTATCGTTGCTGTATGGTACCAGCGACGATCGCCGATCGCGCAGATACTCGATCGCACAAGATATGTTGCTCACGCAAGGTGGGTATAACTAGATGTAGACTCGATCGTTGAGAATTGCAAAACTACTGAAAATGTAGCAAATGTATCAGTTATTCTGAAGATAATGTGCTGTTAAGCTACTCTAATCATCAAATTTGTACCACGGGTTGACTAAAAATCGTCAATATGAAAATTCAACTAGAACGCAACCTGAGAGCGTATCCCCATCGATTACGCTGTATCGCCTGCGAGCATCCTTTTGCTGGCGGTCGAGCGCGAATCTTGTTGCGTCATCAGAGTGGCTCGTTTGCTGGGGATGTCTGCACGGGCTGTCTTCAGCTAGGTATCAGCCACATTCAGGGACAGCTCAAGGCTCGGGCGGTCGCTTTATTCAAGCAGCCGTTGAGCGATGGCAGCTCCCCATCGCCCCACAAGAAAGCTCTGGAGCTATGGGAATTAGCCACTAGTCCGCTGGTGATGCCACCCTTTTACTACTGGTGGTGGCAAAGGTTGACGATCTTTGCTGCTGAAACTCAAGATCTAAAACTAGTCAGACGAACATTGCGCGATTTGCGATCTCACAAATCTACATTACCAACAATTACCTTTTTGACGGAAGAGCCGCACATTGGTAAAGATAATTGATAGCAATTTATATATTGCGCCTATCGATCGTGGAAGTGTCTAATGGTTGATCATCCACGGACGACCGCCATGACTTTTGGCTCTAGTATGCTGCGATCGATCGACATCTTTTTTAGTAACTAATTGCGGTTCGGGATTGGCAGTCTTCCTAAGTCTGAGGGCACCATTTAATTGAATGCCTACATTGGAAAAAATCCGCTTGGCTGACTCCTGACAATCAGGACAATGAGCGGGACTACTACTCTCAGACATCGTGCGCCATTCATCAAAAATGCCACAGTCGTTACACCGAAATTCGTATAGGGGCATGTAATTTAGTTGACAGTTGACAGTTGATAGTTGACAGCGAATTAAGAATTAGAAAGAAAAGCTTTAGAAAGTAGGGTGGGCAGTGCCCACCACACAGGTTTCAGCTTATATAGCAGTCGCCACATCGGTTAAGACACTCTAGATCTCAGTCCGCGTAGGCGGACTTTGCAGCACTAGCGGCGATTTTAATCGCTGTGCTGTCCTAACCGCCTTGGCGGTTGCTATATCTAGAGTTAGCGAACCTAATCAAACAGGTAAGATATTCTTGTCAAAAATTGCGGTCGGAATTGCTACCGTACAACAAGCATTCGGGACATCGACGATACCACTCACCCTGCCTTCAACGGGGGCACAACTGAGGAGGAGATAAGCTTGTTCGCCCGTGAAGCCAAATTTCTTGAGATATTCGATCGCATTGAGACAAGCACGTCGATAGGCAATATGTACATCCATAAAGTACTGTTTGCCAAATTCATCGACGGAAATGCCTTCAAAAACTAGGTATTCCGAATAATGTGGTTCGACGGGACCAGGCTTAAAAATGGGATTGACCATCGCATATTTTTCCACACCGCCTTTGATGATTTCGACATGTAGATCGATAAAACCTGACATTTCAATCGCACCACAAAACGAGATTTCCCCATCACCTTGGGAGAAATGAATATCACCCATCGATAATTTTGCCCCCTCGACGTATACGGGGAAATAGATCTTGGTACCTCTAGAGAGATTCTTGATATCACAATTGCCGCCATGTTCGCGCGGAGGAACGGTGCGGGCGGCTTCTGCTGCCACTCGAGCGAATTCCGATCCTGGTAAAGTACCCAAAATCGCATTCGTCGGATTGGGTAATGTCGCCAACACGGGGATATCTCCCGCGAAACCTGCCCCATAAGTGCGTCTATCTGGTTGAGTCGCCATCAACTCCGATTCTCGCTTGTTCCAGGTCGCCAGCAGCTCGTGGGAGGGCGCGCAGCCGATCAAACCAGGGTGGGTGATACCTGCGAACCGCACGCCAGGAATATGTCGAGATTTGGTATAAATTCCTTCCAAGTCCCAAATTGCTTTCGCCGCATTGGGGTAATGATCGGTCAAGAACCCACCACCATTGTTCTTGTCAAAAATCCCTGTAAAGCCCCATTCGTCGCCCTGCAAAGCACCGATGTCGAGGATATCGACGACCAGAATATCGCCTGGTTCGGCACCATTGACCCAAATTGGCCCGCTCAATACATGCACAACGCTCAGATCGACATCGCGGATATCATCGGGACTATCATTATTTTCGATCTGTCCATCCGTCCAGTCTTTGCATTCGATCCGAAAAATATCGCCTGGATTCACAGATGCGACGGCAGGGATATCGGGATGCCAGCGGTTGTGTCCGGGCATTTCCTGTTTATCCATCGGTTGGGTGAGATCTACTTTGAATAATGTTTTAGGCATGGGGATTTAATGATAAATTAAATCGAAAATTTAGCATGAAGTAATCGCCGATCTTCAGCGATCGCATCACATCTGGATCGCTCCGTATCAGCAACTTCTACAAATTTGCATAGCGAAATTATTGACTATTTACATTCGTGAGAGATGTATCTCGATATACATTTTGCCAAGAAAATATCTCCGTAATGACGATCGTAAGCAGTAGATGTCGGTCGATTAGAGTGGGGCATCGTCGCAAAGCAGTATAAAGATTGAGCGCAATATCGTTATGGGGGATGGTGCCACCTGTCATCGCAAAGACTTCGCCATGGACATACTCATAGCGAATATTTTGCTGAAGTTCCCATGTAAAGTATTCTTCAACGGTCATTTTTTGCGGTTGGTGGGGGCTGGCAACCATAATATGCTGAAGATGAAAATATTCATGTGCTTAGTTCAATTATAGCGATCGCTTGCCCGTTCTTGCGGTGATGGGATTTGAGTAGAAAGGATCTAAACACAATCGGGTTGTGTCATAATTAACACCGATCGCTTATGGATATTCAGACAGCTTAATGTCTACAGTCTCAAGTATTTGTGAAGTTCGAGGCGTCGGACTTCATTCTGGAATTACTACTACCGTCAGAATCCTACCGACGCCCAGCGCGGAGCGTTTTTTCGTGCGGGTAGATTTACCTGGCAGACCGCAGATTCAGGCACATATTGCCAATGTGAGCCAGACTACTCTTTCAACAGAACTAACCGAAAATAGCGTGTCGGTGAGGACGGTAGAGCATTTACTCTCCGCTCTAGCCGGATTGGGAATTGATGCCGCTCGGATTGAGATTGATGGGGCTGAATTGCCGTTGTTAGATGGTTCGGCAAGGGTATGGACAGAAAAACTCAGGCAAGCGGGAATCGAGCCTATCGCGGGCGATCTAGCTACGTCTGGGGCGATCGTCGAGCCAGTCTGGATTCGACAAGGTGATGCTTTTGTTGCTGCACTGCCATCAAGTGGATTGCGATTTACCTATGGCATTGACTTTGATGTGTTGCCGATTGGCAATCAGTGGCATAGTTGGCAACCTAGCCAGGAGGACTTTAGCACCGAAATTGCCCCAGCGCGGACATTTGCGATCGCTCATCAGATCGAGCAGTTGCGATCTGCCGGATTGATTAAAGGTGGTAGCTTAGAGAATGCACTAGTTTGTGACGATCGCCAATGGTTGAATCCTCCATTACGATTCCCAAATGAGCCATCCCGTCATAAACTATTGGACTTAATCGGCGATCTCAGTCTGCTGGGCAAATTTCCCCAAGCACATTTCCTGGCATATAAAGCCAGTCACAATTTACATATTCAATTAGCGCGAAGGCTACACGACATGGGATATTAAATCCAGCCCACAATTTACACGAAATTGGTTAGCGATTAGCAATTAGTAACAAGTTCCCAACCATATAGGTCTAATGTCCACCACCCTCGATCGATCTCAAGATATCGTTGCGGCTATTGATGAGCCAGCACCAACCACCAACTCAACTCCTCCCAAAACCACCCTCAATATCCAAGAAATCCAAAAACTCTTACCCCACCGTTATCCGTTTGCGCTAGTCGATAAAATTATCGACTTCGTACCGGGCGAAAAAGCGATTGGTTTGAAAAATGTTACTCTCAACGAACCCTTTTTTCAAGGGCACTTTCCCGGGCATCCACTAATGCCAGGAGTGATGATTATCGAAGCGATGGCGCAAGTGGGTGGGATTGTCCTTACCCAACTTCCCGAATACAATGGCGGGTTATTTGTATTTAGGGGGATCGATGGTGTCAAATTTCGGCAGCAAGTAGTTCCTGGAGACCAATTGATCATGACAGTGGAACTCCAAGCCTTCAAACGGCGTCGATTTGCCAAGATGCACGCTCGCGCCGAAGTCGATGGTCAACTTGTTGCTAGTGGAGATCTGTCGTTTGCTTTAGTAGAAGTGTAATCGAACATATTGGCAATCGCCGCCAACTATAGATCTACAGCAAACAGACATGTGAGCAACTCTCAATCATGGGCATAATAGTGAGTGAGGAACTAGTCCAAAACCTGAGCGACTAACTTGCGATCGTCCCATTGTTGATAGGCTGATGCCATCGCCGCAGCAGATAGTGAAAAAAATACCAAAATTGTTCGATAATGACTCAGGGAAATGGAATGAGCAACCAACCCATCCAAGTCGGTTCGGTATGTTGGTGTCGTCACTGTCAAACGAGCAAATGTGCAAAGCATCTGCATCACCGATAACCCAATGGCAGGAAAATGACAAGATGGCTGGAGTAGCAATGTTAATGACACGAATTCATCCTACCGCTGTGGTGCATCCCAGCGCGGAACTCGACCCAACTGTACAGATTGGTCCCTACGCAATCATTGGCGAAAATGTGACGATCGGTGCTGGAACCACAGTTGGTGCCCATGCCATCATCGAAGGGCCAACGATTATCGGGGTTGGCAATCAAATTTTCCCAGGAGCGGCGATCGGTTTAGATTCTCAGGATTTAAAATACAAAGGCGGCGAAACCTGGGTCAAAATTGGCAATTACAATCGAATTCGCGAATATGTCACCATCAACCGCGCCACAGGTATTGGTGAAGCCACTACCATTGGCAATCACAATCTGTTGATGGCTTATGTTCATGTCGCCCACAATTGCACGATCGAGGACAATGTTAAAATCGCCAACGCGACATCTTTAGCTGGCGATGTCTATGTCGAATCAGAGGCGGTAATCAGCGGCGTATTGGGTATCCATCAATTTGTCCGCGTCGGTAGATTGTCGATGATCGGCGGGATGACGAGGATTCAGCGGGATGTTCCACCATTTACGATCGTCGAAGGTACTCCCGCACGCGTCCGCTCCCTCAATCTAGTCGGTTTAGAACGTGCTAGCTTTGCTCCCGCCGAAATCGCCATTCTCAAAAAAGCCTTTCGGACGCTCTATTATTCACACAAAACGATCGGTCAAGCGATCGACGATCTAGATTTATTTCCTAGCTACGATAGCGTCCAACACCTCCAGAGATTCTTGAAACTCTCGATCGAGGGTAAAAAGGATTGCAACCGCAGAGGCCCAATTCCTGGCAAATCAGTCGATAATAAAAGCGATTGATATAGAGGGTAGGGAGTAGAGGGTAGCGATTCGCGCTCGCCTTTGTTCCCCGCCGGTTTAGCCAAAAGTGCGTTCTTGGGGCGCGACGTTTGTGGGGGAAGCTTCCCCCACAAAGCTCGCTTGTTTCCCCCGTCTTGTCTTGACGCACCTTTGTTGACGGGGAACCCGTCCAAAGGTGAGTCGCAAGTAAAGCACCTTTTCAAGACAGCGAATCAAGACAGAGGGTAGTAAAGTTTATTGAATCGCAGCTTTAAGCCGCTAATAATTACTAATTCAAAATTTAAAAATTAGGTCGATCGATTTTGGGATCGATACTCCTGCTGTAATCAAATACTTCCTAAACTCTAATCTCAACTAGCTGCTCTACCCCCTCCCCCTCCCCTCTACCCTCCACCCTCTACCCTCTACCTAATCTGTGAAAACCATCTTCATTAGTACTGGAGACGTATCTGGCGACCTTCAGGGTGCATTACTCGTCACCGCGCTCAAGCAACTTGCCGCCAAGTCTGGGATCGACCTCCAGATTGTCGCCCTCGGTGGGAGTAAAATGGCAGCAGCCGGAGCGACGATCCTGGCGGACACCGTATCGATTAGTTCGATGGGAATTGTCGAGCACTTGGCTTATGTGCGACCCTCATTGCAAGCGCGTAGTCTTGCCAAACAGTATTTAAAAACCAATCCGCCAGATGCACTAATTTTGATTGATTATGTCGATCCAAATATCGCGATCGGTAAATATGTCAAAAATATCTTTCCAAATCTACCAATCTACTTTTATATTGCCCCTCAAGATTGGGTGTGGCCGAGACAGCACAAACGCGCAAAATTAATCGCTAGTTTCATCGATGAAATCTTTGCTGTTTTTCCAGTAGAAGCGAAATATTTTGCCGAACAGGGAGCTAAAACCACATTTGTCGGACATCCATTGGTCGATCGCGTTGCCACTCTAACTAGTCGTGAAATTGCGCGTGACAAATTGGGAATAACTGCTGAAGAGACTGCCATCGCCCTAATTCCAGCTTCGCGTCAACAAGAATTGAGATACATTTTACCGAATATTTTTGCAGCCGCCCGTCAAATTCAGGATCGATTACCTGCTACTCGGTTTTGGATTCCACTCTCGCGTCCAGATTTTCAAGCAGAGATCGAAAGTCAAATTTTAGCGTATAAAGTTAATGCGACTCTAGTAACTGAAAATCCCGATCTCGTCCTATCAGCCGCCGATTTGGCAATTACCAAATGCGGCACAGTTAGTTTGGAACTAGCTCTGCTGAATGTGCCCCAAGTTGTGATTTATCGAGTCAGTAGGATCACAGCTTGGATTGCCGAACATGTAGTTAAATTCTCAATCCCTTATATGTCTCCGACTAATTTAGTCGAGATGAAATCGATCGTACCAGAGTTAATGCAAGATGACGCTAGTCCCGATCGCATCGCCGTAGAAAGTCTCGAACTGATCTTAAACCCAGCCCGACGCGACCGGATGCTAGCTGATTATACTGAAATGCGGGCAGCATTGGGCGATCGCGGTGTCTGCGATCGGGTCGCCCACGAAATCATCACCAAATTTTAGGCACATTCTCCATCCCTACCTCAAAAATAGACAAACTAGCTCGCTCTAAGTTACTCCCCAACCACACCCCCACCATCCACCATCTACCCTCTAATTCACAAATTACATATTCAAAATCCGATTCTTGCATTGAGTCGGATTTTTTGTAACAGCAGATACTAAATTCTGCGATTATTACCGTTAACTTATGATACACAAGGTTAACTTTCACTCAAACCCAATCTGTGCCGCTTCAAGCTAGCAAGGATTACCACCATGACAACAGCCACACCAGCTACCCAAAATAAGTTTGAACGACTCAAATCAGAAAAAGACGGACTCACACTGACTACTGAGTTAGAAGAGTTTGCCCGGATTGGTTGGGAAGCGATGGATGAAACCGACCGTGAACATCGATTGAAGTGGTTGGGGGTGTTTTTTCGTCCCGTGACACCTGGGAAGTTTATGATGCGGTTGCGGGCACCGAGCGGGATTACGACTAGCGACCAATTGCGGGTATTGGGAGATATTATCGAGCGATATGGGGATGATGGTAGTGCCGATATCACCACTCGCCAGAGTATTCAGCTCCGAGGGATTCGGATTGAAGATCTGCCCGAAATTTTTCGCAAGATGGCAGCAGTCGGACTGACGAGTATGCAGTCAGCAATGGACAATGTTCGCAATATCACGGGTTCGCCTGTGGCTGGACTCGAAGCGGGGGAACTGTACGATACCCGCGACATGATTCAGGAGTTGCAGGATCGGATTATTAGCAAGGGTGAAGGCAATCCTGAGTTTAGCAATCTACCGCGCAAATTTAATATCGCGATCGCGGGTTGTCGGGACAATTCGGTTCATGCCGAAATCAACGATCTCGCTTTCGTTCCAGCGTTTAAGGACGATGTATTTGGATTCAATGTCCTCGTCGGAGGCTTCTTTTCCGGGAAGCGGTGCGATGCAGCCATGCCGATGAATGTCTGGGTAACACCTGAAGAAGTCGTGGAATTTAGTCTGAGTATCCTCCGCTTGTTCCGCGATTGTGGTTTGCGCGCCAATCGGATGAAGGCGCGATTGATGTTCCTCATCGATGAATGGGGGATTGAGAAATTTCGAGTTGAAGCCGAGCGCCTGTACGGGAAAACTTTATTAACTGCCGCAGCTAAAGATGAAATCGAATGGGATAAACGCGACCATATCGGCGTTTATCCCCAGAAACAGGCGGGACTAAACTATGTCGGACTGCATATCCCTGTGGGTCATCTCCAAGCGGCTGACTTTTTTGAACTGGCCAGACTAGCGGAAGTGTATGGGACTGGGGAAGTACGGTTTACAGTCGAGCAAAATGCCATTATTCCCAACGTTGCCGATGCCAAATTACCAATCTTGCTGAGCGAACCAACCTTGCAGAAATTCCAGGTCAATCCTGGTAATTTGACGCGGACAGTCGTTTCTTGCACGGGTGCGCGATTTTGCAACTTTGCGCTGATTGAAACCAAGCAACACGCGGTATCAGTCATCGATGCTGTGGAAGCCAAAGTTGATGTCCCCAAACCAGTGCGGATTCATTGGACTGGGTGTCCCAATTCTTGCGGTCAGCCGCAAGTGGCAGATATCGGCTTGATGGGTGCCAAGATCCGTAAGGATGGTCAAACCGTCGAGGCTGTGGATATCTTCATGGGTGGTACTGTGGGTAAAGATGCCAAGCTGGGTGAAAAGGTGATGAAAGGAGTACCGCTGTCAGAGTTGGATGGTGTACTAATCGATTTATTAGTTGAAAAATTTGGAGCAACCCCGATCCCTGTAGGTTAATTAGTAAAAATATTTAAGACAAATACTTTACTTTCAAAGATATTTTGGTAACAAAAGATCGCACTATCAGATTAAGTTCTCGATCGATTGTAAACTCGGTCAGCCGGATAGTAATGCTGAGTCTTAATAATTTTTGATAGTGCGATCTTATTTTTAAATATTCATCCTATTGGCGATCGCCACTAGAGACCTCAGCGGGTGATTATTGCTCATTAGCTAGGGCTTAGATGGCTTTTAGTTCGCAAATATTTTCCGCTAGCCCCGTAGCAGGATTCAATAGACAATCGAGATCTTCTCGATGTTAGAGACGACCGCTCTTGCCAAATTAGCGTCAGATTTAGCGATCGGGATGATAATTTTTAAGCAATTAAAATTAAGCGAATATAGTAGTGAGTGATACTGTTTTGTATTTCGGTATGTTATGATTCTAAATGGTGAAATTTATTGAAATTTATCATCAATTGGTAACAAGAGTAACAGTTTTATTAGTGTTCAAAAACGACAATAGATAGGAACAATGGCACAGCATAATTTAAAAGCCATGAATATGAGGAGCGATCGGTAATTATATGAGTCAATTTTCCAGAAGGAAGTTTATGTTCGCGTCTGGTATTACCGCCGCCGCTAGTGTCTTAACCAATGCCTGTAGTAAAAGTAGCAAAGACGCCACCACTGCTACAACGACCACTACTACGACAGCAACAACGGTTGCAGCGGGAGATGCACCAGAAGTCACTACCGCCAGAATCGGCTTCATCCCGCTGACCGATTCTGCACCATTAATTATTGCCAAAGAGAAAGGTTTATTTGAGAAATATGGCATGAAAGATGTCGAGATCCTCAAACAAACTTCTTGGCCAGTGACGCGGGACAATTTGGAAACTGGCTCCGCTGGCGGTGGTATCGATGGGGCGCATATTTTGTCGCCTATGCCCTATTTCATGACGATGGGGATGACCAAAACCAAGCAACCCGTACCGATGTATATTTTGGCGAGGTTGAATACCAATGGGCAAGCAATTTCGATCGCGAATACCTATAAAGATGCCAAAATTCAACTCAAAGGTGCTGGCTTTAAAGACGCACTAGCCAAAGCTAAATCTAGTAGTGGTAAAGCCGATCTTAAAGCTGCGATTACGTTCCCTGGTGGTACTCACGATCTATGGATGCGTTATTGGTTATCAGCCAATGGTGTCGATCCTAATAAAGATATTTCCCTCGTGCCCGTCCCACCCCCACAGATGGTATCGAACATGAAAACAGCTAGTATGGAAGCCTTCTGTGTGGGCGAACCTTGGAATGCTAGGTTAGTTAATCAAAAACTCGGTTACACGGCATTTGTCACTGGTGAACTGTGGAAAGATCACCCCGAAAAAGCCTTTGCAATGCGCTCTGATTGGGTAGACAAAAATCCTAAAGCAACTAAAGCACTCCTGATGGCAGTCCAGGAAGCGCAACAATGGTGTGATAAGCCAGAGAATAAAGAAGAAATGGCTAAAATCATTTCTGGTCCTAAATGGTTTGATGTTCCAGTTACAGATATCTTGGGCAGGATTCAAGGCAAAATTGATTATGGTGATGGTAGAACTGAAGATAACTATCCCAACTCGATGAAATTCTGGGCGGACAATTCTTCCTATCCTTATCAAAGTCACGACTTATGGTTCTTGACTGAAAACATGCGGTGGGGGAATATCCCGACTGATTTTGTTAAAGCCAATGAGATGATTAAAAAGGTCAATCGTGAGGACTTGTGGAAGGCAGCAGCAACAGCTCTCAAGGTTGATGCAGCACAAATTCCAACTAGCACTTCTCGTGGAGTGGAAACTTTCTTTGATGGGGTGAAATTCGATCCGGCGAAGCCTGAAGATTATCTCAAGTCGCTCAAGATTAAGAAGGCTTAAATTAATTAGAGCAGGTATTTTGTAAGGTGGGCAGTGCCCACCATCTCGCTTCTAGGCAATCTCTATCTAATAAATATATTACTGTGGAGATCTAACCCACCCTGCGGGCACCCCTGTCTTGAAAAGGTGCTTCACTTGCGGAGTTGGGTCGGTCATTTTTCCCATCCGAGACCCATACCCAAGCAGGGGAAACAAGCGAGCTTTGTGGGGGAAGCTTCCCCCACAAAGCTCGCGCCCCAAGAACGCACTTTTCGCTCGAAACAGGGGATTTTTCACTCTAATCCTGCTTGGGGTAGCAAATATTATAACTAGGAGAATTATGGCAGTAAGTAGTAGTCGGGAAGTCATTAAAAATCGTCGAGGTGGTAATAGTAATTCTTGGATGATGAAGCAAGCGCGGGGAATTCTGCCGCCACTGGTTGCTTTGCTGATATCTTTGGCAATCTGGCAATTGCTATGTCTCCCTGGCTCTGAAGGTCTGCCTGGGCCGATTCAAGTTGTACAAGGTGCTTGGGATCCATTTATTATCGATCCATTTTTTGATAATGGTGGTAACTCGAAAGGACTAGCTCTACAGGTATTTGCGAGTCTTCAGCGCGTAGCGATCGGATTTAGCTTATCAGCAATTGTCGGTGTCGGATTTGGGATTTTAATCGGTTCAAACAAGTTGGTATATCGATCGCTCGATCCAATTTTTCAGGTATTGAGAACGATTCCACCTTTGGCATGGTTGCCAATCGCATTAGCAGCTCTCAAAGACAATGGTTTAGCTGCAATTTTTGTAATATTTATCACTGCTGTGTGGCCGATTCTAATTAATACTACCGTCGGAGTTCAACAGATCCCTCAGGATTATATTAATGTCAAACGAGTATTAAAATTATCTAATAAAGCTTACTTCTTTAAAATATTACTACCAGCTTCCTTACCATATATTTTCACAGGCTTACGAATTGGTATCGGCTTATCATGGTTGGCGATCGTAGCAGCAGAAATGCTCAGAAGCGACGTAGGTATCGGTTTCTTTATCTGGGAATCTTACAATAATGCTTATCTCGATCGGATCATCCTCGCGCTGATTTATGTGGGGATTGTCGGGTTTTTATTGGATCGATCGATCGCTTTTATCGCAACGAAAATTGTGGCTGAAGATCCAAAATAACAAATAGTATTCAAGCTAATGGGGTTGGATAAGTTTGAAGTGGATTGTCGGTTTCAGCGATATCGATGGCATCCGTCACCCCTCTCAATTGTTCGTAAATATATGAAAGTCAAATTATTATAATAACTACCCTCTAACCTATGTTTGTTCAAATCGATCATGTAGACAAGGTATTTCCATTGGCAAATGGTGGGAAATATGTCGCTCTCAAAAATATCGAACTAGAAATCAAACAAGGTGAATTTATATCTTTGATCGGTCACTCTGGTTGCGGTAAATCTACACTACTGAATATGATCGCGGGACTCGATCGCGCAACTGCTGGTGGAGTAATTTTAGAAGGGCGAGAAATTACCGAACCTGGCCCCGAGCGAATGGTAGTATTTCAGAATTATTCGCTGTTGCCGTGGCTATCAGTCCGCGAAAATATCGCGCTGGCTGTCGATGAAGTATATAGCAATCAGTCACTGGGCGAACGCAAAAGTATCATCGAACATCATATCGAGCTGGTCGGCTTGACTCATGCGGCTAAAAAGCGACCTGGCCAACTCTCAGGTGGGATGAAACAGCGCGTCGCGATCGCCCGTGCCCTCGCCATTCGTCCTAAAGTACTACTATTGGACGAACCCTTCGGTGCCCTCGATGCCCTCACCCGAGGCGGCTTGCAGGAACAACTGATGCACATCTGTGAAGAAAGTAAAGTCACTGCGGTGATGGTCACTCACGATGTCGATGAAGCTTTATTATTGTCCGATCGCGTGGTGATGCTCACCAATGGCCCCGCATCTGAGATCGGTCAAATCCTCACCGTCGATTTACCGCGCCCCCGCCAACGGATGGAAGTAGTCAAACACCCCGACTATTACCCGATGCGAAGTGAGATTATCGACTTCCTCAACCAGCAAAAACGCGTCAAACAACGCCAAGCCAACAAATCGACCCAAGTTCTAGCTCCCCAAACCAAAAAACTCGAACAAACCACCGTCAATATCGGCTATATCCCACTCACCGACGCAGCTCCGCTGATTGTCGCCAAAGAAAAAGGCTTCTTTGCCAAATACGGGATCGAACAGGTCAACCTCTGCAAGGAAGCTGACTGGGACGCGATTGCCGACCAGATCGTCAGCGGCGATCTCCACGCCGCCCAAATGGTCACAGGGCTGCCCCTAGCCCTGACTCTAGGGATGAATGGTAGACCATCTACCCCGATCTCTGTCCCCCTCGTCCTCTCCCGCAATGGCAACGCGATTACCCTCAGTGCCCAGCTCTATCAGCAAGGCATCCGTACGCTCCAAAACCTGAAGGCGGCGATCTCCACCACCACCATCGAGCGCAAACTCACCCTCGGCATCGTCCATGACTGCTCCATGCACAACCTGATGCTGCGGTACTGGCTGGCATCGGCTGGCATCGACCCCGATACCGATCTCGATCTGATAGTCATCCCACCCTCAGCCATGGTCGATCGATTGAGATCTGGCGAGATCGACGGCTTCTGCGTCGGCGAACCCTGGAATACCCAAGCCGTCCAAGAAGGAATCGGCTTTGTCATCGCCACCGACCTCGATATCTGGGCGGGCAACCCCGAAAAAGTCCTCGGATTCACCGAAGCCTGGGCGCAACAACACCCCAATACCCACAGTGCGATCGTCCGTGCCGTCCTCGAAGCCTGTGAATACTGTGACGAACCCCGCCATCGTCCAGAAATCCTCACCCTCCTCACCGAATACCTGAATATATCCCCCGCAGCCATTCGCCCTGGGCTGATCGGGCCATTTGACAGAGGCGGTGATACTACCCCTGAAACCCTCCCTCGCTACCACCAATTCCACGTCGAAAATGCCAACTGTCCCCGCCGCGTCGAGGGGCTATGGATACTTACCCAACTTGCACGGTGGGGCATCACTCCTTTCCCCAAAAACCATATCGAGATCCTCTCTAGAGTCCGCCGCGTAGACCACTTTCTCACCGCCTGCCAAGAACTAGGCTACATCGGTATCGAACCCGATCGCGATCCGTTCCAGCTCTTTGATGGACAGGTATTCAATCCTGATGAACCGTTGAATTATCTACGCAATCAGCCGATTCATCGCGAGTTGGTGGTGAGAAACGTCGAGCTTGATTAGTTAATTAGGTGCGGAGATCTACCCACCCCACCCTAATTCCTTCGGAAAGGCTTCGCCAACGGGCACCCCGCACTTTTCGCTCCTGGGAGGGGATTTTTCTTTAGCATACCGATTGAGAAAGCATCCGCATCCATACTTAAACTAAATACTATGCCATTCCTGACGATCGATCGAGTCACCAAAGTCTACCCCACCGCCAACGGCCCCGCCACCATCCTTGACGGCATCGATCTCGATGTCAATGAGGGTGAATTTATCTGCCTGATCGGTCACTCCGGCTGCGGCAAATCCACCCTTCTCAATATGGTATCCGGCTTCAACACCCCTACTAGCGGCACCGTGATGCTCCAAGATCGCCTGATTTCCGAACCTGGCCCCGATCGGATGATGGTGTTCCAAAACTATTGTCTCCTGCCCTGGCTCACCGCTTATGACAACGTTTATCTCGGTGTAGATTCCGTCTATCCTACCCACACCGAAGCCCAGAAAAAAGCGATCGTCCGCGAACACCTCGAAATGGTCGGACTCACCGAATCAGCTAGTAAAAAACCTGGGCAACTCTCTGGCGGGATGAAACAACGCGTCGCGATCGCCCGTGCGCTAGCAATTAAGCCTCAAGTATTGATCTTAGATGAACCCTTCGGTGCCCTCGACGCGATTACCAAGGAAGAATTGCAAGACGAACTACTCGCAATTTGGCGCGAACATCGCGTGACAGTATTGATGATCACCCACGATATCGATGAAGCCTTATATCTAGCCGATCGATTGGTAATGATGACGAATGGTCCTGCTGCTAAAATCGGTGAAGTATTGGATATACCATTCGATCGTCCTCGCGATCGCGAAAAAATTATGGCAAGCACTACCTATATCGAGCTACGCAACTATGCCCTCGATTTCCTCTTCAATCGTTATGCTCATTTAGATGATTAATAACTGTCATTGAATGAAAATCACTATTCATACGCCTCACTGCGATGAAGGATCGTTATAACCAATACCTGAACTAATTCCTCTTCTACCGAATAGATAACTCTATAGTCTCCAATTCGATAGCGATAGTATCCGGCAAAATCTCCCTTGAGAGCTTTAATATTAGGGTGTAGTAGAGGAGTTTGCTCTAATTGTTCCAAACATCGAGCAATTTTCTTGGCAAGGGCTTTATCTGCTTTGGCGTAAATCTCTTGAGCATCAGGATGGAGAAGAACTTCATACATCAGAACGAATGTCTCTCCAGTTTCTATAGTCAGCTTTCGGGGTTGCTTGATTTTGCTTAATTCGTTCTAATAATCCTGGAATTTCTAAAAGCTCTTGAGTTGCAGCTTCACTTTCTGCATTTACCAGATAAGCGGCAAAATCAGCCAGCACATGTAACCGCTCTGGCGATAATCGATCGATCGATTCACCAAGCTGTCTTTGTAACTCTATTATGGATATTTCGCTCGAAACATCTATGTCCTCTAGCGACGAACTATTTATAGTGTTCATATTTACTTTTTCACCTCGAATTCATTCGATTTAATATACTTGAATTTTTCCAAAATCTATGTGGTGGGCAGTGCCCACCCTACTTTCTTCTCTTTTGTTAATTGAGCATAGATACGATCGCTAATACCCATGTTCTACTCTATTAACAAAAAAGTCAGGTGTTCTTGTTAAGCAAGCAAAGGCATCCCTGGTAATTAAATCGGTAACGAGTTTATCCATTACTAGTCCATAAGGTGTCGATTTCTGAACTTCGTCAGAAGATGCGTAATGCTCATCATAGGCTTTATCATCAAATCCTCCAGAATCTCGAAGATCGACAAATCCTTGATATGCCCAATCTCCAGTATTGATTCGTAAGTCTTGGATTTCTTCTGCATCTGAATAATCACCTGGATATTCAGATTGGTAAGAAGCTAGACTCCTTGCAAACTCCTCTTCTGAATTCATGCACAGCATAGAGGCATCAATGGAGAAGCCATAAAATACTTCTTCTTGATGATTAATTGCAAATTCTTGAATTGCCGAGATCGAGAATTCTAACATTCGAGCGTGGTCAAAGTTATGCAAAGGCATACTGAATTTTTCTCCAGTTTTTGTAATGAGCTTTAGGGATCGATTTACTTTTCTTAACTCGTTCTAACAATCCTGGAGTCGAGCCTTGGATTTTGGCAGATCGGTAATATCGATCGATTACCCCCGATACCAAGTACTCGGAACTCCAGCTTTATCGATGACCACGATCTTCTCCTCTGTCAATTGAGCGCGGATACGATCGCTTGTAGCAAAATCTTTATTGGCTCTGGCAATTTGACGCTCGGTGAGTAGTGCGTCGATCGCTTCATCGCTCAAACCAGTTGTTTCTACTTTCAACTCATCGGGATTGACTTCCAAACCTAACACTCCTGCTAATTCTATTAATGTTTGCCACTTATCTTTGAGCAGAGTCGGATCTACTGTTTGTGCGCTGTCGTGGGTGATGATATTCCCGACTTTTCGCAGTTCTTTGGCGAGTTCAAATACTACCACTAAACCTTCGGCAAAGTTGAAATCATCATCGACTGCGGTAAGAAACCTGTCTACTTCTGCGGTGGTAGCTGATATAGCACCCTTGTGTATCGGATCGAGATCGTCCCAACCTAACTTCTCGCCAAACTCATAACCAAACAACATACCATCCTTAATTGTCTGCCAACTTTGTCCAGCAGCAGTAATCGACGCATCGTTAAAATCCATCGGTTTGCGATATTGAGCCGTAAGCACGAATAACCGGACTGTCATCGGATCGATATCGATTTTGTTGTCATTAATATCGCGATAATCATTGAGTAATTTACGGATCGTTGTAAAATTGCCCAAGGATTTGGACATCTTCTCACCACCGATATTCACCATTCCATTGTGCATCCAGTAGGTGGCTAATGGTCGATCGTGAGCGCATTCGGATTGGGCGATTTCGTTTTCGTGATGGGGGAAGATGAGATCGCCACCGCCGCAGTGGATATCGATCGTTTCCCCTAACTGTTTTTGGATCATTGCAGAGCATTCGATATGCCAGCCTGGGCGACCATTTCCCCAGGGAGACTCCCAGGAGGGTTCACCTGGTTTTGCTGCTTTCCAGAGGGCAAAATCAAACGGATCTTCTTTCTTAATTTGGTCGAGATCTGCGGCTTCGACACGTTCGCCAGCACCAGCGCGGAGATCGTCGAGGTTGCGTTTGGAGAGTTTGCCATAGTCTTCATCTTTGCGGACGCGGAAGTAGACATCGCCGTCTACCGCGTAGGCAAAACCTTTAGCTTCGAGATCGGCGATCAGATCTTGGATTTCCTGAATATGTTTGGTAGCCAGAGGATAACTATCGGCGTCGCGGACATTGAGACGGTGGAGATCTTCAAAGTAGGCGGCGGTATATTTTTCGGCGACTGCTGTCATCGAACTTTGTTCGAGATCGGCACGTTTGAGGATCTTGTCGTCGATATCAGTGAAATTTTGGACGTATTCGACTTGATAGCCGCGCCATTGCAGATAGCGGCGGACGGTATCCCACACGATATACGATCGCGCGTGTCCGAGATGGCAGTAGTCGTATACAGTCACCCCGCAGCAGTACATTTTCACCTGGTGGGGTGTCAAGGTTTGGAACGGCTCTTTGGTTCTGGAGAGGGTGTTGTATATGGTTAGACTCATAGTGATGATGCGATTTAGGGAAAAAATTGACCGTAGCTGGAATGGTGTTACCCCCCAACCTCCCTGATAAAGGGGAGCTTTTCTTGCTCCCTCCCCTTATAAAGGAGAGGGCTGGGGTGGGGTAAAGATCTCCGCAGCAACTCAAACAGACCGATCTAGGTCGGGAAACTAGACTCTCTCAAATACAGGTTAAAATAGCTAGTGGCTGGCGATCGAAAGATCCTGTGTCGATCTTCCAATCCACAGGTCATAGCTCGATCGCGCTACTCTAAGTTTGCCATCGATTGACTGCGAATTGCTGTATCATCTCACCGTGTATTTTTATGACATCAACTACGATCGCTCCCACCCTCGAAATCATTGATGTAGACCAGAAGTTAGTGCCTGTAACGATTATTACCGGATTTCTCGGTAGTGGGAAGACTACGCTGCTCAATCATATCCTCCAAAACCAGCAAGGGATCAAAACTGCGGTACTCGTCAATGAGTTTGGCGAAATCGGCATCGATAACGATCTGATCGTTGCGACTGGTGAGGATATGGTGGAATTAAATAATGGGTGTATTTGTTGTACGATCAATGAGGATTTGGTCAATGCGGTACATAAAGTATTGGCGCGATCGGAACAGATCGATTATTTAGTTGTAGAAACTACAGGTTTAGCCGATCCTTTACCTGTGGCGTTGACTTTTTTGGGTACGGAGTTGCGCGATGTGACTCGACTTGATTCGATTATTACGTTAGTTGATGCGGCAAATTTTAGCCTCGATCTATTTAATAGTGAAGCTGCTCAAAGTCAGATTACTTATGGCGATATTATTCTGTTAAATAAGACCGATCTCGTCGATGAAGCAGATGTAGATCTGTTAGAAGTTCGCCTGCGGGATATGAAAGAGGGTGCGAGAATTATTCGTACTAGTAAGTCACAGGTATCGTTACCGATGATTCTCAGTGTGGGTTTGTTTGAGTCTGACAAATATCTGGATGCACCAGCTAAACATGATGAGCACGAGCATCATGACCATGCACACGACCACGGACACGCGGAGCTGGAAGACCATAGCAATTGCGACCACGACCATAATAAGTGCGAACACGACCATGCACACGACCATGCACATGACCATTCACATCACTTAGAAAATGACGGCTTTACTTCGTTATCTTTTGTAAGCGATCGACCATTCTTGTTACGGAAGTTTCAGCACTTTTTAGACAACCAATTGACTGTCAATATCTTTCGGGCTAAGGGGTTTTTATGGTTTGATGAAAGTGACAAATGTCATGTTTTTCATCTATGTGGCAAACGGTTCTCGATCGATGACGACCAGTGGAAAGGTCAACCGCAAACTAAGTTTGTAATCATCGGTCAAGATCTCGACAAGGATAAAATCCTCAAGCAGTTGGAAAATTGTTTGACTACTAATAAGGCAACTGCTGGTAAAGGGTTTGGGAGATAATTAACCGATATCGAACTAATTAGAGTTGCCGCGAAATGATTGATCGATTGTGTCTGAGCTGGTGCGTTACGGCTTGAGCCTAACACACCCTCCGTTTTGGGAGATCGTTTGGCGGCAACTTCATTTAGACAGGAATTTTAGCCAAAACGGAGAGCTTTACCTTTAATTTCAGAACGAATCTTGCCCTGCTCGTAGACGACATTGCCATTGACGATCGTGTAAACCGGATAGCCTGTGAGATTCCAACCTTCAAAGGGACTCCAACCGCATTTGCTGACGATCTCTTGCCGATCGAGCGAGTGGTAATTTTCGACATCTACCAATACTAAATCGGCATCATACCCGATCGCGATCGCGCCTTTATTGGGGATATGATAAGCCTTGGCGACAGCCGCAGACATCCAGTTAGATACTTGAGCGATCGTGCATTTCCCAGCGACTGCTTGGGTGAGCATGACGGGGAGAGCTGTCTCGACTCCAGGCATTCCCGATGGGGTATTGGGGTAACCTTTGGCTTTTTCTGCTAGGGTATGGGGTGCGTGATCTGTCGCGATAAAATCGATCGTCCCGTCTAGTAATCCTGCCCACAGGACATCGTTATCGTGGTGACTCCGTAGGGGTGGATTCATTTGGGCGAGGGTACCGATGGTGGCGTAGGCATCAGTGTTGAGCAGCAGATGTTGGGGGGTGACTTCGGCGGTGATCCAAGCGGATTTGTGTTGACGGAGGAATTCGACTTCGATGGCGGTGGAGAGGTGGAGGATATGGAGGCGGCGGTGGTATTTTTCAGATAGTGCGATCGCCAGTTTGGTAGCATTGAGCGCGGCGATATCGTCTTGGATCTGAGAGTGGATGGCAGGATCGGTAATACCTGCAAATTCTTGCTTGCGCTGGTTGATGCGCGCCTGATCTTCAGCGTGGACGGCAATCAAGCGATCGCCCTGAGCAAAAATCGGTTCTAAGGCGGCAGCAGTATCGACGAGGAGATCGCCATGTGCCGAACCCATGAACACCTTGATGCCGCAGGTAGGGCTGGCTGTGCGGATATCTGGAAGGTTGGCGGGAGTTGCACCGATAAAGAAGCCGTAATTGACGATGCTTTTGTGGGCGGCGCGATCGAGTTTATCATCGAGTGCGGCTTGAGTTATCGTCAATGGTTTGGTATTGGGCATCTCCAAAAAGGATGTCACCCCACCTTTGGCACAAGCATGACTGGCAGTGGTGAGATCTTCTTTGTGCTCCAGTCCTGGCTCCCGAAAGTGGACTTGCGGATCGATGACTCCTGGCAACAAAACCAAACCAGTTGCGTCGATCTCTCTAACTGGATCGGTGGTGGTAATTTCCGCTGCAATTTCGACAATGCGTTCGCCCTGAACCAAAACGTCGCCAGTTAACCAACTACCATCAGCCAAGAGGATCTGAGCATGACGGATTAGCAAAGAATTTACGTTCATACTCGATCTTTAAGAATAAAGGGCATAATGGTCTATGGGCAAAACAATTGTTTGAGGCGTCAATTTTTAAAGCTGTTGGAGCGCGTAATGACAATCTCGCAGAATTTGCAGCTAATCGTCGATCGGCTAGAGACAGCGATCGGCGTTTGAGTACTATGTTGTCAACCAACCATACTGATAAAATTTTACAGTATGATGCGGTTTTTCGGGGGGCGATCGGGTCAGCCAAACCCGATCGCCAGAGATCGTCGCCACCACCGGATCGAAATCGCTCTCAATTTACCATCTATTCACCCATCTAGATCTCCTGCAATCGCTTTATGGATTACGAACAGCCTCAACCAGATTCTGAATCTAAAGTTAGTCCAGAGTCTGAAGCTACTGCCGAACACGGACATAAGTCGGCGGCTGATGGTACCAACTCTTTGCCAGCACCCAAAGCCGAAAATCCTTGGCTCGAAACCCTCAAAACAATTGGATTGAGTGCTGTGTTGGCATTGGGGATTCGGAGCTTTGTGGCAGAGGCGCGGTATATTCCGTCTGGTTCGATGCTACCAACATTGCAAATTGACGATCGATTAATTATTGACAAAATTAGTTATCGGTTCTCCGATCCCGTTCGTGGCGATATTATTGTATTCAATCCTACCGCCCAACTGGAAAAAGAAAAGTTCAAGGATGCCTTTATCAAGCGGGTAATCGGCGTACCTGGCGATCGGGTCGATGTCAAAAACGGTAAGGTTTATATTAATGGCAAAATCTTGACGGAGAAGTATCTCGATGAAGCTCCGGCTTACAATTGGAGTAGTACCTCCCTGACTCCCGATGGCATTGTCCCTAAAGATAATTATTTAGTATTGGGTGACAATCGCAATAATAGTTATGATAGTCACTACTGGGGTTTTGTACCTAAAGATAAAATTGTTGGCAAAGCTACTGTGAGATTTTGGCCGATCGATCGCGCAGGCGGCATCAATCCTTAACCCGATTGTAAGTAAATTGCGGATCGCTCGCGATTAGATCCGCTGGTCAAATCTAGTGCGGAAGCTCCCATATTTAATCCAATATTGTTTGACTTGATGATGAGGAGTATGTAGACTGGCGGTGGCTTGATACAAGATCACTTGACAGCGATCGCCAATCCAGATTTTACCGATCGATTCTACCGAGATTAATGTCCCACCTAATGCTTCAATACAGTCGGTAAATCGTTCGATCGTGCTATAGTCCACTGTCTCAAAGATAAATAAGTTGCCAGCAGAAATTAAGTGTCTGCTCCGCACCCAGCATTGCATTTTTTTCTCGGCTTCTGGTGGTAGCATATCGTGAGTTTAGTAATAGTGTCTCAGCAGCACATCAGCATGGGTAATAGGGTATCAAGATTGAAATAATTCGATCGCTAATTCTTCGCTCAGTCGCGATCGCGATACTAGTGTTGATTATAACTATGTAGATTTGATTTCGTCTGCAAAACTGGTTACTTTTTCAAATCTTAGCATCCCAAAAGCCGAACCCCAGACTTTTTCGTGTGTATTGATATCCATCCCTTTATCGAGACTTACCCAGGTATTTTCACCGATTTCTACATCACTAATCAGATAAGTCATCACGCCATTGCGATCGATCAGGCACTTACTACCTGGCTCCACCCGTCCACGAAACAGATCGCCCTCGCGCTGAAAAATCATCGAACAATGTTGGCGACGTTCCAGACAATCTAAGGTAATTGTTTGTAAAATCTCTGGCTCTCGGGCTGCTCCAGCGTAGAGCATCGCATCGTTGAGACTATAATTCTCGATATAAGTATCCTCACCGCGATCTACTAATTTGTGGACGCCCTGACGATAAGGACTCCACAGATCGTAATCATATACCTGCTCGGAATAAAACCCAATCGCGTTAAAAAATTCAAATGGTAAAGGTCGAAAAAAGATCCGAATATGAGCGTAATGTTGAGGTTCTGCGGCTGCTTGGTGATGATTGCTAAAATCACCCGCCATCCACTGCGCCAAAAGGATCGAATCACTCATAAAGTTATGAATTAGGTTGTAGTCATCGCACGTAATTCTGATGAAAATGAAGCAGTGACGACGCCACTACCATCACTAGTTTTAATTGTTGATACCCGAAATCTCAAATTGGGATTGACAAACCAAATTCGCTCTTCCGCCGCCGCGCGATCGTATTCTGTAATTAAGACAAAAACGCCGTCTTCAGTGATGTGATAGTGAGCTGCTGCGGGGATAGTTTCAGCATAGCCGCGATCGCGCAATAATCGCCCCCGATTGGGCAGATTGGGATCGGGAATCGGTACCAAGACAGTACTCCCTTTGAGCACCTCGCTTTCATCCCAGTCTGATTCTCCTTCCCAACTCATCCTAAATGGCATGACAGCTTGACTGGGATCGAGATCGTAGGCTTGACAAAGTGCGATCGCTGCGGGATCGTCAAGAGTCAGGGCGACAATCTCGATTTCCGATCGGACTGCTTCAAAGTGCCCGAAAATCATGTGATGAGCACTACGCTGCGACTTCCATTGCCCGATCGAACCTGCCACAAATTGAGTAATGTCCATGTAAATTAAAATTGGTTGCAATACCCTACCGTCTACTGATAATTCAACACAAACTGCGCCGATCTTGGGCAATCCCAACTCCTGCGCTACCGTACAAATACCCGTAGAAACTAGCTTCGGTGGAGGTTACTTTACCCCCTCTACCCCCATGTAAGTGGGGCTTTGCTCCCTCTCCTGGTGAGGAGGGGAGGGATGGGGTGGGGCAAAGATCTCCGCAGCAACTCAAACAGGTTGGGGTGAGATCTGCTACTAGGTCATCTCAGTGATGCTGACGATTTTGCCACTGGTGCGGTTGATACGTTGGATCTGAGGTGTCATCCGATCGCCACGCACGATATATTCAGTGGTACTGACGCGACGGGGACCAGTAAATTTGGCACCAGTGACGACAATTTTGAACATTTTTTGACTAGCATCAGCGGAACCACCCAAACTAACTTTGGATGCGGTTGCCTTGCTGGTGCTGTTGGTGGCAACTGAGTATACTAGCTGGGAAGATGTGACCGAGCTACTGACTTGAGCGGGACCGCGATCGATCGCAATCAGCCGATTGTAAGTTACTTGGCTTTTACCATCTTCACTGAGACTGCGATTGTAAGGGACGATGTTTTCCCCAAAGGCGGCTTGATACTCATCGCTATCGATATAAGAGTCGATCTCACTTTCATAACCTTCCGCTACACACCGCACGATGTGAGCGGAGACTTCTGCTTTGGATTCGGGCGGACGACCCAAAAAGTGCATGAAGTTCAGCTCGACAAATCGATAAGGCGCGCACTGTTGGAAGTAGCGAGTTTGATAGAACTCAGATTTACCAACCGCCCGCACGAATTCTCGCACGGAGAGGCTACCATCTGCCAACTGCGATTCGGCGGAGGATAAGCGTTCGCTTTCCATCACATGCGGATTGCCCAAGACATGTTTGTAAACTGCACGGATTACTGCTTGGACGTCATCGACAGAGCGATTGGGCCACAATTCCATTTTGGTCATGGTTGCCATATTTTTGCTGATTCTAAATTGTTGTTATTTTGGAGATATGTACATAAACATCTGCGACTTTCACCACGGAAACCTTACTAGCGATCGCGTCTAATTGTAAGTTAGGGTTCGATACTTATGCTCATTGGTTGTAGCAGGAACAATTGTTATGTCGAGCAGAGATTTACATCTCCGCTCGACAACTGTCATAAAGCCTAAACCGCAGTCATACTGACGATCGATCCACCTTGCTTGTGAATCCGTTGGTAGGTTTCCGAAAGCTGCTCGTAGGGCACCATATAGACTTGGTTGCTGCGACGGAACTTGGAAATGTTATTGAGTTTATTCGCCCGATAACCAGTAACTTCGATCCGGTAAACCTTGCCTTGGTCGTCAGCACCCGCACCCAGACGCGTGCGCGGATTAATTGGCGGATTACGGAAGGTGTTGCCTGGAGCTGTAACTGCCGTAGCAGTGGCATTGATCACCAAGGAGTTAAGTTTTGGTGTTTTGCCTGCCAAGTCAGCCTTGAGGGAGCTAGTAGACGCTCCACGTACCAATTGGAACGTATGAGTAAAGCCAACCATGTGAGTGATAGCTTCAGTCTTGTAGCCGCGAATATACGGAACAATGTTGTCCCCGAAGACATTTTGATACTCGTCGCTGTCGATGTATGAGTCGATCTCAGCATCAAAGTCGCTAGCATCTAAGATGGCACTGTGAGCTTTCATTTCATCATAACTATTGGGCGCACGACCCAAGAGATGGCGAAAGTTTAGCTCGACAAAGCGATAGCGGGGACAGTCGCTAAAGCGGGACATGTATGCATCTGATTTGGCGATCGCGCGGACAAATTCCCGTACACTGTATTCGCCGCTGCGGAACTGGGATTCGGGAATTACTGCCCGTTCGCTTTCCATGACGTAGGCATTGCCCAAGACTTGGCGATAGACAGCACTGATGATTTCTTCGATCTCAGCATTAGAGCGTCCGGGTATCCACTCGATCGGTGGAGTTTCGTCAAACAGGCTAACACCCAATTGTGAAGCTGGTCCAAAATACATTTACTAAGTCTCCCTACTGAACAATAATAAATCTGAGCACGATTGTCTCAAAATTGCGATCGCGTTTGGCACTACCTTTACAAGTAATAACCATTCAACCGTGAATTATGAGAGCGTTCCGGCTCTGGCGGTAGGCTGGCAAGCTCGGTTACTCGCTCCGATCTCCGCTAAGCTTTTATAATCTTCTCTATACTAATCTTCATATATAGCTGTAACTATGAATACTAAGAATCATTAAGCTCGATCGGTAAAGTTTAGTGAGCCAGAGTGGTATCACTTTGGAGTAGAGGGTAAAGGGTAGAGGTTAGAGGGTAGAGGGTAGAGTTAATGGAGAACTCAAAGATCGAAGTTGATTTACCATCCACCATCCACCATCCACTATTCACTTAATACTTCAACCTTGAAGATGGTATCTGGAGATTTACCCGCAATCGTGCCATCCCAGTTTATCGATCGCAAGAATTGTGCTCCTGACTTGGTTTCGACGACATCTACGCCCCATTGGTTGGGTTGGAGGGCGTCGGGAGAGTTGTTAGTAGCGGGGGTAGTCTTGATCCCACCGAGGACGAGGATATCGAAGTCTAACTTCCCGATCGATCGCGTCCGACTCTGAGCCAGGATCTGGGCGCATTTTGCGCCGAGCTGGACAGGGGTGAGCAAATCAGCAGGGACGACGACTTCTAGAATCCAGTGGGGATTGTCTACCTGACGACACTGCACTGCTGGGTGAGGAGTAAAGCCATCGGCAAATAGCTGAGTGAAGGCTTCCCGACTCAGTACGGGCACATTGGCATCAGCAATATCGAAGTTGTGAGAGAGCAACATGCGTAAGGTTTGAGGACTATTCATGGCTGGCTGAGAAAGATTGTAGTTGGGTAATCAGCCGATCGAAATAGGGCGTGACGATCGCGTGTTGGCTGGGGTCGATCCGGTTTAAACTCGCTGTCTTGAGTCCTGAGAGTCCGACTGTCATCGCATCGAGCGGCACTTGCAATTCGCGATAGAGAGCCTGCATATTTTCCAACCCTTCAGCACTGAGATAGTCGGAATTTTCGCCAGCCAAACCATAAGTAATCGGGCGTAAATAATGCCAGAAGTCCCGCCAGCAAGCCTCGGCGCGTTCGGGCGGATAGAGTCCGCCACCTGGCTCGGAGATCTGCGGAAATCGAGCGTAGACTTCGGCTCTGGCTTCATCGATGATTTCGACGACTCGATCGCGCAACAAGCTGGAAATCGGGATCAGGTGCGAAGTCTGGGGCGAGAGCGCGGCGATCTGGGCATAGTCCGCATCGGTAAGATACACTCTGGCATCCTCTGCGGCTTGGAAGATGGCGATGCTAGCGGCAGGATGGGTGGACTCCCAACTAGCAAAGCTGACAATTCTGGCTCTAGCAATTAAGTCTTTAATTCGATCGGTCAGCATCTGAATTTGTGAATACAAGTTGTGTCCCATATCCAGCGGGAGTTGTCACGTTCATTATATCTGGAAGGCTCTACGACTTACGCGTCAAAGTACGCCAACGTCTTCACTCGGTGCAAGCCATTCACCATCCACCATCCACCATCCACCATCTACTCGTTACCCTAAATGTCTAATTTGCCACTAACAAGTCGGCTGTGACGATCGAACTCACACTACATGAGTACTTAATTTGGGTATACTAAACAAGTAGTTAGATGGAAGTACCAGTTTAACTAGTTTGCGCTGCACTTTGCGTTGTTACCCATGAGTTTTCAAGAAGAGTATGAGTTCGTAGAAGCAGCACAAGCAAAGACTTTGGAGCAATATGTAGTAGAGATCGACAGACTCGATCGTGCTATTGCTGAGGCACAAGCTGGTCGATCGATCGCCGCCGAAGCGATCGCCAATGAGTGCGCCGCTCAATTTTATGCAGAATGGGGTAAGGAAAAAATTGCCGCCGTCTATCGTCAAGAGGCTTACGATTGTTTTGTCAAAGCCGGAGCCATCGCCAAAATCGCCGATCTCGAACAACTCTATCCCCAATTACTCCAATCCAGTGTTGGGCGGGATACCAACTACTTTACCGATGAATTCATCGCTACCCTCAGCCATGAATTTCGCAACCCCCTCAACGGCATCCTGGGCATGTCAGAAGCACTACTCGAAGAAGTCTTCGGTGCGATGAACGAGCAGCAGCTCAATGCAGTTTCGACGATCGATCGCAGTGGCGGGTATCTACTCGCACTCATCAACAACATGACCGATCTGTCCAAAATTCAAGTCGGTAAACTAGAGCTGGAGATTACCAATGTTTCGGTGCTCGAACTTTGTCAATTTAGTGCCACCTTTGTCAACCACCACGCCATTCAAAAACAAATCCAACTAGATCTCCAGATTGCCCCCAATGCTGGTCAAATTTTTGTCGATCTTCAGCGGATGCGCCAAGTCTTGATTAATCTCCTCAATCACGCGATCGATTCTACACCGATTGGTGGTCATGTCAAGTTGACAGTCACCAGAGATCGCCACGGCGATCCGATCGATCCCCACTCTGCGATCCAGTTTGCTGTCAGCGATACTAGTAAAGCAATTCCCCTGCCTGAAGACGATCGTCAATCCTTGTCGCCCATCGACAGTTCCCACGTCGGCTTGGGCTTGATGCTCGTCAATCCGATCGTCGAATTACATGGCGGAGTGCTCAGTTGCCAAAGTATCATCGGACAAGGTAGTTATGTCAAGGTATCTTTACCCTCTACCTGTTTGATTTCTGAGATCCAGACCGATAATGGCTACACTGACTATATTGGGACGGTATCGGGCACGCTTAGTGCCGCGATGCCCAAACCACCACTGATTCTGATCGTCGAAGACAACGAACTGAATATCAACACCATTTCTAGTTATCTCGCTGCCAAAGGCTATCGTCCCATTGTCGCTCAAGATGGACAATCCGCGATCGACCTCGCCCAAAAACATCAGCCCGATCTGATCTTGATGGATATTCAAATGCCAGGAATGGATGGACTAGCAGCGATCGTTTGTATCCGCCAAGATCCGCAACTCGCAGAGATTCCCATCATCGCACTCACCGCTCTAGCGATGGAAGGGGATCGGGATAAGTGCTTGAGTGCTGGAGCCAATGACTATCTCACCAAACCAGTCAAGCTCAAACAACTCAATCAAAGTATTCAGCAATGGTTGAAAGTCTAAAAGTCGATCGCAACTGTTAAGCTAGTGAAGACATATCCCAATTGTAGCGATCGCTATATTTATGGAACCACCCTGCGTCCTGATTTGTCAAAATCGTACCTGTAAAAAACAAGGTGCAGCGCAAGTATTAACTGCTCTGAGAACACTCAAATCACCTGAAATTACTATTGAAGGTTGTGGTTGCTTGGGTAACTGTGGCAACGGTCCGATCGTCTTAGTTTTACCCACAAGAATGTGGTATTATCACGTTCGTCCACAAGATATACCAACAATTTTGACATCACTCTAACCGATCGCCATTATCAAAATCTGGTAGTGCCGATCGAAGAGCTGACGATCTGTCTTGATGCCCTAGCAACTAACATATTCATGAGTACCATTCTACATATCACTTCAGCCGATCGGTGGACAACAGCCAAAAATCTGGGTAGTTATCGGAGCGATACATTAGCAACTGAAGGATTTATACACTGCTCTAGTGACACTCAAGTTATCGGTTCAGCCAATCGGTTTTTTAAGGGTCTTCACAATTTAGTAATTCTTGTCATCGAAATCGATCGCCTCAAGCCCGAACTGCGGTATGAAGGTACAGATCCAGATAACTTATTTCCACATATCTATGGCGAACTAAATATCGATGCCGTTAGGCAATCGATCGATCTCGAAGCTACCGCTGATGGCTCATTTATCATGCCCAAAGAGTTAATTAGTTGACGTGGATAATAAACTCTAGCTGCAATGACATACCGATTGCTGCTATTGCTCCAACCAAATTAGATCGCCACACCGGATGCTCCCTGGTTGCAACACCGAGGCGCGAATTCCAGCGATCGAGTTGTTGTGTCGCGCCGTCGTCCGCAAGATATTCAAGTCAGTCGGCAGATCGGACTGGGCTACCGTCGTCACGACGCAACGCGGACAGGCGGTATCGATGCTCAGGCGCACTTCATTACCGATAGTCATCTGGCTGCCTACCCAGTCATTTTCAACAAAGGTGGTGTCTGCCGCGATTGGCTCGATTAAAATATTGGGACGAAACCGCGCTGGCTCAAAGTGCCCGTCAGGATAAAGCTGCTGTAATCGCGCCAGGGTTGCAGTTGTAATGGCATGAATCGGACAGGAATCAAAAAAAGTGCCAGCAGGCATAAATAATTGAGTGACTGTATCCCGATTTGCTGCTCCTTCCAGATCTGGCCAATATTGGTCTAAACTGGGTGTCTCTGGTACTGCTGTCAATAACTCCACCTCTCGTCCCAGTAATTGGGACAAAATCAGATCGATATTGCGATCGTCACTAGTTGCACGATCCCCATCAGGCAGGGCAAAGCTCACAGGCGGAATCGTTGCTTGAGGTTGAGGATATTCGACAAATGTCGCTTGAAATTCTAGTAATTTCGCCCATTTGTGCGGATTTTTGGCACTAGCAATTCGTTGAGTTTGGCGATCCCAGAGAGCATAGGCTCGATCGCCTAATAAACCTGTCGGTGTCACCGCTACTGCATCCAATTGTTCGCCCAGCATTGATTTAACTGGATATCGCCACAGTGAGCTAACTTTGCCAACTAAAGTTCGAGCCATAATGTTCCCTGATTGGTAATTGCGACCGCCTAAACAGCAAGATACTTATGAAATAAATCGTCAGTCAGCTCGGCTGTTTCGCCATCCACGACAACTACACCTTTCTCCATAATGAAGAACTTGTGAGCGATTTGCCGCACAAAATCCACTTTATGTTCGACGACAACTAAGGTAATCCCTTTCTCCCGATTAATCCGCTTGAGAGTTTCCTCAATTTCTTGGACGATCGACGGCTGAATCCCCTCAGTTGGCTCATCGAGCAGCATAATCTTGGGATCGCTCATCAATCCCCGCGCAATGGCGAGTTGCTGCTGCTGTCCGCCACTGAGCAAACCGCCTTGACGATTGAGGTGCTGCTTGAGCATCGGGAAAAACTCAAAAATTTCATGTGGAATTTTGCTGGATTTCTTTTTTCCAGCCGACAGTCCCAGTTTGAGATTGTCCAACACCGATAAATATGGGATGATTTCTCGACCTTGCGGAATGTAAGAAATACCAGTACGGGCACGTTTAAAGATCGGCATCCGCGTAATATTTTGAATATCAAAGATGATATTACCCGATATCACCTTGTTCAAGCCGATGATACTGCGGAGGAGGGTCGTTTTACCCACCCCATTGCGTCCAAGGATGCAAGCAATCTCACCTTGGTTAACAGCCAGATTGGCACCAAACAGCACGGGTGTTTGTCCGTAAGAAACAGTTACATCATTTACTTCAAGCAGCATCGATTTGTTCGCGTCCTAAATATACTTCAATTACTTTGGGATTTGATTGGACTTCGCTGACCGAGCCTTCGGTCAACTTTTCGCCTTGATGGAGGACGACAAGTCGTTGAGCAATTTGTTTGACAAATTCCATATCATGCTCGATTACGACCAGGGAGTGGTTAGCGGCAAGCGTTTTGATAATCTCACCAGTTGCATAGGTTTCATCGGCAGTCATCCCCGCAGTTGGTTCGTCTAGCAACACCACCGCTGGATCTTGCGCCAGTACCATCCCGATTTCGACCCACTGCTTTTGACCGTGGGATAGGGAAGAAACTTTAGAGTAGCCTTGTTCTAGTAAGCCGATCCGATCGAGCACGCTGATAATTTTATCTTTCTTGGCAGTTGTCAGTTTGGCTCTGATGGACGAAAACACGCCATGAGTACCTTTGAGTGCCAGTAAAATGTTGTCGAATACTGATAGCTCATTGTAGACATTGGGATTTTGAAATTTGCGACCGATGCCCATGCGGGCAATATCATAGGAATTCTTATTGGTAATCTCCTGCCCTTGATAATATACATGTCCTGAAGCTACCGGAGATTTCCCGACGATCGCATCAAGCAATGTACTTTTACCAGCTCCATTGGGGCCAATGATCGTCACAATCTCATTTTTGCCGACATCTAAGTCAACGCCCTTCAATGCTTTGAAACCAGAAAAAACCACCTTGAGATCTTTTACTGATAAAACAGCCGCTTCTGAATTCATCGTGTTTTTAGTTTTAATGTACTGTTAGTTTCACTTGATGAAATTATGTTCATCAGTAACACTTGCTAAAATCCAGAGTCGATCGCCTGTCAACTTTCAATTATTTGAGCTTGACCTAACTTGTTGGAGCTAGCAGTAGCCATGAGTTTCTTTGGTAAGAGACTCATCAGTCCGTCAGGTAAAAATAGCACTACGATCATCAGGATGATCCCGACAATCAATTGCCAATCTTGCGTAATCCGATCGACCGAATTTTGGAGTTGTCCGAGCAAGATTGCGGCGATGACTGGCCCAAATAGGGTACCACGTCCGCCCACTGCTGCCCAGATCACGACCTGAGTTCCAAAAGCCACCCCCAGATATACTGGTGAAATAAAATTGTTGAGCGGTACAAACAAACCACCAGCAATACCCGCAATTGCCGCCGAAAGTGTCCAAATAAAGATCTTGAAACTAGCGACATCATAGCCTAAGTAGGAAATACGTTTCTCATTCTCTTTAATCGATCGCAGAATCAACCCAAAGTTAGATTTGGTCAACCACCAACTACCCGCCAGCGTCAAAGTTGCAAAAGCCAGAATGATAAAATAGATACCAATTGGTGGCACCGTCATCCCCAACAGCATCAACTTTGAAACATCGGTAATCCCATTAGTACCGCCTGTATAAGCTTGCTGACTGACAAAGAAAGTAGTTAGTGCTGAAGAAATGGCGAGGGTGATCACCGTGATATAAACCCCACTAACTTTAGACCGAAAGATAAACGATCCAATTGCGTAGGCGAAACCAGCCGGAATCACTACGGTTGCAATTACGGCAACTGGAAAAGATTGTAATGGGGCTATGAACCAAGGCAACTCTTTTAAGCCATTCCATACCATGAAATCTGGAACACTACCACCATAATTATTCGCAGTAGCAGACAGGTTTAGCTTGAGATAATATGCCATCGCATATCCCCCCAACGTAAAAAAGACTCCATGAGCAAAGCTCAGAATCCCAGTGAAGCCCCACACTAGATCTAGTGAAACACCCAATACCCCAAACAACAGCAATTTTGCCATCAAGTTAGTCTGAAAGGTACCAGCTACAAACGGGAAAATTATAAACATCAGTAAAATTACTGAATTTATAATCTGCCATTTTTTCGGAATATAGTTCGACTGTTGAATTTGACCGATTACTTGTGCCATGGGATTAGAGGGTAGAGGGTAGCGATTCGCGCTCGTCGGGTTCCCCGACGGTTCAGCGAATCAAGACAGAGGGTAGGGGATTGTGGGTTGGTGGTTGGGGGTTGGGTGTAGGGTGGGCACTGCCCACCATCTAGGTTTCAGACATAACCGCCAATCTGCCACCCACCACAAACAACTTAACCGCGTTTTTGAACTGTAAATAGACCTTCTGGACGGTAACGAATTAGGACGATGACGGCAGCCA
>NZ_JBGSPA010000066.1:0-10290 GCF_041738855.1 Chamaesiphon sp. | reverse complement strand
GTCCAAAGGCGGGATTGCGCTCGAAGTCACCTGTAAAAGTCCCTGTTGCTCCAAAAATTACTTGTCCTTCTAGTTTGGTGTTCAGTGAGAATTGATTGGGTACTGGAGTTTCTGTTTTAGGGGCTTCGGCTGGTGCTGTCGGTGCTGGGGGTGAGGTAACTGCTGGTGCGGGTGGAACTGGAACTGCTGGCTCTGGTGGGGTGGGTGGTGTCTGGGTAAGTTCTGTTTGGGGTGAAGTTGAGGCTTTAATTTGTGTTTTTATGACTTTTCGCTTGACTTTTTGCTTTTGACGTTGCTTTTTCTTGGCAGCAATTAGCAGTTTAGGACTAAATTGAGTGAGTGTAGCTGTCGCTGATTTTGGTGTAGTTGTAATTGAATCTGCCGCTTGAGCACCAGTTACTAGTAGTAAAGTGGCACATAATCCGCTGGCAGTGATTGTCAGCCAGTTTAAGTATTGGTTTAAGTTGTTCATTTCGATCGTTTTGAATTGTAAAAATGCTATTCACTGTTATTTTAAGAAGCAATTCTCTAAGAGAAAATCGCTTGTTTTGAGTCAAGTTCGATTCAATGCTCGGAGTGAAACCGTACAAACGATCTTATTTGGCCGCAAATGGAGTAAATTTACCACCCAAACCTTCGACGATCGTTTGAGTGTTGGAAATTAACATTTTCTGATAAGTTTCACCTGGACTACCAGCTTCCCCCAATCCGTCAACATAGAGTTCCTGCTCTGCTACTTTCACTTTAGCTTCTTGAGCGATCGCCGTAATTAATTTAGGATTAAGAGTCAACTCGGCAAAAATCGTCGGTACTTGAGCTTTCTTAATCTTGCCAACAAGTTCCTTTGCTCTAGCGGCATTGGGCTTTTCTTCCGTACTCAATCCTTCCAAAGCATCAACCGGAATCCCATAAGCTTGGGAGTAATATCCCAGGGCATCATGAGTGGTAAACAACACCTTTTTGGCAGCCGGAATCGTAGCGATTTGAGATTTTATCCACGTGTCGATTTGCCCGAGTTCTGTAGTTATTTTTTGGGTATTTTGTTGGTAAGTTGCTGCTTGAGCTGGTACTAATTTCTCCAAGCTAGCCGCGATCGTTTCGGCAATTTTGATGCCATTTTGAGCATTATTCCAGACGTGTGGATCGGTGGTACTTTTACCATCTTCTTCAAATTTCAGCGGCTGAGTTACAGCAACTTCATGTACGGCTACTTTTGGAGCTGGATTAGATGTTGCTGTAATCGCCTTAGTAAGATCTGGCTCAAAGTCATAGCCACCATACAGGACTAGTTTAGCGTCTTCGATCGATTGTCTGGCTGCTGGTGTCATTTTGAAGACATGAGGGTCGCTACCAGGAGCCAGCAAGCATACTACATTCACAGTGCTAGCCGCAATTTGTTTGGTCAAATCGCACAATACGGTATTCGTTACAACTACTTTCGGGTTACTCTCTGTACTTACGGGCGTGGTTGCTGGAGTTGCGCTCGTGGTGGAGCTAGCTGCATCTGTGGGCTGTTTGCTGTCGGGTGTCGTGCATCCAGCTAGCAGTCCGATTGTCAATAGTGATGATACCAGCCAATTACGGCGGAGTGGTAGTTTTGAATTTGAGCGACGAGGGCTAATTTTCACGATCTGTTAAATTGGTAATGTTGTGGGCGAGTTGCTGATGCAGTAGCAGGTGAGGGGCAAACTCTATGCAGCAAATCCATGATAGAATGAGAATCGTTATCGCCGCAAACAAGAGCATTCTAAAGGGTGGAGTAGCTTGCTGTCAATTGGATCGGTCGGCTAGCATCCACTTAAATACTTACCACCAATATGCTGTAACACTTATTTAAAACTTAATTTAATAATCTGCCTAAAGTCACAATTAATCAGATTGCCAAACCACTCATCAGGGTAAAATACTCATGGTAAATACTTTAGATAATCCACACACAACCGTTCCAGTAACTGTCTTAACTGGATATTTAGGCGCAGGGAAAACTACGCTACTCAATCACATCCTGACCTACGAACATGGTAAAAAAGTAGCGGTTATCGTCAACGAATTTGGCGAAATCGGCATTGACAATCAACTAGTAGTCAGCACCGACGAAGAAATTTTTGAGATGAATAATGGCTGTATTTGTTGTACGGTGCGTGGTGACTTAGTGCGGATTATTGATAAATTAATGCGGCGGCGCGACAAATTCGACCATTTAGTAATTGAAACCACGGGACTCGCCGATCCCGCACCAGTAATTCAAACATTTTTTGTCGATGAAGATGTTCAGCTTCATACCCGATTGGATGCAGTAGTTACCGTAGTAGATGCCAAGCATATTCAACTTCATTGGGATGCAGATGAAGCTCAAGAGCAGATTGCTTTTGCGGATACGATTTTGATTAATAAAACCGATTTAGTTACTGCTACGGAGTTGGACGAACTCGAACGTAAAATTCGCAAAATGAATGCGATGGCGAAGATTTATCGGACTGAAAATGCCCAGGTTGATATGGATGCCGTCTTAGAAGTTGGCGGCTTCGATCTATCTCATGCCCTGACGATCGATCCCGATCTGTTGGGCGAAGAAGCTCACGTCCATGACGAGTCAGTAAAATCTGTTGCCTTAGTATTGTCGGGGGCGATGGACATCAATAAAATTAATGATTGGTTGAGCGATCTGTTACCAAACCAAGGCCCAAATATCTTTCGGATGAAAGGGATTTTAAATATCCAAGGGCAAAAAAATCGGTTTGTATTCCAGGGTGTACACATGCTGTTTGATGGTAAACCCGATCGCGAGTGGCGGGTGGATGAGCAACGGAAAAATGAGTTGGTTTTTATCGGGCGAGATCTCGATGAGGCTAAATTACGCGCAGATTTTACTAAATGTTTGGCAACAGGGATTGGATTTGGGAAGAAATAACCGCTATGCTGGATCGAGCGATCTCAAGTCGATCGGGCGATGTTGTTAATACAAGTAACTCAATTTACAGATGCTGGTGAAGATGCCAAAAATAATCGCTGTGCTAGCTGTCTGGATTGCTTATTTAGGATCGGGTGTGGCAATTGGGCAGGAAGTGGACGCAACCGTAGGCGGCGCGGGTGAATTCCCTCCGCCGTGGGAGAATCCTCCAGCTACAGGAAGGTCGGTTCCGAAGATTTACGTTTCTGAATGGAAGAAAGCAGAGAATCGAGATCGATGCCAGCCCCTCGTGCTACTGGGTGCAGAATGGGAGCCAGGGGTAAAGACTCGGCGGGCAGAATTTTCAGGAGGTTGGGCTGTTGCCTACGATCTCCCAGGCGAACGGAGTGCCTTTGGAATCGCGGGAACTGGGTTAGATTTAGACCGGAATGGAGCGACATTTAAGTTTCCCAATACGATAACTTGGGCTGAAGGTAGCTCCGTCAGTTATGGTCTTCAAGGAGGTACTGGGCCTGGTTATCTGGCTTATCTGAAGGTTTCTGGACAAAGTTGTCTGTACAACATTTGGTCGAAGCTGGGCAAGGTTCATCTCGAATATTTGATATCGAGCCTTCGTCAAGTCAAAGTTTGGTCGAGATAAGTCCCAGTTCTATGAATACGATCGATCGCACTGTTGTCATCTCAAATACCGATGGTAAGGTGGTGATGATTACTGAATATTAGATCGCGATCGATCTGGGCGATTTCCAGGGTATGCTAGCGGAAACCGATCGCCATCTGCGGGGGATTTCAGTCGAACAGTCGATCCCGATGCTCGGTCGAGTCGATCGGATGACGCCGATTGGGGTCAGAAGGGGATCTAGTGAAGTTTAAATTCATATTCCAAGTTCGGCGAGACGCGATATCCCACCCCAAACTATTTTCGCTCTAATCTGGCGATCGCCGGATGTTTGGATACTAACAGTCGATCGAGAGCTGCGATACTTTGTACTTGGCAACGGACATGACTATCGATAAATAAGCCGATTGCCTCAGCAATTAAATCTCGACTTTGCTCATCTGATTGAGTCGCTGGAAAATCTAAGTAAGCAGTCCCGATGGTCGGATCGACAGGATCGGCGATCGTAAAGTGGTTTGCGCCCTCTACTAACAGTAAATAGCGATCGCGATCTCCACCTGTCATCGCCTGGAATGTCCGCTCGATTGGGGTGGTTGGGCGTTCCCCTATCACTCCATACAAAGAGCTATTACTCGCAATTACACCATCACAGGTACCCCCGATTAACATCATCGGTAACGCATCGGGAAGGGCTAAAATCGTCCCAGCAGCATAACCTAATTGGACAATTGCCGCTGTATGAGCACCATAACTAAAACTAGCGATAACTTGCGGATAAAAACTTGGATTGGCACTTTCGATCGCGACTCGCCCACCAGCAGAATGCCCACCTAAAATCACCCGTTCTAAGTCCAGTAAGCCTGCTAAAACTCCCTGAGAGTTTAATTCCATTAAACCTGCTAATAACGCTGGTAGAGCCGAGGCTGTAGGTGCCGTACCGTAAATATTTGGAGCCAGATTTTTTAGTTCCACACCAGGCGTTAGAGCTACCATCCCTGGCAAGTTTTCCGCAATCCAATTGAAGGTGACTACTACCAGTCCTCGTGCTGCTAATTTCACAGCCAACCATCGATATGAATCTGCTCCACAGTTGATGCCGCTGAAAAAGATAACGACAGGGAAAGGAGCCTGTTGAGGATCGGCGGGTAGGTTGCCCATTTCCTGTGTTAAGGGACGATCTGACATCCCTGGATAGAAAACCTGGAGCTGGATCGTGTCATAAGGCGTGACGGCATCGGCGACCTTAACGGTATGAAACAGAGAGCGAATACTCATATCTTAATATTTTTAACCTAATCCAAAAATCTAAATTATGACTTATAAATATGGGGAAATTATGAGCAAGGGGGAAATATAGAATTGGCAGCAAAGAGTGCCGTTTCCCCCAAGTCATCAAAAATCTACTCGAAAACAAATCCGCCATGACTAAACAATCGATCTTCGTTAAGATCGGCACAACAAGCCTAGTTTTCCCAGCAAGGTGGCAGCAAAAAATCGCTGATTAAGAAGCTTGCGCCCTAATGATTTCCGCCTTATGGCAATCGATCGCGAACGGTTAAGACATGCAAAAATCCTTAAAACCCAGACCCCCGACTTCTTAAACTCGACTTAAAGGAGTCGGGGATCTGTCCGCAGCGATCTAGCAACAGCGATAGCAGCCAATTTTCCCAATAGTGAAATAGCGACCCTAAATACTCGATCGTCCTGAGAGGAACAGCATGACAGCAGAACAAGACCGATTGACAGCAGCTACTCGACGCGAGCAGGACTGGAAACGTTGGGGCACCTATCTCTCAGAGCGGCAGTGGGGGACGGTACGCGAGGACTACTCAGCCGATGGTTCGAGCTGGGATGCATTTTCGCACGATCGAGCGCGTAGTCGGGCTTATCGTTGGGGTGAAGATGGCTTGTTGGGTTTGTGCGATCGCAAGGGTCGGCTATGTTTTGCACTGGCATTGTGGAATGAACGCGATCCGATTTTGAAAGAGCGGCTGTTTGGCTTGAGCAATAGTGAAGGCAATCACGGAGAAGATGTCAAAGAATGTTATTTTTACCTCGATGCCACGCCGACACATTCTTATTGCAAAGCACTATATAAATATCCCCAAGCTGAGTTTCCATACGCCCAACTGGTTGCCGAAAACCAGCGGCGCACTCAGCAAGAACGGGAATACGAACTGCTGGATACAGGAATCTTTGACGAAAATCGCTACTTTGATGTGGGCGTGGAATATGCCAAAGCCAGCCCCAACGATATCTTAATTCGCGTCACGATCGTCAATCACAGTTCCGAACCCGCGCCGCTACACGTATTACCCACACTGTGGTTTCAGAATACCTGGTCGTGGGGACGCACAGGCGAAGGCTATGAATCGAAACCGAGGATCGATCGAGATGACACGGGATTAGTTGCCGAGCATTCAACTTTGGGACAATTCCATTTAGTCGCCGAACCGTTACCAGGGGATCATGCGGTGAAGCTCCTGTTTACCGACAATGAAACGAATACCGATCGCTTGTACGGTACGCCCAATGCCAATCCGTATGTCAAAGATGCTTTTGGCTCATATCTGATCCAAGGCAACACAGCAGCAGTAAACCCAGCAGAGCATGGCACCAAAGCGGCGGTTCACTATCCCTTACAGCTTGCACCAGGAGAAACGATCGTCTTAAAATTGCGACTGTTCGACCAAGAGAATGCACCAGCAACTGCTTTTGGTGAGGAATTCGATCGGATCTTCGAGCAGCGAATTCAGGAAGCAGATGCTTTTTATGCCCAAATCCCTGGGAACTTGAAATTTGAGGAACACCAGGTGGTGCGCCAAGCCTGTGCTGGATTGCTGTGGTCGAAACAGTTTTATTATTATGGCGTTGCCGACTGGTTGGAAGGCGATCCTACCCATTCTGCCGATCCCAAACGCAAGGGACTAAATCACGACTGGGCGCAGCATTTGTACAACCGCGATGTGATTTCCATGCCCGATAAATGGGAGTATCCTTGGTATGCCACCTGGGATCTGGCTTTTCACACGATCCCACTTTGTAAGATCGATCCCGATTTTGCCAAGGGGCAGCTCATTTTGATGCTGCGCGAGTGGTATATGCACCCAAACGGTGCCATACCAGCCTATGAGTATGGCTTTTCGGATACCAATCCTCCGGTACATGCCTGGGCATGTTGGCGCGTGTACAAGCTCACAGCCCCCCAAGGACAGCGCGATCGCGTTTTCCTAGCGCGCGTATTTCAGAAATTGCTGCTCAACTTTACCTGGTGGGTAAATCGTCAAGACACTGCTGGCAAAAATATTTTTGCCGGGGGCTTTTTGGGAATGGATAATATTGGCGTGTTCGATCGATCTCATCCGTTGCCGATCGATGGACAATTAGAACAAGCCGATGCTACTGGCTGGATGGCGTTTTATTGCAGCACGATGTTATCGATGGCACTGGAGCTAGCCACCGAAGATCCGGCGTATGAAGATGTGGCTTCCAAATTCTTCGAGCACTTTATGGCGATCTCTAGTGCGATTAATACCTTTGATGGCACTGGACTATGGGACGAACAGGATGGCTTTTATTACGATCGCTTGCGGCGTAATGGCGTAACTGATGGTGGTGAGGGATCTGTACCGCTCAGGGTGCGATCGCTGGTAGGATTGCTGCCACTCCTCACAGCACAAGTTATAGATCTATCCGTGATGGAGGCGTTACCAGCTTTCTCCAAACGAATGCGCTGGTTTTTAGAGAATCGTCCAGAGCAAGCTCAACAAATTTCTTGTCTGCGGGAAGATCCTCAGCACGCGCGGCGATTGCTCTCGATTCCCACACACGATCGGTTCTTGAGCGTGTTGCGCTACCTGCTAGATGAAAATGAGTTTCTATCGCCTTATGGGATTCGATCGCTCTCAAAAGTGCATCAAGACAACCCATATTCATTTTGGGCAAACGATCGCGAATATCGCGTTGAATACACACCTGGTGAATCGACAAATGCCATGTTTGGTGGCAATTCCAACTGGCGCGGCCCGATCTGGTTTCCGCTGAACTACCTCATTATCGAAGCCCTCGAACGCTACTACTACTTCTATGGTGACTCCTTGCAAGTAGAGTGCCCCACCGGATCGGGGCAGCAGATGAACTTACAGGAGGTCGCACAGGAAATTAGTACTCGCTTGGGTCAACTATTTGTACCAGACGAACGGGGGCATTGTCCCTGGCAGGGTGACCAAATGCGCTACAGCACCGATCCTCATTGGCAGAACTTAACGCTGTTCAATGAATACTTCGATGCCGAAACCGGGCGGGGTTTGGGAGCCAGTCACCAAACTGGCTGGACGGCTTTAGTCGCTCGTCTGACTCTGGGCAACCGGATTGGTATTGCTGTGTCAGGTAGTCATTAGACAGTTGATAGTTGATAGTTGACAGTTGACAGCGAAGTTGTGAGAAGTGAGGTCATAAAATGGTGATTATTGTCATGGGAGTCTCTGGTTCTGGTAAGACGACGATCGGTAAAATGCTGGCGGAAGCGATGCGCTGGCAATTTAGTGATGCTGACGATTTTCATTCAGCCGCAAACATCGAAAAGATGAGTCATGGGATTTCATTGACCGATAGCGATCGATTACCTTGGCTCCAAACGTTACATCAAGTCATTAGCGAATGGCTCAAAACAAATACGAACGCGATACTTGCCTGTTCTGCCCTAAAGTCCGAATATCGTCATTTGCTCCAACCCACCGATGAGGTGAAATGGGTTTACCTTGACGGTTCATTTGAACTGATTCAACAGCGGATTCGAGCACGGCACGGACATCCCATCAAGGAATCTTTACTCCAAAGCCAGTTTGATGAGTTAGAAGTCCCAGAAGATGCGATTAATGTAGATATTTCTGGGACTCCAGAGGCAAGTGTTCGACAAATTAGCAACAACTTGTCCATTTAAGTTCTTGATTGAGAATATTTAAGGTAATTATTCAATTGGTGATTTAGCACTTGATAGTGGCTTAATTCTACAAATACACATTGGAATGCGACTTGCATTAAATTCTTTTAATAATATTTATAATATGATATTATCAGTTCGTCCAATTTTTCATTTTTTAAGTTTAGAGCCATCAATTGTGGACGGTACTCAATCTATTTTTGATAACAATAGCCTTGAATTATCTGAACGAGGCATTCAAATTAAAGGATTAACATTAGACCTCTTGCGTGAATCATTTTTTGACATGAGTTTCTAACAGTTTGAGATTGCTCATTTGCTATTCACGCAAGAGGTCTATTAAGTGTAGTGACCGATAGCGATCGATGGAAGGTCTAAACAATCTACGAAGCTCTCAACTGTCTGCTTGTCTTGTCTCGCTAAACCCTCGGCAGAGCCTACGTATCGCGAGCCGCTGGTGCAACACATGTGCCAGGTATCCTCCGCCTGAACAGCATCCGCAACTGTTTACCCTTTGATACAGACTACCTGCTTGAGGGTGGCGACGACGGTGACGAGATCGGCTTGATTTGCCATGACTCGATCGATCTGTTTGTATGCCGCCGGAATCTCATCGAGCAGCTCGGCATCCTTGCGACATTCTACGCCGCTAGTTTGAGCGATGAAGTCATCAAGAGTATAGGTGTTTTTTGCCATCGATCGAGACATGATGCGCCCCGCACCGTGAGAACAACTACAGAAGCTATGGGCGTTACCTTTGCCTTGGACGATGTATGATTTGGTACCCATCGAGCCAGGGATGATGCCATAATCATCCACTTGGGCGCGCACTGCACCTTTGCGAGTCACATATACTTCCTCACCAAAATGCACTTCTCGTTCAGCATAATTATGGTGGCAATTGATGGTGAGTAGCGGTTTCATTTTTTTACCACCATTGAGATGTTGCTCGATGACACGCATGAATCGGGACATCATCAGCTCGCGATTGCGACTAGCGTATTGCTGTGCCCATTGGAGATCGCGCCAGTAAGCGGCAAATTCGGGCGTACCTGCGACAAAATAAGCCAAATCGCGATCGGGTAAACTCAGATCGGCTAACTTGGCGAGATCTTTGGCTGTATCGATATGGCACTGCGCCAATTTATTACCGATATTGCGGGAGCCAGAATGCAACATCAACCAAACTCGATCTTCAGTATCGATACAAACTTCGATGAAGTGATTGCCCCCACCAAGCGAACCGAGTTGCTTGATGGCTTTATTTTCCAACCCGCGCACACCTTTATGCAATTCTTGAAAACCCTGCCAGCCTTGCCAATTGGTCGCTGCTTTAGAAATTTCTTGATTTTCTTCAAAGCCAACTGGGATTTGTGCTTCTAGATCGAGCCGAATTTTTTTGAGTTTGCCATCCAATTTCTCCCCCCTAAATGGTGTTTGGATTGCCATCATCCCGCACCCAATATCGACACCCACAGCCGCCGGAATGACGGCATCTTTAGTCGCGATTACCGAGCCGACTAATGCCCCTTTACCCATGTGGACATCTGGCATGAGGGCAACATGCTTGAATACAAACGGCAGAGATGCAACATTCTTTGCCATTTTGGTTTCTTGTTTTGCCAAATCGTGTCCCGCCCATGATAAGACGGGCGTGGGAGTATCGATTTCTAGTTGTTGATAACCTGAGTTCGATGAAGTTTTGTCTCCTCAAACTCAGGCATTTCAACACTTTTAGGCTAACAGCAGAATTTTTTCAATTTTTGGCACATTAAAATCCACCATCAATATCATTAATAGTTGAAAAAACATTGATTT
>NZ_JBGSPA010000043.1:0-25373 GCF_041738855.1 Chamaesiphon sp. | reverse complement strand
AAATCGCCGCTATTGCTGCAAAGTCCGCCTGTCTTGTCTTGACCGAAACGCTTAGCACGAGGAGACCTCAGCGCGATTTCGGTCGCTGATGCGCTGTCTTGACCCAAACACATGCGGAGGGAACCTCCGCGTGATTTGGGTCGCTAAACCCTCGGCAAAGCCTACGTATCGCTCATCGCTACGCGGACTGAGATCTAGAGTGTCTTAACCGATGTGGCGACTGCTATATTGCGCTTCAAGACAAGACACAACCGCTAGCTAACTAACTGGAGTAAGAAGTCTACTAGAATGAATGCTAGCAATTATCACCATAACGTCATGGACAGAATTCTCGAACCGGAAGTGATGGATACATGGCTCGAAGCAACAGCCTATGACGCGATGGACTTTGAGTCGGTAAATACCTTATTTGCCGCTGAGGCGATCGCCTTAGATCCCCAGGCTGTCAGAATTTTGGATATTGGTACTGGGACGGCACGTATTCCGATCCTGATGTGTCAGCAACGACCTCAATATCTATTCACGGGGATCGATCTGGCACAATCAATGCTGATTATCGGTCAACGCAATATTGAAGCGGCTAAATTGACGCAACGGATTAGATTGGAGCGGGTAGATTCCAAACGGATGCCATATCCAGATCGCGAATTTGACATGGTAGTTTCCAATAGTTTAGCTCACCATCTACCCGAGCCATCATTGCTATTTGCGGAGATTAACCGTTTAGTGAAATTAGATGGAGCGATCTTGATTCGCGATCTGATTAGGCCAGCAAATGACGATCTTGTCAATGAGTTAGTTGCTAAATTTGGTGATGGTTATGACGATCGCCAGCAGCAGTTATTTCGTGACTCACTTAAAGCAGCACTGACACTAACTGAAGTGCAAGAGTCGATCGATCGAGTTGGCTTGAATCATGTAAAATTGACTCAAACCTCCGACCTACATTGGACACTCGAACGTCAGAAAAAGATCGTCGATCGCCCCTAATATCGAGTTGTCAACTACTAATTACTTTCAGATATCTACATGTTGAATCGCAAATTTTGGTTTGGATTATGTATCGCGATCGGATTAATATTGTCCTTGAGTATCCCAACGCTCTCTTTTACTCGATCGGTACCAGCCAAATCGATGCGAGAAATTCGCGGTGTCTGGATTACCAATGTAGATAGTGACGTATTATTTACACGCGATCGCTTAGCTACTGCCATCAAGGATCTGCGTCAACTCAACTTCAATACTATTTATCCAGTCGTCTGGAATTGGGGTTACACCACCTATCCCAGTCAAGTTGCCAAACGTGTCGTCGGCAGTAGCTTCATGCCCAAACGAGCAGCAGGATTATTGATTAATCGCCAACTGACTCGCTCCGAAGGCTTAGAAGGACGCGACGTACTCAAAGAACTGGTAGCTCAAGGACACAAACGCGGCATTGCTGTAATTCCCTGGTTTGAATTTGGATTTATGGCACCTGCAACCACCGATCCGGCTGGTTCCGATCTTGCCAAACTCCATCCCGATTGGCTCACCCAAAAACAAGATGGTGGCACGATCTGGAAAGAAGGTAAAGATCCACGCGTCTGGCTCAATCCTTTCAAACCAGAAGTAAAACAATTTATCATTGATTTAGTCGTCGAAGTAGCCCGCAAATATGACGTTGATGGCATTCAATTTGACGATCATTTCGGTTTACCCTCTGAGTTTGGTTATGACAAGTTTACAGTCGATTTATACAAAGCAGAACATCAAGGTAAACTCCCGCCTACAGATCCAAAAAATGAAGAGTGGATTAACTGGCGCGCCGACAAAATCACCGCTCTGATGCGCGAGCTATTCTTTGCAATCAAAGCCGCAAAGCCTCAAGCGATCGTCTCAATCTCTCCCAATCCCCAAAGCTTTGCCAAAAGCTTCTTTCTCCAAGACTGGGCAAAATGGGAACGTCAAGGCTTGGTTGAAGAACTATTAATTCAAGTCTATCGAGATAATTTAGCCACATTTGTCGGCGAATTACAAAAACCTGAAGTCAAACTAGCAAGCAAACATATCCCTGTCGGTATTGGTATCTTAACAGGAGTCAAACCAAAACCCATACCCATGAAACAAATCCAAACCCAAATTGCCGCAGTTCGCAAAGAAGGTTTAGCAGGTGTATCATTCTTCTTCTACGAAACCCTCTGGAAATTGACAACCGAACCAGCGACAGTCCGTAAAGAAGGATTCAAACAGGTCTTCGCCCAGTCAGTGGCGCGGGTTAGTCTTTAGGCTTTAGCGGATGCGCGATACGTAGGCTTTGCCGAGGGTTTAGCGACCCAAATCACGCGGAGGTTCCCTCCGCATGTGTTTGGGTCAAGACAGCGCAACCTTGCAGGCTTTAGGTTTTGGGATTTAGGCTTTAGGCTTTAGGTTTTGAGCGATCGTTTAGAATTAAGTAAGTAGGGTGGGTAGTTGTCTGGTGTGTTAGCGCAAGCGTAACGCACCAGGCAATAGTCAAGCCGCGAATCAACATTCACCATTCACCATTCACTCACCACCCTAGACATCTAATTTACAACTAGTATATAAGTACCTACTGAAGCAGGCAGTCATGGAATTACCAGAATTAGACTCCGAAACGATCGATCGCGTCCTCGAAATGGCTTGGGAAGATCGCACGACATTTGAATCGATCGAGTTGCAATTTGGGCTGAGCGAACCCCAAGTCATCGCCCTAATGCGCCGCGAGATGAAAGCCTCCAGCTTCCGCATGTGGCGCGAACGCGTCACGGGCAGATCCACCAAACACGCCACCCGCCGCGACTTCATCGCTGGACGCTTTAAGTCCCAAAATCAAAAAGGTTAGGGGTGAGAAGTCGGGTAGAGTAACTCATCCCGACTGTAGCCGCAGTTTCCATTATCCAATATTCTTAATTTCCATCAAAGACTAGTCGCTTTGGCAGGACGCACCACACTAATCAATTTATCTACCAATGGTGTCTCTGCTAAAATAGCTGCATGAATGCGATCGGCTAAGGCACTACGATCGCGATCGTCTGTGTAGACAATTATACCAGCATGACTGGGTTGCAACCGATGTAGGCGTTTAAAATCTCGGCGATTTAAAGTTAAAATAATCCTACTCTCAACAGTCGCAAATTCCAGCACTCGATCGTCAGGAATTTTTAAGTTAGCATTTCCGGCTGCTTGAACAGTCAAAATGTCATGACCTAAACTACCTAAATGCTCTACAACTGCCAAGGGAAACTGTTCATCTGCATACAACCGAACCATTAAGCTGATTCATTCTCCTGAATAGCGATGGTAATTTCGTCTAGGTATACTATGGCATAAATCCAAGCATTAGTTAAGTCAGTTGCAGATAAAGTTAGATAATCTTGCAACAGTTGAGCTTCGCTAATACCGATGTTCCGAGCATTGACTAACACCCAGATGGGAATCCGAGTGCGGGCAATACAAGCATCACCACCACATACTCCTGGAGTTTTTTCAATTCCTCGCCAAGGATTACCCAAGCTTTGAGCCAAGATTTGGATCGCTTGTGTTTTCTCATTTGGCGTCAGAGCAAGTAGTTGTGGTTCTAAATTTTGAAGAGTCATAAAACTACCGTGAACCCACGCGCCAACAATATCTAAGTATCATTATGAACGATCTTACCCAGCAAATCGAAGATCGTGCCCACCAAATCGGCTTCCACGCCGTTGGGATCGCCGCCATCGATCCCAACACCACCCGCACTGCCGCCACTCGCCTCCAAGAGTGGTTATCCTTGGGCTATCAAGCCGATATGGCATGGATGTCCGACCCCCGCCGCCAGGACATCTACCGCCTCATGCCTGCCGCCAAGACAGTCATCGCCCTCGCGCTCAACTATTACACCCCCCACCAACGTCCAGATAGCCCCACACATGCCAAAATTGCCCGCTACGCTTGGGGACGAGACTATCACAAAGTATTGACCAAAAAACTCAAACAACTTAATAGCTGGCTCATTCAAGAGTTTGATAATGTCGAGGCACGTTACTACGTCGATACTGGCCCAATTTTAGATAAATACTGGGCACAAGCTGCGGGGATCGGTTGGATTGGTAAAAACGGAAATGTCATCAATCGTCACTATGGTTCGTGGATATTTTTGGGCGAGATCGTAACTAGTCTCGATCTCACTCCTAGCGATCCCCACACTCAACACTGCGGTACATGTACGCGGTGTATTTCTGCTTGTCCGACTGGCGCAATTACCCAACCGTTTGTGGTCGATGCCAATCGATGTATCGCTTATCATACGATCGAAAACCGCGCCGAGACATTGCCACCAGAAATAGCAAAAAATCTCCAAGGATGGGTGGCAGGTTGTGATATTTGTCAAGATGTCTGCCCGTGGAATCAAAGATTCGCTCAACCTACAGATGTAGCCGATTTTCAGCCCCAGCCGAGTAATCTCGCTCACACATTAACCGCGCTGGGATCGCTGACAGATGCCTCGTGGGATCGCAGCTTTAGAGCCTCAGCATTGCGTAGAATTAAGCCAGCGATGTGGCGACGCAATGCCATCGCAAATCTTCATATTTAGAGGTTCCGCTCGAACGTTAATTAGATTACAATCATAAAACTGGCATCGGCTTCTCATATATGCGTAACAATTCTAAACTGATCGTGTTTGATTTTGACGGTACCCTCGCAGATACCTTGGGTGCCTTGCTGCGAATTAGCAATCGATTGGCACCAGAATTTGGCTACGCGCAGATTAGCGATGAGCAGTCGATCGATCTCAAATATCTCAGCTCCTGGGAAATCATCAAACTGTCCAAAGTTGCCCTGTGGAAACTCCCATTCTTACTCAAGCGAGTCAAAGAAGAGTTTCCTGGCGAAGTACGGAATGTCAAATTATTTCCAGGCATCATCGAACTATTAAATACCCTCAAGCTCCAAGGGTATCGGTTAGGAATTGTCAGCTCCAATGCCGAAGCAAACATTCGATCGCTCTTGAAGCAAAATCAGATCGAACATTTATTTGATTTTGTCAATAGTGCTTCGATTTTCGGCAAAGGTAGGGCAATCGGCAAACTAATTCGCCAATATCATTGTCCCAAATCTGATGTCATCTATATCGGTGACGAGATCCGCGATATTCAAGCCGCTAGATCGATCGAAATCCGCGTTGTCGCCGTCGGGTGGGGTTTTAATGCCCCCACAGCTCTGATGGATCGACAACCAGATCTGCTGATCACCAAACCCCTAGCATTGATTAATGCGCTAGCTCGGTTTTATCCGCCGCAAGCAGGTCATTTAGCCTGTCTGTAAACCTAATTAAGTGGGCATTCTGTGTGAAGCATAAAGATCTAACCGCTATCCTCCCCTCTATGAATAAACGATCTCAGAAATCCCCACCCGTTCCACCACAAACGAATTTTGTTAAAATCCTCCACGGTGTGATTATTATCAGTTTGTTCTTGATGATGGCTAGTGGTTTGCAGATTTACAATGCCACTCCAGTATTTGGTGGTAAAAGTGGGTGGCGATTCCCTGCATGGGCAACTTTGGGCGGTTGGTTGGCTGGCGGTAGAGATTGGCACTTGACAATAATGTGGGTATTTGCTTTTACCTTACTGATTTACGGGATCTATATTTTTATCACTCAACGCTGGAAAAAGAAGTTCTTTTCCAAACAAGATCTCAAGGCATTACAAGTCGGGCAAAATCCCAAACGCCGGATGTATTCTTGGCACCGTTTAATCTATACAGGGATTATTCCAGGGGAGCATCCCACTTTTTTAAATCGATCGAAGGTACTAGCTGTCAACCCCTATATTTTATAAGGCTTTAAAATTATTCTCTGATCGCCTGAATAAAAAGTGGGATGATCCCTTATTCCAGTGCTATTGCTGGCGATCGCGTCAGGATTGGCAATGTATAAACCCGCTCAATTATATTGGCTATCGGGGTTGTTTATCAATTGGCAAATTTTACGGATGGTACATTTTTCAACTGTACCAATTTCGCTACTTTACCTGTAGACAATGGTGCTCCACTCCGCCTCGCTTCACCAATTAAATTAGGCTATAAACAATCAAAATGGGTGACGAAAGTAAACTTTGCCAGTCAAATTCCTCAAGGCGGCAAAGGTTACTGGGAGGAACAAGGTTATGAATGGTTTGCGGGTATCTAGTTATTGATACCGCTCTCGAAATCTCGTCATAAAATGTGATGAAACTCAAAAAAATTATCCTATTCTAACAAAGACTCCACGCGATCGTCGCTAAAATAGCAGCATTTAAATTGTAATTACAACTCAAGTTCAACTGATATAAGCTCGCCCAACTTCTCATTATGTTGCGTAACTACCGCCTCCTATTTAGCCTCTGTGTACTTTCATTACTGGTATTTGCCATTAGTGTTCCACGTACAACTTTTTCTAGTCCCACTGCCGATGCTACTCCCAAAATCTTGGCAGGCATGAATATCGATTTACCAACAGAGCTTCCTAATGCAAATAGCCACGGGGCACAAAAAATCGTCCTTGCTGGCGGCTGTTTTTGGGGGTTGGAAGCAGTATTTGAAGACCTCAGAGGTGTGACTAATGTAATTTCTGGTTATGCTGGTGGAACTGCGGCAACTGCTAACTATGATACTGTCAGCACTGGCAGGACAGATCATGCAGAAGCGATCGAAATTACTTACGATCCGACCCAGATTTCCTATGGACAATTACTAAAGATTTACTTTCTCATCGCTCACGATCCGACTCAGATAAATCGTCAGTCACCAGATAGCGGTACTCAATATCGATCGGCAATTTTTTTCAATACTCCCGCACAGCAACAAGTAGCGACAGCTTATATCGAAACGCTTAATAAAGCTCACATTTTTGCCGAGCCAATTGCAACTCAACTGGTACCATTAACCAAATTTTATACTGCTGAAGACTATCATCAGAACTTTATCGATCGGAATCCCACTCAAGCCTACATCGTTAGATTCGATCTACCAAAGCTTGCCCACTTACGTCAAAATTTTCCAGAGTTAATTCAAAAGAATTGAGAGGATGTTTGCTTAAATCTATTATTCTTTGATGTACTTGTAAGAGCCAGTCACAATATTCATGCCTTCTACTCCACTCTCTACTGCTATTATCAATTTAATCGATCGCTTGCAATTGCAGCCGCATCCTGAAGGGGGCTTTTATCGTGAAACTTGGCGATCGGATTTAGCTTTACCTCAGGCGATTTTACCACCTGATTATACTGGCGATCGAGCGGCGGGTACTGCGATTTTATTTTTGTTGCCAACTGGTTATCGCTCTCGGTGGCATCGAGTAAGATCGGCGGAGTTATGGTTTCATCAAGCAGGCGATCCGTTGGAGCTAGTCATCGCCAAAACTCTAGACGCGGGATCTCCAGCGGTCATTTATCTCGGTCGAGATGACTGCTGGCAAGCTGTGGTACCGCCAAATTATTGGCAACAGGCTCAACCAGTTGCTAGCGAGTCTCTGGCAGGATATGCGCTGGTGGCTTGTGTGGTGGTGCCTGGATTTGACTTCGCCGATTTTGAGATGAGTGCTGCCTAGTAGTGCCTGCGATGATGTCTACTCACCCCTGGCTGCGATCCTCCGATCGAGAGGCTACGCCACCAGCGCGATACAATAACAGATAGATGCTCTCCACCAATTTTTTATAGCCGCATGACCGTAGCTACCCCGACTAAAATCCAGTATGAAGCCGTAATTGGGTTAGAAACTCACTGTCAACTCAACACTGCTACCAAGATTTTTTGTAACTGTTCGACCGAGTTTGGTGCTGTCCCCAATCACAATATTTGCCCTGTGTGTACGGCGATGCCTGGAGTGTTGCCAGTATTGAATGAGAAAGTCTACGAGTATGCTGTCAAAGCAGGGTTGGCTCTCAATTGTGAGATTGCTGCCTATAGTAAATTCGATCGCAAGCAATATTTTTATCCCGACTTACCCAAAAACTATCAAATCACTCAATACGATCTTCCCATCGCCGAACATGGTTGGGTAGAGATCGAAATCCTCGATGACGCTGGCAATCCTACCCGCAAGAAAATTGGCATCACGCGGATGCACATGGAAGAGGATGCCGGTAAGCTCGTGCATGGCGGTAGTGACAGATTGTCTGGCTCTAGCCACTCGCTAGTAGACTACAATCGGACTGGTGTCCCCTTGTGTGAAATCGTCTCCGAACCCGATCTTCGCAGTGGTGTCGAAGCGGCTGAATACGCCCAAGAAATTCGCCGGATTATCCGCTATTTGGGCGTTGGCGACGGGAATATGCAAGAAGGTTCCCTGCGCTGTGATGTGAATATTTCCGTGCGTCCTGTGGGTCGTGAGGCGTTTGGAGTTAAAGTAGAGATCAAGAATATGAACTCCTTTAGTGCCATTCAACGCGCGATCGATTACGAGATCGAAAGACAAATTGCGGCTATTGGCAACAACGAGCCAATCTTCCAAGAAACTAGACTGTGGGAAGAAGGCACCCAACGCACGATTAGTATGCGGAGCAAGGAAGGTGCCAGCGATTATCGGTATTTCCCCGAACCAGATCTGACGCCGATGATTTTGGCAGATAGCCAAAAAGCTGCCTGGAAAGCCGAACTTCCCGAATTACCCGTCCAAAAACGTCACCGCTATCAAGCAGAACTCGGTCTATCGCCCTATGATACCCGCGTCCTCACCGACGATCGATCTGTGGCCGAATATCTCGAAGCAGCAATTACCGCTGGTGCAGATATCAAACAAGCGGCGAACTGGGTAATGGGTGACATTACCGCCTATCTCAAAACTCAAAAAGTAGGTATCAAAGACATCGCCCTCACGCCAACTATTTTGGCAGAACTCATCGGACTGATTGATAAAGGTACAATTAACGGTAAAATTGCCAAGGAAATTCTCCCCGAACTATTCGAGCACGGTGGCTCGGTGCAAAAGTTGGTAGATAGCAAAGGGTTGACTTCGATCTCCGATCCTACCGAATTAGCAAAAATTGTTGATGAACTACTAGCAGCCAATCCCAAAGAATTGGAGCAATACAAAGCTGGCAAAACTAAGCTCTTGGGTTTCTTTGTCGGACAACTCATGAAACAAACAGGCGGACGCGCCGAACCAAAATTAGCCAATGAAATCCTAGCTAAAAAACTCAATAGCTAAAAAAATCTCCTCCTCGGAGGGGATTTAGATGCGAGAGATGGAAAATAGTCAAATTGGATTATCGATCGGTAATTCTCGCTATCATTGGGCTTGGTTTTTAAATACCAAACTCCAAGCTAGTTGGGATACCGAATACCTAACTATCGATCGATTTTCAGAGTCATTCCCCATCGATCTACAAGCATTAATTAACCAATCTCAAATCGAGATCGATCTCATCCCGATCTATCTAGTCTCCGTCGTTCCCAATCAAACAACAATTTGGCAACATTTAGCGCAAGTTAAACAAATTACTTTAGCCGATATTCCCTTAAATAATCTCTATCCAACATTGGGAATCGATCGAGCTGTAGCTACTTTTGGGGCAGGTGAAGTCTACGGATATCCAGTATTAGTAATCGATGGCGGTACGGCATTGACAATTACGGGGATAGATACTAATTGCTGTCTTGTTGGTGGCGCAATTTTACCAGGGTTGAGATTGCAAATATCTTCGCTATATCTGGGTACCGCCGCATTACCAGAAATAATATTACCGCACCAACTACCACTGCGCTGGAGTGACAGTACGCCAGGATCGATCGCCAGTGGCATCTTGCATACTGTCAGCTCAGGGATTGGTGATTTCATTCGCGATTGGCACCAGTTATTTCCAGGTAGTCAGATTGTTTTTACTGGTGGTGATGGAGAACTATTGGCTAGATATGTACAGGTAGATTTCAGTGACAAAATCGTACTCGATCGCGAGTTATTATTTCATGGATTAGCAGCAATTTTAGCGGATAGATATTCTTGAACTTGCTACCACAACTCTACTTCTTCTCGATCGATCTGAGCTTGAATCCGATCTACAAATGCGGTGATTTCCTGAGTAAGGTAGCTGGTTGCTGTTGACGAGAAAGCGTAATTCAATCGCTCGATTGATTTATCTTTAGACTTCCCCACCACTCTAGTAGAAAATTCACCTGACTCGCTCGTGTGTAAAGCAGCATTTTCATTATTTAAAACTAATAATGGGGATCGAATTTGAGCTAATCGATCTGTAATTAATTCAAGTTTAATTTCACCAGTAGATCGCTCAAAAAGTAATTTGCAAGTAGTGGGGAACTTGGTGAAAAAATGCCAATAAGCTTGACTTTTGGCTAGAAAAACATCACCATCACCGAGCGAAGTCAGGATCTGCAAACTCCGCAACCACAGCGTAAATAGCCAAGGCTGGGAGAGCAACCAGATGGTCGAGCGTCCATATTGTTGCCAAGTGGGTAAAGCAGATCCTTCCGGTGAAATAGCAACTACACCGAGAACTCTGTCGGGAAATTTCAATGTATAACTGAGGGCAACCCAGGCACCAAGAGAATGTCCGACCAAATACACCGAGTGTAGTTTTAGTGCAGTCAAAAATTCATGGAGAGCATCAACTTCGATCGAGATGGCAGTTGGGGTCTCAATTGCAGTAGAATTACCATAGCCCAATAAATCGATCGCCAAGCAATGAAAGCTGCTGCTGAGAATGGCGATTGCTTCCTGCCATTGGGTGCGATCGTGCCAACTGCCATGCAAAAAGATGACGGTAGGTAGCCGAGCGTCTCCCACTTCCCGCCAGGATATTTGCCCAACTGAGAGTTTGATTCGAGAACTGCAAGCGACCATAGGGGCGAGATGATGAGGGACAGCGAACCACTAGATCGAGCGGATGATGGCATCAGAGCAGCTATCATTAGTTAGCTCAATAATACAACTGTTGAAGCCGACACTTCAATCTCCGCACTAGTATTTTTACCTCGCGATCGCGTATGATAGGATCGGCTCAAAGCTACATTCGATTGGATTAACTTCCGAAAGTTAGCCCCGATCGTCGATCGTCGATCGAGCTAGCTATGATGGATTTCTAGCACAGCCCTGACAGATCCAGTCCCAATCGGGTTGGTGAATGTTTTTTATCGTTTATTTTTACAGAGGCAAATATGGCAAAACGCCGCAACCTGAAGAAGGAAAAGGCGGAGCGTAATCAAGCATACGCTCGTAAGTTTAGAAAACGCCCCACTGGCGGTCGGATGTTCAAGTCGAGATTCCGTCCTCAATCTAGTGGTACTTCGGCTGAGGAAGATAACGAAGATACTTCAGCAGCAGCAACTTAAATTAGGCTTTAGGGGTTAGGCTTTGGGCTTTAGGGGAATGAGTTTCCCTGAGAGCTATTGCCTTTGCCCCTACGATGTTACTTAGATAAGTTGAGTCTTGGCGCGATCGATCGCTTGACGAACCTGCTCGAAGCCAGTCCCACCATAGCTATTTCGCGCCGCTACTACTTGTCTGGGATCGATGGCGGCATAAATATCTGGCTCAAATGCGGGATGTAGCTCTTGCCATTCCTCCATACTTAGATCCTTGAGCAGTTTGTTTTGGCTCAAGCAAGTTTTAACTACTTTTCCAACTAGATTATAAGCTTCGCGGAAGGGTACGCCCTTAGTCGCTAGATAATCAGCAACATCGGTAGCATTGGCAAAATCTGCGGCGACTGCTGCGGCTAGCCGTGCGGGACGAAATTCGATCCCCTCCTGCATCAAAATCGTCATCGCTTCCAGGCAAGCTTGGACGGTCTTGACAGCATCAAATAACGCTTCTTTGTCTTCTTGCAAATCCTTGTTATAAGCCAGCGGTAAACCCTTCATCAGTACCAGCATGGCTTGGAGGTGCCCGAATACACGTCCGGTTTTGCCACGTACCAGCTCGGGCACATCGGGATTCTTCTTCTGGGGCATGATACTCGAACCCGTGGCACAGCGATCGGTCAGGCTGACAAATCGAAACTCTTCCGATGCCCAGATGATGACTTCCTCAGCCAAACGGCTTAAATGTATCATAATCAAACTAGCAGCACTGAGAAACTCGATCGCAAAATCGCGATCGCTCACACCATCGAGACTATTGCCATAAATCGCCTCGAAGCCGAGTAATTCCGCCGTATAGGCACGATCGATCGGAAAAGTCGTACCCGCGAGCGCACCACACCCCAGGGGCGAGATATTCGTCCGCTTGTAGACATCTCCCAGCCGCTCCCAGTCGCGCTGAGCCATCTCAAAGTAAGCCAGCAGGTGATGTGCCAAACTTAGCGGTTGAGCGCGTTGGAGATGCGTATATCCAGGGATGAGCGTATCGACATGTTCCTCAGCCAGGGTGAGCAATACCTGTTGGAAGTCGCGCAATTGGGTCTGGATCTGGTGGATGCGATCGCGCAAGTAGAGTCGAGTATCAGTGCCGACTTGATCGTTGCGCGACCTCGCTGTATGGAGCTTTTTGCCCACGTCACCCGCGATCTCGGTCAATCTGCGCTCGACAGCAAAGTGAATATCTTCGGCATCGACGCCAGGATGGAAATCACCCGCCCGATATTCCGATCGGATCTGTTCCAATCCTGCTAATAGTTGTTCGCCCTCTGTCGGGCTAATAATCCCCGTGTGCGCGAGCATTTTGGCATGGGCACAGGAGCCAGTGAGATCGTATTCGATCAATTCGAGATCGAAGCCGATACTAGCATTAAATTTGGCGATCGCTGGATGTAAAGTACCTTCAAAGCGATCGCTCCATGTCTGTGGTCGATCCATATTGGACACAGGAGCCTTTGCTCCTGACTGAGGGGGTATAAATGAGTAAGCGTTACCGAGCAGATGGCTAGAACGTTTACTGTTACTAATCACTATCCTCGATCGACCACTCACTAGTCACTATTTCCACGTTATGATGTGATTGTAGATCTAAACTACAAAACTCTACCATCACATTCTTATGTCTATTAACTCACATCTTGCACCAGTTTAAATATACTATTGCTCCTTATGAATCCAGAGTACCCACAAGGGGCACCCCTACAGGTTAATTGTGTAGGGGTGCCTCTGTCTTGTCGTGTTTTTATGCGGGGGAACCCCCGCATAAAAACGCCGCTTGTGGGTACCCTCAGATCTATGCTTTTACTAGTCTTTATGTATTGGTGCAAGATGTGAGTTAAACAGTCCAAGAGTCAATCCAGTGGTTTATTAACCGGATTGTGCTTCAGTGCCATGTTGCTGATTAGCAGTTGCGGCAACAAAGAAGCTACAACCACAACTACCACTACGACTACTACCGATCCTGCTGTCACAACTCCCGCAGCTACGCCCGCCACTACCGCCCCTACTGCACCTGTTGCCACCACACCTGCCACAACTGCTCCCGCAGCAAGTGCTGGTGCCCCCCTCTCTGCTGCTGAAAAAGCTCAGTTGACCCCGGCCAGAACCGCATTGGTGATGGCAAATAGCGCAGTTAAAAGCGGTGACATCACCAAAGCTAAAGCTCAGTACACCAAATTCAGCGCGCTGCTACCAGCCCTACAACCAATTCTCAAAGCCAAAGCTGGTGATAGCTATCCCGCCATCGAAAGCAGCTTAGCACAAGTTAGCACCGCAATGAGCAGTGCAACACCAGACAAAACCAAAGCTGGCGAAGGTTTGACCGCAGCAATCAAAGGCATGACTGCTCTCATCGACAGAAAATAACTCGCAGATTTTCATCACCGTTTGTCCTCAGTAGTCCCAAGTTTGCTCGCTCACACTCCTGGCAACAGGGAACCACTGACATCAACTCATTAGATCTTCACTAGCCAAAGTCCTCACGACCTATTCCAGCCCCGATCTAGTCGGAGATGTTATAGTAAGATTGACCTCTAGGTTGACAAAGGATATATAATGCCTGCGAATAATGGATCTAAACATCAGACGATCGTTCGTCCGCTGCAATATCGAGATATTGATGCGATTGCCAGCTTATGTCAACAAGCAACCATTCCCGATCCAGCGGTAAAAGCCCAGATCGATCGACTATTTCAACAGATGACTCGGTGGTATGCCCCGTTTCAGTTCCTCAACATTATTCCCACTCCCAATCTTACGGATAGAGCCTTGCTAGTTGCCGAGTGCGACAAGCAAGTACGCGGCGTCATTAGTGTTTCACCTTTCAATCGGACTCGAAGTACTTGGTATGTAGAATGGGTATCGATCGATCGCCAAGCGAGTACCCCAGAACAAGTTACAGGCAAAAATGATATTGGTTCGCAATTATTGCGTTACTGCTTCGAGCACATCGTCGAAGCAAGTACTTGGGTACTCGAAGTCGATGTCAATGATAGTTCCAATCTAGCCCTCTATCGCCAAAACGGTTTTCAACCCCTAGCGCATCTCACCTACTGGGAGATTGCACCCGAGCTACTCCAAGAGTTGGCACAGCGCGAACCAGATCTGCCGAATCTGTTGCCCGTGCGAAATACGGATGCCCAACTCATCTATCAATTAGACACAGTATCGATGCCGCCATTACTGCGTCAAGTTTTCGATCGCCAAATCCACGACTTCAAAAACAATCTCGTCCAATCGGTAGTCGGTAAAGTCAAACAATGGTTCCAACAGAGCCAATCGATTAGCAATTATGTCTTTGAAACCCAGCGCAAAGCGGCGATCGGTTACTATCGACTATCATTGGATCGCGATCGCCAAACCCATCAAGCCGAATTAACCGTTCATCCAGCATATACTTGGCTCTACCCAGAGCTAATGGCGCAACTAGCTAGATCGTGCCAATATCTACCATGTCAGTCGCTCCAGCTAGTTTCGGCTGACTACCAACCCGAGCGGGAAGAGTACTTCCAACAAATCGGCGCAGTCCGCGTCAAACACAGCTTACTGATGTCTCGCTCCGTCTGGCACAAGCTCCGCGAAGCCAAACATCTCTCCTTGGAAAATCTCCAACTTGCCGAGATGCTCCAAAGTCTCCAACCAGCACGTCAACCCCTCCCCAACCGGATTGACAAAAACGAGCCGGAAGATTTGATTTAGACGGCTGACTATTGGCGTAGGAGCGACGAGCGATTGAGAATCTCCGTCAGATCTGGTTGTGTCCCACACCCTGCAAGCTGGTAGAATAGAAGGTGACTAAGTAGCCAAATATCGCACCTATGATCGTCGCTCTAGTGTATTTAATTTTGAGTGGGACTTACTTATTGGTAATTCCTGGCGCACTCTACTTCTACCTCAAGCAGCGGTGGTATGTAGCGAGTTCGATCGAGCGCGTATTTATGTACTTTCTCGTATTTTTCTTCTTCCCTGGGTTACTACTACTATCGCCATTTCTGAATTTTCGTCCCCAACGCCGCCAAGAGGTTTAGATCTAGCTCATGCGGAGAATTGATGTCATCTCGATCGGGGTTGTCGTATTTGCGATTGGTGGTGCTGGCTATCTAGGCTTAAAGTCTGCTGGCTTGGACAATATCAGTGCGGGGATTTGGAGTCAATTATTACTAGTTGGCATCATTTTGGCGTGGTCATTTAGCTATGTATTTCGGGTCGCCACCAAAAATATGACCTACGCACAGCAGCTCAAAGACTATGAAGAAGCGGTCTTGCAAAAACGATTAGACGAACTCACCCCCGCCCAACTCGCCCAGTTACAAGCCGAGATCGAGCAAGAGCGCGCCCAAAGCGGCAATAACACTTAGTTCAGTTAGATATTTCCCATCCCCAGTTCCCCAGTTCCTATATGCTTTCCGTTTCTAGTTGCTTTGAGTCTTTACGCGATCGCGGACAGTGTGCGCTGATTCCCTTTATCACTGCTGGCGATCCAGATTTGGCAACTACGGCTGAAGCACTCAAAACCCTCGATAAAGCAGGTGCCGACCTGATCGAGCTAGGTGTGCCCTATTCCGATCCCTTGGCTGATGGCCCCGTCATTCAAGCTGCGGCTACCCGAGCGTTGGCGCGCGGCGTCAAATTACAGGATGTGATCGAGATGGTAGCTCAGGTGAGTCCCCACATCACAGCACCGATTATCTTATTTACTTATTACAATCCCATCCTCAACCTCGGGATTCATCAATTCTTGACCCAGATTGCGGCGGCTGGCGTCAAAGGATTGGTAGTGCCAGACCTGCCCCTAGAAGAAGCCGAAGAGCTACTGGTACCTGCGGCAGCAATCGGCATCGAAGTCATCCTCCTAGTGGCACCAACTAGCTCTCAGGAACGCATCATCGCGATCGCTGCCAAGTCTCAAGGCTTTATTTATCTAGTCAGTGTTACTGGTGTAACTGGGATCAGAGCTGGATTGGACGAGCGGGTGGGCGATATTTTGGCAAATCTACGCAGTGTCACTGACAAACCGATCGCGATCGGGTTTGGGATCGCCGCACCAGAACACGCTCAACAGGTGCGGGCATGGGGCGCAGATGGCGCGATCGTCGGGAGTGCGATGGTCAAACGGTTGGCAACAGGAACGCCGCAAGAAGGACTCAGTGAGATCGATCGGTTTTGTCGGAGTTTGAAGGCGGCGATTAGTTAGCGTCGATATGAAAGCTAAAATTGTATTTATATGACAGATCGTGCGGAGTAGAGAGCCTCAACCTTGTAAAGTTCGGTAAAATTAGTAAAGCTCTCACCACCTCGCTGTCAACTGTCCAAGCATCAACTTATGTAAGTACTTCCGTACCACATAAGAAATAGATAGTCTTGATTCACCATCCACCATTCACCATCCACCTCTACCCTAGCTGTCCAATTTGACACAGGGAAGGGAGTAAATAACCATGCTCGAACTCAGTAGTATTATCGAATTTTCTCACGTTCACTGTATTGGGATCTGTGCGGTTTTAGTCCCAGTTAGCCTACTCTTGACAAATGTAACCACGTTATTGGTGGCATTCGAGCGATCGACGCAGGCGATCCGCCTCAGTGTCTCGATCGCGATTTTGCCAGCGATCGCCCTTTTACTACATGTTGCTACTTGGTGGGCGATCGGTGTAGTGATGTTGCCGACATTTATTCTCCCTGCACTAGCCACAATTTGTCTAGCTACCAATGCTTACGCTCTCATCAATCCTCAGCAGATGAGAAATTCGATCATCAAGATTTCCAAATTTTCAGTTGCTAAATATCAGCAATTAGTAGCTAATTAATCATCTTCGTTATTGAGATTCGATCGCCGCTAAAAGGTGGTGAATGCGGCATATATTGCTGGCGATCGCTTACACATCACGCACGGAAAACGGCACATAAATCCACTGCTGATGTCCGAGTTGATATCGTAAATAGTTAGTTGAGAATTAGTAGCATCACTGTGATTTGAAAGGCGATCGGTTTTGATTAGGCTCGGACATTTAAAGTGTAGTTAGTTGATATAATAATGATTAAATTCGTGAATATTTCTGCTTACTATCCGCATAAATTCGATCGGCTCCGATCCTCAAAACCATGATTAAGCGTCGCTCATTATTAGGTTATTTTAGTATCGGTTGGCTGGCAAGCTGTTTCCCTGTAGTACTGGCGGCTTGCTCTCCCACTCCATCCAAGAGCGATCCAGCCACAGCAAATAATCAGACTGGAACTACAGATGTCAAAGGAACTGCCAAACCAACGGCGGATGGTTTTACGCCGATCGGTTCGGTGGCTGACTTAGACAAAGCAGGCTATCTCCAAACTACCACAGTCGCAGTTGCTAGAGATCCCGCCAATCCTCAGCAACTACTGGCGGTCAATCCCAAATGTACTCATCAAGGTTGTGATGTCAAGTGGGTAGCTGGGGGGAAAAAATATGTCTGTCCCTGCCATGACTCAGATTTTGCCGCCGACGGTAAGGTATTGAAAGGGCCTGCGACCACAGCGTTAGCCACGTATCCAGCGAAAATTGTCGGCACCCAAGTTTTGGTCAAAATCTAGCAAATTACCCGCTCAGCGCAGCGATATCAACGGTTAGCACGCTCGATCCATCTGTCAAGTCGGCGATCTGGTGAAGCTGCCGCGATCGCTTTTGGCAGCGGCTCATCTACCTATCATTCAGAGCCATACTCCAATGAGTTTTCAAACGGCGCGCCCATATACCTATTTGTCGATCGCGGCGGCACTGATGACGATCGCGCTCAAGACTGGAGCATATTTTCTCACTGGTTCGGTGGGATTACTATCTGATGCGTTGGAATCAGGGATCAATCTGGTTGCTGCGCTAGCGGCATTTTGGGCACTATCTTTTGCCGCAACTCCCGCCGATGAAGATCATCCCTTCGGGCATAATAAAGCAGAATACTTTTCGAGTGGATTGGAAAGCATCCTGATTGTTGTCGCCGCAATCGGGATTGCGATCGTGGCAGTAGGACGATTGTCCTCGCCCCAGCCGCTCGAACAGCTCGGTGTGGGGTTATTTTTGACATTAGTTGCCACGGCGATCAATGGTGGAGTAGCGTGGATTCTATTGCGTGCGGGACAGCGACTGCGATCGATTACGCTACGTGCTGATGCCCATCATTTGTTGACCGATGTCTGGACTTCTGGCGGTGTCATCTTGGGGATTTTGCTCGTCAAGCTGACGGGTTGGCTGGTGCTCGATCCGATCGTCGCCTTATGCGTTGCAGCAAGTATTCTCGGATCGGGGGTGAAAATGCTCCAAGAGACCAGCGCGGGGTTGCTCGATACGTCACTACCACCAGCAGATCGCGCTCGGATTGCCAATATTTTTAGCGGTTATGAACCGCAAGGGATTCACTTCCACGCCCTCCGCACGCGAGTATCGGGTTCGCGGCGATTTGTGACTTTTCATGTCTTGGTACCAGGAAATTGGACGGTACAGCAAGGACACGATCTCTGTGAAGATGTGGAAGAAGCGATCGTCCAGGCTCTGCCAGGTACTAATGTAGTCTCGCACATGGAACCACTCGAAGACCCCAAATCTTGGACAGATCTAGAACTCGATCGCACAGTTGACACGCCACGTTCATAGATATAAGCGGGAATCTACCCACTCCTGAATGCGCCAGGATTGCTGCTCCCACAAGTCGGGTTGTTCGGGTTTCTTGCTCAGAGCCTTACCAGAGTCCGCTGATGCTGCATTCGCAGCGCGAGAATATGCTCGCATGGCCCTTTAAACAACTTAGTTTGTTGATGCCAATTGCAAGTACAGTGAGCGGCAACCAGTCGCTCATCTCGATCGATCTCCACTGTCGGGGTAAATGTCTGCGATCGATCTGTTATCGTTCCGGCTAAATGCAATGTCCCATTATTATCGCTACTCGAACTATCCACTTTCACGAGCTTTTTAGTAATAAATTCACTTGCTGCTGATTCGCGATCGTTTGCAAATCGTAACTTGTCGATCGGCAGTGGCTCCTGAGTGAGTTCGCGGACGCGATATACTTGCTTGTGGAGATCGTAAATCGCCCGCCCTGCTTGAGTGTATGCACTCAAAGCACCCAGTACGATGCTGCGATCGAGTTTCAATCTTGTGGCGAGATTGTCTGGCGTTTCCAACCAATTTTCTTGCAATCCCGCGAATACTCTTTGTTTCGTCCAATCATCGACAGTCGCACGGGGAGCCATCAGATCGAAGTTACCCGCTTTTGCCCAGTCATTTGCTGTCCAGCCAGATAAACCAAGGGTGAAGGATAAATCGTGGAGATCTGCTACATAAAAAGAGGGTAACCCCGTACCTAATAAATGGACGGTAAACTTCCGCGCAACTGGAATCAAGCGTTCTAAAATCAGCAACCGCCGTCGTCCCCAAGTGCGAATTTCTGCGGGTTTGGTACCGTGATAGAGCGATCGATCGCAAACTACTTCAAGATTCCACGGCTCGAAAATCACTCGGATCGGTTCCCCTGGCGTGAGGAGATACTTCATGCTGCGAGGGCTATGTTTTTCCTGGCGGCGGCGCAGTACAAAGCAGAGATTGTAGATGTCCATCGGGTGGAGATCGAAGCTGATTGCAGGCAAGGACATCGCTGAATTGACTTGGAGGAAGCCGCGCACCCATGTGTCGGGAAGATCGATTTTCACCTCTTTGTAAGCCACCTCGCCCGCAGTTTTGACACCAAAGCCAGCGGGATCTACTTCAAATACAGTAGATTTGTAGGTGCGAATTTTTTGAAATTCGTCGTATAAAGAGGCAGAATAATCAACATTGGTAGTCCCGCAAGCGAAGTCGCCAACGTTTTTAAACACCTCATAACTGGCTCCGAGTCGTCCGTAGCTAGATTCGTCTTGACTGAAACACTCAAAGAATACTTCATCGGGATGGACGGTAATTACGGGATCGAGGACAAACCAGGCATCGCGATCTTTTTGATAAAGATAGTCGAAATAACGGCTGACAGCTTGATAATATGCTTGCGATCGCTGGGAGCTACGTCGCCGCAGTTCGGTCATTTCGGCATCGAGTTCGCGCAATCTATCGGTGATTGTCTGCCGTTGGGTGGCGATGAGTTGCCAATCGATCTCATTGCGTTGCGCCGCCCATTCTTTGTAGGCGGTTTTGTCTTTGGGCTGGAAGCGCAAGTCGGAGACGACGACATCGTGGAGGGCACTAATGGCTTCGCGAAAGGCGATATTTTGGCGGAGTTCGCCCCGAAAATAAGTTGGGGTACGGGTAACATCGGGAGCAAAGGACATATTCGTGCGATCGCCACGATTAGAAATGCTACTGTTGCCCGAATAACTATAATTAAATTCCATGATTGCGCTCCTGGGGCGATCGATTGGTAATGAGGGTTATTTCAAATAACATTAATTCGGGATGGGGAGATTGGCTAAATGCGATTAGCTTCTCATCCAGGTACTCCCTTCCCACCCAAGGAATAGACAGTGTTGATTCACCATCCACCATCCACCATTCACCATTACATTAGATGTCTAATTCTGCACTGGGAAGGGAGTATGAGGATCTTTTGACAGGGAATTAATATTTCAAAAAATACTGATAAAGTTCCGTTCAATTTAGCTGCCCACGATCCGAGAGAACATCATGGTATGCCACTAGAGGAAGGGTAGTTAGTTCCCCTCAAAACAGTCCTAACTAGCATCTATTCTACCGCTCAAACCCGCTGACCCACCACAAGCCCGATCGACCTTAACTTTGCGATCGTCAAACCAGATAAGATTGATAAGGGTCGAGTAGTCAAATTTGCAGCCTCAGCTACTGACACTACTGGCCACCACGAGCTAGCTGTTGCGGTTTCTACCACTGTCTAGCCCATCGCCAATCTCATTTTCCACTTCCCAATATCCCCTACCTCCCAGCTCGTGTATTTAAATCGGCTCCATCTGCGTCACTTTCGGAATTACCGCGAACAGGAAATTATTTTTTCGGCACCCAAGACAATTTTACTGGGTGATAATGCTCAAGGTAAATCCAATCTCTTGGAAGCAGTGGAGTTATTATCTACACTTAAAAGTCACCGCGTGTCGCGCGATCGAGATTTGGTCTTGGCAGGAGAAACTGAAAGTAAAATCACCGCTCAACTGACACGCAAACATGGCGCGATCGATCTAGATTTATTACTCAGAGACAAAGGGCGACGTACGGCAACTATCAATCGCGAACATCTCAAGCGTCAACTCGATTTTTTAGGGGTCTTAAATGCGGTCGAATTCTCATCATTAGATCTAGATTTAGTCAGAGGTAATCCAGAAACTCGGAGACATTGGATCGATACTTTGTTGTTTCAAATCGAGCCAATTTACGCACACATTTTACATGAATATCAACGAATCTTAAAACAGCGCAATACTCTCCTCAAACAAGCAGAACATCGAGCCTTAGATCCAGCAGAATTGGAATCGTGGAATCATCAACTCATCATCAGTGGGACAAAAGTAATCCGGCGTCGGATGAGAATCATCGACAGGCTGGCACCGATCGCGAGTGCATGGCACACTAAAATTAGCAATCATACCGAACAATTAATAATTACTTATACACCAAACATCATGGCGATCGAGAACACCCCCGAATCGATCTATCAAGCATTTGTCGATCGATTGCACCTCCGCCACGTTGCCGAACAAAGCCTCGGCACTACCCTCGTTGGCCCTCATCGTGATGAAATCGAACTGTCGATCGATGCTACTCCAGCCAAATCATACGGCTCTCAAGGGCAACAGCGCACCTTAGTCCTAGCACTCAAATTGGCGGAGCTAGAACTGATCGAACAAATCGTCGGCGAACCCCCATTATTGCTCCTCGATGATGTCTTAGCAGAACTCGATCTCACCCGTCAGAATCAATTGCTAAGTGTCATCGAAGATCGCTTCCAAACACTAATTACAACCACACATCTCGGCGCATTTGATGCCAAGTGGCTCGATTCATCGCAGATATTACAAGTGCGATCGGGTAAAATAGTTCCAGCCTAAATCTCACTTTTACGCTTCCTACTCTCTACCCTCTACCCTCTAAACCATGAGTGATGAATTGGTGATAATCCCTCAGCTAATTGTCGGACTTGGCAATCCTGGTACTAAATATGCTCAAACTCGACACAATGTCGGATTCGATCTAGTGGATATTCTCGCTAAACGTTGGCAAATTAGTTTGAGCGACCGCAAACAATTTCAAGGTACTTATGGTGAAGGATTTGGTAACCATAATGCTAAAATAAGATTATTGAAACCACAGACTTTCATGAATCTCTCCGGGCAGTCAGTCCGAGCAACGATCGATTGGTTTAAGTTACCGCCAGAGTCGGTACTAGTCGTCTACGACGATCTAGATTTACCACTGGGCAAAATCAGGCTGCGAATGTCTGGCTCGGCAGGTGGACACAATGGGATGAAGTCAATCATCTCGCATTTAGGAACCCAAAACTTTCCGAGAGTTAGGATCGGGATTGGTAAAAGTGCTGGCGAGAAAGATACTATTTCTCACGTATTAGGCAAATTTTCAGCAGTAGAAACACCGATCGTCAGTGAAGTAATTTATTTAGTCAACGATGCGATCGAAATGAGTCTCAAGCAAGGAATGGAAAAAGCCATGAGCCTCTATAACAGTCGATCGATTCCCGTACCAGATTTTGCCGAATAATTTGCGATCCGGGAGCTTCAGATGCGACTGAGATTAACACTGGCATTAAATTAAGTACCGCCAAATCGATTTTGGGCGCATATTCGCAACTATTTATTCCCTAGCTGTAGACAACCCCGCACACGCATCCCTCCTTTAACTGAGCAAATCGTATGTCAACCATAACTTGCACTCGGAACAACTGTAAAGGCACGATCGATGATGGTTATTGCGATACCTGTGGGATGGCTGCGCTCAAATCTCCATCCGAACTCGACATTGCACTCGCGGCAAGTACCAGTAACCAACCAGTTCAAGCTAGCTCCCAGAGCCTCAAAACTGCGCCTAACAGTGCCTCAGTTACCACAGGTACGGGGTCGAGTCCGACGAGCAATAGATCGCGTGGTTCGCGGCGGAGTGCCCCGACAGTTGGCAAAAGTAGTCGCCGTCAACTGGGTGCGGGATTGGTTTCGATTCCCGAATTACCATCTACTCAGCCCGAATTAGCAATATTAGCCGAGGCAAAGGTACCTGAAAATAAACGGTTTTGTGCGGCTTGCAATCAAGCTGTCAAAAGGGATAAAGGCTTTTGTACCAAGTGCGGGCAGAAATATAATTTCGTGCCGAGTCTGGTACCTGGGGATGTTGTCGGCGAGCAGTATGAAGTCAAAGGCGCGATCGCCTATGGTGGACTAGGCTGGATCTATTTAGGATTCGACAAATTACTATCGCGGTATGTCGTCCTCAAGGGTTTATTAAATAGTGAAGATGCAGCCAGTGCGGCGGTAGCTCTCGCCGAGCGGCAATTTTTGGCAGCCGTCAAGCACCCGAATATCGTCGGGATTTATAACTTTGTCACTCACGACGCCGAAGGCTATATCGTGATGGAATACGTGGGTGGCAAAACGCTCAAGGAAATTCGCAAAGAGCGTGGGAAGCTCCCAGTAGCTGAAGCCATTGCGTATATTCATCGGGTGCTGGGATCTTTTGCTTATCTCCATCAGCTCGGCTTGGTTTACTGCGATTTCAAGCCCGATAATGTCATGCTCGAAGGGGACGATATCAAGCTGATCGATCTCGGTGGCGCGCGCAAGATTGACGACCCCGACGGGGATATTTATGGGACGATCGGATACGCTGCTCCCGAAGCTGGCGAAGGGCCGACAGTTGCATCGGATTTATTTACGATCGGTCGAACTTTAGCCGTACTCATCACCAATATTTCGGGCTTCAGTACCGAGCATCAATATACCTTGCCCAGTGCCCATTCAGATTCGGTATTTGCACAGCAAGAATCCCTCTATCGCTTCTTGCTTAAAGCGACAGCGACAGCCGCAGACGACCGCTTCCAGACCGCTGAAGAGATGGCAGAACAACTTTTGGGCGTATTACGCGAAGTCGTTGCCGCCGAAACTAATACCCCACGTCCAGCGACGAGTATTCTATTCGATGGCGACAGGTTGGCTGTCACTGCTGGGGGCAATTTTAGCCCGATTGAGCCTAGTCATCAGCATTTACCCAATGTGCTCATCGATACCAAAGATCCAGGCTTCAACCTCGTCCTGAATGCCTGTATGAGTACAGATATCGATCGCCGGATCGAGCAATTAACTCAGGTAGTCAAACAAATACCCACTTCGAGCGAAGCAAAACTCCGATTGGCAAATAGTCTGATTGATAGTGGTCATATTACGGCTGATGACTATACAACCGCCGAACGCCTGCTCGAACAAGTAGCCGAGCAAGATGCCTGGGATTGGCGGGTAGAATGGTATCGTGGCAAATCGCTGCTTGTCCAAAATCAGCCTCAGGCAGCGCAAGCAGCATTCGATCGCGTTTATTTCGATTTACCAGGCGAACTCGCGCCCAAGTTGGGATTAGCGATCGCTGCCGAGCAAGGGCAAAACTACCAACTCGCCGCGCAGATGTACGAAATCGTCGAGCGTACCGACCTCAATTATCCCACATCCGCCTTTGGTTTAGCCCGATGCCGACTGATGCAGGGCGATCGCCCTGCCGCTGTTACCGCCTTACAACAAGTTCCACCCACATCCAATCTCTATACTAGAGCCAAAGTCGAAATCGCCCGCATTTTGGTCGATCGACAATTACCTGTAGCAGCTAATACCCCCGCACACCCTCAACCGACGCTCAAGGAACTCGAATCAGCCAACCAAACAGTCGCAGACCTCAAATTGGCAGGGATCGAAAAGTACCACCTCGATCGTCAAGTATTAACCTGAGTTCGATGAGGCTAGCCTCATCATCAAATCAATTACCTGACTGTGTTTGAGCCAATCACTACCAATCCTCAAAAACTAAGTGTTTCATAAATTATTATCAATAAGCTCTGCTTGTTGATAATTAGCGGTCA
>NZ_JBGSPA010000025.1:0-66811 GCF_041738855.1 Chamaesiphon sp. | reverse complement strand
TATGAAACGAGCTAACGGCACTCAATTGAGTGTGCGAGACAAGAAACATTCGATATCACTAATAAGATACGCAGATGATTTCGTAGTTCTCCATGAGAACTTAGAAGTTATTCAGATGTGTAAGCTAAAGATAGAAGAATGTTTGAGTGACCTGAGTTTAGAATTAAAACCAAGTAAGACCCGCATCAGTCACACCCTGGACAAAGTATTTGACGAAGAACCAGGATTTAATTTTCTGGGATTTAACGTCAGACAATTTCCAGCAGGAAAATATCGATCGGGTAAAAGTAGAGGTGGTCTACTGGGTTTTAAAACTATCATTACCCCTAATAAAGAATGTCAAAAAAGACATTACCATAAGATTGCTAAGATAATAAACGAATCGTGTGGCGTAAGCTGTCAAACATTTAAAACACTCTTTTTGTCCTCTAGAACCTTTGCTGTAAGGGATTCAGTCAAAAGATTTAGATATAAAATAGCTTAAACCAAGCGACCCTAATAAAAAGACTAAATCCTATTATAAGGGGTTGGTGTAATTATTACTCGACAGTGGTTAGCAAGGAAATATTCACACGAATTGAAAGCTTAGTCTTTTGGAAATTAATAAAATGGGGATACCATCGTCATCCTAGTAAAGGCAGGAAGTGGGTGGCTAATAAGTATTTCCATAGTGTGGGAGGAGATAATTGGACATTCACCACCAGAAATGGAGAAACTGCTCTGATATTAAGGAAATATAGCGACACCAAGATAAAAAGGTACGTCAAAGTTCAAGATAAGGCATCGCCCTATGATGGCAACTGGTTGTATTGGAGTATAAGAAAAGGAAAACATCCAGAAGTATCAACAAAAGTGGCAACACTTCTGAAGAAACAGAAAGGAAAATGTACCTTCTGCGGTCACTATTTTCATTGGACATGGAAATTCATACGTAAGCAAGGAAGATATAGTCGTTACCAAACCAATCAGGTGATGAAAAAAGCATTTCCAAAAGTTTCTTGGAAAGTCAACTCACATATCAAAGTCAGAGATGATAAATCTCCATATGACGGAGATATGATTTACTGGTCAAAACGAGAAAATGCTAACTATGACGGTATCACAGCTAAACTTCTAAGCAAACAAAAACATACCTGTAATTCGTGTGAATTGAAGTTTTTTTCAGGTGACAAAGTGGAAGTTCATCACAAAGACGGCGACCATCAAAATTGGAAGTCCTCCAACCTTGAAATTCTACATCGAGAATGTCACCAACACCAAGTCATACACGGTGAGGTGAGAGTCAGAAAGGCAAGCAGCCCATTAAAAGGTGGTAAGGCTTGTTGAGTAAATGTGAACCAGGAGCGTAGTGAGGGGAAACTTTCACGCTACGTTCTGAAGGAGAGGTGTCCCTTGGTAACAAGGGCATCGACTCTAATTACTACAAAGGTGGGGTTAGCAAAGAAACTTTTAGCTATGTCTCATCAAGAAGATGGGAATACCTATGGCGTTGGGCAAAGCGTAGACACCCCAACAAAAACAAAAGATGGGTAATGAAACGTTACTTCAAGACGATAAAGGGTAATAAATGGACTTTCGCTACGACAATTAGCGACCGCCGAGGGAAAGAAAAGGATTTAATCCTTTACCCAATAGCGTACACGCCCATTGAACGCCATATTAAAGTCAGAGGAGAAGCGTCACCTGACGATCCCTCACTCCAAGAATACTGGGAAAAACGCCACCAAAAATTTGGTAAAAGCTACTGGGAGAAGAACTCTCGGAACTATGTCATAGCTCAAGACCAAAATTGGAAGTGCCCAATCTGTGGCGACCCACTATTTAATGGTGAGAAAATCGAGACTCATCACATAGTACCTGTTGCTCAAGGGGGCTTAGACGACATAAGCAACCTTCAGCATTTGCACACAGCATGTCACAAGCAGGTACACTCTAAATCCAAGTTTTCAAGCTTGAAGTAAGGCTTGAGCCGGATGAGTGCGAAAGTCTCATGTCCGGTTCTTAGGGGAGGGGAGAGCGGTGACGCTCGAACCTTACCCGACAATTGGCTACATCTAAAGGGACAATCAATCGATTGGACGGAACGAATAAAATGCAAGTTACTGATTCGTTTAACTCCTTCAATCTTAAAACAATGAATTCCTTGGAAGCACTGAAATATCCATTTTAAAGTTGGCCGCTCTGTTAATTTATTCAGTTGGTTTTTTACAGAAGATTTTTGAAGTTGAAGATTATTTCTTAGCTCTCTTTGCCCGATAGTATATACTAGAAGGCTTAATCCCATCAGCATCATCATTGTTTCTATTCTTTCTGGGTTCTTCAAGAATAAGCTATCTGCAAAAAACAACGGATCTTTCAAGAATCCAAATCCTCTTTCGCAAGATTGTTGTTTTTTGTATGCGATTAATATCTCTGATGCTGGCAATTCAGTTTCACTTAAAATATTAGTTACTAATATAAATCTTCCTGCTTGATTTTCTAATTCACTAATTAATTCGCTGTTTTCTATTAATCTGCAAACTATTGTGTGAATTTCTTTGCCTTTCCTAGTTACTGGAGTTTAGACTAACCAGAAAGAGAACGGTAGCAAAGGTCTATCTTTTGCTACCGTTCTCTTTCTGGTTAGTCTAAACTCCAGTTAAACATCAATCGCCAGCTTAAAACCAGGAATGACACCATTACTACGTCCCAAGTACAGAGAATCCGCGTCCCCCAAGCAAGCTCATGAGGCAAAAATATGGTGACTACTCCCGCACATAGGAGAGATATCAGTAGTCTAGGTTGAATTCTAAATTTGTGAGGAATCCTGTTACTCTTGAGGTTCATTTAGTTACGATCGGATTGGTCGATCGATTATCGTCAACATCAATTATGCCGATCTCTGACAGTCGCGGCTATAAACGCTCGAAATCTCAGATGGTAGTCTCATCTCTGGCGATGTTTGAACGGCTAGAGAGCGAACTGCTGCGCTCTGTACTATTTGCTAACTCTTCCACATCAAAATCTAAAATATCGAGATCGAGGAGATCGGCTAGCTCAAAATCCATACTCGGATTCGATCGCGATACAAATTCTACTAATTCCGGCTCACTTTCGTCGAAAATTAGTGAATCCATATTAAAAGAAACAGCTAGATAAGCCCCATTCATCAACATCAAGGCGATCGAACATACGGTAATCTGCATCTGAACCTCCGCAGCCAGTCTGACCTATCCGTATTTACGAATTCGACTAAATACTAACGTTATTGACTGGTATCTAAAGTCTAGATGAATCGATCGATTACCCTCTCCCTCAGGAGATAGACTTTGAATCTAGACTTACTAGTCAAATAGGATTGCTGGATATCGATTTTACTGTCAAATTATCGATGGCGGAGCGATCGCTAAAATCGATGCGAACGTATAAAATCGATCTCACCCGCGAGCGATATTTTCCTACAAACTGGATTTTTAGCGATGCGACTTATCCATAACTTATTCTTCCTTCTGGTGATAGTGGCGACAATCTTGACAGAGACCGTCTGGATTTACAGCACAGCGAATGTAGGGAGATCTGGCGTTGTAGCTACAACTCAGATCGCCAATTACATAGCCGACACCTTCGATGTATTGCTCTTCGGGATCTCTAGTTATCCGCTTGTATCGTCGATTGGAGTTAGATTCTGTTGGTGTCAGCCGTCGATTGTGTGCGCGTAGCCGCTGGTTATAACCTAACCACGAGTAGGTTAGCAATAATAAAGTGACGATCGCGATCGCTATTAGTGTGTGGAGCACCCATTGCACCTCAATTCATAAATAATATGATAACCTGCTAATTTAGATAGAAAACAGTACTTTTATTAAAGATTGAGAAAAGAGGAAAAAGATTTAGTCTTTTCCGGCTCGATCTGGTCGTCTTTTAATTTGAAGATTACTAAATTTCTAATTTAGATCGCTAGATCCAAGTATCCTAATCATTAGCATAGTCTGTCTGCGATCGGATCGGATTACTATCGTCACTAGATCTGCGTTTAGTCGCAAATATCCGCTCGATTGCATCTTCTACTACTTTGTCGGGGGTAGAGGCTCCTGATGTGACTCCGACCACGATTTTGCCTGCGGGGAGCCAATTCTTGGTAATTTCTAATTCTTTCGAGAGTGGTTTATGTTCGATCTGGTTATCAGCCAAAATGCGGACGTCGCTGTCGATATGATACGAAGGGATTTGATGTTCGATCGAGATTTCCTGAAGATGTGTGGTATTGGATGAGTTGTAACCGCCAATCACGACCATCAGGTCGAGTGGTGCCTCGACTAGTTTAAACATCGCATCCTGACGCTCCTGGGTGGCATCACAGATCGTATTGAAACTTTGGAAATGGTCGTTTAATTCGGCGGTATTATACTTTTTCATCATCGTCCGCTCGAACAGTTTACCGATCGCTTCGGTTTCGGTTTTGAGCATGGTAGTCTGATTGGCAATGCCGACTCTTTCTAAATCGATATCTGGATCGAAGCCTGTAGAACAAGCCTGACTAAACTTAGTTAAAAAGTCGGTACGGCGTTGAAGTTTCTCTTCAGTCGAGGTACAATCTAGCAAAATATAATCAGCCACATAATTAGCTTCTGCCATATTTAAAATAATTAAATACTTGTCGGCAAATGAGCTAGTTGCGACTGTTTCTTCGTGCTTGTATTGACCGTGAATAATCGAAGTATAGTCTTTTTTCTTGTGTTTCTCGATCGTGTTCCAGACCTTGGACACCCACGGACAGGTAGTATCGACAATCGTACAGCCTTTATCATTGAGCAGTTGCATTTCCTGAACACTAGCACCAAACGCAGGTAAAATTACCACATCGCCGCGATCGACAATATCAAAATTTTTGACTCCCTGCTCGACTTGAATAAATTTGACATTCATCTCTCGCAACCGTTGATTGACAGAAGGATTATGAATGATTTCATTGGTAATCCAAATTTGCTGCGTCGGGAAGTGTTGGCGAGTTTCATAAGCGATCGCAACTGCTCTTTCTACTCCCCAACAAAAGCCGAAAGATTCAGCCAGTCTAATCGTAACATCACCACGAGTGAGGGTATAATTTCGATCGCGAATTTCTTGGATCAGATCGCTTTGATATTCTGATTCTAGGACAACTGCAACGTCGGCTTGATGTCCGAATCCTTTGCGATGGTAGTTGTCTGATTGGTTGAGCGATCTTTTAAAGGCTTTGGTATCCATGAGGGCGTGGCTGGTGGCTGGTTAATAACATTATATCGAAGTGGGCTGCTGGGAAAAATCAATGTTTGTGACCGTCAGCCCCAGAAAGATCTCTAAATCCACCTTTCTATAGGGAATGAGAATTTAGTCCCCTTAAAAAGGCTGGCTCGTCTAGATCTCTAGCTTTGACGAAGCTCGAAGCTGACTTTTGAGATTGCCTCAACCGATCGATAATTGTTATCCTAATTGTAGAGAAGTGTAAAGCAAGCAAGTTGCACTAAGCTAGGGTATTAACAATGACAACAGTAGTTTTGGCAGATCGAGTGACAGCAGGTGGAGACGAGCCGACGCGATTCGACCCGATCGAGTCTTGGTATCCGGTATTCTATATTGAGGATCTAAATAAACTAAATCCCACACCCTTTACATTGCTAGATCGAGATTTAGTCATCTGGTGGGATAGTCAAGCGCAAGAATGGCGAGCATTTGACGATCGATGCCCCCATCGGTTAGCGAGATTATCCGAAGGGAGAATAGCTGAAGATGGCTTATTGGAATGTCCCTATCATGGTTGGGCATTTACAGGTAGTGGTACGTGCGATCGGATCCCACAGCAATTACCTGATGCTAAAGCCGAAACATCCCGCCGCGCTTGTGTGAAGTCGTTACCAACTGCGGTAGATCAGGGATTATTATTTATCTATCCAGGTACGCCCACAAAAGCCACACAGACACCAATTCCGCTGATTCCGGTACCAATGGTAGAGGGACAGCCAAAGGAGGGCTGGGTGATGCTAAATACCTTCCGCGATCTGCCTTATGATGCTCTAACTTTATTGGAAAACGTCCTCGATCCGAGTCATTTGCCATATACTCATCACGGTAGCGTCGGTAAGCGATCGAATTCCAGTCCGGTAGAATTGGCAGTTACTAGATCGGATAAGTCAGGATTTACAGGTACTTGGGCAGATGGGCCGCGCAAGGGTACATTAGGTAGACAGAATACCACTTTTATCGCCCCATGTCTGATGTGGCACGCCCTGACATCCAAGCAATTGGGCGAGACAATTACGGTAGTTTATGCAACGCCAACTCGCAAGGGTGAATGTCGAGTTTTTGCCAGATTCCCGTTTAAATTTGGGAGCAAAATTCCGGCATTTTTTATTAAAGCTACACCTCAATGGTATTCGCACATCAATAATAATGCTATCTTAGAAGACGATCAAATTTTTCTCCACCATCAAGAACGATATCTAGAACAAAGTGGTGGTGGTAAAAACTTCAGCCAAGCATTTTATTTACCAACAAAAGCGGATACATTTGTGTTTGAATATCGGCAGTGGTTGAATGATTATCAAGCCGATCCTTTCCCTGGACAAACTTTTCCGCCAGCATTACCGCCGGAGCAGTTACTCGATCGATATCACAGCCATACCAAAAATTGTCATAGTTGCAGTAAGGCGTATCAAAATCTTAAAACAGCCCAGCGAGCGATCGTCATCATTACCCTCATAGCTTGGATGGGTACGACGATATTTACTCTGGTTGGGGGTGAGAATGCCCTGATTCCAGCCTTAATCTCGATCGGCATCGTTGGCAGTGGATCGATCGCTTGGTGGAGCTGCGATCGCCTACTAATGCGGCTAGAGCGTGGCGATCGAATTCCTGCCCGCAATCGCAAATAAACTCAGAAACCCGACTCCAAAAAGTCGGGTTTCTGAGTTTATTAGAAATATTTAGTGACGTAAAGTGTAGCTGATGGGCACTGCCCACCCTACTGGCTCGACACGACTAAAAATGTGGGTAAAGCGATCTCTCAAAATTTTACTAATTGTATTTTCCAGAGTTCTGAATGCCCACAGTTTTAGTCCTGTCGTCCCACTACAATTAAATCGATCGACTGTATAGCAATCCTAAATCAGATCCTCCAGTATCGCTCGTGGTGTGTTACGGCTGTGGCCTAACACACCCTACATCAACCTATTTTCTCATTTAGGATTGCTATAGTTTATTTATTCAACTTGAACTGCTTTAACATCAACTGGAGCGTCTTCAACTGGTGTTGTTGAGGATGTTGCTTTGTCAGATCTAATATTTTGTGACTGTAATTTTTCTTTAGCAATTTGGGAAACTTCAGCAATCAGCAGAGAGATGATAATCCCATCATCTAGCCAACCAATAATAGGGAAAACATCAGGAGAAATATCGATCGGGCTGACAAGATATAGTAGAGATCCAGCTACTACCCACCACCGATATTTGGGATTACGTAGCAAGTCGCGATACCAGTTATAAATCGATTGGATGGAAAAGTTCATATCGGTTTCCTTGCGTCTATTTCTGAGTTATCTCCATCATCTCAGATTGGCAAAAATTTGATAGGTGTGGAAAACTGATATGTTTGTCGTATCGTCCACACCTCTTTAGGTTTTAGGCTTTAAGGGGTAGAGGGTAGGTACCATCCACCCTCTAGTTTGGAGATAATTTATCTTTAATCTTCTGGTTGCCTTAATTAGAAAATCAAGGGTTTAGGTTGCAAGTTTGCGGGCTTCTTTAATCATGGTGATGAGGATTTGGTGAGCGTCTTCAGAATCTGTCAACTCGCGATCGAATGGAATCCGCAAACTGATGGTGCTACCATCGACTTGAGCGGTAAGATCCATACCTAAAGGATCGATCGCACTCATCGCGGCTGTCTGGGCGGCGGGAGACTTACCGTAGACGTGAGCGTAAGTCAGCACTGCGGAGGCATGATCGTCATTCATGTGCTTGCAGATGCGATCGCTGATTTCTGGAGTAATTGGATCTGCCATAGTATTTTGGTTTAGTAGCTCAAAAAATATATCTCGATCGTACCTCAAACCGATCGAGATCGTGACGATACAGATAAAGTCTAGCGGTTTTTAAAAATTAATAGTATCCAAATGGCGAGATTGCGTCCTCAAACCGATTTTCCTCGATGCTTTAAGAGCGCAATGAGCCAACGAAAAAGAGAGCCATCGCGGGGGCTTAATCGCTGGGCATAGGTCTAACATAATAAAGAGTGCGAAAATTAGCCAAACACATGAACATTAACTCTCATCCCCTCCAAAGATTGTTAGCTTATGGGCGACAATATCGCGGACGAACTTGGCAAGCAGCAATTTCATCAGTATTCAATAAACTATGTGATGTTGCTCCAGAAATTCTCATCGGGATTGCTGTCGATGTTGTCGTCAAAAAGCAAGATTCATTCCTGGCAACATTAGGAATTGAGAATGTCGAGCAGCAGCTAATAATTCTGACGATTATTACCGTTGTCGTGTGGGTATTGGAATCTGTCTCTCAATATATCTATACAAATCTCTGGCGCAATCTTTCCCAAAAAATCCAGCACAATCTCCGACTTGATGCCTACGGACACATCCAACAGTTAGATCTAGCATACTTTGAAAATCAAAGTACTGGCAATCTGTTGGCAATCTTGGGTGATGATATCAATCAGCTCGAAAGATTTTTGGATGTGGGGGCAAATGAAATCATTCAAGTAGTTACTAATGCGATCGTTATCGGCGGCGTATTCTTTGTCCTCGCACCTTCACTCGCTTGGTGGTCGATCGTCCCAATTCCGATTATTATTATCGGCTCGATTTGGTTTCAAAAGAAACTCGCACCTTATTATGCCAATGTTCGCGAAAAAGTTGGCTTGTTAAATGGGCGACTGGCAAATAATTTAGGTGGGATTACGACGATCAAAAGTTTTACTACCGAAGCTTATGAACTCGATCGAGTCCGCGCTGATAGTGAAGCCTACCGTCAGAGCAATCGTCGTGCTATCAAAGTAAGTGCTGCATTTGTACCATTAATTAGGATGGCTGTTTTATTTAGCTTTACGATGACACTATTACTAGGTGGAATTGCGGCTGTAAACGGTCAATTGGGTGTCGGTACTTATAGCATTCTCATCTATCTTACCCAACGCTTATTATGGCCGTTGACGCGCTTAGGTGAGACATTAGATCTCTATCAACGGGGGATGGCTTCAACCGATCGGGTGATGGATTTATTAGATACCCCGATCGCGATCGATTCCGGTAGTTTATCTCTACCATATGTACGCGGCGAAATCGAGCTAAAAAATGTAACTTTTGCTTATCCAGATCGATCGACTGTCATCAAAGAACTATCACTAAAAATTCCGGCTGGACAGACGATCGCGATCGTCGGTGCGACAGGTTCGGGCAAAAGTACATTAGTAAAACTATTACTACGACTCTATGAAATTCAGTCGGGAGAGATTACTTTAGATGGTATTAATATTCAGGATCTACATCTAGCTGACTTACGCAAATCGATCGGCTTAGTCAGTCAGGATGTATTTTTATTCCACGGTTCGGTACTAGAAAATATTGTTTACGGTAGTCCCGACGCGGATCTAGATTCAGCAATTGCGGCTGCCAAAATTGCTGAAGCTGATGATTTTATCGATCGATTACCACAGGGTTACGATACGATTGTCGGCGAAAGGGGACAGAAACTATCTGGGGGACAACGCCAAAGAATTGCCATCGCCCGGGCGGTTTTAAAAAACCCGCCGATTTTAATTCTCGATGAAGCGACATCGGCGGTAGATAACGAAACCGAAGCTGCAATTCAAAGATCCCTCGATCGCATCACCCTCAACCGAACTACAATTGCGATCGCGCATCGTCTCTCGACGATCCGCAATGCCCATTGTATTTATGTCATGGAACATGGCAAATTAGTCGAAGCTGGTACTCATGATGAGTTATTGGCTCTCGATCGAATTTATGCTGGACTGTGGAATATCCAACAAAATGCAAAAATCGCCACTCGATCGAATATCGAAAAGTGGCGATAAGTTAGGATAGGTTCGGGATAAACTACACCCCGCATTCTTATTCCGAACCGACGTTACCTCTGCTTAGTCATTGGTAGCGTCTTTTTCTATAGATTTGCATCCCTTAATTTTACGTCTCAAGATCGACCCAGCACCGAGCGCGGTGAGTATCCCTAACATAGAAGATGGTTCCGGCACGGCTGTAGATTGGATTACAGGTGTCAAAAATCCTCGGATGTCATCACCACCAGTGGCAAAACTTGAATGAATAGTGAAGTAAGCTCTTCCCGCGCCCAAACCTGCCGTAAGTGCTGCTTGTGCAGTAGCTGGTGAACCACCATTTTCAATGATAAATCCCGATCTATAAGAACTTGACAGCGTTAAATCCAACAATGTGTTAAAGCTTCCACTCTGCACTCCAACCGGAAAGCCCGGAAGAGTTTGAACTGTCGCAACTCCAGCGGTGCCGCTCCCAGGAACTGCTGTCGCACTGTGTATGTGCGCGGCTATACTAGTTCCGGTCAGTCCGCTGAAGGTTCCTTGTATCCGCAAGGTGTTTGCGATGGTGTCGAGTGTGACTAAGGATGTTCCTATCCCTTGCGAGTTGTTTGCTGGCTCTTCATTTGCTCCATTTAGATTGGCGGCGAAGCTAAGTATCGCAGCATGAGCGTGACTTGCTGGAACTATAGCCACCATCGTCGTTGCTAGGAGATATGTACTGGTTAGGAGGAATTTCATAAAAAATTTTGGTTCGATGAATACAGCTAATCTGGAATAAAGGAACTAATTGTATTATTTCCTTTATTGCGTGATTATATGTCAATAAATCAAAATTTTTCGTCCGGATTTTTACCTTTAGATAAATTCACAATTTCATTGGCTTTTTCAAGGCACCTTCACGTTAACTACAATCGATCCCTTGGCATGAAATATTAGTTACTTACTCACTACAAAGCTTAAATTGCTACCAGAAGTGCCAACGATTGAAATCGCTGAGATTACAGGTAGCAATTTAGATTACATATAGTCAGGCATCGCTTCAGCAGCATCCTTTTTGGAGCCAAGCAGATCCAGACTGTCAACCTTGATCACAGGGCGAGAGCGTTCGGTACCTGTTGCCTTGTCGATCCAGGTTTCGACTTCGAGAGAGCCTTTAACGCCGATTTGGCTACCTTTTTTCGCATAGTTTTTGGCGATTTCGCCAGTTTTACCCCAGATCTTGAGGTTAAACCAATCGGGTTGATCTTGATTTTTGCTACGACGATTGACAGCTAGAGTCATAGTACAGACACATTTGCCCGAACCCTCAAACCATTTGAGTTCTGGATCTCCGCCAACTCTCCCAACCAGATGGACAACGTTAAGACTCATGATGAATATAGTAGTTCTGTACCTTATATTAACTCAGAATGGCGATCGTTGTATTCAGAGTTATGGCGGGTTTTGGAGCTGTATCGTCAAACGATCGATACTTGACATTTGGGTATCGATCGATCTACACCTATTGCAATATCGATTGTCGATGATTTTAACTAAAAATACTATCAAAGAACTCGATCGATTCTTGGAGCGATGCAATGAAAGTATCGATCTCTGCTTTAGTATTATAAAAATATAAACTTGCCCGTGCTGTCGATTGAGCTTTGATAAAACGGTGCAATGGTTGAGTGCAATGATGTCCGGCGCGGATCGCGATTCCCGCTTGATCTAGCATGGTGGAAAGATCGTGTGGGTGGACTTCGCCACAGGTAAAAGCAGCTAAGGCAGCGCGTTCTTTCGGTGGTTTTGGCCCATAGATCTTAACTTGAGGAATCTGCATTAATTTCTCAAATAAATAGGTGTTTAATTCTACTTCATAAGCATGAATTTTATCCATCCCAATATTAGTTAAATAATCTACAGCAGCACCTAAAGCGATCGCTTCAGCAATAGCCGGAGTACCTGCTTCAAATTTATGTGGTAAATCTGCATAAGTAGCATTTTCCAGAAATACATCAGCAATCATTTCACCGCCACCCAAGAACGGAGGCATCGATCGCATCAAATTCAATTTACCATATAGGAAACCAATCCCAGTCGGCCCGCACATTTTATGGCCCGATACAGCCATCCAATCACAATCCAAATCTTGAACATCCAAAGGCATATGTGGCGCACTTTGGCAAGCATCAATCAATACTTTTGCGCCATATTGATGAGCCAATGCAACGATATCTTTGACCGGATTGATACAGCCCAAAGTATTAGAAACATGAACTACCGAGACTAATTTAGTCTTTTCATTAACTAGTGATTGATAATGCCCAAAGTCAAATTCTTCATCTGGTGTTAGCTGCACAAATTTTAGTCTGGCACCTGTCTTTTGAGCGACTAATTGCCAGGGGATGAGATTGCTATGATGTTCCATCACGGAGAGAATGACCTCATCACCACGTTGGAGATTGCTCAATCCCCAACTGTATGCGACTAGATTAATTGCTTCAGTAGCATTGCGCGTGTAAATAATCTCTTGCGAGGAAGCAGCATTGACAAATTTAGCAATCTTTTCTCTCGCACCTTCATAAGCATCTGTCGCCTCAGCACTGAGCGTATGTACGCCGCGATGGACGTTGGAATTGTAGTGGCTATAATAATGATCTAGTGCGTGAATAACAGCATGAGGCTTATGGGAAGTCGCCGCATTATCTAGATAGACTAATGGCTTACCATGAACTTCACGATGGAGAATTGGGAAGTCTGCTCGAACTGTATCGGCAATAGTTAAAGTTTTAGTCTGAAGATAAGTCATATCGCTGGTATTTCCTGTAAGGTTTTGGATCTGTCGTAGAATCGGACTTTCTCTAGTCATTGCTTGCCAATGTTTAGCTAGCTTTGAATGCTTTTACTGCTGCGGCTAGTTTTTGGCGGACTGAAGCGACGGGAATGCGATCGATAATCTCTACAGCAAAAGCGTTAATTAGTAATATTTTAGCTGTTTCGACATCTAAACCTCGACTCTGGAGGTAAAAGATCTCATCGTCTTCGAGTTGGCTGACTGTCGCCCCGTGGGAGCATTTGACATTATCAGCGGTAATTTCGAGCTGAGGCTTGGTATCGATGCGCGCTCTAGACGATAGCAACAGATTCCGATTCAATTGTCCTGCATTGGTTTGTTGAGCAGCTTGCGGCACGAATACTTTACCGTTGAAAATTGCATGGGCGCGATCGTCTACGATACATTTATGCAATTGATTGGTGATACCGTGGGGTTTGGTGAGAGCGATGACACTATGAGTATCTGACTCTTGTTCGCCATTTACCATTGTCAAACCATTGAGGTAGGTTTCTGTCTGTGCGCCGATTTGGAAGATTTCCCAGTTGTGGCGGGAGAGTCTGCTACCAAGCTCGATCGCGTTACCAGTATAGGAGCTATGCTCAGATTGTGAAACCGCTGTTTTACCGATATGGATAGCGGCGATATCTTCGGTTTGGATACGGGTATGGTTGAGTTTGGCGGCTTCTCCTAGCCAGATCTCAGTAACGCTGTTATTAAAGTACGCACGGCTGGAAGCTGATGTATGCAGATATTCTTGGACTATTGTTGCACTACTTCTCTGTTCTAACACGATGAGAGTGCGCGGTTGAGTCGCGATCGCCGTATCATCTACGGTAGTGATAAATAATAGCTGAATTGGGGACTCGATAGCTGTATCTGGAGCCAAGCAAACTACGGCTGACTCATTAATACCCGCCGTATTAATCGCCGTAAAGACTTCCTCACCGCCTGGTTGCTTGCCTAAATAATCAGTAATCGCCAATCCAGCGGCGTTGGCTGCTGCGAGATTCCCGATAAATACGCCAACGGGCAAATCAGCAAGGCTGGAGAGTAGAGGCGCATAGATGCCATTAACAAAGACTAAACGGCTCTGAGCAGCTTCAGGGATAACTAAATCATCAATACTAACAGGCGGTAGTTGTTGACTCGGTGCTGTGAATGTCTGCTCCAGCAATGGCGATAAATTAGTAAACCGCCACTCCTCGTTTTTATTAGTAGGAATAGTCTCCTCTTGCAGATATCCAGTAGCTTGAATACGAATATCTTCAAGCTGCGGATTTGGAGGCGGAGTAAGCGGAATAAGCTGAGTAAGAGTTGCTGTCATTTCGATGATGGATTTTAAACGATCTTTACTATGCACCGATGAATCAAAACTGACTTCGGCGAAGATCTTTACCCCTCAAACCCCTTGTAAAGAGGGGGCTTTTCTTGCTCCCTCCCCTTTACAGGGGGAGGGCTGGGGTGGGGTAGAGATCCATGCAGCAAATCAAAAAGACTATAAACGGTGGGGATAATGAGAATTATTGAGTTATGCGGGTTGAGCTTCAGTTACCCAGTCATAACCCTTGGCTTCTAGCTCCAGAGCAAGTTCCTTCCCGCCACTAGTCAGGATTTGCCCATTCGCCATCACATGTACGAAATCAGGGATGATATAGTCGAGCAACCGTTGGTAGTGAGTAATCACCAACATCGAATTATCCTGATTTGACAACTGATTGACACCATTAGCAACAATCTTGAGCGCGTCAATATCTAAACCCGAATCAGTCTCATCGAGAATCGCGAGACTCGGTTCGAGGATTGCCATTTGCAGGATTTCATTACGCTTTTTCTCACCACCAGAGAAACCCTCATTGACACTCCGGCTGAGGAAAGCAGGATTCATTTTGACAATCTCTAATTTGTCCTGAATCAAGTCGTCAAAGTCAAATACATCTAATTCTTCCAATCCGCGATGCTTTTGCCGTGAGTTGTAAGCCACTCGCAAGAAGTCGAGGTTACTCACCCCAGGAATTTCGAGCGGATATTGGAAAGCCAGAAATACACCAGAACGCGCCCGATCCTGAGGTTCCATGTCAAATAAGTTCTCACCTTTATAGGTAACTGTTCCACCTGTGACTGTATACGCAGGATGTCCGGCTAATACTTTAGACAAAGTACTTTTACCAGAACCATTCGGCCCCATGATCGCATGGATTTCGCCAGCTTTGATTTCGAGACTTACGCCATTTAAGATCTGCGTATCATCGACGTTTGCGGTAAGGTTCTCGATCGATAGAATAACTGGATTATCAGGATTAATCATATTTAGATTTTATTTAATTGAGCTTTAATAATGTTCGATCGATAGTAGCTAGTCTCTTATCATATCACTCGATAAATACATATCTGAATCTCAATCCTATTCCAGCTTCAACCAGCCAAACACAACGCCAGCCGTTGATTTAATCGATCTAGCAAATTCAGGTACAATTAATTCAGCTTCGAGTATATCCACTACTTGCACTTGTCGATCGGGTTGATAAACTAATATCATCTTCTCAGCCGGATCGATTAACCAGCCTACTTCAGTACCATTATCTAAACAGTGAAGAATATTCTTAATTACTTTAGTCGTGCTTTGGTCTGGAGATAAGATTTCAATTGTCCAATCAGGTGCAGTCATCACCACATTAGAAACTTCACCATCATCGTCTTTGGGAATATTTTCATTCTTCAAGACAACTATATCAGGAACGATCGCTCTCCCGCCGAAAGTACATCGCAATTCTGAAAATGCGATCGCGATCTTTGCTTCCATTAAAATCGAATTAATGAAAGTAATTAGTTTCATCTTCAACAAACTATGTTTTCCTTGAGGCATCGGCTTTTGAACTATTTTTCCGTCAATATACTCACTCGCAGGCTTAGTTTCTGGAAGAGCCAGAAAGTTTTCTAAAGTAAGATTTTTTACAGGTGTCGCAACCATTTTAAAACTTTGATTTTGTATGATGGGTACTGTCCACATTTAGCTTTCGATCGAATTCAATTACCTGTCGAAATCTACTAATTTCGCTTCTCTTGATGCCATCCATTTCAAAATACCCAGTAATGGTTCAATCGGCGGGAAGGGATACTCTTCTGGATCGATCGTTACGTTACTTCCTTTCATCTCAATAAATTGCCAACTAGTACCGCTAGTAACAACACCATAGATAAATTCGATCGAGTGTTGTCGAAGCTGATTAAATCTCTGTGCTCCTACCATTTCGGCAATACATTGACCCCAGCCATCTTTTAGCACACCTTTTTTAGCTTCGACTAATGCTATTACGGGTGCATTAATTTTAAACTGAATCGGCGATCGACTAATCAAAAAATCACAAATACCATTTAATCCCAGTTCCCTATCTACTGTAAAGTCTTCCCCTGAAAATAAACTAATCGAGTTATTCAGTAAGGTGCGGACTTCTACCAAAATTGGCGAAACAATAAGTTCCGATCTGGCTTTTTCTGAGCCAGTTTCACGAGCCAATGGCAAAGTAATATTTAAAAACTGTTCTAACATCAAACTAGGAGAAATCGGTTCGATACTTGGTAAAAAATGACCTGTCTGCAAGTTTAGATTAAATTTAGATTCCACCTCTTCAATTGTGAAGCTACTATAGAGCATAATATTTTCGTAAATTAAGTTTTAAACATAAGTTTATCTTTTTGTATGGTGGGCAGTGCCCACATTCAGCTTTCGATAAAATTTAAATATCTTGAAAGTCAACAAATATTCCATTATTCCCTATATAGTAGTCAGGATAACGCATTACCCATGAAGGGTTATCAGTATTTTCATCATCTTCGTAGAATGCAAACTCGAATTTAATGTTACTTTCATATAAAGATTGGGCAATATTTTGAAGAAATATTTTCATTTCTTCAAATGAGCCTTCATAACCACCGGAAATTAAAAACCACTGGAAACTATCACTACAATTATTTTTGACAATTATTTTACTCGGTTTGCCGAAAATATCTTTGAGATTATTCTGTATATTGTCTAGAAATTTTGCACAGGTATTTAATGGGGAATCGGAATCAATTTCTTTCTGACGAAAAGGATTTCCAATGTTATTTGGAAGGTCGAACTCAAAAATGTATAGACTGAAAACCTCATTTTCTATGTAAATATTATCAACGGATTTTTTAATATTATCTATTTTCAAGGCTCTACCAATACACAATCTAAGCTCTTTTATGTCTATGTTGGTATCGTGGATATCTCCAGTAATTGTAAATGATCCCATCGAGCGTAGATTTTTTTGATGATGGGCGTTACCCAATTAAGAAATTGATAAAATTCATCTATTTTTCAATATTTTAATACTCGATGGGCATTGCCCATCGAGATTATATTTAACCTACCGTACCTTCTAACTTCAGACTCAACAATCTATCCGCTTCAACCGCAAATTCCATCGGCAGTTGATTAAAAACATCTTTACAGAAACCACTAATCATCATCGAAATCGCATCCTCTTGGGAAATCCCGCGTTGAGCGAAGAAGAATAATTGATCCTCACCAATCTTTGAAGTAGATGCTTCGTGTTCGACTTTGGCGGTTTGATTTTGAACTTGGATGTAGGGGAAAGTATTCGCCTGCGCTCTGTCGCCAATTAGCATCGAGTCACACTGGGAGTAATTTCGCGCTCCTTTGGCTGTCGGATTCATTTTGACTAAACCGCGATAGCTATTCTTCGATTTACCAGCGGAAATCCCTTTGGAAATAATCGTACTGCGGGTATTTTTACCAACGTGGATCATTTTTGTTCCGGTATCTGCTTGCTGGAGATTATTAGTCAGCGCGACGGAGTAAAATTCACCGACGGAGTTGTCGCCGACTAGGACACAACTGGGATATTTCCAAGTAATTGCCGAACCTGTTTCTACTTGCGTCCAAGAAATCTTGGAATTGACACCTTTACACAAGCCGCGTTTGGTGACGAAGTTGTAGATGCCACCTTTGCCAGTTTCATCGCCAGCATACCAGTTTTGGACTGTGGAATATTTGATTTCAGCGTTATCTAATACCACCAATTCGACGACGGCGGCGTGGAGTTGATTGGTGTCGAAGGCGGGTGCGGTACAGCCTTCGAGATAGGTGACTGAAGCACCTTCATCGGCGATGATTAATGTCCGCTCGAATTGTCCGCTATCTCCGGTATTGATGCGGAAGTAGGTTGATAAATCCATCGGACACTTGGTGCCCTTGGGGATGTAGACAAAGGAGCCGTCGCTAAATACGGCGGAGTTTAAGGCTGCAAAGAAATTATCGACGATCGGGATGACACTTCCCAAGTATTTTTCGATTAGTTCGGGATATTCCTTCACTGCTTCGGAAATCGAGCAGAATACCACGCCTTCTTTAGCTAATTGTGCCTTAAAAGTGGTGCCGATCGAGACGCTATCAAATACGGCATCGACAGCCACGTTGGAGAGTCGCTTTTGCTCGTTGAGGGAAATCCCCAATTTCTCAAATGTTTCGAGGAGAATAGGATCGACTTCATCCAAACTGTCCAACTTTTTGGCGGCTTGCTTGGGTGCGGAGTAATAGATGATATCGTTGTAATCGATCGCGGGATAGTCTACATGCGGCCAAGTAGGTTCGGTCATCTTCAACCACTGACGATAGGCACGCAGGCGGAAGTCGAGCAAGAATTGTGGCTCGTCTTTCTTGGACGAAATCAACCGCACGATATCCTCGTTCAAGCCGCGCGGGATCTGGTCTGACTGAATATCAGTGACGAAGCCGTATTTATAGGGTTGATTGACTAAGTTTTGGACTACAGTACTCATCGATCGCCTGTGTTCTCTCTAGAATAAGGATGGTTAAGGTGTCTGACTGGGACAGACAAAATATCGTATAATTAAACAATAAACTGATTGTTTAACTCTTTAACCCTATTGTATCGTAATTTAACAACATAGTTGTTGCTAAAGTAGCAAAACTAGGGAAATTTTTAATATTTGCACGTCTGCGCGCGACCATTTCTCCACACCCAGCACCGATATGATGACAGAGCAGCACTCTTCCACCAAGCAGGATATCCTCGAATATCTCCTCAAACAGGGACAAGCCATCGCTCAAGATCTGGCTGCATCGCTAGACATCAGCCCCCAAGCGATTCGCCGCCATCTCAAGGATTTGGAAACTGAAGGTTTAATCAGCTATCAGTCGGTTTCATCTGGTACGGGTAGACCCCAGCATATCTATCACTTGAGTCCTAAAGGACGCGATCGCTTCCCAAATCAGTACGATCGATTTGCGATTTCATTCCTAGACACTTTAGTCGCTAATCTCGGCTATGAGCAAGCCAGCGAAATACTACATCGGCACTGGCAAAAGAAAAGTATCGATTATCGGCGAGAGTTGGGCGATGGAGTCTTAATCGACAGAGTGGCAAAGCTGGTAGAATTGCGCCGCCAAGAGGGATATATGGCTGAGTATCACCCTTTAGATGGGCGAGATGACAAATTTATCCTGACTGAGTACAATTGCGCCATTTCGCAGGTAGCGACCTCCTTTCCAGCGGTGTGCGGACACGAACTAGAAATGTTTGCCACCGCGCTGGAAGATTGTCAGGTAGAGCGGACGCACTGGCTGGTTGATGGCGAACATCAGTGTGGTTATTTAATTTCGATGACTCATCCAATCGGCTAATCTTTACAGACATGAATAACGAACAATATCTCACTCACGCTGAAGCAGTAGAAGTAGATAAAGCCCTACTTTCTACTCATGAGAAATTTTTGACGAGAATTACAATTTCTTCGATGCGAATGCTGAAACAGATTGCTGATGCGGAGCAGGTAGCAAAAATTGAAGATCTGACTCCTCAACAAATTATCAAATGGTTCGAGCGGGATGCAGAAATCAAGCGATCGCAAGGTGATTCCGCAGGTTCTTTGCAATGGTAGCCACACAGTGCAATACGCTGTGTGGCAATGCCGCTCTAGCCTTTTGTCCCCACTTCTAGCATTAATTTCGATCGCTTGACGCCATCGGGAATTTGGACTGGGTAGTCACCTGTAAAACAAGCCGAGCAGAAGCTATTGGGATCGCGACCCGTCGCCGATAGCATTCCGTCCCACGTCAGATATGCTAGAGTGTCTACACCGATTTGCTCGGCGATTTCGGCGACAGATTTGGTGGCGGCGATCAGTTGGTCTTGCGTATCGGTATCGATGCCGTAGAAGCATGGATGAGTCACAGGCGGGGACGAGATCCGCATGTGAATTTCGCTAGCTCCGGCGTCGCGGAGAGCTTTGACTAGTTTCCGACTGGTAGTGCCACGGACGATCGAGTCATCGATCACGATTACCCGTTTCCCCTTGAGGACATCTTTGAGCGGGTTCAATTTCATCCGAATTCCAGCTTCGCGCATCTCTTGGGTGGGTTGGATAAATGTCCGTCCGACGTAGCGATTTTTGATCAAGCCTTCTGCATAAGGGATACCCGATGTCTCTGAAAAACCGATCGCCGCAGGTATCCCCGAATCTGGCACGCCAATGACGATATCCGCTGCCTGAAATGACTCGCGCGCCAACTGTTTGCCCAGGCGCATCCGATAGCTGTACAGGCTTTCATCATGTACCCAGCTATCGGGACGCGCAAAATAAATCATCTCAAAAATGCATAGTTTCGACTGTACATCTGGTGCCCAATCGATCGCTGTGACGCCAAGTTCGGTAATCCATAGCAATTCACCTGGTTTGACATCCCGCTCGTAGTCCGCACCGATGATGTCTAGCGCACAAGTCTCAGACGCCACAACATATTGCCCGATCCGATCGGGCATAATTCCCAGTACCAACGGTCGAATCCCGTGCGGATCGCGGATTGCCATGATGCCATCAGGAGTCGCGATCGTCAGACTAAATGCCCCTACGCACTGCCGACAAGCCGCGATCGTCGCATCCACCCAGCCTTTGCCAGCATTGACTTCTTCGCGAATCAACAGGGCGATCGCTTCTGAATCGATCGTGGTACTGGGTTCGCAGCCTCTAGCAGCTAAAGTTGCCAACATCTGGTCGGTATTGACAAGATTGCCATTGTGTGCTAAGGCAAGTTTGCCCAATCTAGTTTCGACAATCACTGGCTGAGCATTGCAGCGGCGGCTCGACCCAGTGGTCGAATAACGAGTATGACCGATCGCCAATTGACCTGGTAATTCTTGTAAAATTTCTGGGTTAAAGACATGAGATACCAACCCCATATCACGATGCTCGAATAGCTGTTGCCCATCAAAAGTGGCAATACCTGCCGACTCCTGACCGCGATGCTGGAGTGCGTACAATCCAAAATATGTCAACTTGGCAACTTCTTGCCCAGGAGCATAGATTCCGAACACTCCACAGGCTTCTTCTGGCTTGTCACTGGCATTATCGGGATCGATATCGGGACACAAATCGAGGCGCAAGTCGCGATCGGGAATCATGAATGGCTACGGTGGGGAGTGGTGGCTAAGTTGTTGGAGTTGTTGGCGTTGTTGCTATCGGCGCGAAGATCTCTGTGGCTAGATCTCAGTGTCACTAGTATTTAGCGATCTACTAGTAGATCTAGCATCACCGATGTCTGTATCTGAATATACATCGTAATGAGGTCAAAGCGAGAGCCGTAATGCTGATACTTATATTTTAAGTGCAATAACTGGAATCTTCCTGAGTTAAACGCAGTTGATTTAAATTTTGTTAAGAATTTATTAACAATCTATTAACGATAGCATGAAACTAGTGAGTCGAGTACAAAAATTCAGTCAGGTAGCCCGATCTCTGGGTGCTGGGAGCATCAACCGATCTCTTCAAAAAGCAGCTACTCCCTGCCCACCATCCACTATTCTAATTTGACGATCTCAGGGCATTGAGAGCCAATCGCTGGTATCTACTTGCTGCACGCCGCTGTTTGTGGCATTATGAGCGTACAGTTAGGCAAGATGCTAACAATCTGTACGTACCGCCTCAACACCAAATACCAACATCCATCTCAATCCCGATGGTCACATCAACGGCAAAGCTCTGCCAAGGTGATGCTCTGCCAAGCGAGAGGATCGCCATTGTGAATGACTGCGATCCACCACTAATAACCGATAACTGTAATGTCAAATCTTCATTGGTTAGACCTGAGTGAATATCTCGCGATCGCGCTAGCAGTGGTAGGATCGATCGCCGCCGCTTCCGCCGCTACGTGGAGCTATGCCTTGGTGCCGATCCTGATGAGCCTGATTCTGAGCGCGATCAATCGATGGCGACTGTATCAAGACCTCCGCCTCCACGATCGCGGATTGGAGCGCAAGATCGATGGTGAACTCCAACAACAGGGCGAAGTGCTCCAGCAAGAAATCGCTCAAGCGCGGAGCTTTGCGACCGCTCTAGTCAAGCAAACTATGGCTGCCCAAAAGAGGATAGAGCCTGCCGTTCTAGCTGCTGGCAGCCACCAAGAGGTGACCGGATTGGAGCAAAAATTCAACCTGCACCAGCAACTGATGCAATCGATGCAAGAGCACGTCACTGGGGTGGAGGGGAGTCTCAGGGATGTAGTTGAGCTACTAGAAAGCAATGCACTCGCCGATCGAGTAGAGTACCTAGAACGCCATCTGACTCAAGTCTCTCAGCAATTGGGGCTAGAGCCGCTCGAACTCAAGCGATCGCCAGTAGCTACTAGTAGATTCGCCACAGCTAGCAATCCCGAATCAGAAGTAGATATTACGCCATTATTTGACATGATCTCTGAGGATCTGATGTCTGGTGACTTGATGTCCGATCGCTTAGCTTCTGGCGACCTAAGTGGCGATCTCTGGGCAAAACCGACCTGGAATCTGCACCAGACCATTACCGCTCATCGTGATTGGGTCAGATGTCTGAGCTTTACGCCGGATGGACTCAAGCTCGTGAGTGGGAGTTTTGACAAAACGATCGCCGTCTGGCAATTAGCTACAGGCACCGCTATCCATACCCTCACCGACCATCTCAAGGGGGTATTTGCCCTAGCCGTGAGTCCTGATGGCAAACTCCTCGCTAGCGGTAGTTGGGATGAACAGATCAAATTGTGGGATCTCGAAACTGGCACATTGCTACGTAACTTGACTCAGCATCAAGCCTCTGTCCGCTCGTTGGCAATTAGTCCCGATAGTCATACTTTAATTAGTGGTAGTTTCGACCAGACGATCGTCCTGTGGAGTCTACCTGATGGTAGCGTGACCGAGACGATCGCTGCTCGCCAACCAGTGGCAACGATTGCCTTGAGTGCTGATGGTCAGTTGTTGGCTAGTACTGGCGATGATGGCACGATCGAGATCTGGTCGATGACTGCGGGCACCCAGATCGCTCACTCCAGCGGCAATAAACATTGTATCGGCTCCCTGACGATCGGTCCCGACTCACGGACGATCGCCGCAGGCACCGTCAACGGCTATGTAGTCCTGTGGCACCTAGAAGACTATGGTAGCGATCGATTACCCCAGATCGCTGTGTCTCAGACGATCAAAGCTCACGCTGGACAGATCAATGCTTGTGTCTTCAGTCCTAATGGTCAGTATTTGATTACGGGTAGTGTGGATGGCAAAGCCAAAGTCTGGTATCGCGGCGAGGATCTGCGCTTTCATGACAAAGCCAGGAGTATCCTCAAAGGCGACCCAGGTCGGTCGGTGATGTCTGTGGCGATCTCGTCCGATAGTCAGTCGATCGCTATTGGCGGTGCTGACGGGACAATCCAGCTCTGGCAGCGAATTTAATCATTGGGAAGCTCATTTAGATGATGTTACAGTCAGTGAAGTCTGATGTCTTCCGTACCCTACTCCTGGGTCATTATTGCCCAAAGATGGCGATCGCTGTTGCCGATCTAGCAATCTTAGGGAATAATACTGAAGACACTACCATTGAACTTGTCAACCAAATTAATTTTCAAAATTTTAGATTATGCGAATTCTAGTTACAGGTGGTGCAGGCTTCATCGGTTCTCATCTGATCGAGCGGCTGATGAACGAGCAACATGAAGTGATTTGCTTGGATAATTTTTATACTGGAACCAAGAGTAACATCAGTAAATGGTATGGTCACCCAAATTTTGAGTTTATTCGCCATGATATTACCGAACCAATTCGCCTCGAAGTAGATCGGATCTATCATTTAGCTTGTCCCGCATCGCCAGTACACTATCAGTCCAATCCGATCAAGACTACCAAGGTCAGTTTTCTCGGTACATCCAATATGCTCGGACTTGCCAAGCGAGTTAAAGCCAGATTTTTGCTGGCTTCAACTTCGGAAGTATATGGAGATCCCGATGTTCATCCGCAACCAGAAGAATATCATGGTAATGTCAATCCCATTGGCATCAGATCTTGCTATGACGAAGGCAAGCGGATCGCCGAAACGCTCAGTTTTGACTATCACCGCGCGCACGATGTCGAAATTCGCGTAGCGCGGATCTTCAATACCTACGGCCCCCGGATGCTGGAAAATGATGGGCGGGTAGTGAGTAATTTTATCGCTCAATCTTTACAAGGACATCCATTGACTGTCTACGGCGATGGCAGCCAAACACGGAGCTTTTGTTATGTCACCGATCTAGTCGATGGGTTGATTAAGCTCATGAATGGTGATGAAATTGGGCCGATCAATCTGGGCAATCCTGAAGAATATACTATTCTGCAACTCGCCGAAAAAATCCGCGACAGAATTAACCCCGGTCAAGAAATTAGCTTTCAGCCACTACCTCAAGATGACCCCAAACAACGGAAACCAGATATCACCAAGGCGAAAACGCGGTTGAATTGGCAGCCAACTATTACCTTGGAAGCAGGACTGACCGATACAATTGCGGAGTTTAAACAACGATTGAAGGTCTAATCGCTGATGACATTATTCTGATGGTCGAGAGTCTGAGATGACTTGGAGTCAATATTACTCATCTTCATCTCCCCTCATCGCTGCTCCTGGGGTCGCAGCGATACCAAAGGATCTAAACGTTCACTGAGTCAAAAATTGGGGGTATAGTAACATGCGTGTTTGCACTATCGGTACTGGTTACGTCGGTTTGGTTACAGGAGCATGTCTGGCACACATCGGTCATGACGTGATCTGTGTGGACAACAATCCCGCCAAAGTCGAGCTGATGAAATCTGGACAATCACCGATCTATGAGCCAGGATTGTCAGATATTATGCGATCGGCAATGGCGACAGGTCGCTTGCAATTTACGACCGATCTAGCATTGGGGGTCGAGCATGGGGAGATTTTGTTTATTGCTGTCGGTACGCCACCTTTGGCCAATGGTTCGAGCGATACTCAGTATGTAGAAGCTGTAGCCAAGGGGATCGGACAGCATCTCAATGGTGAGTATAAAGTCATTGTCAATAAGTCTACAGTACCGATCGGTTCGGGTGATTGGGTCAAGATGCTGGTACTCGATGGTGTCGCCGAGCGCAACAAGCAGCCGCTGTTGGTTGGTGGTGGTGACAATCTTCCTCCTGAGCAGTTCGTACCCAAGTTTGATGTCGTCAGCAATCCAGAATTTCTGCGTGAGGGTTCGGCAATCTACGATACGCTCAATCCCGATCGGATTGTGCTCGGTAGCAACAATCAGCAAGCGATCGATTTGATGCTAAGGTTGTATGCACCGATTATCGATCGCCAACATGCTGAGGCTACTACACAGTCTCCCGTCGCCGTTTTAACCACCGATCTAGGTTCGGCAGAGATGATCAAGTATGCTGCGAATGCCTTTTTGGCAACCAAAATTAGCTTTATCAATGAAATCGCCAATATTTGCGAGCGGGTGGGTGCGGATGTGACTCAAGTGTCCAAAGGCATCGGCTTGGACTCGCGGATTGGCAACAAGTTTTTGAATGCGGGGATTGGTTGGGGTGGATCTTGTTTTCCCAAGGATTTAGCCGCACTCATCCATACTGGAGCCGACTATGGATATGATGCTCAGTTACTCAAAGCAACTGTCAGTGTCAATCAACAGCAACGGACACTGGCGATCCAAAAGCTCCAAAATTCGCTCAAAATTCTCAAAGGTAAAACGATCGGTTTGCTAGGATTGACTTTTAAGCCCGATACTGATGATTTGCGGGATGCACCAGCACTTGATATAATACAAAAACTCACTGAGCTTGGTGCAAAAGTTAAAGCATACGATCCGATCGTCTCACCTCAATCTTCAACATTGCCATATTTAGCCAATGTCAACTTAGTTGATAGCCCACAATCACTCGCAACTGATAGTGATGCGATCGTGTTGATGACAGAATGGTCGGAGTTTCAAGATATAAATTATCAACAATTAGCCCTCCTCATGCGGTCTGCGATTCTAGTTGATTGTCGCAACTTTTTATCACCAGTGGAGCTAGGCAAGGCAGGTTTTCAATACATTGGCATTGGGTGCTAACTAGTTATAAATTACCCAGTACCCGCATCTGCATGTACTGGGTATGGCATCGCTATTTTTTGATACATTTGACTCTCGATCGCTTGTCGATCGACCATTATCGGACAATATATATCTAGTCTAATCGGTTAGCACGCCTCTTATATTTTACAATCGTTGAATTCGGATTACTTCAGCCATTTGGCGGTTCATTGCCCACTTGTTCTATAAATAGTCTTTTAACATGAAAGAGAGCTTTCCTGAATTTAATCCTCCCAGACTAATGCAGTCCTCAGAGTCAATGAAACCTCGCCCAAATGGCTTCCCAGAAGCACGGCAAGAGGAAGGAATTGGGATCGGGACGATCCTCAGTGGTTTGCGAAAATACTGGTATGCTTCAGTACTCACTACTGCTTTGATGATGGGAGCAATCGGTTATGTGACAGCCACCCAAGTGCGGATCTACCGCTCTGCGGTGCAAATTGCGATCGATCTCAAAGGTGGTAACAGTTTTGCCGAAAAGCTCGCTCAAAGTACTGGCGACAATGATGGGCAATCCGAAGATCGCGCGATCGCTATCGAGACAATTACTCAATCCTTGAGAAGTAAGAGCCTGATCGAGCAAGCAATCGCACTGATTCCCGACCCAAAAATGCGACCATCAGTCGCCCAAGTTTTGGGTGGGTTGTCGATCCAATCCAAGCCAGACAGTAACGTTTTGACAGTCAGCTATACAGCTCTCAAGCAGGATGAAATCGTCGCCGTACTCAATGGTTTGAGCAAAGTTTATATTGATTACAGTATCAAAACCAAAAAAGCTCGTACCAATAACTCGATCGCATTCATCGAGTCCCAACTCCCTGCATCTCGCCAGCGACTAGAGTCCTCAGCCTCCCAGATCGAGCAATTTCGGATCAAATATCGATTTGTCGATCCGGCGACTTCAGCGGGTGCGCTAGATGGCTACCGTCAAAGCATCGTTGCCAAGATCAATGAGTCGCGATCCACTTATTACCAAACACAGCAACAGTATCAAGAATTAAAGCGACAACTTGCTTCAGTTGGTTTGTCTTCTAGTGGCAATTTGAGTACCACCATGTTGACGCAAGATTCAGCCTACCAAGAATTATTCAAACAGCTCAATGATCTAGAGCTAAAATACAATCAAGAAAGTGTCCGGTTTAGCCCCGAAAATCCGCTGATCGTCGCCCTCAAGGAAAAGCGTGATGGCGTACTGATATTGCTCAGAGAGCGCGCGCAGCAGGTGCTCAAGCGGGAAGTCGCAGATAACGAACTCACCAAAGGTGGAATTTCTAACTTTGGTAACAACTTGGCTCAAAATTTGGCTAACAAACAAGCCGAACTCGAAACCAGCTTGGTTGCTCAAACAGCTCAGGCTCAAAGCTTGGAAGCGGTATATCAGCAAGTACAAACCCAAATCGCGCAACTACCCGGACTTCAGAAACAATATACAGAACTGCAACGGGAGTACCAAATTACTTCCCAAGAATTGACAGCATTCTTGCAAAAAGTGCAAGAATTGAAAATCGTCAATGCCGAGCAAGTGGTACCGTGGCGATTACTCGATCCACCAGAATATCCGAGCTTACCACTATCTCCTGATGTCCCGCGCCAAATGGGACTGGGCGCGATCGGCAGTTTATTGGCAGGTATATTAGTATCAGTTGGGTTGAATAAACTTGACGATCGAGTTGACAATCCTGATAGTGTCAAAGCGATGACTGGAATGCCAGTGCTGTCTCTCATTCCGCGAGTAGACGATTTGGATCGCTCTTCAACGATGCGCGGTGGTACCTTTCTTCAGACAGCAAAAGGGAAGAACAAAGATTATTCTTACTGGAGCTTTATTGAATCAATCCGCACATTAGCTCTAGGAATCGGCTTGACTTCCGATCGCGATGACAAGCAATCCGGTGGTAAAATCATCGCGATGACTTCTTCATTACCCAAGGAAGGCAAATCGACAATCGCTTTTCATACAGGCAATACCTTGGCTGAGCTAGGTTATCGGGTGCTATTGATCGATGCCGATATGCACAAATCGACAATCGCGCATCTCTGTGCGAATTCGCCCTTATTCAAGCGTGAAGATTGTGATGATTCGGATGGATTGAGCGATGCAATTGTCGGAAGTTGTAACTGGAAAGATTTAATTAAAGTCAGTCCAGAATCCAAATTAAATGTGATGTTTTCTGGGAAGCAAACTGTTAGCTCGATCGTCCTCTTTAATTCACCCCGGTTGATCCGATTGATGGAAGAATGGCGCAAGGAGTATGATTATATCTTGTTTGATACGCCACCAATTGTCGGCGTGAGTGATACGCGATTACTGTCGAGTTTGGTGGATGGGATTGTGTATATCGTCAGCTTGAATGTCGCTCAGAAACAGATTATCGATCGCGGTATCGATATTATTTCTTCGCTGCGGACGCCAGTATTGGGCTTAGCAATCAATCGCGTCGAAAATCATCACTCGGGATACAATAAGTACTACCAGTATTATCACGCAGCAAATGACCTACAGCCGATCGCTGACAAGTCTAAGATTCTCAACCCCGAACAGCAGGGAGTTGAAGTTTAATCCAATCCAGTTGTGCGATCGACAATTTATCACATGAGACGATCGCCCGATCTTTGGCAATCGTCACCGAGTAGATACCTAGTCTAGTGCTAGTTAGCTTAAGTAATTAGCACTAGATCTACTAATTAGAGTGGAGTTTCGATCGAGCGAGATTGAGAATTTTTAAATTCGAGCTGCTCCTGTAAACTATGATGACAACGACCGACCGAAATACACTTTAGACTCGATCGGATTGGGGATCATTGTTTGGCTCCCGGGTTGCCAATCTGCGGGACATACTTCATTGGGATTGGCTTGAACGTGCTGGATGGCTTGGAGTACTCGCAAGGTTTCATCGACACTGCGACCGAAGGAGAGATTATTGATGGTAGCGTGTTGCAATACCCCCACGCGATCGATGATAAATAAGCCGCGCAATGCTGCTCCCAGATCTGGATCTAAGACGTTGTAGGCGGTACTAATTTCTTTTTTGAGATCGGAAACTAGCGGATAATTTAGATCGCCTAAACCACCCATTTTGCGCTCGGTTTCGATCCAAGCCAGATGCGAAAACTCACTATCGACCGATATTCCCAAAATCTCAGTGTTGAGAGCCTCAAACTCCGCATAGCGATCGCTGAAGGCGATCAGCTCCGTCGGGCACACAAATGTAAAATCTAGTGGGTAGAAGAACAAAACTACATACTTGCGATAGCTGGACAATTTCACCTTTTGAAACTGCCGATTGACAACAGCAGTTGCTGTAAAATCGGGTGCGATTTGACCTACTCTGAGGCAACTTTCGGGATAGTTATTCATATATTTATTTTTGACTTAATTTTCAGATGGGCAAGATAAAAGTTAAAAAATATTTACAATTTGTGATAAATATCTAAAATTCTCGATCGCTCGGGTCAGAACTAGCAGATTTTGATAAGTTCTCTGTATTGACAGGCTGACTTTACGTCAAAAATGCTAGTCTTGGGAACGATCGCCCCCACATCCATAATTGTTAGTTAGTATGGGTCTCCTCACGCCGCTGTCATTATTAGTTACAGACCTCGACAATACCCTAGTTGGCAACGATCGAGCACTCGACAGGCTCAACCAAGTCCTCCATCGCTATCGCCAAACTTGGGGGACTAAAATAGTTTATGCTACAGGTCGATCGCGGGCATCTTATCAAGATTTGGCAACAACGAAGCCCCTAATGGTTCCCGATGCGCTGATTGCGGCGGTGGGTACCGAAATTTATCTCAGCTCGTCTGAGCTGCCAGATCGAGAGTGGGTAGACAAGCTCGGGAGCGGTTGGCACCGCGAGGAGATTGTCACCATCGCCAGCCGCTTCGCCGATCTGGCACCGCAACCTGCTGCCGAGCAACGTCCCTACAAAGTGAGCTACTATCTATCAGCTAGTGTGGTAACTGCGGTAGTACCGAGATTGCAAGAGCTACTATCCCAGCAAGGATTGGATGTGGAAGTTATTTATAGTGGCAGCAAGGATTTAGATATCCTCCCACGCGGGGGCGACAAAGGTACCGCCGTCCAGTTTTTACGCGATCGCTGGCAGATCGAGCCGAGTCAGACAGTAGTGTGTGGTGATTCGGGTAACGATATCGCACTGTTTAAATATGGTCGAGAACGGGGCATCATTGTCGGCAATGCCCAGTCTGAGTTACGCTTGTGGCACGAACTGCATCCAGTTGACTATCATTATCTGGCTGTGGCTGGGTACGCCGATGGCATGATGGAGGGACTGAGATATTTTCGATTTATCGCATAGGGTAGGAGTGAGATTGCCTGGAACTCTTCCCTTCGGCAGAGCTAAGTAAGAGCGCGGTCATGTAGAGTTTTATCAAGATCCCGATCGAGCGTCAAATATTCGATCCGATCGGATTAAAGAGGCTCAGTGCAATCGATCGAGTACTCCCGCGCAGTGTCGATCGCCCGATCGCTGGAGCGCGACCCCCTTGACAAATTGCCAAATATACCCCAACTTGCACAATAGTGGCTGCGATCTCCCAGAACTCACCCGCTCCAGATTTGTTCATCAATTCCTGACGACCTCAAAACGCCCCTATGTCAACTCTCGTCATCGTCGAATCTTCCACCAAAGCAGCCACCATTAGTAAGTTTTTGCCATCGAGTTATGTGGTAAAAGCCTCAGTCGGACACGTTCGGGATCTGCCCTCATCAGCCGATGAAATCCCCCCCGAATACAAGTCGCAAAAGTGGGCAAACTTGGGAATCAATGTCGAGTCTGGGTTTGCGCCGCTGTACATCATTCCTAAAGACAAGCGCAAGATCGTGCAGGAATTGAAAACCGCGCTCAAAGGCTGTCAGGAACTGATTCTAGCGACGGACGAAGATCGCGAGGGTGAAAGTATCAGTTGGCACTTATTGCAGCTCCTCAACCCCAAAGTACCGACCAAACGGATGGTATTCCACGAGATTACCAAAGAGGCAATCCAGAAAGCCCTGAAAAATTGCCGCAATATTGACGAACACATCGTTCACGCTCAGGAAACGCGCCGGATTCTCGATCGATTGGTCGGTTATACCCTCTCACCGCTACTGTGGCGGAAGATTGCGGGTGGCTTATCGGCGGGGCGGGTGCAGTCGGTGGCGGTGAGATTGTTAGTCATGAAGGAACGTCAACGACGAGCATTTAGATCGGCACAGTATTGGGATCTCAAGGCACTGCTGGCTCACAACAAAGCTGAATTTGACTCAAAACTAGTCGCAGTAGATGGTGTCAAAGTTGCCACAGGTGCAGATTTCGATCCCAATACTGGCAATCTATTGGCTGGCAAAAAAGTTAAAGTCCTCAATGGCGCAGAAGCTCAAGCTCTAGTCGCGAACCTCAAGGACAAAAGTTGGACGGTGACAGGCTTAGAAGAAAAACCCGTGACTCGCAAACCAGCACCCCCATTTACCACTTCGACTCTCCAACAGGAAGCCAACCGGAAACTCCGCCTCTCAGCTAAGGGCACCATGCAAGTCGCCCAAAGGTTATACGAACAGGGCTACATCACTTACATGCGGACGGATTCGGTCAGTTTGTCCGCCCAAGCGATCGATGCTGCGCGGGCGTGTGTACTCGAAAAGTACGGACAAGAATATCTCAGTCCCCAGCCCCGCCAATACAGCACCAAATCCAAAGGTGCTCAGGAAGCTCACGAAGCCATTCGTCCAGCGGGGAGTACTTTCCGTACGCCCAGAGATACCAAATTAGCCGATACAGAACTCAAACTCTACGATCTAATCTGGAAACGAACGGTTGCCTCGCAGATGGCAGATGCGCGCCAAACCCATCTCAGCGTCGATCTACAGGTCGAGAATGCTGGATTTCGGTCTTCCGGTAAGCGGATCGATTTCCCTGGCTATCTGAGAGCGTATGTCGAAGGCTCAGACGATCCTCATGCGGCGATCGAAGACCAAGAAATCATCCTCCCGGCATTAGTCAAGGGAGACAAACCCGATTGTAAGAAACTCGACGCGATCGACCACGAAACCCAGCCCCCCGCTCGATATACCGAAGCATCCCTCGTCAAGATGCTCGAAAGTGAAGGGATCGGGCGTCCGAGTACATACGCCAGCATCATCGGGACGATTCTCGATCGCCACTACGCTCAACTCCAAAGCAACGCCCTAGTGCCCAGTTTTACCGCATTTGCCGTCACAGCTCTACTCGAAAAAAACTTTCCCGCTCTCGTCGATCCGAGCTTTACCGCTCGGATGGAACAAACTCTGGACGATATCTCCACTGGCACTACTCAATGGTTACCCTATTTAGAGAAATTTTATCTAGGCGACAACGGGCTAGAAAATCAGGTTAAACTTGGCTTCACAGATATCGATGCTACGCTCGCACGGACGATCGATCTCGATAATCTCGATGTCAAAATTCGGATCGGTAAATTTGGCCCGTTTATCGAAGCCGAATCTGGTAACGCTTCCATTCCCAAAGATCTCACCCCCGCCGATCTCGATCCAGAGACGATCGAAATGTTGCTCAAACAAAAGAGCAGCACCCCCGATACCCTCGGCAATCATCCCGAAACTGGCGAACCGATCTATCCCAAACTCGGCCCCTATGGTCCCTACGTTCAACTCGGCGACAAAGATGAGGATAGTAAGAAAAAACCCAAACAATCTTCCTTACCCAAAGGGATGAAGCTCGAAGATGTGACCTTCGAGATCGCCGTCGAACTGCTCAAACTCCCCCGCAGCTTGGGCACTCACCCCGAAACAGGCGGCAAACTTCAAACCAATCTCGGTAGATTTGGGCCATATATCCTCTACGATCGCGGCAAGGAAGGGAAAGAGTATCGATCGCTCAAAGCCCCCGATGATGTCCTCACCGTCTCCCTAGAGCGCGCTGTCGCCATCCTCGCCGAACCCAAAGCTACCCGTGGCGGCAAAAAAGAACCACTGCGGACGCTCGGCAATCACCCTGATGATAATGAACCCGTCGCGATTTTTGCTGGCCCCTATGGTAAATATATCAAGCACGGCAAAATCAATGTGGGCATCCCTGAAGGCGAGACAGTAGAAGGGATCGGCCTCGATACTGCACTCAGCTTACTAGTAGCCAAAGGTGGTGCAGTCAAAAAAACGACGACGAAAAAAACCACTACCAAGAAAGCTGTTACAGCCACAACTAAAGCCAAAGCTACTACCACCAAATCGAAAACCACTACCGCCAAGAAAACGACTACAGCTAAAAAAACCACTACCAAATCGAAAACTAGCTAGAGATCGCCAGTACCTAAATTGAGATTGGTTGCTGGGCATCGAGATCCAGCCTGCCATATTCTGGTAGAATTTTGAAGGTTTCTATCAGTGGCATCAATGGCTTCAACTCGCGCACGCATCGCACTTGACGCAATGGGTGGGGATGATGCACCCGCCGCCATCGTCGCGGGTGCGATCGCCGCCCAAACAGAATTAGATAATGTAGATGTATTGCTAGTCGGCGATCCTGACCAAATCCAGGCCTGTCTCAACCAGCATCCCAACGCGCCCAAGCTAGAGATCGTGCCAGCCGAAGGGACGATCGAAATGCACGAAGAACCGCTAGGTGCCCTCCGGCGCAAGCCCAAGGCTTCAATTAATGTGGCGATGCAGCTTGTCAAAGATGGTAAAGCTGATGCTGTAGTTTCGGCGGGGCATTCTGGCGCGGCAATGGCGGCGGCACTACTGAGACTAGGACGATTGCGGGGGATCGATCGACCTGCAATTGCCGCAGTATTTCCCACCAATCGCGCTGACAAATCCGTTGTGATTTTGGATGTCGGTGCCAATGTCGATTGTCGTCCCAAATATCTCGAACAATTTGCCGTGATGGGTTCGGTGTATAGTCAGTACGTGCTGGGTGTGGATACCCCCCGCGTCGGACTGCTCAATATCGGCGAAGAAGAGTCCAAAGGCAATGCCGCTGCGATCGAAGCACATGAAATTTTGCGCCAAAATCAGTACATTAATTTTGTTGGTAATGCTGAAGGGCGAGACGTGCTATCGGGCAATTTTGATGCGATCGTCTGCGATGGTTTTGTGGGGAATATCTTGCTCAAGTTTGCCGAAGCTGTCGGCAATATCGTCGTCCAGATGCTCAGAGAGGAGCTACCACGGGGCTTGAATGGCAAGGTGGGTACGGCTCTGCTCAAGCCCAATCTCCAACGCCTCAAGAAGCGGATTGATGCCGCCGAACATGGCGGTGGTTTATTATTGGGAGTGGAGGGAGTGTGCATTATCAGTCATGGTAGTTCTGATGCGTTTGCGATCGCCAATGCCATTCGTTCTGCCAAAAGTGCCGTCGATAAAAATATCATCGATCGCATCCAATCCCTCACCCGCGACAAAAAACCAACAGCGGAACCTGTTATTGCTAGCGATTAGTTTGACATTTTTAACGATCTGCCTCAATTTTTAGCAAAGTTGGGGAAGTGGTAAAGGGTAAAGGGTAAAAGAGCAACTGAGCCGACGTAAACGTTGTCTAATGGGTAACAGAAACTTTGGTTGGGTGTGTTGGGTTTCACATTCGCTCTACCCAACCTACAGATCCTTGCTTCGCCAACGTGATTTACCATCCACCATTCATCCCCTACCCTCTACCCTCTACCCTCTACCTAAATGCCATCAAACCACACCTCAATGGGAGTTACCTTTATTGGCTGCGGCGCGGCGGTGCCAGAGACGATCGTCTCCAATGATGACTTAGCGGAGGTAGTAGATACCTCGGATGAGTGGATTTCCAGCCGCACGGGGATTCGACAGCGGCATCTCTGTCACGATCGCGAGTCATTGGCTGGTTTGGCGACACAAGCGGCACAGCAGGCTTTAGCGATGGCTGGAGTTGCTGCTGTGGACGTGGATCTGATCGTCTTGGCGACTTCCTCTGCTGAAGACTTATTTGGTAGTGCTTGCCAGATTCAAGCCCGACTGGGCGCGACTAAAGCTGTCGCTTTCGATCTGACGGCAGCTTGTTCGGGATTTTTATTTGGGGTAGTGACTGCGGCGCAATTTTTACGATCGGGTGTTTATCGCAATGTCTTGGTAATTGGAGCCGATTTATTATCCCGATGGGTGGATTGGAGCGATCGCAATACCTGTGTCTTATTTGGTGATGGTGCAGGTGCAGTATTGATGCAAGGTAGTGGGGATGGCGATCGATTGTTGGGGTTTGAAATCAAAAGCGATGGCACTCAAAATGCTTGTCTCAATCTGGCATTCAAACCAGAGTTGCGCGAATTATTGCCTGGTGCGATCCTCACTCAGGGGAAGTATCATTACATCACGATGAATGGTAAAGAAGTATATCGATTTGCCATCAATCGTGTCCCCGATGCGATCGATAAAGTCATTCATCAAGCACAGCTAACTAGTACCGATATCGACTGGCTGATCCTACATCAAGCCAACCAAAGAATCATGGATGCTGTCGCCGAACGTCTGCATATTTCTGCCAAAAAAGTGATTAGTAATGTTGCTAAATATGGCAACACATCTGCTGCTTCCATCCCGATCGCTCTCAATGAAGCTGTGCGATCCGGCAAAATAAAACCTGGTGATACGATCGCCACATCTGGCTTTGGAGCGGGTCTGAGCTGGGGGGCTGCCATCCTCAAATGGGGCAAGTAGAAAGTTGACAGTTGACAGCTAAATTTTAGATAGTAGGGCTGGCAGTGCCCACCAGCTAAGGTTTATGCAATTTCTATCCAACGAATGTTTACGTCTAGTTACTTAGATAAGTTAATAGTTCTAAATAATCAATTATTAGTAATATGAAAACCGCATGGGTATTTCCTGGGCAAGGATCGCAAGTACTTGGAATGGGTATGGACTTACGCGCGATCGATCTAGCTCAAAAAACATTCGATCGAGCCGGAGAAATCTTGGGCTGGTCGGTAATTGATATCTGCCAAAATGATGAAGTAAAATTAGCGAATACTCGTTATACTCAGCCTTGTCTGTATGTAATTGAAAGTATCTTGGTCGATCTACTCAAGCAACGTGGATTGATGCCTAGTGTCGTTGCCGGACATAGTTTAGGTGAATACGTCGCTTTGTCTGCGGCTGGTGTATTTGACTTTGAGACGGGATTGCAACTAGTCAAGCATCGCGCCGAATTGATGGCTTTGGCTTCAGATGGCGGGATGACGGCTTTGATCGGATTCGATCGATCGCAGCTAGCAGATGCGATCGCTGCTACTGAAGGCGTCGTCATCGCCAATGATAATAGTACGGCTCAAGTGGTCATTTCGGGCACAGTCGCCGGAATTGCTACCGTAGTCAGCCAAATCAAAGTCAAGCGCGCCATCCCGTTGAATGTTTCGGGTGCTTTTCATTCGCCGCTGATGGCGACAGCCGCAACGGAGTTTGGCAAATTACTAGCTCCCGTTACTTTTCATGATGCTTGCGTCCCAGTATTATCTAATGTTGCACCGATCGCGACAACTGATGGTCACAAACTCAAAGCACATCTAACTAGCCAAATTACAGGTGCAGTAAGGTGGCGCGAAATCTCACTCCAGTTACCCGAATTGGGCATCGAACGCGCGATCGAAGTCGGCCCTGGCAAAGTGCTGGGTGGGTTGATTAAACGCACCTGTGAGGGGATTGTAGTGGTACAGGTGAGTACGCGATCGGATTTGGAATCGCTGGATAGTTAGTAGTTATTAATTAAGCCGAGTTACTACTGACACTCGAAGTGGTTAAAACCACTCCTCGTAATACAAAGTCCGCCTGTCTTGATTCGCTAAACCGTCGGGAAACCCGACGAGCGCGAATCGCTTCGCGGACTGACATATTAGTCCGCGAAGGCGGACTTTGCATTATTAGCCACGATTTCAATCGTAGGCATTCTAGCGGTAGTAATTGGGGTTGATTATACTTTACCAAAGCGACGATCGCGCTGCTGATAAACGGCGATCGCTTGCATGAATTCGTCATTACTAAAATCTGGCCAGTAGGTATTGGTAATATATAGCTCCGTGTAGGCAAGTTGCCACAGCAAGAAATTGCTCAGTCGCTGTTCGCCACTAGTCCGAATCAATAGATCTGGATCGGGTAATCCACATGTATCTAGATATTGGGTGAATAATGACTCATCAATTTGGTAAGGTTCTAATTGATTCGCCTGCACTTTTTGAGCGATCGACCTACAAGCATTGACAATTTCAGATCGACTACCATAATTAATTGCGATGTTGAATGTAACTGCTTGATTACTCGCAGTTGTTATAATCGCTTTATCCATCATTGTTTGCAGGAAGATCGGGACTTGAGATCGATCGCCCAAGAATCTAATTCGCACTCCTTCAGCGTGCATTTGTACCAATTCACTAGCCAATAAACCTGTAAATAATTGCATCAAAAAGTTTACCTCAACTGCTGGTCTACCCCAGTTCTCTGTAGAGAAAGCAAAGACTGTAAAGTTGGCAATTCCCCAGTCTTTACAACACCGTAATAGTGACTTAACAGTCTGGGCACCTTGCTGGTGTCCAGCTATTCGGGGCAATCCCTGTTTTTTTGCCCATCTACCGTTACCATCCATGATGGCGGCAACATGTTGAGGGATTTTAGTCGGATCGAGAATGGCGGGTAATTTAGTAATTAATTGAGTAGCCATATTATTGATGTAAAAGAGATAAAAGTTCTAGAAATAATGTAGGGTAGGCACTGCCCACTAACGATGTTTCAGGTACAGTCTAGCTAACAAATAATTGCGCCCACCTACTTAGTGCGGATCGATCGATTAGGAGATTCGCCAAAGATTTGTTCGAGCGCAGTTGGTGTCAGCCGATGATGCCAACTCAATAGTTGCTGCATTACCAAATAAAAGGTGACAACTAATTGCCACCGCTGTCGTAATGTCCACTGCTGCCAATGCAGAGTAGACATCATTTGCTGGTAAGTTTTGAATAAATTGCCACCTGAAGATTGACGTGTTAATAGTTGTTGACAGCCATAAATAAATCGCGCTCCTCGCGGGTAAGGATATAGCCAGATCCCAAACCCCCAGAATTTAATCAAATGATTGATTTCATCGCACAGCATCTCAGCCAGTACTTGCCTCAATGTGCCTGTCGTATGTCCCATCAACCACAGATATAAACAAGCCGCACCGTATTCAGTAGCAATCCGAGCTAAGCCATGACGATACAGATCGTTGTCAACACAATTAGTAGGTTGATAGCCTCTAGCTGATTTGGGATTGGGCTGGATTTTATTGCCACTCAACTGCTGATAGATGGCGACTAGTGCAGGTGCATGACGACGCTCTTCTAGTTCCCAGATGCCTGGACGAGATTTGCCGAGTTCATCTACTGAGCCACCCACAAACTTTGCCATCAGGGGCTGGATGGGATCGAGATATTGGCGGCTGGTATGGGCATAATCGCGAATGGGTGCTTCAGTATCGATCGCTCCTTGAATAATAGCTAAAAATAGTTGTGGTTCGATCCCAATTATCAGAGCGCAATTGATACTTTGCCAATCGATCCGCGCCCATTTACGGGGTTGAGGCTGCTCGAATTGGCGCGGCAGTTCTTGCAATCGATCGGTTAGATGAGCTCGATCGAAGTAAATATGAATTAACTCTTTAATTGTTACTAAAAAATTAGGGTGAATCTGGCAGTTTAATTCGTTAGAGTGGAATAAATTCACGATCGATCTACCAATTTTGAGGTGTTATCCCCACCATAACCCGCCACCCAAATACTGTCAGTCGGATCTCGTCGGCAATCCAACACCGCTCAAAAGTCTGAAAAAGTCGGGAATGCGTAAATATAAATGGGTAGTTGTTAGTCTTACCCCTAGTGTGTTGCAGCTTCTTGTGTCAAACACACCCCACGATTGCCCATCTACCCTCTATCCTCTACCCTCTACCCTCTACCCTCTCAATGAATGCCGATACTGCAATAAATTGGATCGATCGATTGCTTGAACCAGCAACAGGCAAACATCTCAGCGATCTCCAGATCTTTATCATCGAGCATGTTTGGCGGGGGCGGAAGTATCTAGATATCGCGGCAGACTACCACTGTACAGAGGGACACGTCAAAGATACCGCCGCTGCATTGTGGCAGTTATTATCACAACTATTGGCAGAGCGAGTCACGAAAACCAACCTCAGATCGCTGCTCCAGCGTCATGCTAGCTCGATTTTCTTACAGCAATACGCGAACGAGTCTCAGTTCCCCCAAATCATCAATTATCAGTTTATCGGTCGGGAGCAGGCGATCGCTAAATTAGATGAATCGATCGCGCGAGGACAAAGGACGATCGTGATTCAGGGCGAGGGCGGTGTGGGCAAAACGACTCTAGCCCAACAGTATTTAAAAACCTGCGGTTGCGAGCGGATTTTGGAGCTAGCGATGGCAAAGGAAGCAGCGCAAATCACTCCAGCAGCCATCATCGTCGAGGAGTGGTTGCGACAGGACTTTCAAATTGAGCCTGGGCGAGAATTTGGGATTGCATTACAACGTCTGAAACGGCAACTAGTTACTCACAAGATTGGAGTTTTAATCGACAATTTAGAACCAGCATTGGATCGCGATGGTAGATTCATTTTGGCACATCGTCACTATCTCGAATTATTGCGAGTTTTAACCGATCGACAGTTAGCTGGAGTTACTTTGATTACTAGTCGCGATCGGTTGTGTGAGGTCGATCTCAATCTCGTTCATTATCGCTTATCTGGTTTGGATCTCGAAGCATGGCAAACGTATTTTGGATACCGCCAGATCGATCTGGTGGGAGTCGATCTCGCGCCACTACATCAAGCTTATGGCGGTAATGCTAAAGCAATGGAAATTATTGCTGGTAATATTTGCACCGATCTCGATGGCGATCTAGCTACATATCTACAATCCGATCGCGATATGTATGCGGTCGAAATCGGATTGAAGCAATTAATTATCACTCAATTCGATCGGTTGCGATCGCTAGATTTAGCTGCCTATCATTTACTTTGTCGGACTGGTTGTTATCGCGATCGCGATAACAACCAGATCGATGTCGCTGCGTTGATTTCACTATTGTGGGATATCGAACCTAGCCGCCAGATGGCAGTTATTACTGCACTCAAAAATCGTTCTCTGATTGAGTTTCAGCGCGGACGATACTGGCTGCATCCAGCGATTCGCGCTGAAGCGATCTCCAGGTTACGCGATCGTGAGGATTGGCACCAAGCACATCGCCAAGCGGCTAAATATTGGCTAAATTCTGTTACTAAAATTGTCGATATCGATACAGCACTGACTGGGTTAGAAGCATATTATCACTATCTAGAAATTGATGATTTTGTCGGAGCCGCAGGGGTATTGCTGCAACCCAGAGATAATCAATGGGGGCAGTTGCTACCATTAGCTAGCAATCTTTATCGGCTCGGACTAATTCAACCAGTGTTGCTAGCAATTACTCAGATTATCCCCCATTTACCACCCGATCGAATGGCGGCAGAATTGGCAAATATTCTCGGCGATCTGTATTGGATTGTCGGTCGGGTAGATGAAGCGATCGCGAGTCAACAACAGGCGATCGTCTTTACTCACTATACTCTCGATCGAGCTGATTTAGCCGATCGGGATATTTATTGTCTCAATATCTTACATCTCGATTCATTACTGAGTCTGGGTCTATATCACATCGACCTATGGGAACTAGATCGGGCACAAGCGCTATTTCACCAAGTAATCGAGATCGCGACTAATACTGTCCACGATCGTTGGGTACAAAAAGCAATTGTTTGTCTAGCATTGGTTGAATCTTATCAAAATAATACTGAAACAGTCAGACACCTATTAACAACCATCGCACCACTCATAAATAGTCAAAAATGGACTGGTAGTAGTGCTTACTTTCTCCAAATTGTCGGTCAAATTTATACCAATTTGGGCGAATACGATCGCGCCATCACCATTTATCAGCAAACCTTGACATTTTGCCAAACTGGCAATTATGTCCAAACCCAAGGTCGAACTTTAACTAGCTTGGCACGACTGTATCGACTCCAAGGTCACTGGGCACTCGCCCAAGCAACCCACCTCCAAGCGATCGACATTCTCGACAGACTGGGTGCCAAATGCGACCTCGCCGCAGCTTACTATCACGCTGGATTGACATGGGAACGAGCAGGCGATCCCACTCAAGCTCGCGTCTACTGCGATCTACTTGCCCGTCAACTATTTACTGAAATTGGTGCCTTAAAGCAATTAGCAAAGATCGAGGCTAGAATTATTTATTAAGATCGTCGCTATCAGTCACCAGATCTGTATCTCTAAGGGCAGTCCTCAATCGCAACCATGGCCAAACGTCAGCTCCCAGAAACAACCGCACATGTCCGCGTCACCCATCACTCTTGGCAATTTGGAAAAGTGCTCGGCGAAGTCACTGCTGGCGAATTTTGCTGGGAATTTCAGTGGTGCTGTCGTGAAGGGCAGCTAGAATTGATTGTCGAACCAGCTCTCGGACGTGCTCTGATTCAAGATGCACTGGGGCGATTTTTAAAACAGTGGGACTATCAATTAGAGGCTGGGGGGGATTATGAATTTACTGTTCGCGCAAAATTTTAATCCTGCTCAAATCATCGAAAATTGCTGCTTACTGCCTAGTCGCAATCTCAGTTAATTTAGATAACCTGGATGCCGCTGACAGCTAGAAATCTAGCTCATATCGAACATTTTGCTACCTAGCGGAGTTATCCAAAAGGTGTCACAATCAAAATCGACTGTCAGCTCAGTCACATTCCTACTGAAATTTTCATTCTCATACTGTGAAAAAATTAACTTTAACTGCTGCATCTACCGCAATTTTGGGTTTAGCGATCGCGGCTACGGCTGCTCCTAGTTTCGCTCAAAATCAACCCAACACGACCACCACACCTGCAACTAAAGTCGCTCCTGCGCCTACGGGCACTCCTGCCGCCCAACCACCATCGATCGACCAATTAAAGCTCACCAAAGATCAACAGATCAAATTATCTAAACTTCAGCAAACCGTTATGCAGAAGAAGATTGCTGTCCTGACTCCCAGTCAACAGCAGCAAGTGCGGACAGCCATGCAACAGGGTAAATCACCAACGTTGACATTGACTGTCGATCAACAAAATCAGCTCAGAGCGATCCAAACCGCAGCTCTGGCTCAACAGGATGCAATCCTCACCTCCGAACAGAAGCTCAAGCTGCAAGAAATCAACAAACAGTACGCCCCTCAACAAAAATAGAGTGGGAATCGTGAGTAATGGGGCAGCTTTTGTGCAGGAGCAAGTACCAATTCCTGCCCCTAATCACCTGAATTCAAGAGCGCGGATGGCATAACTCACACTAGCTCCCCAACTTGTCTAAAAAGTCGGGGAGCCGATCTGTCCTCACCACCTTGGCAGTTGCGATCCTTACCCAAAAAAACAGCCTGATGGCTGTGTGGAAACGCTCGATCGATGTCAACTAATCCTCAGCGATTTGGATCGCTGAAGTTGACGATCGAGCTATTTATTGGGCTGAGGAGTCATCCGCAGATAAGGCTTGAGTTCGTTGATACCTTTGGGGAATTTCACCTTGGCATCTTCAGTGGAGATGGTTGGGACTACCACACAGTCACCACCATCGACCCAGTTGGCAGGAGTTGCCACGCTGTAGTTATCAGTGAGTTGCAGTGAGTCAATTACTCGCAAAATCTCACCGAAATTCCGTCCGGTACTAGGCGGATAAGTAATCGTCAGTCGGAGCTTTTTGTTGGGATCGATAATAAATACCGAGCGGACAGTCACCATTGCATTCGCATTGGGGTGGATCATGTCGTACAAATCGGAGACTTTTTTGTCTGGATCGGCAATGATCGGATAGTTCAGAGCTGTACCTTGGGTTTCCAAGATATCTCCTACCCAACCATTGTGTGAATCTACGTCATCAACACTCAGCGCGATCGCTTTGACATTCCGCTTATCAAATTCTGGCTTCAATTTGGCAACTTCGCCAAGTTCTGTGGTGCAAACAGGGGTGAAATCCTTGGGATGGGAGAATAAGACGACCCAACTATCCCCAGCCCATTCAAAGAAATCAATTTCGCCGTGAGTAGTAGCCTGTGTGAAGTTGGGTACGATGTCCCCTAATCTTAACTGCATATTCTATCTAAATAGGTGAAAGTGGATCGAAGCAACTATCGATCCTGACACACATTTATCTCGATCTCCAACCAATATACATGTTTATTTACGATCGAGTCTGCACGGTCGATGGCGATCGCCGTCATAAATCATGCGGTTGAAATCAGCTCACACCTTACACCAACTTGCAAATGCAAGATGTAATGATGCAGAGCCGCGAAGCTCCAATCTCACGGCTCCCCCATCATCTCCGGCATACCGACAAGTTGGCAGCAGTAGTTGAGGTTGTAGGTAGCAACTTAGGTTAGTTACTCGTGCCCAAGCACTCACTTCTAAACCCTAACTATGACCTCTTCTGGATGAGCGACGAGATCGCCATCACCGTTGACGTGAACTCGCTCGATTTTAGCTCCCAGATTTCGCATTTTTGCTTCCAAGCGATCGTAACCGCGATCGAGATGATGCAAACCTTGAATCGTAGTTTTGCCTTGAGCAGCCAAACCCGCTAGTACCAACGCCGCCGAAGCACGCAAATCTGTCGCAGTTACGGTCGCGCCAGAGAGCATCGCCACCCCTTCCACGATCGCGTGATTGCCTTTGACTTTGATATTGGCACCCATCCGCTTGAGTTCGGCAACATGTTGGAGCCGATTTTCAAACACAGTTTCCGTAATCACACTATTGCCCTCACTAATCGCCAGCATTGCCATAAATTGCGCCTGCATATCCGTCGGAAAAGCTGGATAAGGCAATGTCTCGATATCCGTGCCCCTGAGTATCCCTGTCGGTACTACCCGCAGCCGATCTGGAGCATCCAGCACTACTTTGGCACCGATCTGTTCCAATTTGGCAACCGCCGCAGTCAGATGATCGGGAATGACTGGAAACAGACTAATTTCCGAATTGGTAATCGCGCCAGCTACCAGAAATGTCGCCGCCTCCACCCGATCGGGGATGATACTGTAATCGGCTGAGTGGAGCTTGTCCACACCCACGATCGTAATCCGATCCGTCCCCGCCCCAAAAATTTTGGCACCGATCGCGATACAGAAATTTGCCAAATCGACAACTTCAGGTTCCTTGGCTGCGTTCTCTAAAATTGTCTCACCGTCAGCTAGCGTCGCCGCCATCATCAATGTTTCAGTCGCGCCGACACTTGGGTAGTCTAGATAGATTTTCGCTCCTTGGAGGCGTTTGCTCGACCCAGTTACATATGCATTGACAATCCCATGCTCGATTTCTACATGAGCACCCATTGCCTGTAACCCCCGAACGTGCAATTCGATCGGTCTAGCACCAATCGAGCAACCCCCAGGCATCGGCACCTTCGCTACCCCCATCCTCGCCAAAATTGGCCCGATCGCAAAAAAAGCTGCCCGTAATTTGGACACCAGTTCAAACGGCGGAGTATGACAGTTGAAGCCCGTCGTATCAAAATCCAGTACTTCACCATTGCGTTGAATCTTCACACCCAACGCTTCGATAATCTGACACATCTTGTCAACGTCTACCAGCCCAGGAATATTTCGGAGCCGACAGCCACTCGAACATAGTAAGGAGCCAGCCATCACTACTAATGCCGAATTCTTGGCACCACTGATTTGTACTTCCCCTGACAACTGGGTTTGTCCCCAGATGTGAATGACGGACTGTTCGGTGGCTGATATGTTTTGGGTGGTGGTTGTGCTAGTGATAAGTTTGTCCTCCAAATACTAAGAGAGTGTGGTCGGGATGATTATTTTTGCTTAAATCTTACAGGAATTAGGTAATAAATACGCTCAATTTGCAGTAATTCGGCAGCAATTCGAGCGCAATGAGTAAGATTTGTTACTAAAGCTGAACTTGTGGCACCATATTAAACACTCTTTAGTTTGACGAACAATGTGCCGATCGATACCGCGCTGCAAATTTGCTAGCAACTAAATTGCTGATAACTATCCTCAGCTACCCTCAGATCGAATTAGATCCACACTCCAAATTTTTGGGCTAGACAATTGTCTTGCCTAGCCCGATCTCTTTCCGCCTGAATTAATTCCGCTACTTTTTCCCAGGCACACTCAGCTCGTGTTCTCGTTCGACCACTTTCACTGGTGCGGATTTGTGATGAAATCTGATCCCTAGAAAGATATCATAGACAAAATGTAGGAAATCTTTGCCCTTCAATAATCCCAATGACTGATGACATCCTTTTGATTCTAGTAATGGCTTGGTGGCTTGGTAGGCAGCTTGATATTTATACCAGGGTATTGATGGCCAGAGGTGATGAATCAAGTGATAATTTTGTCCAAAAATGAGGATATTTAAGATCCCCCCAGGATAGACACGCGCGTTTTTCCAGCGATTGCGCTCTGTAAATGGACGATGCGGTAAATAGTCAAAAAATAGCCCCAGTGCCAACCCCACCACTAATGCTGGTGAAAACCAAAAATCAAAGATGTAGGCGGTATAACCATGCTGACAGGCAAAATAAATTACCAATCCGACGACTAACCGACTGAGGAACCATTCTAGTAACTCGTATTTGCGCCACAATTTGCGCTGGAAGAAGTAGATCTCATGATAAAAAAATCTGGCAGCAATCAGCCAGAGTGGACCACCTGTCGAAACATAATGGTCGGGATCGTTATCTGGATCGTTAACGTTGGCATGATGCTGGATGTGTACGCGGGTAAACACTGGATATGCAAACCCTAGCATCAGTGCGCTGGCATGTCCCATGATCGCATTGAAAACGCGATTGGGATGGGCGGCATTATGAGAAGCATCATGAATTACCGTACCTGCCATATGTAAAGCCAAGACATTGAAGCCGAAGCAACACCAACCTGGTAACTGCCATTGCCAGTAACCGATTGTCGAAATCGTTACTAAAGCAAGTGCGCCAAAGAACATGAAGACGTTGGGATTCAAGTCATCAGGCGGTCCCAAAAATTCCCTAGGGACTCTGAGGGGCTGCTGCGCCTCCGACATTAGATTTTTGCTCCTTTTACATGGGATTAAGCTTTGCTTTCGTAGTATACGCTAATCCCAGCCGATGATAAAGATTTGTGAAATTTTTTAAGCTAATGCAAAAGCCTAAATCGCCCTAAAACTGAGCTGTTGGGAGATTGATGTGCAGATCGGTGAGATACTACTAATGGAGTCGATCGCCGCAAGATCGCGAGTAAAGCCGCTCCCAGTAGCAGAAGATCGATTACAGCAGTGGTGAGATAATAACTCTAACTAATCGATCGCTCTCAAAAGCTGAGGATTTGTTATCTATCTCCGATTGTGAGAAATTCCGCTCGTTCGTTCGCTGTAGTATAGAGTGATCGGACTAAGCGGTGCGATGCAAAGTCCATTTAAAATGTGCTGCTAAATTCAGGAGCTAAGTAGAAATGGGCGATGTGGCGATCGCCATATCGCCCATTTCTGCCAGCAGTAATACTAACTGAAGGCAGTGCTACAACCTAATTTGTAAGTGGGTAACCCGAGGCTCGAACTCGGAACCAACGGATTAAGAGTCCGATGCTCTACCATTGAGCTAGTTACCCTGATAATTACTATATTTTAGCACCAAACCAATTACTAATTATGAATAGAGCTAGTGAAGTTGGTCAACCTCATTTATGATGGAGACTAGATCTAAGTCTCCACCACCTCGAATGTAATTTTTCCCAGCGGAAGAGACACACAGAAAATGTCAGAGAACGTGCCAACGACGCTACGAAAAACACTCTGCTCTGGAGTTTTCGATGTTCAAAATCAGTTTCAAAGTTTCGCACTCGTGCGCGTTGGTTGACGCCAACAGTCAGTCACAGTGTGAGCTGTGCTCGATCGCGCGCTCATTAATTTCAGGAGCGCCACCCACCAGCATCTAGCTACAGTCAAAACTTGAAAGTGATTTAAGTTGTTATTTGAGCCGCGCTCTACTTTTCGTCGATCGAGTTCGCCAAATTTTAGCTGCTATATGAATCACCCTGCCAACACCAATCGGTATTTTACTGTCACTACACCGCTATATTACGTCAATGATATTCCGCACATCGGACATGCTTACACTACGATGGCTGCCGATACGATCGCCAGATGGCACCGCCTCAAACACCGCAATGTCCTCTTGATTACGGGGACTGACGAACACGGACAGAAGATCGAGCGGACGGCGATTGCCGCAGGCGTCGAGCCTCAAGTCCACTGCGATCGGATTGTGGAGAGGTTTGACGCGCTCTGGAGCAAGCTAGACATCCAATATGACCGATTTAGTCGCACCACCGCACCCGCTCATCTCCAGATCGTCAATGAGTTTTTTATGCGGGTGTGGGAGCGGGGAGATATTTACCAGGGGACTCAGCAAGGTTGGTACTGCGTCTCTTGTGAGGAGTTCAAGGAGGAGCGCGACTTACTTGCTGACAAGCATTGTCCATTGCATCCGAGCAAGCAGGTAGAATGGCGAGATGAAAGCAATTACTTTTTTAGGCTGTCCAAATATCAACATCAACTCGAAGCTTTGTACGATCGCTGTCCCGATTTTATCCTCCCCAAAAGTCGGCGCAATGAAGTCTTGAAATTTGTCGCGCAGGGGTTGCAAGATTTCTCGATTTCGCGGGTCAATGTCGAGTGGGGTATTCCCCTACCGATCGATCCCCAGCAGACGATTTATGTCTGGTTTGATGCCTTGTTGGGCTACATGACAGCATTATTAGATCCAGATGCAGAGCCGACTCTCGACAATGCCCTCCGGCACAGATGGCCGATTAATTTACACTTAATTGGTAAAGATATCTTACGGTTCCATGCTGTCTACTGGCCAGCGATGTTGATGTCAGCAGAACTACCGATCCCCGATCGCGTATTTGCCCACGGTTATTTTACTAAGGATGGCAAGAAGATTAGTAAAAGTGAAGGCAATGCGATCGATCCGATCGAGTTAGTCGATCGCTATGGAGCTGAACCACTACGCTATTACTTCCTCAAGGAAATCGAATTCGGGCAAGATGGCGACTTTAATGAAAATCGCTTCATTGAAATAGTCAACGCCGATCTGGCTAATAACTTGGGAAACTTAGTCAATCGCACACTGGGCATGGCTAAAAAGTATTGCCAAGGTCGCGTACCACATTGCAGTGCTCAAGATATTGCAGCAGACAACCCGTTGAAAATATTGGGGCAAAAGTTAGGAGTTGAGGTAGATATCGCTTACAATGAGTTAGCCTTCAAAGCTGCTTGTGAATCAATTTTAAATTTAGTACACTCCAGCAATAAATATATCGACGATCTCGCTCCATGGACATTATTTAAGCAAGCCAAACATTCAGAATTAGCTCAAGTTCTCTACTCAGTGCTAGAGTCTGCCAGGTTGTCAGCTTATTTACTATCACCGATCGTTCCAAAGATTAGTACGGATATATATCGACAATTGGGATTGGATATCAATTTCGATGCCGTTTGTAGCAATCGTAGTGCCAGTAAGGACTCCAGTACCTCAGAGCTACCAGTTAACTGGGAACAGCATGGCGAATGGGGGATCTTGCAAGCAGATAGTCAGTTGGGTGAAGCCCAGCCAATTTTTACGAAATTAGAACTACTCGCCGCTGCTAGTAGTTAAATCTGGCAATTTTTGTCGATCGGTAAGCTCCAGCGATCGGGTTTCATTAGCAGAAATATATAAACCAATTTTTTTTAAATCTTCATTTTTCTAACTTTATAACTACCTCAATAATAATGAACAGTTTTAATCATGATGAAAACTCAATATTTTCAGCAAAACAAGTCTTAGAAAATCGTGGCAGAGTAGCAATTTTTGTCGATGGTTCCAATTTATTTTATGCAGCATTGCAGCTAAATATTGAAATTGATTATACAAAGTTGCTGGCTCGGCTCACTGGCGGTTCGCGGCTGTTGCGGTCGTTCTTCTACACTGGAGTCGATCGCACTAATGAAAAACAGCAGGGATTCTTGTTGTGGATGCGGCGCAATGGTTATCGCGTTATCGCCAAAGATTTGGTGCAACTACCCGATGGCTCCAAAAAAGCCAATCTCGATGTGGAAATTGCGGTAGATATGATGGCACTAGTCGGCTCTTATGACACCGCCGTGCTGGTCAGTGGGGATGGCGATCTGGCGTATGCTGTCGATGCAGTCAGTTATCGCGGTGTGCGGGTCGAAGTTGTCAGTCTGCGATCGATGACTAGTGATAGTCTGATCGATGTTTCCGATCGCTATATCGACCTCGAAAATGTCAAGGAAGAGATTCAAAAGACACCTAGAGTCAATAGCAATATCCTCACGATCTCTCCTGAAATTTGGACGTAATTAATTAGTCGCTCGATCGCGAGCGGCTACCTGCGCGGCGGGATGCCCCGTCGGGTGGCTACCGCGTGGAACCAGGATCGAGTAATCGAGTCAGATTGGGAAGGGAATCAATATCGAGCCAAAAGCTGGGCGCATGATCAAAATATACCGCTGCGTGAGAATAGTCTTGACGATCGCTCTATTGGGGATCGGTAGTTGTTCTGCTCCTGTCAAGCCTGAACCCACCAAGACTCCCATCGCCAGCGCACCCCAGCTCGAACTAGCAAATCTCAGCTTCGAGCAAGTCAATAAACAGGGTCAACCGCTGTGGAAAGTGCGGGCGCAACGTGGCGTCTACTCTCCCGATCGCCAACGTGCCAAGGTGACTAATTTAGATGGCGATCTGTATCAAGATGGACGGATCGTCATGCACGTCACGGCGAAAACAGGTGAAGTCGAACAAGCAGGCGAAAAAGTGTTCCTGCGTGGCGATGTCGTCACTACCGAAACTCGGAATAATTTGACTGTGAGTGGACAAGAAGTAGAGTGGCAACCAAAAGCCGATCTACTCATCATTCGCGATCGCGTTCGCGCCGAGCAACCTAAATTCCAAGTCAATGCTACCGAAGGGCGATACTCTACCCGCAAGCAACAACTGGATCTCACGGGCAAAATCACCGCAGTTGCCAGCGATCCCCGCTTGGCAATGCAGACAACGCACCTGATCTGGCAAGTCAAAGCGCGCCGAGCGATCGGCGATCGACCCACCCAAATCCAACGCTACCAAGGCGATCGCCTCACTGCTACAGTGACCGCCAATGGCTTTGCTAGTCAACTCGATCGCCAAATCATCAACTTACAAGGCAAAGTGCAATTGAATGCTGTCGATCCCCTAATTCAGGTCAATGGTGAATCATTTGCCTGGAATCTCAACCGCGAAGTGGTGACAGCCGATCGACCGCTGACGATGGTCCACCAACAGCAAGCAGTCACTTTCACTGCCAACGCTGGCGAGTTGGATCTCCAAGCCTCAACAGCGACACTTGCAGGTAACGCGCGGGGAGTAGCAACTCGCAATCGCGCAAACATCAGTGCCGATCGCTTAATCTGGCAAATCCCTTCCCAACAACTGATCGGAACTGGTAATGTAGTCTATCAACAGATCGATCCACTCATCAAATTTACTGGTGCTCGTGGCGTCGGCAAGCTCCAAGATCGCTCGATCGTCGTCAGCAGTGACAGCAAGCAACGAGTTGAGACCGAATTTGTACCTAATTAAGAGTCAGCTAACTGTTAGTCCCGTGCACCAATCTGCATCTAAAGAACAATTGCGGCAACGTCGTCGCCAATTACGACAACAACAACGCGTCAGAGTTATCAAATCTCTGTGGCGATTTTTGTGCATGAGTGGGATTTTGGCTGGATTGGCGTGGGTAGTAAACCAACCTGACTGGACAATCTCCCAACCCGAACAGATTCGGATTGAGGGGAACCAGTATCTGAGCGATCGGGCAATTCGATCGATGCTAGCAATTCCGTACCCAAAACTGATTCTGGAATTGGCTCCAGAGCAGTTGCGATCCCAACTGTTCTCACATGGCTCGATTGCCAGCGTCCAGATCGATCGCGGTGTCCTCCCGCCGCAGCTACGCGTCCAAGTGAGGGACACTCTGCCTGTGGCACGGATCGGGCGATCTTCAAGCCTTCAATCCCAGCTATTTATCGACGAACGGGGTCTCCAATTGCCACTGTCTAGTTACCGCCCGACGGTTTGGCGATCGCTCCCCAGGCTACAACTCGTGTTGCCCCTTCAGGGCACCTGTCCGCATTGGACACAAATTTATCAAGTAATTCATACTAGTCCAGTCGCTGTGGGGCTAATTGACTGCCGTACCCCCCAAAATTTGATGTTGCAAACTGAAGTAGGTAAGATCGCCCTCGGTGGGTTTACTGACAAGTCTCGGTTGATTTATCAAATGCAACAACTCGATCGACTCCGCGATTGGCAAAAACATCTGTCCACTGATGATGTCGAGCTGCTGAATCTAGATCGTCCCGATCGCCCTAAGTTGCAGCTTTATCCCGCTGTACCTACCGACACTCAGCCAAGTCCTACCACAGATCGAACATCATTCAAACTCTAGTTACATTCGGCTACATCAATAGCATACTAGAGTCAATGATTGCGACTTTAAATTATTTTTCTATAATTTCTACATTCTAGCTGATTGATTGTCTAGCCGCCAATCGAAATCCAGCCCAGAATTAACCTGAGTTCCAACTAAGGTCGATCGATGCTGTCCAAAATATATCTACTACATATCCATGTAATTTCAAAAAATATCTATAATGCGGGTTAATATGCTTTAAAAGCCTCTAACAACAACTACTGCATGACTAACTCCAGTCCACTCTCCTATCCAGGATTCAACAGCCACTCAATCCGAAATGGCTATATCACACCAAGGGATGACAGAATGTCCGACGATATCACTCCTAGCAGTATAGCCCGCATCAAAGTTATTGGTGTTGGCGGTGGCGGCAGTAATGCGGTAAATCGCATGATTGCTAGCGATATTGAAGGCATCGAGTTTTGGACTATGAACACTGACGCCCAAGCACTCTCTCATTCAGATGCGACGCGACGGATTCAACTCGGTCAAAAACTTACCCGTGGACTCGGTGCAGGTGGCAATCCAGCCATCGGGCAAAAAGCTGCCGAAGAATCTCGTGAAGAAATCGCGATGGCTCTAGAAGGAGCCGATCTCGTTTTTATCACTGCGGGGATGGGAGGTGGTACTGGCACTGGTGCGGCGCGGATTGTGGCTGAAGTTGCCAAGGAAATGGGTGCTTTGACTGTCGGAGTTGTCACTCGTCCCTTCACCTTTGAAGGACGCCGACGGACAAATCAGGCGGAGGAAGGTATCAGTGGGTTGCAAAGTCAGGTTGATACTTTAATTATTATCCCCAATGATAAGCTGCTCCAAGCGATCAACGAACAGACTCCGGTTCAAGAAGCATTCCGCATCGCAGATGACGTACTGCGATCTGGGGTGCAAGGAATTTCTGATATTATCACTATTCCTGGCTTGATCAATGTGGATTTTGCAGATGTCCGTACTGTGATGGCAGATGCCGGATCGGCGTTAATGGGCATCGGCGAAGGATCTGGCAAGTCACGCGCACGGGAAGCAGCAATCCAAGCTATCACTTCACCACTGCTAGAATCTTCGATCGAAGGTGCGCGAGGTGTGGTCTTGAATATCACTGGGGGGTCGGATATGACCCTGATCGAAGTAAATACTGCTGCGGAGACAATTTACGAAGTCGTAGATCCCAACGCAAATATCATCTTCGGTGCCGTAATCGACCCGCAGATGCAGGGAGAGATGCGGATTACAGTCATCGCCACCGGATTCACAGGCGAGATTGCCGAGCCAGTCAACCGTCGGCAGCCAGCCGCTGTGCCAACACGGAATCCAGCTGCGTCATCCGACCGAGATCGCCAACCACCAGGAACATCAACAAACACTGACAACTTTCCCAGACCTCAGCCACCTCAAAATCCTGGTGCTGACTTACCTGCTTTTCTGCAAAATCGTCGCCCTAATCGCTAGTACGAGTTCGGGCACACGCTTGAAACGTAGCAGTTACTCAATCCTTGGGGTTGCTGCTACCGATCGAGCGGACCTACAGTTCGCAGTGGCTTGGAGCGCGATCGCGACTAGCTTGCCAAGTTATCGATCGTCGCAATTTAGATCTCGCAATTAGCTGCGATATCTAAATACTCAATTGCTGCCAGGGTTGGCAATCGATCTGAAGTAATTTTGTTACTTTTAATTTATGGTGAACATATTTAACGACAAAGATGGATCGGTTTCAATCGCTCCGAAAATTATGAACCAATCAACTCAGTATAATACTCCTTCAGGTACGCGTAATATGTCTTTAAAGCAATTAAATGTGAAGATTCCCGAACAAGAACTCAGAATTCTCGAAGCTTTTGCTGATAAAACTGAAAGAACTAAAACTGATATTATTAGGGAATTCATCAGATCTCTGCAAGCTAAAATATGAGTGATTCTCAGCAGTAGAGTGTTGTTAATTATCGCCAGAGCGCGCAGTGACGATCCTCAAATGACGATCGCCGCCTCGATCCAAGGGAGATGGTGCTAGATTTAGTACCATCTCCCCTTTTTCATAAATACTGTTGGCTTGGCATCGATCCGACTCCCACTATTAAAGTGTAGAAGATCGGCAGCGATGGACATTTGCTTTGTATCTACACGGCGATCGAACGTCCAAAAAACTCAAGTATAATGGAAATATTCAACTATCTTTGGACAAGAATTAATTGTGTCGCGATCGCAGCGTCGGATCGATATCATTCATACTCATCAATCTCGATTAGTTAGTTGTCTGGCAGCAATCTTGCTGTTACTTGGATCTGGATGCAGTGATGGCACGCTACAAACCACTTTAGCACCAGATCCACAGCTCAAATCACCACCAGTTGGCACAGTAGCATCTCCAGATCTAGCCACAGCCACCGCCCTCCCCGCCGATTTTCCCCTCTATCCTCAAGCCAAACTGCAATCGACACAAACTCAGGCACAACAAACGATCGCTACCTGGGTGACTCCAGATCCGATCGATCTCGTCTACACATTTTACAAAAAAGAACTAACTGCCAAGCAATGGGAGATTGTCGCCACACCTAGCGATAGTAATCCTCAACTAGTTGCCAAACAACAACTAAATGTCACCATCGCCGCCCAAACCGACCCTGCGAAACAACAGCCTGGACTGACAACCTACACGATTAGTTGGGGGGGAGCCAAGGTATCCGAGCCAGTACCCACACCCACCGCCGCTCCCAGCCCTACTCCAACCGGATCGCCCCTACCAACTACCAAACCCATCGCCACAGTACCAACCACCACCGCCGAATATTTAAAAGACCTCACCCAAATCGGTGTCCTCGCTAGTACCGACACTGCTCCCAATCGCCCAGTTAGCCGCCGTGAATACGCTCGATGGCTAGTCGCTGCCCACAATCGCATTACCGGAACCAAACCTACCCAGCAAATAAGACTAGCGACTACCGATACCAAACCCGCATTTCAGGACGTACCTGCTACCAATCCCGATTTTCCGAGCATTCAGGGCTTGGCTGAAGCAGGGCTGATTCCTAGTGCCCTGAGTGGTGACAATACTTCCGTTCTATTCCGTCCTGAAGCCTTGCTGACGCGAGAACAGATGATTTTGTGGAAGGTGCCCTTAGATACCCGCCAACCCCTGCCCACAGCCTCCCTTGATGCCGTCAAACAGACTTGGGGATTTCAAGATGCTGGTAAAGTCGATCCCAATGCCCTACGTGCGGTGTTGGCTGATTTCCAAAATGGCGATCGATCGAATATTCGCCGCGCTTTTGGCTACACTACTTTATTTCAACCCAAAAAAACCGTTAGTCTGGGCGAAGTTGCTACTGCGCTGTGGTATTTTGGTGCCAACAGTGAAGGCTTATCCGCGCGTGATGCGATCGGCAATTAGCCCCAGTAACCACTAGCTCAGATATTCCGTTCGGAAATTGGTATGAGTTCAGCTCGGCTTTCGATAATTGTCGTCGATACCATCGCGGCAACTAGTTGTGCTGGCGTCACCGTAAACGGCAAACGGTGAATGTCAGAATCAGGTTGACACGCCAGTGTTGCAGCATGATGTAATTGAGCGATCGTCACATTGCTCAACCCCAAATCTGCCAGGGTTTGCGGTAAACCGATCTCATTATAAAAATCGAGCAACTGGTGGCGGGCGGTAGCGGCTAACTGGTTACCTTGGAGCATTTCCTCTAGTCGCAGTTGGACTAAGATCCCGTATGCCACTTTTTCGCCGTGTAAGGCTTGGTGAGAGCCTGGGAGGTGCGTCAGACCATTGTGTACTGCATGGGCGGCTACAGTGCGACACTGGGCACCGCCTAGCCCACCGATGACCCCAGCGAGGAGGACGGTAGCATCGACGACTTCTTGCCAGTCGTCACCGCCAGGAGCGGCTAGTGCTGCTGCCGACTTTTGGAACAAGATATCTCTGAGGACGCGGGCTTGTTGGACTGCGGCAATCAGCAATGTCTGGGTCGAATGACCGCTACTGACTGAAGCTTCGTACCATTTGGCGATCGCATCACCGATCCCAGCAACTAGTGTCCGTGGTGGAGCGGTGGCGACGATACTATAGTCGAGGATGACGAGATCTGGACATTTAGCCAGACTGACATCAGATAAGAAAGCCCCCGCTTCAGAATAGATATTGGCTAATGCTGTCCACGCCGCACAGGTAGCTCCACTAGTCGGAATCGTCACGACTGGCAATTGACAGCGATAAGCCAATAATTTGGCGGTATCGAGACATTTACCGCCCCCAATGCCAATGATGACATCTGCTTGATGTGTGGTAACTGCTACCATCAAGCGATCGAGAGTACTTTCACAACAGTCAGGAGTATAGCCAATCGTTGCGATCTCTAGTTCGGGTCGATCGCTTAATCCTTGCAATTGACTCAGTTTTAGGCTCCGTTCGCCACCCACAATCAGCGGGCGGTGACCCAGTTTGAGAATATACTCGATCGCGGGAAGCAGCGCATGTTGACCTCGCACCACACGCGCAGGAGCAACCAGCAAGGAAATGGTAGTAGAATTCTCAGTCATGGCGATCGAACTACGGTTAATGATTAAATTATATTTGTTAGTACTCATCGGGGCTGTGGCTGAAAACCGATCCGGTGGTGACGGAAATCTAGTTCAGGTAGCCCATCGCTATCGCTAGTGTGCATCTAGCTGTAGCGATGGCATCGACTTTGATATCTACTGCCTTACCCCAAGCGATCGAGATCGACCCGATTGACTGTTACAGTTCTTGACGAGATGGCGATCGCACTCAGCCAGAGTGGTAGTATTTCCTAAAACCCTAATAACGAATAGTTTTATGGCAATCAAACTAACTGGCAAGACACCGATTTTTGGTGGCAGCACTGGTGGGTTACTCAGCAAAGCCGATGTCGAAGAAAAATACGCGATTACTTGGAATAGTCCCAAGGAACAAGTATTTGAAATGCCAACTGGTGGTGCTGCAACCATGGTATCGGGCGATAACCTGCTCAACTTCGCCAGAAAAGAACAGTGTCTCGCTCTTGGCGGTCAACTGCGTAAGTACAAAATCACCAACTACAAAGTATACCGCATTCTCCCCAAGGGGGAAATTACCTTACTCCATCCCAACGATGGCGTGTTCCCCGAAAAAGTTAACCCAGGGCGGGAATATAACGGTAAAGTCGATCGGAATATCGGCAGCAATCCTGAACCAGCAAAGCTCAAGTTTACTGGTAAAAGAACCATCGACTAGATCGACGTAACTTTTATAAGTATGACAAACGAGGTAGAACCGATCGGTTTCTACCTCGTTTTTTGCAGCTAAATCGTCTCTGGATCGATGCCTAGCTCTCGCAACTTGGCTGTGAGTTGCTGATTTCGAGCTGCTTTTACTGCCAATTCCTGTTCGGTTGTGGACAGAGTTTGGGCAATGGTTTCCAGTTCGCGAGTAGTAGTTTCCAGTTCGCGAGTAGTAGTCTCCAGTTCGCGAGTAGTAGTTGCTAATTGTTGAGAAACTTGCTCGAACGTCAGAAATATTTCGCCATCAGGTCTGTAAATTTGCAGTTCTGGTGGAGCACTCAGATCGAATTTAATTCCTAGTCGTGGGCTAGTCCAATCCTGCATGACTGGAATTTCAGTGAGATAATCATCCAATCGCTCCCATCCAGACAACGCATTAGTATCGGGATCGTAAATGTAGTATTCCGACACATCATGCCGATCGTAAAAAGCTAACTTAGCTGCCATCTCGTTGGTAGTATTTCCAGGCGAGAGGATTTCAAACACCACTTGGGGCGCAATTCCGGCTTCTTGCCATTGTTTGTATGAACCGCGATCGCCTTTTGGTCTTCCAAATACTACCATTACATCGGGAGCTACCCGCCGCTTGGGGTTGCCTTCCACGGGGTACCAAAGCAAATCACCCGCAACGAAGACATTTTCATCATTGGCAAATAACCAGTCTAGGTTGTATTTGACGATCGTTATCCACCGAAACTGTTTGGTATTGTCAGACATCGGTTTGCCATCGCTGTCGGGGTATTCGATTTGGTTTGATATTGGTAGTTGAGCAACCATAAGTTAGATGTTGGCGACAAGGTTCCTAGATCTAATTGTAATTTAGGTTGTAGGCTCTAGCGAGTTTGTGGGCATGGCGAAAATCAAACCACCGAGGCTCATGAAATTCACCTAAAGTCTAAAATCTAAAGCCCAGAGCCTAAAACCTAAAACCTAAAGCCTAACCCCTACATTTCCCTGATGATAACTTTCTCACCTTGAACTTCACCGACTAATACCAAGTCTGTCACGCCAACAAACAGACCATTTTCCAAGACTCCAGGAATATTGTTCAGCGTCTTTTCTAGCTCTGCGGGATTATCGATCGAGTCAAACTTGACATCTACGACTAAATTACCCTGATCCGTCACTACTGGGCCAGCTTTTTTGACACCCATGCGGAGTTGAGGTTTTCCGCCTAATTTTTCGATTGCCCGCATGACAGGGGTGACAGCCATCGCAATCACTTCGACGGGGACGAGAAAAGTACTACCGAGTTTATCGACTAACTTGGTATTGTCTACAACGACGATGAACTGTTCCGCCAGCGCATCGACTACTTTTTCTTGGGTATGCGCCGCGCCGCCACCTTTGATCAGATTTTTATGAGGATCGACTTCATCCGCACCATCGATCGCGATGTCGATCCGATCGACTTCATCTAGAGTAGTCAAAGGGATACCATACTGTTTCGCCAGCACTCGCGCCTGAAAAGAAGTCGGAATCCCCTTGACATTGGTAATTTCCCCCGCCGCCAACCGTTTGCCGATAAACTCGATCGCATACGCCGTCGTCGAACCCGTACCCAATCCCACAATCGAATTAGACTGTACCCGCGCCGCAGCAGCCTTCCCAACTTCCTGCTTCATCAAATCCTGTGGTGTCATGCTCTTATTAGTTTCATCAAATATCTGCTTATCTCACTTTATCAGTAAAACTCTGCCCTAATATCCACCATCCACCAACTACTACAAAACCCCTAGTACCACTACCAGGGGTTCGATCTTTCAAAATTTAGGTCAGCCGCAACGCCGTTTTACCTCAGTTTATGACCTGGTTAAAACCAGGTGGGTACCGGAAGTTCGCGCATAAAGTTTCTGAATACCAAAGTTCAGTCTACTGCCGCTAGAACAACATTAGTTCCCGTAAAAAATTCAAGCATAGATCAAAAAACGTTATTGGCAGTCACCAACGTCGCCGCCAGACCATCTCTACATCTTAAAGGGAGAATACTCGATCGGTCAAGGTGCAATACAGTTAGGTTGGTTGATGCGTCAGCGGTTAAAACCGCTGCTAGTGATGCAAAGTCCGCCTACACGGACTTAAACTAGAGTAGGGACAATTTATAAACTGCCCCTACCCTCAATTTTTGCTTTAATCTTGAGGCATTAGACAGCAGTCTCAGCTAGAGCCTCGACTGGTTCTGTGTTTGTTACTGCCATCGCTGCTGCTTTGATTCTGGCTTCCTCAGCCAGGAAGTCTGCCAATTGAGAGCCGATCTCGCGGCGGACAATGCCTCTGTACTCCAAGAAATGTTCGATTTGGGCACAGGTGACCAAATAGCTACTGACCCCACCTGGATTGAGCTTGTACATGCTCCAGAGGTTGCGCCAGAACTGCCAACGAGTAGAGCGCACTACTCCTTGACGCCAGCAGATGATGAGGAGGGCACGGATTACCATCCAGCTAAAATCTTTCTTACGACCTTCACCTTTGTAGGGGTAGGTAGCTTCGCCGAGCGTGAGGTAGTGACGGTAGGTGCGATCGAGGAACTTCGATGGCTCGTATAATTCATCGAAGGCATCCATATACTCGATGGCGATTTCTTCGAGCGGACGGGTGGGGACGAAGTTCATCAACGTGGTTTGGTTGATGTTGCCGTCCGCCGTGCCGCGCAAGCGACCTTCTTTGGCCAACCGATGCGATAGTGCGGTATCTGGCAATGCTTGGAGCATACTAAATACAGCGGTGGGAATATTTGTCTGTTCGACAAATTTGACGATGCGTTGTCCCGCACCTGTTTTCTCACCATCGAAGCCGATAATGAATCCAGCCATCACGCGCATCCCCGATTTAGCAATGCGTTCGACTGCTTCGCTCAGTGAGCTACGAGTATTTTGGTGTTTTTGAGTCAGTGCGAGGCTTTCCTCGTCTGGAGTTTCAATCCCTAGGAACACGGAGCCAAAGTTGCACTTGACCATCATATCCATCAGTTCTTGGTCATTTGCCAAATCGACTGAGGCTTCGGTTGCGAAAGAGAACGGATACTTATGTTCGACCATCCACGGCAATAATTCTTTGAGCAACAGTTTGACGTTGCGTTTGTTGCCGATAAAGTTGTCATCCACCATAAAAATACTGCGCCGCCAACCCAATTCGTAGAGATAATCGAGTTCTTTGAGCATTTGGGCTGGATCTTTAGTCCGTGGTTTGCGACCGTAGAGGACGATGATATCGCAGAACTCACACTGGAACGGACAACCCCGTGAAAACTGGACGGACATCTCAGCATAAGCATCGAAGTCTAACAGTTCAAAGCGTGGAATGGGAGTTGTCGTAACATCGGGACGTTCGCCATTGGGCGCACGGAAGGTGCCAGACAGTTGCCCTTGTTTGACTGCTTCGACAAACAAGGGGATCGTCAGTTCGCCTTCATCTAAAATCAAATAGTCGGCCCCAACTTGAGAGACTTCGTTGGGTAAAGCCGTAGCGTAAGGCCCACCGACGGCGACGCGTTTGCCTCGGCGTTTGGCTTCTTGGATCTGAGCGAGTAAATCTGGTTTTTGGACGATCATTGCCGAACAAATTACCAACTCCGACCAACTCCACTCAGCTTCGGTAACTTCCCGCACGTTGAGATCGACGAGCTGGTAATTCCACTCTTGAGGTAAGATTGCTGCAACGGTGATCAATCCCAATGGTGGGATCAAAGCTTTGCGACCCATCAGTTCGATCATTTTCTCGAACGACCAAAAACTTTTGGGAAAGCGGGGATAGAGGAGCAGAACGTTCATAATATTATCTCCAAGTAACGGCATTCCCCGTTAGGTGGAATGATGGACGCAGACAACTAACTTGACTGACTTTAGTTTAGTTGGTTTTGTTTCTTTGGCAACATATTTACTCGATTTAACTCAAGAATTTTCGGAGATCGAATTCGACGGGCGCAGTAGTGAGGGGATCTGCTCCCGTCGAATTGGGTGCATTGGGAGCGGTAGATGCAGTTGATGGACTTGCTGTCTCTACTGACAACATCAACAAAATCCGCTCGGTATAGTCTACCGCGCCACACAACTCGCGATCGAGAATATCCAACCCACCATTGGCATACTCCTCGAAGATCTCAATCCGCTGCTGTTCAAAATCCGCTCGGTCTGGTGAGATAACATTAATATTCTCAGTAGCGGCGATCGCCATCAGTTTCATCACCGCATCGTAACCGCGCGTGATGAAGATGTCCATGCTAATCGGCCCTGGTTCTTTTTTAGAAATTTCGCCGAGTGGGACTCGTTTTTGGTGTTTTGCACCCAATACTGCTGCAAATAAGATGATATCGGCATAGATCTGGAAGGGGCTATTATTTTCAGTCGATGCCATTAATGATTTGACTAGTTCGGCTTTGTCTTTAGCGACTCGGATGCGATTTTCCATCTAATTATTTATCACATTGATAATGCCTGAAACCCTACAATGACGATAGAACCCATTTGAGATTTCCTAGCGGGGAGGGCGGGTTCGGATACCTACGGTAGACAGTGCCAACGCCAACAACATCGATTTTGTAACATTGATATTAGCTAGCATAACCCTCCCACGGTCGATCTCTCAAATGTATTGGATAAATTTATAGACTTGTAGGATCGGGTGCTTGGTGCAACCTTGGCTGAGGAGACCGCCCGAGCGACACAGCTATGCTTACGGCAGGCTTGCGCCAACGCCGGAATGCAAAGGTGGCATCCGCCTAGAGTCAAAGGGGATATGCTCGATCGTTAAGTTTTTGGAGATGAACGATCGCACAGAGCAACCCGAACTTTTTTGGCACACCCGCTCCTGTTTCATAGCGGGTGCGCCAAGGCACAAATAAAGAACTAAAATAGACAAAGGCACAGTCCAAATTTAAGGGTTGTCTCAATGTGGTCGATCGCGTTGCGAAATTGACTAGAACATCCTGCTACCGCAGCAGTTGCCATCTTTTTACCTTTACTCAGCCTGCTCCATCACGATATGAATATTTTCAGCGATTTACTTTTACAAAAGCAGCAACCCACCCGCGAAAAGAAGCAACAAAAGGGGATTCAGATCAAAACTGAGCGGGAAATTGGAATCATGCGCCAATCTGCCAGAATTGTCGCTACTGTCTTAAAAGAAATTATGGTGATGGTCGAGCCAGGAATGACGACAGCCGATCTAGATGCCTATGCTGAGAAGCGGATTCGGGCAATGGATGCCATTCCCAGCTTCAAGGGTTTGTATGGCTTTCCCGCCTCGATCTGTGCAAGCATCAATGATGAAGCCGTACATGGCATCCCCAATCGCAAGAAAGTCATCAAGCAGGGAGATGTACTCAAAGTCGATACAGGGGCTTTCTTCCAGGGTTTTCATGGCGATTCTTGTATCACGATCGGCGTTGGCACAGTCACACCTGCGGCTGCTAAACTCATCAAAGTTGCCGAGGAAGCCCTCTATAAGGGCATCGAACAGGTGCGAGAAGGTGCTTACCTCCTGGATCTCGCTGGAGCAATCCAAGACCATGTAGAGGCCAATGGCTTCAGTATCGTGGAAGATTTCACCGGACATGGAGTAGGGCGCAATCTGCATGAGGAACCATCGGTATTTAATTTCCGCACCCGCGAGATGCCCAATGTGAAACTCAGAGCAGGGATGACGATCGCGATCGAGCCAATCATCAACGCTGGATCGAAGATTACCAAAATGATGCCCGATAAATGGACGGCAGTAACTGTTGATAAATCTTTGTCTGCTCAGTTCGAGCATACAGTACTGGTGACCAAAGACGGTTATGAGATTTTGACCGATCGAGATTTAGTCTAAAAAAATCAGTTGACAGCAAAGTTAAAGCTAACTATTTAGATCCCCGACTTCTCCAAGAAGTCGGGGATCTGTCTTGTGCGGTTGAAAAAGTAGCATAAGCCGATCGCGAGTCCCATCGCTCCCAAGCCAGAATGGAGTCAATACGTTCGGTTAACCTAATTTCTTAGATTGGATTAGTCCGCGCAGGCGGACATTACGCATCATTAGCGGCGACTTCAGTCGCTGACTAACCGAACTGTATTGAGAATGAAGTATCCGCAAATATCAACACTAACTATAAATTATGTACGGCAGTATTGCAGTCTTTAATTCTGGATTACTTTTTATCGCTTTATTAGCGTTTGGTTTATTAAATTGGTTTCAGATGCCCACAGGTAGTTTGTGGGATTGGGCGGTCGGGATTGGTATTTTTGAATGGACGATTTTGATCGTCACGGTACCGTGGAATATTTATTTTAAAGCCAAAGCCGTCGCTCAGACAGGACAAGAGTCTCAGCTACAAGGGATCGCGATCGAACAGCGTCAAATTCAATATGCCAGCAGCATAGCCAACAAGTCTCTAATCGTCGCGATCGGGTTGCATTTGGGTACGGCAATCGCGTTATATTGGTTATCAATTAGTGGTGTTACCGCGCTAGGTTATTGGAGTTCTGTGGGCGTACTCTTGCTGACATTATTGCGTCCGGCAATTAGTACTTATGAGTATTTAGCAACTCGATTGGGGGATATGCAAAACCAATTTGTGTACCCGCGTGAGGATATATTTGAGTTGCGCGATCGATTTGTCAGATTGGAAGAGCGGGTGACTCAACTAACCAACCAACTCGATCCCGATGAAGATACATCTTGGCTGAGTCAACAAAATTATCGCTGGGAAACAAATCGCGAGGAAATTGCTAAACTAACAGTAGCGATCGCCAATCACAAAGCAACTAATGAGTCAGAACATCAACGATTGGCGCAAGAAGCCAGACAGGCGATTTCACAAATTACTGTCGATGGCCAATTTCTCGAACATGCCCGCGAATTGATTCGGTTCTTTAAAGAAGCCTAAATTAACGTGAGTATCTCCTGTCGGAGAGGCTACGCTAACTGGTTAAGGATATTTGCTCCGCTCTGGTACCGCCTCCGATTGAAATCGGGGCTAGCATGGCGAAGTCCGCCAGCGCGGACAAGTTAATCAGTCCGCGCAGGCGGACTTTGCATCACGAACCGAGACTTCCAGTCTCTGGGCACCTCTTATCCCGAATTCAGGTTAAATTAAAAGATAGGGGTAATTCATGAATTACCTCTACCCTGAATTTCTAGCGGTCGTTGTTAGTTGCGATCGCTGAATTTATCCAACCGCGATCGCGCGGACGATATCACTTTCAGTAATAATTCCGATCGGGTGGTTTTGCTCGTCCACTACAGGTAGACGGTGAATTTTTTTATCATGCATGAGTCTGGCTGCTTCTGAGAGTGATGTATTCGCCGCGATGGAGATTGCATGTGGAGTCATCACTTCGCCAACTGTTTGTCCTAAAGCTTTGTGCAAATCGCGCTCGTATGTCAATGGGTTTTGGAAATAAATTACGCCACCTAAAAAGATCATGTATGGGGGCTGCTCCAAGCCTTGTTCGCGCCACATCAAATCTGATTCAGAAATCACGCCTACTAGTTTTCCAGTTTCATCAATTACAGGTAACCCACTAATGTGTCGAGCGACTAGTAACTTGACGGCATCCGCCAGTGGCGTACTGGGAGTAACAGTTAAAAGGTCGCGATTCATCCAATCTGCAACAATTTTTGACATGATTTACCTCATCTGGAGATGTGTGGGTAGTTGGAGAATTTGATGGAGTAGATCGATCGAATGGATAGATTTATTATAACAGTCGCCAAATAATTGTCGCTCAATCTTACGATATCTTGATATCCGTCAACAAGACTAATGGTGGCGATCGTCAAATATCGCCACCTCTAAAAGAATTGAGAATTTTAACGAACTATGCGGCTGGAACGAACTTCATGGAAATACCGTTCATGCAGTAACGTAAGCCAGTAGGTTTTGGGCCATCTTCAAATACATGCCCCAAATGCGAGTCTGCGTGTTTTGAGCGAATTTCAATCCGCGTGGCGAATAGCTTATTATCTACCCGGGAAATGAGATTGTTCTCTTCGATAGGGCTGGTAAAGCTTGGCCAACCGCAGCCGGAGTCGAATTTTTCGAGAGAGCTAAATAAGGGCTCTCCAGACACAATATCGACATAAATTCCTTCGGCTTTATTGTCGCAATATTTATTCTCAAAAGGCCGTTCTGTTCCTTCTTCCTGAGTGACTCTAAATTCTTCCGGGGTCAACTTTTCTTTCAGCTCTTCTTTGCTCGGTTTTTTAAACGTCTGGGGGTCAAAGATTTTCATATAACTCCTCTTCGAATCCGGTCATACCACGAAGCTGTCTAGTTCGCCTCAGCGCTTTGCCGCGGCCCAGGCTTTGCTTAGTGCACTTACGTACACATGGGGGAATGATGAAAAAAAATATAATGGTATTTGTCTGTTTCTTCCTTTGGGTCACTGCTTCTTCGGCGATTGGGGCAGATGACTGGAAGGAGCATAGAGAGCATTGGCTGGATAAACTGCCCGGTAGTGGGGCATCGGCACCCAAACGAAATGACAATGCAGAAAATCTGGTTGATGAGCTTCGCTTTCGCTCGCTAAAAGATATGCATAAATTGAGAAATGGCCAGATTTCAGGGCAGCCATGGAGTGACTTCTATTGGCCCTTCTATATGGGCACCATCGCAAATCGCTATGCCGATCCACAGTTTCCAGCAAGCATGGATTGGTTTGCCAATCAGACTTATTTAAATGAGCAGTTAGGGCGTGGTGATCTTCTGAAATTTTCTCCAGCAGAAAAATATGACCTTCTGATTGGAGACAAAAATTTTACTCTAACGAAGTTAATGATTAATTATGGCAAACCCTATCATGAAAGGGAAAATAAGGTCGCTACTTGGATGGGGCTTTGTGACGGATGGGCGGTCGCTTCTTTTATGGAAAGTAGGCCGGCTAAGCCCGTAGAGGTAATTGGAGTGAATGGGGACAGAATTCTCTTCTATCCCTCCGACATCAAGGCTCTAACTACGCTTTTGTGGGCCAAAGGGCGATTTAGAATTAGATTTATTGGTGGAAGATGCAATATTCAAAAGCCAGAAAGAGACTCCAATGGAAGGCCCGTGGATCCTGATTGCCTCGATAATAATCCAGGCACTTGGCATCTTGCGGTAGTAAATCAAATTGGCCACTCCAAGCGCAGTTTTATATTCGATACCACTTACGATCTGGAAGTTTGGAATCAACCAGTTCTTAGTTACTCTTATTTTTACTTACATCCAAAAACTGGAAAAAAAGTGAACTCTATTTCCAGTGCAATTTTTCCGATTACCTCAGACGACCCGATACGCCACCTCCGGGCTCCTACTGCTGTGAGTCTCGTTAAGATTCTTATGAACGTGACTTACTTAGCAGAACGGCCGCCAACTACCTTACCTGATAGCCCAAGGTTAGACATGAAGAGGTTCGCAATCTATAAATACGAGCTTGAGCTTGACGATAAAGGAGAGATTGTAGGCGGCGAGTGGCTACAGGAAAAGCGGCCGGATTTTCTATGGGTTCCACCGGTGGGCATGAAGGCTAAGTCTGTTGGAGACTACCGCTTGGATCGAATTAGAGACAACAGCCAATGGGAGTTATCCCAGCCTCTTCCTCAGGCCTGGAAGGAGCCTGCGATGATTAGCTCAAGATCCAGTCAGCCCTTGGGCAGAATCGTGGAGCGCCTGTTAGAATTCTCTAAATAATTTCT
>NZ_JBGSPA010000191.1:0-137762 GCF_041738855.1 Chamaesiphon sp. | reverse complement strand
AATCTATTCGTAAACCCAACGTCAAATTGATTATTGCCCCTTTTCCTGAACATGTACGAAGTGGCGACCAATTCTTCTTTAAGCCATCTTCTCAAACCCGCTTGACAACTGCGATCACTTCTTAACTTGTCACGAATGATCGATAATTCATAAAATCTTCACCTACATCAAAATATTTGCTTTAATTACTCGTTCTACTGTTTTACCTGGCGGACTAAATTGCATCTGTTTGACGCCATTGACGATGACTCGATCGATTGTGGAATTACCACTAGATTTGGAGATACTCGCTCTAGTAACAAATCCTTTGGGATCGATCGCAATCTTAATCCGTAATTTATCTTTACCACCATCCTTATCATCCAAATCTGTCAGTCCACTGATTTCACATCTGCGAATACATTGCAATCCGAAAACACCACCCCCGCCATCACCACCCCTGCCCGCACCTGGATTACCCAATCCACTACCCGCACCGCCTCTTGCTCCACGCCAAGTGTTTCCTTGAGTAACCGTCCCAAAATCGCCATCGCCGCCACCGCCGCCAATGCCGCTACCGCTACCATTGCCGCCGCCACTACCACCGCCACTACCGCCGCCGAACCCTCTGGTTAATTTACCACCACCGGATGAGTTGCCAGCCAATCCTGACTGATTGGTACCACCCGCGCCGCCGCCTGTCGCACCAATTCTACTAGGTGTGACCTTGCCAAAATCCCCATCACCACCAGTACCAGTGAGAATCTCGCCCTCACCACCACTACCGAACCCGCTGGCTAGTTTGCCACCGCCAGATGAGTTACCAGCCAATCCTGACTGATTGGTACCCCCCGCTCCGCTGCCATTACCACCGCCTACTGCACCAATTTTACTAGGTATGGCTGTCCCAAAATCTCTATCGTCACCAGCATTGCCACCGCTACCCCCAGGGTTAGGATTATTACTGAGTTTTCCAGCTAATCCACCGCCACCACCAGATGGGGTACCTACTAATCCTGGCTGATTATCGCTACTTCTCGATGCTACTCGCTCGCTATTGGTTATTTTTGGACGCGGAGCGGTCTTCTGAGGACGGGGTGTGTTGTTAGCTTGCGCTGGTTGTGGTTGCGATCGAAATAATTCGTCTGGGAAAGCTGGATCGATTACTGGCTGGGTTGGTGTACTCAATCGCTTGGGTATAATCGCTGGTTTTGAGGCAGCTTTGCCGATCGGTCGATTGGGTTTAGCTGCTGGATTGGTGGTCAAACTGGCGGTAGTCTTGACAATCGGGATCGGCTTGTCCACTGCTGGCGTAACGACTTTGGGTGCTGGTTTTGGTTGTAAATTCACCTTAGCTGGAGTCTTGGCAATCTGTACCGCCGTCTTTAGCTGCGGCGTGATTTTTGGGGCTGATTTAACTATCGGTGCTGGGGCGGTAATTACTGGAGATGGGACGGTCTTATCGACATCCACCATGGTAATTTCCATTGGTTCCTCGATCGCGGCGACAGGTTTCCAAAAATGAGTGACTCCTGCTATCGCCGCAACATGAATCGCGATCGAGCCACCTACCCCAGCCAGTAAGATTGCTCGCAGATTTTTGTCGGCATTCTGTCTGGATATGGCACTCAAACTCGATTGTTCCATAATTTTGGGGATTGACAGGTGGTCATAAAATTATTGATATAATATCACAAATAATATTAACCGAGTTTGAGGACTAAAACACAACTCGATCTTGATACCAATCTGACGATCTACAGATGGCGTCAGCATCCTGCGAATCCTCGATCGGTACGTCTCACTGGGCATTCAGCAATATTGCTGAATATACTTGCTATAAATTATCAATAACTGGCTAAGGATACTGAGGCAAGTATCCCTAAAGTCAATCCACCATCCACTCACCACCCTAGATATCTAAGTTGTTACTAGAAAGGGAGTACGATCCCGATCGCTTCAGCCACTGCTGGTAGGGAAGCAATGTAGAATATCTCATAAGCTAAGCGATCGATCGGGGTGACCAAATGAGTGAAATTCAGGCTGTGCTGTGTGGCTATTATGGTAAAGGAAATGGTGGCGATGAAGCATTGCTAGTATCGATGTTGGAGATGTTACCGCCGCAGGTGAAACCGCTGGTATTGTCGGCCGATCCGCGTGGTACTTCCAAGAGCTATGGCGTCAGAAGTGCCGATCGCATGAATAGTGGTGCGGTAATTCGCGCGCTCCGAGAGTCCCAAGTTTTGATCTTAGGTGGCGGGAGTGTGCTCCAAGATGCGACAAGTCTGCGAAATTCGATTTATTATGGGGGGCTATTGGGATTAGCTCAACAGTTCGGACTCCAAACGATCGCCCTCGCCCAAGGAATTGGCCCGCTCAACCAGCCCCTGACACGATGGATAGCCAAACGGGCTTTTGGCAACTGTACGGCTGTCAGCGTCCGAGATTCAGCCTCAGCCGCATTGCTGGAGGGCTGGGGAATCCCCTGCGCTATGGCTCCCGATCCGGTGTGGAGGATGGCGGCGACTCCCGTCCCCGCAATTGCGAGTATTCCTAGCCCGAAAATCGCCGTGACCTTGCGATCGCATCCCAACTTGACAAATCAACGGCTAGACCTCCTGACTAAAGCCTTAGTAGACTTGCAAGCCGCCACTGGCAGTCATGTTTTACTCGTCCCCTTCCAACCGACTACAGATCTGAATCTTGCCGAGCAAATTCAAGCCGAACTCACCGATAATAGTCAGGTGGTCGTACTGACAGATCCTCAACAACTCAAAGGTTTATTTCAAGGCGTCGATCTGGCGATCGGGATGCGCTATCACAGTTTGATTATGGCAGCAGCAGAAGGCTGTAAATGTTGGGCGATCGGTTATGACCCAAAAGTCAGTAAACTAATGACAGAAATTGATATCCCTGGCTGGGAACTAGCCGATCTCCCCACCGATGCCAGTGCGATCGCTCAAGCTTGGCAACAACACCTCAAAACCGGAACGGCTCTAAGTTCGGCATCAGTCCGCACCATCAGCCAACAATCCCTTACTCACCAGCATTTATTGACTGCGACGATCGCTAAAATCGCCGTAGTCAGCAACTAACTCCAGCGGATTCCATCCATCCCCGTTTACCCATTCACTCATCCCGCCTGCCATGTCCCCAGCAGAACACTCTTCTTCTCAAGCCAAAGCAGACCAAGCGATCGAGACCATCTATACCACAGTCGAAGCCCAACCCGATCGCACTGATTGGTTGACAGTAGTCAGCAATCTCCGCCAAGTCAACCGTCAATTAGTAGAAGAAATTGCCAGATTAGAGCAAGCCTTAGCATCAGCCAAGCAAACCCTCCATACCCACAAGGAGCAAAATCAACACCACGAAATTACCATCCTACAGCAACAAGATGAGCTGAGTATCGCACACGATCGCGTCGGCGCATTATTTCAACAACTAGAGACATCCCACCAAATCGGACAACGTCAACAAACCCTGATCGAAACCCTTTCCCAGCAACTAGAAATCGTCCAAACGATCGTCCCCCAAATCGAAGCCGAACACGAACAACTTCGGCAAAAATATCAACAGCAGTCCCAAAAATTAATCAAAACCGAACAAGTTGCGATCGCTCTCCATCGTCGCCTCAAACTCCAAACCAATCCCATTGAGCAGCCAACTTCCACCCCAGCACCTGCGACAATCGATCCACTAACTGTCGCCGCCACTTCCGACTCACCCAGCGATCCAACGGTCTTACCAACCACTTTAGACGACGCAGACCTCCTGACACAGCACACCGCCACTGAAACCATCGCCTCAGCTCAATTGAAATACGATCTCGATCTCGCCGAGCGATCGACCGCCCAGACCGCACCAGCCGCCACCCCCGCGCTATCCCACCTAGTACCAGCCACTACTGACTCACCCATCTCCACCACGGCAATCGACCCCGCACCACCCCTAGCACCCGTAGAGCTGCCCCAGCGGCATTCATCCCTACCGACACTCGCGCAGACGACGATCTTATCACCATCAAAACCCGCCGATCCTGCCAGTTGGCGCGAAGCGATCGCCACCAACAATGCCACCATTCGATACAATTCCAATTTAGATCCCGTCGCCACGCCACCTCAAGCCGCAGCGACAGTCGATCCAGAAGGTGCGGCATTGAGCGATCCGGCAACAGCCACCGCCGCCAATTGGCCCGCACCCACTCTCGATCGCACCCGCACGATCGCTAAACCCGTCAAAATCGATTTACCCAAGTTTCCCAAGAAGTCAGATAGTTGATAGTTGATAGTTGACAGTTGACAGTTGCGGATGCAATCACGCGGAGGTTTCCTCCGCATGTGTTGCACCAAGCAGACAGTTGACAGTGAGTAATCGATCTTAGTTGGAAGAGATCGATTACAGACAATTAAAAAAATGGTTCTGTCGTAAACAGAACCATTTTTTTAATTGAAACTCCGATCGACTCAAGGCATAGATATTGTTAATTCACTATCCACACTAGATGTCTAATTTGTCACTGGGAAGGGAGTAGTTAGCGAATCACACCTGCTTGCTTAGTCATATCGATCGGTTTGATGAGATACAAGCGGAGTAACTTGATCCCCATGGACGCGATCGTCGGTAGATTCTGCATCTTTTTCAAGAACTTAGGTGTTGTGGATTCTGCCGACGCTACTAGTTTGAGATAGTCTGCGGCACACTTGTCTAAAAGTTGGAAGAATTGCGGACGATCCACATCCAAAATCACGGGGAATACTCGTCCCGCAGTTTGATTGGTTTCTTTGATGACCTCGATATCAAATTCGCGGCTATCCATCCCCAAAATCCCGTAAAACTTGCTCGATCGATCGCGGAGATACATCGTGGCAAATACCGCCAACAGGAAGAACCGACACCAGAGTTTTGCTCTGAAGTCATTAAGCAGCAAGGGTTGTGAGCGCATCAAGGCATCAAAGAAATCACCATGACGATTCTCATCTTGGCACCAGTTATCAAATAAATGGAAGATCGGGTAGATCCGGTGTTCGGGATTTGCTTCTAAGTGTTGGAAAATCTTGATATATCGCCAGTACCCAATCTTTTCGGATAGGTACACCGAGTAGAAGATAAATTTGGGTTTGAAGAAGGTGTAATTGTGAGTTTTAGTCAGAAAGCCCAAATCTAGCGAGAGTCCAAAGTCAGCCATCGCTTTGTTGAGAAAACCAGCATGACGGGCTTCGTCCCGCGATAGTAGATTAAAGCCTTCGGCTAGGAGCGGATTCTTGTCCTTGAGCTTGCGACTGAGTTCTTTGTAGAGCAAGAATCCCGAAAATTCGGAAGTGCAAGAGCTTTCGAGAAACTCGATAAATATCTGACGAGTTTCAGCGGGGATATGATCCCAAGTGCGATCGAATTTTTCATCTCTGACAAAGTGGTTGCGGTTGTAGTCAACCCGCATTTCTTCAATAATCGATCGCAACTCATCTTCATTGACAGTGAGATCCATTTTCGCCATCTCTTCAAAGTCAGTGGTGTAGAACCGAGGTGTGAGGAGAGTTTCTTTGGCGGGGCGTTTGACACCTGGTCTGATTTCGTCAAATGATGGTTTTGTAGGGGTATTTACCATAGCGATTTTGTTTATAACTAATTCAGATTGCGATCGACCCAGACACCAGCCCAGATCTCTAGATCGGCTCTTCGTGCATTTTACCAAGTCTAGACTGGTGCGGCAGTGGTTTTGTGTTAAGAGTTACTAACGCTTAGAAGCTGTTTGATGTCGAGAGTGCCTCTAAATCCCCCTACAGCCTCTGCGAATTACCATCGATCGCGAATTTGACTATTTAGCCAGTAGTAGAGTTTGGGGATAACCCAGTGAGCATCTCGATCGATCCACTGATACGCAAACCGCTCACTCCTCAAGCGTGCTGGATGCCAAATATCTTCAGGTGGAGTTCCAAAATATTGCCGATAGGTTGCTAGTGTGAGTTGATAGATCTGCTGATATTTGATGCCCTCCTGTTTACCCCCTAGACTCGGCGAATGATGGAGCGGACGCTTTAGTACCTCACCACAGAATTTATCCCAATAGGAATGGGTATCAAGGAGATGCAAATGCCACACGCGATCGACTGGAGCCGATGGCGATACAGTATGCTTGGCAACCATTGCTAAAAATACAAACTTTTTATACTCCTGGATCGCTCTGTATGTATACATCCCCGTCCATCGGTATTCCCATGCTAATTTAGCAGAAAAAGAGAAAGTAGCTTCCGGTTTGTCTAATTTAAATTGACAAATTCTGGCATACAAATCTGCTTCTACTAGTGTCATCATCACGATACCGCTACCTCCCAATATCTAGTTAGCATCCACCACATGAAGGTTCCGGCGGAACTTGGGGAGTAGGATAGATGATGTGCAGTTCCAAATTGAGAAAATCACTTAATTCTTGACTCAACCACCAGAGTTCGGCTTGAGACAAACCGCGCCCGATGATATATCGCTCTGACTTTAACAATAGAGATAATTCTGGTTGAACCTTTACTTCACCTCTACTAACCGACTTGCCATTGGCATCCAGATATTTATCAAAAGTATAGCCAGGATTATAAACGATCGATTCGATTGCCGATCGCTTGGATGCCTGATGTAACTGTTGATACCGATCGAGGTTGCCCGCATACTTGAATTCAGAAAGCTGGTTATCTGCGATAGTGACAATCGTGTATTTTTGAAATAAATTAATATTAATTCTTTGAGCGACAATAAGTAATGGGCGGATCGATACCCAGTACATAAACAATAATAAAATATGCAGCGGAGATACAAGTAGTGCAGCAACTAGCCCGATAATTATCAAGGGGCACACCAAATACAGGAACCAAGCAAAAACTCCCAACATCATCATACATGGCAGCACCGACGAGCACAGGAAATCTATAGTTTCGATAGTTTTAGATGCAAATAAAGTCTTAAATTTTAATTGTAACCGATCGCGATCGCGATCTAATTTTACTTTACTATCAGCAGGTTTGAGATGAATAAAATCTCCATAACTACCATCCTTTGATGCTAAAGCTACTTGTGCCAGTTTTGCCGACTCAAATCTTTTTTCGAGATGCGGTTGAGTCATTTTTTCCAACCAGCGATGAAATTTATTACTAATTTCAGCCGTAAATTTGACCCGTCCATTTACTTGGGCTAGCTCAGCCGGATGAGTTCCAGTGAGTAGATAAATCACAGTCATTCCCAAACTATACAAGTCTGATGCTGTCGTGGTGTGACCGCCAAATTGTTCGAGTGGGATATATCCATAACTACCGACGATCGTAATTGTCCCGCCATCTTTACTCGCTACTGTCTGCACCGAGCCAAAATCGACTAGATAGACATCCCCAATACTATGCCCCGAACGATTGGTAAGCAGGATATTACTCGGCTTAATATCACGGTGAATGACTGGAGGATGTTGGTGATGGAGATAGGTTAATATTGATAGGATTCGATCGGCTAATGCAATTACTTCCACTTCTGAAAATTTTCGTCCTTCTTTAACAATCGATTCTAAAGAAGGTGCGTTAATATAGGTTTGCACTAAAGCAAAGCCGCGAGTTCCTGGCTCCTCGATCTCAAAATAATCTAGATATTTAGGAATCGCTGGATGATCTAAATTCTGGAGAGTACTAGCTTCCCGTTCAAATAATTTCAAATCGTCCCACTGAAAATCCGGATCGAAGCGCAGAATTTTGATGATGACTAAATCTTGAGACTGAAGATCGTGAGCCAAAAATGTCCGTCTTCCAGCCTTCTGACTGAGTTGCTGACGAATTTGATATCGATCGATTAAAACAGTATTTATGTTCATTAGCTATCTGGAACCTTAGCCTTGAGCGTTATTGTAATGCAAGTTTAATGTATAATTCAACGCTGATTGAGTAAATAAAAATTAAGCGCGCGAGACAAGACAGTCGGGGATCTGATGAATCTAACTCGATCCAATCGCATCGCCACTGGGTATAATGACTGTGTAAATCCCTGGAAATTCTATGGCTAGACCTTCGCTCACCCCTAACTCTTCAGGTTTAGCAGTGGCGCGCCAAGCATTATCACAGCAAGGATTGACCCAAGTCGAGCTAGTGCGGGAACTGGAGTGCAGTCGTCAGCCGATCTCCAATTTCTTCGGTGGTAAGGCGATCGAACAACGGCTGTTTATGGCGATTTGTCAGCGACTAGGCTTGGATTGGCATGAAATTGCCCAGACTCCACCGACCGGATCGCGCTCGATCGCCACTACTCGCTCGAAAGATACTCAGGCATTAGTCAATCATTACCGCCATCTAGTCCACGCCGAGATCGCTCATCGTTGCGGTCCAATTCGGATTTTGGGCTTAAATCATCCGATCGAGCCTGAAGATATCTATACCGAAGTCAAAGTCCTCGAAAAAATCTCCGCCGATCGGTGGCAAACGATCGATGACTCGATGGCTGAAACCCAGATCGACGATCGCTGGAGTCTAGGGAAAGTCAATGTCACGCGGATTTCGGGGATTAACGCTCTCACCAAATATCAGCATCTAATTCTATTCGGTAAACCTGGAGCTGGAAAAACGACCTTTCTGCAACATCTGGCAACAGAGTGCGATCGCGGCAACATCGCAGCCGATCGCGTACCGATTTTACTAACCTTAAAAGATTGGGCGCAAACAGATGCAGATACCGCTCTCGTCGCTTATATCGATCGCCGCTATGGATCGGGTACAAACATCAATGAGTGGCGACAACTATTTCAAGCTGGTAGGGGACTAATTTTACTAGATGGTTGGGATGAAATTCCCAGAGCTGATGAAGCACAGATCCTCGATCGATTACGGGAGTTTATCAAAGAATTTGGCGATAACTATATCGCGATCTCCTGTCGGATTGGTGCTTGGGAAGATACTTATGGATTCGAGCGATTTACTGAAGTAGAACTAGCCGATTTCGATGACGAACAGATTGCTAAATTCGCCTCCAAATGGTTTCAAGATCGACCACATGGAGCGGAATTTGCAGCCAACTTTCTCCAGGAATTAGCCCGCAACCCCGAACTAAAAGACTTGGTAGTAACCCCCATTTTACTACCCTTAGTCTGTCTGGCATTTGAAGATCTGGGTAGTTGTCTCCATATTAGAACGAGATTGTACCAAGTCGGGATCGAGACTTTGCTGGCAAAATGGGACAATCGACGCGGGATCGAGCGCGATCCGATTTATCGGTGGTTATCACCAGAGTTAAAAATCCAGTTACTGGCTACAATCGCCTTCAAAACTCTCCAAGAGCGTCAATATTTTTTTAGTGGTGCTGTCGTCGAGCAGTACATTTTAGAATTTTTACAACAGCTTCCAGATATCGATCCGCGCTCGATATCACCCATAGCCAGCCGTTCGATTTTAAAAGCGATCGTCGCCCAGCATGGGCTACTAATTGAGCGCGCTCGAGATATTTACTCCTTCTCCCATCTCACTTTTCATGAATACTTTGTCGCCTGTTACTTAATCCCTACACCCACTCAAACGCCCCCGCCAGCATCGATCGAGATCTTGCTCGCACATTTAGATGATGGCTCTACCTGGCGAGAAGTATGGTTATTAGCCGTAGAATTGCTCAGTCATGGCGATCTCTTACTCCAACCACTGCAACAGCATATTCATGAGTTGGTGCGTACTCATCCAGATCTGGGCGACTACCTGCGCCAGCTACCCCAGATCGCTCCAGAGCTAGATCTGATGCTTACCAATCTCTCCCCTCAAGCAGTCTTGGCTCTGCGCTTTGATATTGACTTCGATCTCGATCGCCATCGGACTGTCGCCTTCGCACTCGATCCCCGCAGTAGTATTTTTGTTGCCGCTAGTTTTTATCATCGAATGCTGGGAATAGATCTCAAAACAGCGATCGATCGGGCTGAAGCAGATCCTCAAATATCGATCGCCAAAACTGCAAATGAAGCAATGAGAATCGCCATTGAAAATGTTCTTGAAGATCGAAAGTTAGCAATAGAAAATTATCAAAAACTAGAAAGTTTGAAAAAGAATTACGAACGAGAAAATGATTTAGTCAGTCATGAAGAAGTTCTCAATAAAATGGCAACCGATGCCAGGATCATTGCTCGAAGCTTGTTAAGGCTAGGTGACTCTAGCCAGAAGTCTGAAGATTTTAAATTAATTCTCAAAAAATATTACGTGAGAATTAGTATTATTGTTGAATGTCTCCAAAACAGAGATTGTCAAATCTCCCAAGTAGAGAGAAATAAGTTGATGAAATTCTTGTTTAAGAGTTGATAAATAAGCTATGATTAATATATAATTAGGCTCAAGTATATCTATTTCAATACCACTGGTTTATGAGCATCGAATTCGAGGAAGTTGGGGCTAATCTCGATCGACAGTACCCCCAACATCAATATATCTGGCAAACTTGGAGCGATCGAGAGTTAACTCTGTCAAGCCTAGGCACTCATTTTGGCTACGTACTTACAGGTCAGCCAGCGTTAATCCAAGCCGACGGTACAGCCTATCCTCTATCCCCTGGCATGTATTTCACTCTACCTCGCTCGGGCACGCTCTTAGGCAAAAAATCCAGCGGTTTTGTGATTACCTACCTCAATTTTAGTCGTCCTTTTACCCTGGGTGGTCCGATCGAGTCTCCTGGTGAGTTTGCCTACATTGACGGCGGGAGCACCGATATCCTGTTACCACCGATTCATCGCGGCGATCCTGGCTTGTACGCCCTACATTTCCCCCCCCAAGTCGCTCAAACCATGCACGATCATCCAACCGATCGGATCGGCATAGTAGTAGCCGGAGATGGGTACTGTCTCACCCCAGAGTGCGAATACAATTTCCAACCAGGGATGGTAATGCGAATTCCGCAAGGGATGCCACACAAATTTCTGACTCTCGATCGCGGATTATCCTTGGTGACGTTTCATCCAGACAGCGATATCGGCTTTAGTGACACCAATCATCCCATGTTGCTCCAAACCTATGTCGATGGTGTTTCGGCTGTTGATTTACCCCATCTCCTCACCAAAGATCGATATCGCTCAACCCCCTAGAAAACCAAAATCGATCGCGCCATCTGGATCGGCGATTTGTACTAGCGATCGAAATTTAGATCTGGTGCCCACACTATGATTAGCCTGCTTCGAGCGTGAATTGGGATTAGACTAACTATAGTAACAGCCAAGGCTGTTAGGACGCTAATTTTAAAATATGTTCGATCGCATCACGCAGAGAATCAAACTCATTGCGACATTTACGAAAAGCTGCAATCATATTCACTCGTCCTTGTCTTTTTCCTGACTTGAGTGAATAGAATTTCTGACCAGATTTATTCCATCCATAAGCGTATTCATCGCTGTTATCCATTCCAGACTCGTCAGCATAGACAATGCTCTCAGGCGTAATCTTGGCTAATTGCTCCAAAAATATTTGACGCTTTGTTTCGTCCCGTTCGAGGTATCCATAAGTTTTTTTTTACGTGTAAATCCAATTGCCAAGCCCCGAGAAATCGTCCGGTTACTGATGTCTCCCTCCCATAATTGAGCCATCTGTTCTTGGGTTTTATCTCCATTCACACTGGCAAACTTTGTAAACTTATTCCAGTCAGTAATCTTATGGTTATTTCCTGGCGGTCTATTTGGCTCAGGCAAAAAATCTCCGGTTTGCTCTTTCCGGTTAAGCCATAGATTGATTGTGTTGCGACTAATCTGAAATATTTCACTCACGTCACCTTTTTTGCGTCCGTCCAACTCAATTGCTTCGATTACTTTTTTCCGAAAATCGTAACTATAAGGCTTTGACATTGCTAAGGTACTAGATAAGTTACCTATCCTCGTGTAAGTCCTAACAGCCTTAGCTGATATTATATACAATCAATGGCGATCGCCGCTCCCCCCCCAAAAAATCCCCGCTCAGTAGCGAGGAAAATCAACTTAACAAACCCAATTATCAATTATCAATTAATTTAATGAGCGTCTTGAAGTAGTAGGTTGGGTAGAGCAACGCGAAACACAACAACCTTGCCATATCAATTAGGTTCGGGATAAGTGCCAATTGCGGTGATACCATCGTCCGATATTTGAAGCACATCTTTTGTAATTGGATAACCCGATTTCCGATATTCGTCGATTACGATACTACCGAGACAACTGAGAAAATCGAGATTGTCCTCACTGATAACATATACAAAATCACGACAAGGCACAACTACATAAACTGGCCAACCATGAGTTGGTGCAACCAAATCTCGGAATGCAGGTGATACGATTAGCGAAGCCTTGAAAGCTATTTCTGTGGTTGAGAGCATCCCTAGTTTATTTCCATCAATGTCCTCAATTTCAAATTTTGTTTCAGCCAAAATTGCCACCATATTATGCTCAGCTTGATGAACCATCTGTTCGCGAGTGATGCCCCAATTATCAATCATAGATTTGTCAATCCACGTAATTCGGGAGCCATCGACTGAGATATAAATAAATACTTGATTTAGTTCGTCGCTGATGGCGTTGAAAACAACTCCTTTAAATTCTTCTTCATCTGATGGCTCAAGTGAGTACCGAATATACTGTCGTACATCATCCCATGATGGCGTTTCAGTAATGAAGTCAGTATCAACTTTATCCACAAATCGAACGATAGCATCAGCATCACTATCTCGTTCGTAGTTGCGACGGATATTTTCGAGATTTACGATTACGGTTTGAGAGTGAATTTGGATCTCATAGAGTCCTTCAATCGTTACAGAATATGCAATGCCCCGCTCGTCTAGTTCGGAGCTGAAGACGTTATCAGCAGTTTTCATAAAGAAGACGATTTGAAAAGATAAAGAGTTTTCTCATTTATAATACCCACACTACAAGACAGAATATAAAAATCCCCGCTTCATAGCGGGGAAAGTTGATTTAATGAGCGTCTTGCAACTCATAAAAATCAGGCGAAACATAATCCTTCCGGAGTGGATAACCAACCCAATCCTCCGGCATCAATAACCGCTTGAGATTGGGATGACCCTCATAGACAATCCCGAACATGTCAAAAGTTTCGCGTTCTTGCCAGTCCACAGTCCGCCAGATCCAATACACCGATGGTACAACTGGATGTTCGCGCGGTAAGAAGACCTTGATTCTGACTTCCTCTGGTTGGACAGCATTATCACTCAGCTTGATTAAGTGATAAAAACTCACCAAATCGTCCCCAGCACCCGCATCATAACCACCCTGACACTGAAGATAGTTAAATCCATAAGCATACAGAGCAGTAGCCACAGGTAACAAAAACTGAGCTTCAACGCGGATGACTTCGACACCTTGAGCGTCTGTAGCTAGCGTGGTGTGGTCTACAAACCCGTTTTGGGTCAACCACTGGGAGACTTTACCTGTCGGTGCGAGTGGAGCCGCTGGTGGTGAGATTTCGGCAGTTTGGTTAGTTGCTTCCTCAGCCACGTTCGACCTCCTGTGTTTGAGCGGTAGCTAAGACTGGCGATACAGGCATTCCCATGGCGGCGGCGATTTCTGCTGGGGGATGGTCGTGATTACCTGTCTGGAGATAGGCACCTGTCAAAATCGGTGCTACGACTTTCATATTGTGCGTCGTACTATAATAGCGGTGAGTTTGATTCAACTGACCCCGCTCCTGCATCGACTCGTTGGAGATTTTTTTCCGCAGCTTGATGATGGCATCCATCACAGCTTCGGGACGTGGGGGACAACCAGGGAGATAGATATCAACTGGGATCAGTTTATCGACACCGCGCACTGCTGTGGGTGAATCCGCACTAAACATCCCACCTGTAATCGTACAAGCACCCATCGCGATCACGTACTTGGGTTCGGGCATTTGTTCGTAGAGCCGTACTAGTGCTGGTGCCATCTTCATCGTGATCGTCCCAGCAGTAATCAGCAAATCTGCCTGCCGAGTACTCGCACGGGGAATCAACCCAAACCTGTCGAAATCAAACCGAGAGCCGATCATTGCCGCCATTTCGATGAAACAGCAGGCAGTTCCAAACAGGAGGGGCCAGAGGCTCGATAACCGCGACCAGTTGTAGAGATCGTCTACTGTTGTCAGAATCACATTTTCCGACAAATCGGTCGTCACTTGCGGACGCTCGATTGGATTGGCAGTTCGCTCTAAACTATTGATATCATTGGGTGTCATGACCATTCTAAGGCTCCTTTGCGCCAAGCATAGACTAGCGCGATTACAAGAATTGCGATGAAAACGAGAGCTTCAATAAAAGCAAGTAAACCTAATTGACTAAACGCTACTGCCCACGGGTAGAGGAATACTGTCTCTACGTCAAAGACGACAAAGACGAGGGCAAACATATAATAGCGAATATTAAACTGAATCCACGCACCACCGATCGGCTCCATCCCTGATTCGTAGGTCGTCCGGCGTTCGGGACCACCACCGCTGGGGCGGAGCAATTTGGATGCTGACAACGCTAAAATCGGCACTAGGCTACATGTCAAGATGAAGCCGAGGAGATATTCATAACCATTGAGGACAAACACAGCTTATTCATAGTCATGAAAGAATAACGATCGCTCCCAGTCCAATTCGCAGTTAATAACTACATCCTCATCCCCCGATCTGCGTCATCGCGCTCGGGGTGTGAAACGATCGTCAATTAGCTGCATTTGCTGTAGACTCAATCTAGTTATATTTTATCAAGATTAGGTGCTGTGAGCTAGGGCATCGCCGAAATCACCACCTTGAGTGTGACTGAAGCCGGACTGCCCCAAGCTTGTATGCGCTCGTCGTGAAGAGACCCTACTCGATTTAGATCTTTGAGAGCCATAACTTTGCCGCTAGTTGCAAGTCCCTGAGCCGTATGGGTAAAATCGCGCTGAGTGGGTCGGCAAACCGCCCTAAAGTAAATCGATCCCCACCTTCAACGCGGGATTATTTTCCCATCTGTCCCCCACATGGGCATAAATCGCTGTAGTGCGCGGATCGGCATGTCCCAACAAATCCTGCACCTGTCGCAATGACGCCCCATTTCGCAGAGCCAGTGTCCCCGCCGTGTGCCGCAAACTGTGAGCTGAGAGCGTCCGCCCCTCCATATATTTGAGATTAGTTGCTTGGAGATACTTATCCACCACCTGTCGAATCCCCCGCCGCGATAACCGTTCCCCGCGTCCGTAATTACTGAGATTGAGCAGCAGCGGACTATCGACCATACTATCAAACCCACTCCCCCGCAGTGCGGTTAAATACGCCTCCATGATGTGTGCCAACTGAGGAGTCAAGGGGACAACCCGCAGGTGTCGCTTACTACTGACCCTCACCCCCACCCGATCGCCCTGACGCACCACATCCCCGATATTGAGCCGATGCATCTCGACTGTGCGCGTCCCTTCGAGTGTCATCACCCCGAGCAATAATTTATCCCGCCAGGTTTGGAGCGGGGCGCGAGTCTCGATCGATTTGAGCAACACGGTCGCTTCCGCCTGTTCGAGATAAGTAATCCGCGCCGCCGGATCGATCGATTCTGTGGGTGGTTTGACGCCCCAGGCTGGGTTCCCCCCCATCAACCCGTATTCTACCGCCGCATCATACAACCGACTCACTGCTGTCAATTTCACCCCGATGGTGCTGGGCTTATACCCTCGCTGTTCTGCTAAATGCCACCGATAAATCTTGATCGTCTCTCGTGTCGCCTCACGCGGATCGATCGCATTTTCCCGACACCATTCTAAATACTGTTTAACCTGCGTCCAGTAGGTGACGATCGTATCGCCACTCGCTCCCCCATTGGCAACATCAAATTGCAAAAAGTTGGTGAAGACGCCAATCAATGCATCGCAGTCGATTTCGATCGCTGCTGCTGTCTGTTGCTCGGTGGTAGTGACCATCTGCACAAAAAGTATCGATCTCTACCATTGTATAAAATATCTTCCAGTTATGTCACGCTCTGCACCAAAATAGCCAGATGCCTGTTTGCTCGGCTATCCCTTACCACTCTCAATCCTCGCTCGCTCTTTACTCACCGTCCGATCTACCGCTCGCTCCCGACCATGACGATCGCCTTTGGTTGTCAATCTCGCTCAACTCAAATAATCAATTTATATTAACATATTACTTTTGAATATATATAGATGTTTTTGATGCACATTTTTATTTTTAAAGTATATTTATCAACAAATAAAACATAATTATACTTTGAAAACACTCATAATTGCAATCAATTACTTATTGGCGATCGAGAAAAAAGAATAACCCTTCTGTACCTGGAATGAAGTTCAGGGCAAAAGTTAGTCATCTTTCCGCTCCTAGAAATTGCCAGTAGGGAGCAAGGGGGTATTGAGGTACCGATAAATACACTTATCGGTACCTCAATACCCCCCACCCAGATCCTCTCATCTGCTAGTCGCTCTAAAATTCCGCTTAATTGCCATACTCATTTGAGGGAACTCTTGGAGGATGATTTAGATATCAGGATCGGAGGATCGGAGTAGGCGTTCGATCGTGTTTATTTGGGTATGAATAGTCGGCAATCTCACTAATACTTTGGTGAGATTTAGATTATTTTACTCTAGCTTGTATTCCAGATTTTGATGATAAAATCGACACCGTTCTAGCGGTGATTAATAGATGTTTTTAACTTGCTACTGACTGAATGATACCCACTGTTTGAGGCGATCTCCTGGAAACTGAATTAGAAATCTGGGATTTAGCTTGGAGAGAGTAAAGGTTGTTCGCATTGGGGCTGAGATAACAAGGGTGTGATAATACATCTTTTCACACCCTTGTTATCACCCCGATCCACCTCGACTCCGATTTTATCGATCGCTCTCGATTATCGTAAAATTTATACTGTATTTTTAGGCTTAATTTAGAGATATTACAAACAGAGATATCCGCAATCGATCAAATATTTTTCAGCAATTATTCACCATCAAAGTAATCTAAATTTAACCGTTTAATTTGGTATTCTGAAACAACCAAAACGCCCAGATTAACGTCGATTGCATAGTTAGCTAACTGTTCCCCATCGATGAGAACAACTTTCGCATTTGCAGGCAAATAAGACTTCGCTTCCTTTGAGAACTTTGCGGTAGTAATGAAAATTCCTTTACGGGCATGTTTGCCATCCAAAGCACCAACAAACTTGTGAATTTCAGGACGACCCACGGTACCACTCCAGCGTTTTGCTTGGATATAAATAACATCCAAACCAAGCCGATCTTCCTTGATAATTCCGTCGATTCCTTCGTCTCCAGTCTTACCTATTGCCATCCCTGCATCTACCAAGGAACCGCCATAACCCATTTTGACTAGTAGCTCGATGACTAGTCGCTCGAAGAAGGCAGGAGATGCTGTTTTAATCCGTTCGAGGAGTTCCTGGGCGAGATTCTGACGCAGTTCTTCATACGCTGATGCCATCACCTCATCAGGGGTTTGTTCGAGGGGGAGATCGGAGGTTTCTGGGGCACTAGCAGTCGCACCGATGAAGTCCAGATATTCGGGGAATTGTTTGAGGTATTTAATATCGATTCGGGGCGGCTTTTGGGCGAGGGTGTCTAAACCTCGCTGGGTAATCTGAAACTTGCCACGAGCGGGATAAGTGAGCAATCCGGCTTTTTTGAGATGAGTACAACTCCAACCGACGCGGTTTGCGAATCTAGCCTGTTTGCCAGATGGGAGTAGTTCGCGGCGTTCGGTCTCGGTGAGGTGGAAATGGGTGGCTAGTTGCTCTATTGCCTCGGATAATTTGTACTCTTTGCTATCCCCTGCAAGTTCTAATAGGGGGAGCATAATTGTCTGGAAATCGGGGATGGACATGAGAAACGATCTAACTAGTCAAGAGTTATCATTCCCCCTTTCCTGGGCGAAATTTACAGCCTCTGGGCACTAATATGCTCAGATCTCTTGGGTAGGTTCGGTGAATTTGCGAGTGGTTTCGATTCTCCAAAGGAGCGACTCGCTCCGGTCGGGTTTCCCGACCATGGAAGCGAGTCAAGACAGAGGCTACGCCAACGAATGCCTCTAGATCGGCTTGAACGGCTGTTAGGTATCTTTAGACCCAAAGAGATTTAGCTTCAAGATTCGCACTGTATCTATTAAAAAATTTACGCATCTAAAAAATAAAAACATATTTATAAAATACCTATGCATTTAAAATGTAGATTAGCTTACGAATAAAATTAAGCATAGATGCAAAGAATAAATGTATTTAGTTTGTATTTACCAAGAATATTCGAGAATCGAGACGATCTCCATCAAAGCTAGATGAGTACGATCGCCAGACTACTTGTTAGCGCGATCGAAAGTGAGGATTCGAGCAAAAAAAGTGAGCTTGGCGATCGCCGCATATTTATGTACTAGTGCAAGGATGACTTCAAGGGTAATCCGATCTGAGGTGGGTTCGAGCCATTGCAATTCAACCTCATCCAGAATTTGGGACATCCGGTGGTTGTTTCCATGTCAAAATTAGCCCCAAGTAGGAGCGGCGATCTTGTTTATTGCTCAAATTAGTCCTTAATTCTTCGTTGCTAGTGCGATCGCGGTCGCTTTCCGATTCACAATTAAGTTAGGAGTTTAAGAAGAATATTAATCGATCGCGAGTTGGCTCCTGACGATCGGTTAAAATACAAAGGTAGGACGATAGCAGCTTTTGTCCCAGCAATCGATTAGAATCTCGATAGTAATAGAAAGTCATGATAGAGCAGATAGTTATGATGAGTTTCATAGATCGCTCTTCGATCGTTTAGGTGAAGAGCGAAATCTAATTTTACATCGCTCGATCGATTCTACAACTATAGCTTGGACTATTCCAGAAAGATGCCCTACCGCTCGACAGATTGCAGCTTAGAGTAATTTTCCAGACCTAATAATTTTGACAATCAACCATAAACCAAGAATACTCGCCGCACCAAAAAGCACATTACTTAGCAGTTGCAATTCAGGTGTTCTGGCATTGGCAGACACGATTGCGGCTCCGACAATGAGCGAACCAACTACCGTACTAAACGATCGCCGATTGGCAGCGTCATCGACACTATTTTGGATACCATCGAGGTTTTGAATGGTGATATTTAGCTTCAAGGTTTCGGAGCTAAAGCGATCGAGCAAAAAGCCTAATTGACGCGGCGATTGGAGGGAGAGATTTTTTAATTCTAAGCCTGTGCGGAGGAGTGACTGCATCGGATCGTTGCCGAAGAGTTGCCGCTGGAACATATCACTCATCAACGGGCGCACTTCTTCAAATAAATTGACTTCAGGGTTGAATTGTCGCCCGACGCCTTCGAGATTGGCGAGGGATTTGGCAAATAAACCGATATTACTCGGCCAGCGGAGATTGTTGCGCCGTGCGGCTTGGAGGATTTCAGCGAAGGCTTCGCTGGCATTCATATTCTGCAAGCTGATGTTGTTGTATTTGTGCAGCAAGCGATCGTAATCCCATTCCAAGCGGGAGAGATTGAGTTCGCCCATCGGTTCGGCGAGTTGGAGGGTGATTTGGGCGCAACGCTGGGCATCGCCATTGACGATCGCTAGAATCATTTCCATCAGAGCTGACTGGGTGCGGGCATCTAGCCGCCCCATCATGCCACAATCGAGGACGGCGATCCGTCCATCATCGAGGTAGAATAAGTTGCCAGGATGCGGATCGGCATGAAATAAGCCATCGACTAAGTATTGCTGAAAGAAGGCGCGGAAGCAGAGGACTGTCAGGGCTTGCCGCTCTTGCTGGATATCGCCGCCATAGTTTTTGCCCGTCAGCCGTGCGGCTAGAATCGGCACGCCATCGAGCCATTCCAGTACCAGGACTTTCTGAGTCGATAACTGGCGATCGATCTCCGGTACCATGATTTTGGTCGGATCAAACCAAGTACCAGCTAATAAATTCTGGCGAAGCTTCTCGGTATAGCGTGCCTCCTGGGTGAAGTCTAACTCGGCTTGGAGCGCGGTACTAAATTCTGCTGCGAGGGAAACCAAGTCGTAACGTTTGCCAAAGTCCGTCCCAGATAACAGTTTGGCAGTTTGTTTTATCATGGCGATATCCCTAGCCACCAAGCGATCGATCCCAGGACGCTGCACCTTGATGGCGACGATCCGCCCATCTTTGAGGATCGCGCGATGGGTTTGGGCGATCGATCCTGCCGCCACAGGCAGAGTATCGATCTGACTAAAAATTTCAGGGATTGGTTGGGACAGTTGTTCGAGCAAGATCGTCTCAATTTCTCGCCAATCGATCGGCGGCACATTGGACTGAAGTTCGCTCAGAGCTTCAATATATTCGAGCGGCAGCAGATCGGGACGCGTACTGAGCAGTTGTCCGAGCTTGACATATACTGGCCCCAAATCGACTAATATACTCCGCAGGATCGCGGGGGGTGGAATATCAACTCGATCCTCTGCTGGCGAGGCTTTGCCAATGGTGAGGATTTGACGCATGTAGTCCCAGCCATGATGTAGCAGGACTTCTACTATCTCCCGCTGGCGAGAACTATCGATTTTGGTAAGAGCCTGCATGGGTGAATAACTCCTGACGGTGATGTCAATGGCAAATCTCTATCAACTATTGTATCGACATCTCAGTTCTGGCGGTGGATGGTGGATGGCGAAAAGTGCGGGAACAGGGGTTTCCCCAAGTAGAGTACCTTTTCAAGACAGTGGATGGTGGATGGTGGATGGTGAGAAGAGATTACAATCAAGGTGGTTTCAATCGGAGGCATTGTCGTAGGTAGGCACTTGGGTTAGTAGTAGAATAGTGTTGAGGGTGAGACTGTTGGTTGTCGATAAAGCGATCGCGAGATCTCTGTACCTGAGCTGCGATAATTTAATTTAGGACATTGACTCATAGGAGCGGGCGATCGAAATGCTGGCACATATATTAGCTGTCTTAGTCGGTATGGGTAGCGTTGGGTTGTATCTTGCGGCTTTTTTCTTGCCAGATATCCATCGCAAATCGGATTTTATCTGGAGTGGTGTGGGGTTGTTTTATGCACTCACGCTCTGGATTTATGCCCGTCAGGAGATCGGTGGGCTGTTAGTCGGACAAATCGCCAGTGTTGCCCTGCTCGGCTGGTTGGGGTGGCAAACCTTCATCCTGCGGCGTCAACTCGTCCCAGTGAGCCAGCAAAAGCCCATTCCTAGCACAACTAAACCCCCCGCACGGAGCGGTTTAGATCGATCGACTGCCAAACCACCTCAACCCACTGCGAAAACAGCTCCACCCGCCATATCTGCTCCGCCAGTCGTCACAACTCCAGCTCCAAGGCGGAGCGTCCCACAACCCCCAGCACCAACTCCGAGCGTTCAAGTACCACCCAGCCAAAAAACTGTACCTGTAGAGAGCAATTTACCTGTAAATACTCAACCAGCTCCACAGCCACCAAGTCCTAAAAACGATGCAGTAGAGCCGACATTGCGCGCTGATATCGTCGAAACAACGGAGAAAGCTTGGATCGAACTAAAAGTCAAGTCAGCTCCAGCCCCCAAGCCGCTCGGAACCGCAGCCAAGCCACCCACCCCCGCATCGTCAACTATTAGTAGCCCACCACCACAACCATTATTACCAAGTAGCACTGAAGATCGATCTACTATATCTCCAGCCGAACCGATCGCCGCCACCACTCGATCGGCTGTGGAAGATTCGGAGTAGCCAAATTGGCAATCGCGCTCTAGTTAGTCAATCCATGTTCGAGCGCATACCGCACCAGCTCAGTCCGACTATTGGTGCCTGTCTTACCAAACAACCGACTGACATATTTTTCCACATTGCGGACACTCGTCTCTAGCTGCTTGGCAATCTCCTTATTCATCAATCCAGCAGCCACAAGATCCAAGACACTTTGTTCGCGCGGCGTCAGATCGATCCGAATTGGCGGCGGTGTTTTGACGATGCCACTAGTGGGGTTGAGCATCCCTCGCAGTTCGGCGGCGATTTGCTTGGCGATGCCTTCCATCTCGGGATTTTGGGAAGCGGCTACCGCTACAGTCCGCCGCTCGATGAGGTTTTGGACGATCGCAATCAGCTCATCTGGATCGAACGGCTTGGACAAATAAGCATCCACACCAGCTTGATAACCAGAAATACGATCGGCTTTCATCCCTCTCGCCGTCAGAAAGATCACGGGAGTGGCTTTAAATCTGTCGTCTTCGCGCATTTGTTTGAGGAACTGATAGCCATCTACCTGGGGCATCATCACATCCGAAATCACCAAATCGGGTAACTGTTGTTGTAGCAGCTCCCAAGCATCCTTGGCACTACTCGCCACTTGGACGACATACCCACTATCTTCAAGATATGCTTGGACTGCTTCTCGCAATCCTGGTTCATCATCGACTAATAAAAGTTTTCCTGCCATTGTATTGCGTTCCTCTAACCCTTGCAGCCTGCACTTCTCACTTTAACAAAACTTGTCCGGTTTAAGCTGAGTGTCGAGCGGCAATTGTGGTGTCAGCACTTTGGCGGATTGCATCTGAGGGTGGTTTGTTATGATGGCAAATAGATAGATAAGTTCTAGCTTTTACCTTATTCAATCTCGATCGAGACTGAGATTGGAGCGATCGAGATCGCGAACGAATCTTCGATCCGCATTCCAATTGAGACTAACCGCGCGGGTAGATCGATCGATTCACATCGATCGCTGTTATTAAATTAATTATTTAGATTGATGACTACAAACATCTCAACTCCGACATCACTAATGGTCACAATTTGGAGTTTACGCTCTGTACCTATTAGTATGCTGATCCTCATGTTTGTCTTCAATAGTGGGAGTGTTCATGCGCCTCACCCCAATCTCCACTTTTGGTTTGATGCGATCGCGATCGCTGGCATCGTCGGGATTATCGCTTATTGGAATAAGCTCAAGCGGTTGCATTGGAATGTCAGTTTTACGATCTATTTATATATTTTTCTCATCCTAATTCTCCGCAATCCCTATGAGATTTTAACCGCTATCCCCGCTGGGAAAATGGCACTAATTAATTGGCAATCGATCTTAACTAGTCTCTGGGTAGGTGTGGGTATCTTTACGATCGGGATGTTATTAGAAGTATTGATTTTTCAGCTCCGTCAATTCAAGAGTTGGACATGGTGGGCAGCTTTATCAGTATCGATTTTGTATGTGTGTAGTATTGTGTTTTTCTTTTCGGGGACATTGGGGATCTGGAGTCTACTCGACTCAGACACCAAGCAGATCTTCAGAAATCGGCTGCGCTATCTCCAAAATCAGTAAGATCGAGCGGTTGTATTCGGCTGCTGCTAACCTATGGTAGGGGCAATTCAATCCACGCTCCTAATCGATCGTCAATTGCCGTTAAAATTGAAACTGTCACTTGCGTTAGCCCATCCCTTTGAATAGATCGTCGCCCCCACCTAGACTCAAAATTCTGATCCTCTCAACGCCCGTAGGTGCTTTAGGCTCTGGATTGGGTGGTGGTGTCGAGCTGACGATCGCCAATCTCGCCCGAGAGCTAAGATCGCGCGGACATACGATCGCGATTATCGCTCCTTTAGGTTCGCAATTAGGCGATCTACCGACGATCCAAGTCCCTGGCGAACTCCAACTTACCGCCCAAACTCAGGAACAGGCTGCATCGATCTCCATGCCTGGAGATCCCGTACTGGCGAATATGTGGGCAACAGCCAGAGCGATCCAACATGATTATGACCTGATATTTAATACTGCCTTCGACTGGCTCCCCTTTTATCTCACGCCATTTTTCGATCGCCCGATCGCTCATTTCGTCAGTATGGGTTCGCAGATAGCCGCGATCGATCTGGCGATCGAGCGAGTCGCGGTCGATTTTCCAGGTACGATTGGCGTCTGTACCCGCACTCAAGCCGCGACTTTTAGCTTTGGCGATCGCTGTCACATCGTCGGTGGTAGTGGCGTCGATCCGGCTGTCTATGACTACTGTGACACTCCCGAACAGACGCTGGCGTGGTTGGGTCGGATTTCGCCCGAAAAGGCTCTCCAAGACGCTGTGGCTGCCGCTGAGCGTACAGGGATGAAGCTCAAAATCATGGGCAAGATCCAAGATCCAGATTATTGGGCGCAAATCCAATGTGACTATCCCCACGCCCCGATCGAATATCTGGGATTTTTGCCCACTCATCAGTTACAGCAAGCTCTCCGCACCTGTAAAGGACTATTGATGACACCGCGCTGGGTCGAAGCTTTTGGCAATGTCGCCATCGAGAGCTTTGCCTGTGGCGTCCCAGTCATCGCATATCGGCGCGGGGGGCCTGCCGAAATCATCACCGATGGTAAAACGGGATTTTTGGTAGAGCCAGACAGTATAGACGGCTTAGTGAGCGCGATCGCCCGATTGGATGAGATCGATCGTGCTCAGTGTCGTCACGCCGCTGAGACAGTTTTCTCACAATCCGTCTGGGGCACGGTGATGGAAAGCTGGTTTTATCGATTAGTGGACTAACATCAGTAGACCTCCTGCGAAAGTAAAAATACCATCTTTTTTAGTACTGTTTTCATCTGAAATTCCCCCTATCCCCTATCCCCTATCCCCTGACTGCTCACCCTGTCACAATTCCCTTGATTTGTTTGAGCTTTTGAGCAGTATAAGGGGCATAACGCCAACCCAAATCTAGCCAAAATTCACGTCTGAGCACACTTTTAGAGTGAGAAAAAGTATCGAAACTTGCTTTGCCGTGGTAAGCACCCATGCCACTTTCCCCGACACCACCAAAGGGTAAACTATTGACACCAACCTGCATAACTGTATCGTTGATACAGACACCGCCGGATGAAGTCGCCTGCAAAATCCGGTCTTGCTTGTGGCGATCTTGACTAAAAAAGTACAGGGCTAGCGGTTTGGGGCGAGCATTGACTTGAGCGATCGCCTCTTCTAGCTCGTCATAGGTCAGAATTGGCAAAATTGGGCCAAATATCTCCTCCTGCATCACTGGATCGTCCCAAGTGACCCCATCGATCAGAGTTGGAGCCAAATAGCGATCGGCCAGATTGTGGTCACCACCTAGTACAATCTCCCCGCGATCCAAAAAGGTAATCAGTCGATCGAAGTGTCGGCGATGGATAATCCGACCATAGTCGCGGCTGACGGCTGGATTTTCACCATAGAATTCTTTGATGTAGTATTTGATGCGATCGACCAGATCGGGCTTGATTTGACGCTGTACCAGCAGGTAATCCGGTGCAATGCAGGTTTGACCAGTATTGATAAACTTGCCCCAAGCAATGCGTTTGGCGGCCCGATCGAGGTGAATATCACTATCGACGATACAGGGACTTTTGCCACCCAATTCTAAGGTCACGGGCGTGAGATGCTGTGCCGCCGCCGCCATCACAATCCGCCCGATCGCTGTCCCACCCGTAAAGAAAATATGGTCGAATTTTTCAGCTAAAAGTTGTTGGCTAATATTGGCATCGCCTTCGGCAACAGCAATATACTGGGGGTCGAAGGTGTCGGAAATTAGTTCAGCCACCACCTGCGATGTGTGAGGCGCATGTTCGGAAGGTTTGAGCATAGCACAGTTACCCGCCGCGATCGCCCCCACCAAGGGTGACATCATCAACTGAAAAGGATAGTTCCACGGGCCAATAATCAACACCACACCGAGGGGATCGGGCTGAATCCAAGCCGAAGCTGGAAACTGATCGATCGGACTTTTGACCCGTTGTGGCTTGACCCAATGTTTGAGCTGTTTGAGGGCGAGATTAATTTCGCCCAGAGTCGCAATTTCAAAGTAAGCTTCAAAAGCTGGACGACCGAGATCGGCTTTGGCTGCCTGGATAATTGCCTCTTGGCGATCGATGATGGCTTGTTTGAGCTTGGCAAGCTGTTCGAGCCGAAAGGCGATCGATTGAGTCTGTTCTGTCCGAAAAAACTCTCGTTGTCGCTGGACGAGGTTGGGGATGGGCAGGGCGGTGAGTTGCTGGGTCATGATTAGCGGTTGAGAATCTGCTAGACATTTAGATTTTAACGAATCAGACTTAGCCTGCAATCTGTCGAGGATCTTGCTTTACTCTCAACAGATACTTTCAACCGTAAAATAAGTCGCAGCATCCGCAATTATCGATTATAAATTATCAATTAATTTAAGCAAGATCCCCCGTAGTGATTCAACTAGCACAAAAATACCACAAATGTCCCAAAACTCTCTATCCTAGAGGTTAGATGCTTTCCCCTTCAGCGAGCGATTATGATTCCACTGCAACTGTCACTCAAGAACTTTCTCAGCTATAACGAAGCCAGCTTGGACTTCACAGGGCTGCATACCGCTTGTATCTGCGGTGCCAATGGGGCGGGCAAATCCTCACTTCTCGAAGGGATTACCTGGGCGATTTGGGGCGAATGCCGTGCGGTGAGCGAGGATGACGCGATTAGTATGGGGGCGATGGATGTGCGGGTGGACTTTACCTTCAAGATGCACGGCGAGACTTGTCGGATCATTCGCTCCCGTCAGCGCGATGGTAATGGAGGGTTGGAGTTTCAGATTCAGACGAGTGGGGGACAGTTTCGCACCCTGACTCAGAAGGGGATTCGGGCTACTCAAGTACTGATCGATGACTATCTCAAAATTGATTACGATACTTTTATCAATTCTGCTTATTTACGTCAGGGAAAAGCTGATGAGTTCATGCTCAAAAAGCCTACCGATCGCAAACAAATTTTAGCAGATTTGTTGAAGCTCGATCGCTATGAGCAGTTAGCCGATCGCGCTAAGGAGTCCGCTAAACAATATAAACTGCAACTAGAAGTATTGACCGAAAGTTTAGCTGAAGATCGATTGCAGTTGGCGCAAGTTGAGGGGATTACGCAGCAGCGAGATGCGGTAAAAGTCGAGATCGATCGATTGCAGCAAGCCCAAACTAATGAGCAACAAGAATTAGAAAGTTTTAAAACTATTGCCAGACAGCGCGAGACTTGGCAACAACAATTGGCATGGGAGCAAAAACGCGATCGCGAATTGAGTCAAGCGGCAACTCAAATTCAAGCAGATATGCAACTGCTGCTGCTCGATCGCACTCGCTTGGATAGTTTATTAAGTCGCTCGGATGAAATCTCGATCGCTTATCAAGCCTATCTCAGTTTACAACAGCAAGTAGCAGGATTGGACAAGCAGTTTGATACTTATCAACAGAGTCAAATCCAACAGCAACAACTCCAGCAACAATTGGATCGCCAAACTCAAGAGTTGCAATTAAAACTTGGCAAAAGTCAGGCAGAATTAGCATTAGTTGCTCAGCAAGAGCAAGAGCTAATCACGATCCTAGCGACAGCCGGAGATGTTACTAAAGCAATGGCGCAATTACAAGTATGTCGTCAGCGATTAATAGAATTGGATCGCCTTCAAACTGAAGTCTTACCACTCCAGCAAGAGCGTGTCAGATTAAATAGCGATATCGATCGCGAGACAGCCAAAATCCAGGCGAAATTAAATGAGCTAATCTTACGAGAACGACAAATCAAAGTCAAAATTGACGAGCAGCCCCAGCTAATTACCCAGTTGAGTTTACTCGATACCCAGATTACTGAATTAGACAATAAAAAAGTTTATCAAAAGCGGATTGAAGAGAAAGGGCTGGTTAAGCGAGAAAATCTACACCGACTTGATGCCGATCTCCATAATTATCAGCGACAATTGGTAGAGCTAGATCGCAAGCTCGAACTATTAGCCGTTCCCAATGCTAGTTGTCCGGTATGTGACTTACCATTGGATGAAAATCATTGGCAACATGTATTGACAAATGCCCAAAGTGAGCGCGAGAATATCGAACAGCAGATTTCCGCAACTCAAGAAGAGCAATCGCGTTATGTGCGCGAACGTGAAGTGCTACTGGCTGAATATAAGCAGTTAAGTCGTGAATTAGCTGATTCTAAAAGTCTATGCGAACAACGGGGTAAATTGCAAGCAAAATTAGATACGATCGCGGAATTACAGATCGATATTCAGCAACTAGTAAGTGAAAAATCTCAGATCGAAATAGCGATCGACTCCAAGAGTTATGCAAGTGAATTACAAGCTCGATTGGTAGAATTATCGAGCCAAATTGAATCAACTAAATATAACGAGCAAAGTCACGCTTTAGCTAGAGGTGATGTTGATAAATTACGCTGGGCAGAAATCAAACAAGAACGAATTAAAGATGCCGAACGCAAACAAATTCAACTAATCGATCGTCATAGTCAGTTACAAAGCGAGATTACTAAAATAACTGAAGACATCGCCAAACTCCAGACTGAATCTGAGCTATATATAGAGTTACAAGAACTAGATCGCCAAATCGAAAAATTGGGTTACGATCGCCACACTCATAATCAACTAACTACTCAGCTCCGTCAATCACAATCAATTCAATTTCAATATCAAGAATTACAGCAAGCACAACAAACTTATCCGCAATTACTAGAACGGATTAAAATATTAGCAACTACCGAACACCAAAACTTGGCAGATCGTCAAAGATCGATGGTAGAAATCGATCGTATCAATCTGGAGATTGCCAAAATACCCGATACTGATGAACGAATTGCATCGATCGAATCTCAGCTAGCTCAACGCCGTCACCAACTAGATACCAACCTCTCTATCTTAGGTAGTCTAACCCAACAACTCACCCAACTAGACAATATTCAAGCCCAACTGCGATCGCAAGAACAACAACTAGATATCTACAAAACCCAAGCTAAAATCTATGAAGAACTCGGTAAAGCCTTCGGTAAAAATGGAATTCAAGCATTAGTGATCGAAAATGTCCTCCCTCAACTCGAAGCCGAAAGCAATCAAATCCTCTCCAAATTGAGCAACAATCAATTTCACGTTCAATTTATCACTCAAAAAGCAACTAAAGCCAGCCGTACCAAGAAAGCCAACATCAAAAATGCCAAATATATCGATACATTAGATATCGTCATCGGTGATGCCAATGGTACCAGGTCCTACGAAACATACTCTGGCGGCGAAGCCTTTCGGATCAACTTCTCGATCCGCCTCGCACTCGCCAAACTCCTCTCCCAACGCGCCGGGACACCCCTCCAAATGTTGATCGTCGATGAAGGCTTCGGTACCCAAGATCGCGAAGGATGCGATCGCTTGATCTCCGCGATCAATGCGATCTCTGCCGACTTTGCCTGTATCCTCACCGTCACCCACATGCCCCAATTTCGCGAAGCCTTCCAAACTCGAATTGAAGTCCAAAAAACTAATCAAGGTTCGCAAATTCAGGTAATTACTTAGGATTGGTGGATGGTGAATAAAATAGAATGGTAGGGTGGGCACTGCCCACCAGCTAAGTTTGCAACTATCCACCATCCACCATTCACCATCCACTATTTAATGAATGCCTGAAAATATCATCACTAAACAATCGAATCATCAACCCCCAAGCCCCCAAGTATATATCATCGGTGTCGGCCCAGGCGATCCCGATTTATTGACAGTCAAAGGACAAAGAATCATTGCAACTGCTGACGCGATCTTGTACGCTGATTCACTTATCCCCGATCGGATCTTACAAGACACCCGCCCAGATGCCGAAATTATCAAAACTAGCGATCGCACACTCGAACAAATCGTAGCAATAATCGGCGATCGCGTGCAAGCTGGTCTAATTGTCGCCCGATTGCACTCCGGCGACTTGACACTTTATAGCGCGATTTCCGAACAAATTCACGCCCTGAGAGCGGCAGAGATCGCGATCGAATTAGTACCAGGAATTAGTGCTTTCCAAGCGGCTGCTGCCCAGCTCCAAGTCGAGCTGACAGTGCCTGAAATCGTCCAAACGATAATTCTCACCCGCCCGACGGGGAGAGCCTCAGCCGTCCCCCCAGCCGAAGATCTCGCCAGTTTAGCCGCCCATCAAGCGAGCTTGTGTCTTTATCTCGCCGCTCGTCATGTCGAGACAGCTCAGGCTCAATTACTGCAACATTACCCACCACAGACACCTGTGGCGATCTGTTTCCGTGTCGGGTGGGAAGATGAGCAAATTTGGGTAGTTCCGCTGATCGAGATGGCACTAGCCACTACTACTCAAAATCTCACCCGCACAACGATGTATATTATCAGCCCAGCATTAGCCCAAATTCAGCACCAGAGCAGCACTCCACCCACCCGATCGCAACTTTATCATCCCGACTACGATCGCTTATTTCGCCCCTCATCCCACCCTGTACCCCCTCTGTAACCATGGAGCTAGATTTTGAATTACATCAACGCTGGATAGCGCGATCGATCGAGCTGGCGACAATTGCTGGCAATGCTGGTGAGGTGCCTGTTGGGGCGATAATCGTAGCTCCTGATGGAGCGATAATTGCTGAAGGTGAAAATCGGCGCGAACGCGATCGCGATCCGACGGCTCATGCGGAAATTGTGGCGATCCGAGCGGCAGGGAGGAATCTAAATAGTTGGCATCTCGATCGCTGTACACTATATGTGACGCTGGAACCCTGTCCGATGTGTGCTGGAGCGATCGTCGCAGCGCGGTTGGGATTGCTGGTATATGGTGCTGATGATGCCAAAACTGGCAGTGTGCGGACGGTGTTAAATATTCCTGATAGTGCGGCTTCCAATCATAAGTTAAGGGTAATTGGCGGCATTCTAGCAGCTACTTGCCGTCAACAGTTACGGGATTGGTTTAAGCACAAGCGGATGTCTGACTCTCTTCCTAGTGTCAAATTGCGGAGTTCGTCCGGCCTTTGTTCCCACGGCTCGGGTGACCCGAGACGACGACCATGGAACGAACCCAAGTTAGATCTCTAGGGTAGTGAGTGAATGGTGAATGGTGGTGGTAGAGCGTCTATTTCTTAGCTCGATCGCTTGACTGACAGGATTTCAATCACCTCGATGTGGTAGGCGCACATTTGGCGATCGCCGCATCCTTGTGCGACAATTTTACCTCTAAATTCAATATTTAAGGTGCGATAGTAACCTGATTTAGTAGTGGTTCTCAATGCTTCAATCAGCAGATTGCGATCGCTTTTGGCTGGAATATCCAGTTGACAGTTGACAGACATCAATTCAAATCTAGATGTCTCCCAATGCGAGACATATTTGCCTCGAAAAATACATACGGCACCAAGCGGATATTCAGCTTGAATCAAGGTGTCGATCTGTTGCCACCTGGTGATATTCGACTTAGTGGCGCGATCGAGAATTGCCGCAATATTTCTCATCCTCAAAAAAAGTACTAACTTTAAAACGATCGATAGACCGAGTATTAGCCCCAATATGCAGATTAGATTTAACATAACTAAGTCCAGACAGGTTCGCAATCGAGATTAGAACTCTTGACTAAATATTTCTGTCAATACCACATTAGAAAATAATAATCCTTCTGGATCTGCCAATCTCAACTGGCGATTGTCATCGGTATGGGTGACAATCTCTACCCAGCCCTGTTGTTGATAAGGCTGCAAACATGTCAACAACCGCTCGACTCGATCGATTCCAAATTCAGCCGAGATCGATCGCAAACTCACACCTTGCGTCAATCGCAATCCCAGCATGAAAGTTTCTAAAAACCGATCCTCTACTGATGTAATTACCTCGTGCCAATTGCAGCCAGCGGCTACCCATTGGTAATACTCCTGAGTTTTGCGGGGACGCGTAAACCGATAACCCTCCAGATAACTAGCCGCACCCATGCCGAAAGCATAATACGGCTGGTTGCGCCAATAGGTGAGATTGTGACGACACTGATAATCTAAGTGGCGGACATAGCTAGAGATTTCATAGTGCGCGTACCCCGCCTGAGTGAGCTTCTGTTGGGCGATCCGAAACATCTCGGCGGTGGCTTCATCGCTAGGTAAAGGAGTATCCCCTGGTTGATACTGTTTGGCGAAGGGAGTTTGGACTTCGACTACTAGATCGTAGCAGGCAATGTGCATCGGGTTGAGGGCGATCGCACACTCCAAAGAAGCTTCCCAATCGGCGATCGTTTGTTGTGGTAAGCCTGAAATCAGATCCAAGCTCCAGTTCGTCATCCCCCCTTGATGAATTAGCTCTACAGCCTCATAAATATCCCGCACACGATGCGATCGACCGCACAATTGCAAGATTTCGTCTTGAAATGCTTGCACCCCAATACTGACGCGATTTACCCCCGCTTGGCGATAACCTTGAAGTTGCGCCAAATCGAATGTCCCCGGATCGATCTCCATCGAAATTTCAGCATCACTAGCAATCCCGAATTTGGCGGCTAGCCAATCTACGATTTGAGCCAGTTGTGCTACAGTCAGGAGCGAAGGGGTACCTCCACCAAAAAAGATCGTTTCTAATGGTCGATCGTAACTGACTTGGGCGGCGATTTCTGTGCCCAACTGCTCGACATAGAGTTGGATATTGCCAGAAGTAGCTCCATTGTGCCGATCTCCAACGACAAATACTGGAAAGTCGCAGTAAAAACACCGCCGCCGACAAAAGGGGATATGAATGTAAGCCGCAGTTGGCAGCATCTGTACATTCGCTAGATATTTGTCCATTGTGAGATATTGAAGATCGATCCGATCGAGCATTGCCTCCAGAGCTTAACTCAGATCGATCGATAAATGATTGAGAATGTGCCTAAAAAAACTCCAGTCTGGTGTAGCGATCGCACTATTAAACTTTGAGATTTAAGTTTAAATTCGATCGCCAATCTGTGGTCAAAGTGATATCGATCGCTACTAAGCCGATCGTCAACTGTCAACTGTCAACTTTTTAAGAAGAATCTCTCAACTGCTCGATCGGAATACCTCATTTTCCATCCCCACCCACCATTCACCCAAATTCATCATATCTTGGTGAATATCTTCCAATCTGACAATGTATTCTTCCGGTGATAGATCTGGCTTGGCTTCGGCTAGCTTTTTCAGGCGGAGTTGCACCAATAGCCATGATTTACCCATGCCATCGGTGTGTTCGATATATTTAGCTAAATCTTGGCTATTCATGGTGGGTAACTAATCTCATCTCGATCGCTAGAAACTTGATGCTATAAGTGCAGCTATTACCCTGGCCAGGGCTGAATTTAAGCTGTGAGCGATCGCTCGAATCGCCGATTTACTTCAGTCCAGTTAATCACATTCCACCACGCTGATAAGTACTCAGGGCGACGATTTTGATAGGTGAGATAATAGGCATGTTCCCACACATCATTTCCCATAATTGGGTATAAACCTTGGAAAATTGGACTATCTTGATTAGATGTAGTCACGATTTTTAGCTTACTTTTATCATTTATCAACCACACCCAACCACTGCCAAATAACTTGGTGCCTGCGTCATTAAATTGGGTTTTGAAAGTATCGAATGTCCCAAATTGAGACTTAATTGCAGTGGCGATCGCCCCTGTCGGCGCACCGCCAGCTTTTGGTCCCATGATTTGCCAAAACATCGTATGGTTGAAATGTCCGCCACCGTTGTTTCTCACTGTGGTCTGAATATCTTTGGGGAGTGTGCCGAGGTTGGTGAGCAGTTCTTCGACAGTTTTGGGCTTGAGCTGAGGATATTTGGCGATCGCCGCGTTCAGATTTTTGACATAAGTAGCGTGGTGGTTATCATGATGAAATTTCATCGTCTTGGCGTCGATATGCGGCTCTAGGGCGTTGTAATCATAAGTCAATGGTGGTAGCTTAAATTCGCCCGTGGTTGCGGTGGTGGCGATCGCTGGAGCCGCCCAGACGGGAGGATTGGCACTACCCAACCAGGTGACAACGGTACTCGCACTGAGTAGATAAAGGAAGTTGCGTCTGGTGGTCATCATAAGTCGATCGCCGCGATGAGATACTCTCTATAGTCTGACATATTTCACCAAGCGATCTAGCGATTGATGAGTTGCTTGTCAATTAAACCATTCACTGTCTTGATTCTCTAAACCCTTGGGGAACCCGTAGACGTTGGCGTTGGCGTAGCCTGCCGTAGGCATACGAAGCTCGGCGTGTCGTTGGCGTAAGCCTGCCGTAGGCACAGACGGAGCGAGAATCGCCATTCACCTTCCACACGATCGCTCCCATCCAAGTTAATCTGCGCCAATGATTGCTGGTAAACTGTGGAGTGGAGAAATTACACCAACTAACTAGAAGTTCAATGGAAATCGGTCAACAAGTCAAAGTTTTTCGCCTCAGAGATCGGGTATCGGACGGCATTGCCAGTAAATTAGGTAAAATAGGGACAGTGACAGAGTTCAAAATGACCGATGGTAGCGGTGTCGGTGCTGTCGTGCAATTTGAAGACAAAACCAGTACGTGGTTTTTTGAAGACGAACTCAAAGTTGTAGAATAATATGCCCCAAATTCTCACCTTCCTCGGCAAAGGCGGTTCAGGTCGGACTACAGTGGCGATCGCCGCCGCCAAACAACAAGCCAACCTGGGTCGGCGGGTGTTATTTGTCAGTCAAGATCCCACGCCAGCTACGGGGATCTTACTGGGTGTGCCCCTCACTGACAAACCCCAATCGATCGGTGCCAATCTAGCCGTAGTCTCAATCTCAGCGACTGCGGCAATCGAACGGGGTTGGGAAGATATCAAGCAAGTGGAAGCCCGCTACTTGCGATCGCCCCTGCTCCGCAATGTGTATGGGCAAGAGTTGGCAATCATCCCTGGTATGGATAGCGCGATCGCGCTCAATGCCCTGCGCCAGTATGATGCTAGTGGTCAGTACGATACGATCGTCTATGATGGCACTGGCGATATTACCACGCTGCGGATGGCGGGAATGGCAGATAGTCTGAGCTGGTATCTACGTCGTTTTATCACTGTCGTGGAAGCATCGGATCTCTGGAAAACGGTTTCCCCGATCGTGCAGCCAGCAATGGCAGGTATTTTGGCGATCGCTTGGACGGGTGAGAGTGTGACTGGGCAACCGCTCCAAGAGGCAAATAACGCCCTTTCAGCTAGTCAAGCTGTAATCAGTAATCCCCAGCGCGTGGTGGGTTATCTGGTGACGACAGACGAGCCAGCAGCGGTGGCTACGGCTAAATATTTGTGGGGAAGTGCCCAGCAATCAGGATTGACGATCGGTGGTGTGATTTTCAATCAAGCCGCTGCGACTGGGATCGGGTTGGAATTCGAGCCATTGGCGATCGCCGCGCTTCCGACGCGGATCGATACTGATTGGCAACCTTTAATGGATGCGATGCCGGACTTTAGTCAAGCGATAACTGCTCCCAAACCGATCGCCATTGATGTCTCCAAGCGGGAGGTACGGCTCTATTTGCCTGGTTTTGACAAAACCCAAGTGAAGCTGACACAATCGGGGCCAGAGGTGACGATCGAAGCTGGAGATCAACGCCGGAATATTTTGTTGCCGCCACCGCTGAAGGGGGCGAGTGTGACGGGGGCGAAGTTTCAGAATGGTTATCTGATTATTTCGTTTTAATCTAATAAATATTTACACTCATCTCCTGAGACGGTGAGCAACTGCCAAGCGCGGGACAGATCGCCGACTTCTCAAAGAAGTCGGCGATCTAGCGTGGTGTCTTGCAACTTTTTAGTTACCTTTTAGTTACCTTTTAGCTCTGATTTGGTACCTAATTTGGTTAGAATATATCTATCCTAATACAGATGGCTGACAAGCCAAAGCTGTAGGGATTCAGTTCCAGCCAGATTGGCTGTTCGCTCGACAGCAGCAATAGGCTGTCAGTGATGGCGATCCCTCACAGCCGCCCGATCTCATCACCTACATCTCGTTTTACATCCATACAATTAGTAATACACCGATCGCCACTTCTAGCCGATCTTGATTGTCTCGGATTAACTTGTGCTCCAAATTAGAATTAGCTATGCCGATCTACCACTTTCATCCCACTTCAGCATAATTACGCCCTGCCCATCCAATTAACATTTACATCGAGATCGAGATCGAGCCATTCAGCCGCCCCGTAGATCGAATACCATCAGTTATATTGTGGATCGAAGCTAAGCTGAGGCATCTTAATTTATACCGAGGGGATAGGAGCAATCGCCAGATGACGAAGGTAATCACAGATAAAATCGCCACTCAATGGGAAACCCGCATCGCCACAGAATGTCAGGGGCAAAGCCCCACCAATCAAGCAACTATTCTCAACTGGTTGCTGGGTGAAGATCGGGAACGGCTGGAAACACTCGATCCCGAACATCTCAAAATTGTCGATCGCGCGATGGACTATCGGTGGCGGATTCTGCTCCAACGTTACCTCGGATTGCCACCAGAACGAGCGTACAAAAATCTGATGCAGCGGTTGGGTGGACTGCCAGTATTGCGGGACAAAATTCGGGCATGGTTGACACTGAGCAACGATCGCCAACGTCAAGTCATCGATGTCTTGCAAGAAGTAATTCAAGAGCTACTTCAGGGTGATAAATATATCCAACAACAAATCGCCTGGATCGGACAATGTACCAAAAATCCGCGCCTACGCGATACGCTCCTATTTGCCAGTATTGAAGAGTATTGTCTGCGCCCAGTTCGCAATCAACCACTACTCGCCCATCGGTTTGTCAACTATCTACGCCGATCGCAAAAAGGTGGCGTCACCAATGTCCCTCAAAGCGATCTCATCAAGATTGTCTCTGATGAGATCGTGGGTGATAGCGACTCCACCTTCAGCCTCCTTGACAAGCAGGCTCAGGATGATTATCAGCAGCAGCAAGAGTGGGAGGAAACCCAAATTTCACGCGATCGTGTCAAAGGTACACTTCGCAACTATCTGATCGAAAATGTCAGTCCCGAAGCTGGGATCTGGCTCGATCTCTACCTTCAGGGCAAAACGCCAGAAGCGATCGCCATTGTCTTGAAAATGGACATCAAGCAAGTGTATCGGCTCCGCGAAAAAATCAACTATCACACGCTCAAAGTCTTCGCGATCAAAGCCGAGCCAGAACTCGTTTCGCAATGGCTACATATCTCCCTCCAAGAACACAATCTCGGCTTAACTCCCCACCAATGGGAACACTTTTGCGAACAGTTGGAGCCGAAGCAGCGCGAGATTACGCTCGGCTTAAAGGCTGGTACTTCTGTCGAATCGATCGCCAAAGCTCTCAAACTCAAAACCAATCAAGTCATGGGAGAATGGGGTCAAATCTATCTAGCCGCACAAGCACTCCGAACCAGTAGCTAGCGATAAGCATTAACATAACTGCTCATTTAGGATCGCCATCTAGCCCCAAGGATAAAATTTTCCCAATGACTCAATCCACAGCGAGTGTCATCTCCGCGACTCCAGCTCATCCGCCAAAATTAGCTTATCAAGTAGCGATGCCTCAGCCGCAGACTCATTTGTTTGAAGTACAGTTGACGGTGAGTAATTGGCATGGTGACGTTCTGGATCTAAAGATGCCTGTTTGGACACCTGGATCTTATTTGGTGCGGGAATATGCCAAGCAGTTGCAAGACTTTTTGGCAACAGATGGCGATTGGCAAAGAAAATTAGTTGCAACAAAGGTTGCTAAACATCACTGGCAAGTTCAGACAGCGAATGTGGATGTAATTGTCATTAGTTATCGGATGTTTGCCAACGAACTCACCGTGCGGACAAATCATTTAGATGCGACACATGGATATTTCAATCCAGCCGCATTATGTTTTTATATATCTGGTTACGAACATTGCCCGATCGAGATTAGCATCGTACTACCTCATCCCGATTGGCAGATCGCCACGCCACTACCATCAATTAGTCCTCAAACTTTCTTAGCTTCAGATTTTGATACCTTAGTAGATAGTCCATTTGAAATCGGTAGACAGCAGATTTATGATTTCACCGTCTTAGATAAACCGCATCAATTAGTAGTGTGGGGAGAAGGCAATCTCGATCCGCAGGTAGCGATCGCGGATATTCAAAAAATAGTCGCAGTGGAAGCCAAAATCTTTGGTGGATTGCCCTATGAAAAATACATATTTTTACTGCATCTTTCACCCGCTGGTGGCGGCGGATTGGAGCACAAAAATTGCTGTTCCCTACTATATCCGCGCTTTAGTTTTCAAGGTGGCGAAAAACACAATCGCTTCATGCAGCTAGTCGCGCATGAGTTTTTTCATCTCTGGAATGTCAAACGGATTCGTCCCGCAGCTTTGGAAAAATTTGATTATGAAGGTGAAAACTATACCCCTTCACTCTGGTTTAGCGAAGGAACGACTAGTTATTACGATCTGATAATTCCCCGTCGAGCAGGAATTTATGATGCTAAAGAGTTTTTAGCCGAACTTAGTAAAGAAATCACCCGCTTTCTCACCACACCAGGACGATTGGTACAACCGCTAAGTGAGTCTAGTTTTGATGCCTGGATCAAATTGTATCGTCCCGATGCCAATAGTGCCAATTCCCAAATGTCCTATTATCTCAAAGGAGAAATGGTGACATTATTACTAGACTTGTTAATACGCGATCGCACCAATGGAGCCAAATCTTTTGATGATGTGCTAGTTGCTATGTGGGCACAGTTTGGGAAAGATGAAATTGGGTTTAGTGAACTTCAGCTAAAAAATATTATCGAATTAATTGCCGAGCGAGATTTAACGGAATTTTACGATCGCTACATTCATGGTGTCGAAGAACTCCCTTTTAATGAATATTTATATCCCTTGGGGATCGAACTCAAACCAGTCGAGCGAGATATTCCCTATTTAGGGATCGATGTCAAAACCGAACATGGTAGAGAAATTATCAAATCTGTCGCCAGCAATTCCCCCGCTCAATTAGCCGGAATCGATCCAGGTAACGAACTCCTCGCGATCGATGGATTTAAAATTAGTGCCGACAAACTCGCCGAGCGACTCAGCGCATACCAAGTCGGACAACAAATTAATATCACTATTTTTCATGCCGATCGATTAGTCACACTACCAGTAACTCTAGCCGCACCTCAACCCCAACAATACCACTTGCGGACTGTGGAATATCCTAGCGATCGACAACATCAACTATTTAAAGCTTGGTTGATAGTTGATAATTGATAGAGCCAGATATAGATCTTTGTAGGTGGGTACTGCCCACCATCTAGGGTTTAAGCAATCTCTATCCGTTCGCGGAGCGTACCGTAGGTAATCGATATTTGGACTTAACTAACGTGAGTTTGGGTTAAGAATAGCCTAGAGACTGAAGTCTCTGCTCATGATGCAAAGTCCGCCTGCGCGGACTAGTTAATCAGTCCGCGCAGGCGGACTTTGCAATATGAGCCACGATTTCACTCGTTGGCACTCCAGTCGCTACGGACAAACTCTTCGGCACTCGCACGATCTGTGACTTCACCATCTAAAGTTGCCGCGAGTAAACTATCTAATATTTGGCGATATTGTGGCCCAGGTTTATAACCCAATTGTCGCAAATCGTTACCAGTTAAAATCGGTTGAATATTTACCCACACCGTCAAATATCGCCAAATCTGCCGCCGCATCCTCAGATCTCGATACCGTACAGCAATTAAGATGAGCATCGCTAAATCGTATTGTCGTAGCAGTCGCACTACTTGACTAATGCGATCGCAAGTGGGTAATGATGAGACGATCTGCGCTTGCGATCGATCCAAATTTTCCAATCTATTGATACTATCTTCAGGTAATTGGAGATTTTTGGAGACAGGCTGCCGAAATGGGGGGGCGAGAGCGGCAATTATCGCCTCCAAGCGGATTTGCCAGTGGCTGAGTCGCTGCTGAGTGTCGAATCTTCGCAAACACCGCTCTAGTAACCGGAGTTGGTGCAACAACTCTGGCTCTAGCTTTAGTGTCGGGTGGATACACTGCAACGCTCCCAAGTCAGCTAATAACTCCAGTGCAGGCTGCCAATAACTAGTCTCCAGCAGATATTTTAATTCAGCTTTGAGGCGAGCTTGCAATGCGGGAGTCTTGGCATGTGCGTGGGCGGTGCGATCGTAAACGCCACTAGCGATGGCATAACGGATATAGCCCTCCGTTTGAGTTTCGATTTCAAAACCCAAGCGTACAGCAAATCGCACCCCCCGATAAATACGCGTCGGATCTTCAATTAAACTATTGGGATGCAATACCCGAATTTGTCTAGCTTGTAAATCTGGCAGCCCACCAAAAAAGTCTAGCAATGGCGCACCCGCAGCAGGTGTCAACCGCAGAGCCATCGCATTGATCGTAAAATCACGACGATACAAATCCTGACGAATCGAACTCGCTTCTACTTCAGGATTGGCGGCAGGATAAGGATAGAACTCGGTTCTAGCAGTAGCGATATCGATGCCCAACTTACCAAGCTCAGGATCGCCATCCCATTGCAACGCCGCCGTCTGAAACGCGCCATGAATCTCCAGATGTGCGGCTGGATATAGCTCCTGAAGTGCAGTAGCAAGCTTGACACCCGCACTGACATCCGCTGCTTGATGAAAGCCATCTACTACCAAGTCGATATCTTGCAGTGATAGCTCGGCTGTTGCATCAGCCAAAAGTAAATCTCGTACTGCTCCACCGACGAGATAGAGATGCCAGCCCCATTCCTGAGCGGCTTGGGCGGCTGTAAGCAGTAATTTCCATAATTGGGGTGCAAGCTTGGTTTGCAACTGCTCAAGAGCCAGAGGAGCCGCGATCGGGTTGGTATTCGAGTCGATGGGGAGGGTTGCGGAGATCTTTACCCCACCCCAACCCTCCTCTTGGAAAGGGGAGGGAGTACAAGCCCCCTCTTTATAAGGGGGGGTTGGGGGGGTAATATCTGGTGTAGTCGCGATCGATCCTACGATCTGTCTATACTGCTCCCACCCTCTCAACACATCAGTACGAGTCACTATCCCGACCAATTTTCCATCTGCTACCACTGGCAATCTACCAATATCATCAGCCACCAGCAACGCCGCAATTTCTGGCAAAGACGTATCTGGCGCAACAGTCTTCACCTCGGTTGTCATCCACCCCTTGACAGGCATCAGATCGAAACCATGATGCGCCGCAATCTCCACATCCCGCCGCGCCACAATGCCAACTAATACACCCGATCGATCGACTATCGGCAACCCCGAATGTCCATACCGTAGCATCGCCGCTCGTACCTCACCAATCGTCGTCTCTGGCGCGATCGATCGGATCGGCGCAGACATGATATCTCTAGCAGTAAGCATTACATCGATATCGATCGCTGACAAATTATGCCCATCTCCATCCATTAATCCCAACTAAACCCTAAAGTGGAGTGAATTCCGCACCACGCTTCACACTAATCGAACCTTATGCAGGGGAGTTTGAGGGGCGGCATCCCGCCTCTCAACGGGGGGTCTGGGGGTCGGCGGCTCGCGCTCCTCGGCTTTGCCGAGGGTTTAGCGAGACAAGACAGTACCCCCAGATCCGGGTTCTGCCCCCACTAGAAAACTCGAAACTCACAAATTCTCTTCATTTACCGCCACGCCGAAGACAACAAGTCATAAACAGCACAAACCTCAAACCCAACTACCGATTAGCCCGCCGATCCTGCTCCCGCCGTTGTCGATCGCGCCAACCCAATACAGTCAGGTAAACTATCCCCAACGTCACCACCACCAACAGCCCAAAAGCACCAATTCCCAAAACCTGCACCAGCGAAAAAGTATCCATCAATCGCAAATATTGTTGTCCAAGAACAGAAGATCCTCTCTCATTCTACTACCTCGATCGAACCTCACTCCGCCGCCCAAATTGTAGCAATATCAACCCCACCACAAATCCGATCGTCAGCCCCGAAAAATGCCCCGAAATACTAGTGCGCCCATTAGTAAGATCGAAAATCAGCTGAAAGCCCACACTAAATAACACCGTCTGAAACTGACGCCCAGCCGCCGCCACCTTTGTCTGTCGCCACCCGCGCAGGTGAATCGCCCCCATCGCCCCCAGCATCCCCATAATCGCCCCAGAAGCACCGACAGTCACTTGTAGTTGATTAGCCCAGCGCGTATCAAAATAGGTGATAAACGCCATCGAGCCAATTCCTGCTAGTAGATAAGCCAGCAGATAGCGCACCGAACCCAGTCGATGCTCGACAAATTTACCCAAATAAAACAAGCCCAACATATTCATCCCCAGATGCAAGATCCCCAGATGAATAAAATTCGCTGTCACAATCCGCCACCATTCACCAGCCAGCACCAACGGAGCCGCCAACCCACCCCAGGAAATCAAACTAAAATCTCCATTGCCCGCCTTCGATTGCCACGCCAGCTCCGCACAAAAAATGAGCACATTGAGCACGATTAAGAGATTGGTAACGGGAGTTGCGGCATTGGTGGGCGTCTGAATGCTATATCGAGCATCCTGCGATATTGTCGCCTCAATTTGCGCTACAGTTGCCCAGTCGATGGGGGTGAGTTTATCCAAATTCGGTAATGGTTGGGACAACCGCCAAGTGATATCTTGTTGAATGCAGCGATCTGTTGTACTTTTGCGCTGGAGTTTTGTCAATTTGTGCCGTGCTACCTCGACTTTGCCAGCAGCTAACTCAGCAGTGCCGATCCAAAATTGGTGGATGTCGGCTGGATACGTCGAGAGGAGCGTATGAAATAACTCGCTCACTGCTTCTACCCGCCCACAGTAGGCGAGAATATACATTTTCAGGAGCTGTAAATTCTGCGTGTTAAGCTGACGATCGCGATCGAGTTTCATTACCTCCGCAATACAGCGACGCAAATCCCCCGTCTCAGCAAATGCCCGTAAGTAATATACTAGGGTTGTCGATCGATCGAGTTGCAACTGCTCCCGCGTCAGCCGTGCCTCCACCCAAGCAATATACTCATGCCAACGATCCAGAGAGCGATATAATAGAGCGGTTGCCGATCGCCCGATCTCCGTGCGATCGCCCCGACGATCGCGATCGAAGATCGCCTGAGCTGCCTCAAATTGCCCCGTCTGAGCTACCTCAATCCCTGCCAGTAGCTGGTGGTAGTTCCACATCCCATCGGTCGGCATCAGCCATCTGAGCACCTTAGCCAGCCGACTCGCTGCCAGATACTGCGACTTGGCGATGAGTGATTCGAGTCGCTGCATCAGGGACATCGGGATCAGTAGTAAGACAATCCATGCGCCGATCCCGATCTTGGACATCCGCTCGGGCTGATAGTACCAACTCATAGATAAGATAATCAGCACCACCACCGCCGAAATCTTCAGGCTGGTATTACTCCGGGACGTCGGCAACAACATCGCCACACAGTAAAACATCGCAATCTGAACCAAAACAATACTGGTAAAGTCCATTAGTATTCGATCGTGGATATTTACTTGAATACTTACTATCTTAGCTAGTTCTCGATCGCTCGCTTACTCTATCACCCTCCTGCTCATGATTTGCGATTGGTCGATCGGCGATTTACCTGGATTAAATGATACCGAGCAAGCTTTATTGATCGAGCTAGGTATCACCACCACCAGCCAATTATTGACAGTTGCACCCGATGCTGCAACTAAACAACAATTAGCCATTAGTCTGGGTACCAAAATCCAATACGTCAACAAATTAGTTGCCTTAGCCGACTTAGCCAGAATCCCTGGCATCGGTTGTCAATACAACGGTTTGCTGATCCATACAGGCATCATCTCTGTCAAACAATTAGCCCAAATGCCCGCTCACAAAATCCATCAACAAATCCTCAAGCTTCATGTCGCCACCCTCCAACGCCGCGATCTCTGCCCAGATCTCGCCCAAGTCCAGAACTGGATCGGACAAGCTCAGGAGTTAGGCTTTAGGCTTTAGGCTTTAGGCTTTAGGCTTTAGGTTTTAGGCTTTAGGCTTTAGGCTTTAGAGGTAGGGTGGGCACTGCCCACCACCTAAGGTTGACGCAATTTTTATCTAACAAATATTTGCGTCCAGCCACTTATATCAGGGCTGAAATCTAGATGGTGGGCAGTGCCCACCATACAAATTATCTAGGTTTTAGGTTTTAGTGAGAATTTGAATTTCCTGAGATCGCTACTTTAATTAACATCGCTCCTAGCCAAACTAGCACACAACCGATCGCGATCCCTCCGCCAATTGGCACTGGTCTAATTGTCATCCGACTGCCGCTCTGAAGCGTGCTAATTACAGACCATAGTAGTGCAAATGCGACAATCATCCCGATCGCCATGGACGATACTCCCACCACTATCGCCTGACTACGCTCCTGCTGTGCCCAATCAACTAAATCCTGCCACGTCCGCTGCCGATTTTGTAACAATGTCAACAATTGCCAGCTACTGACACCAGTCATCCCCATCCCCGCAAATGCCATGTATTTGCCCGCCGAACGTGGAATATTCAATGTGCTAAATAATTCCTCTGGCTCAAAGCTCCCGCTGAAAATCAAAAAGATGCCGACAGATAAAGCAACAATACTAATAATTAGGCGGTGATGAGTTTTCATTTTTACAGTCAGCTCACATCATAATTTACTATTTTTTAGCTAATACCCCATTCAAAAATATATCTGCTAATCCTTCCGCCATCTCCTTCATTTCCAGTGGACTAGCACCTGGTTGCGCGATCGTTTCGTGACTAAATCCCGCCACTACAAACATCCCTAAAAATACCTGCGCGATGACGCGCGGATTCATCTGCCGATAGACACCCCGCTCCATCGCTGTCTGAAAAAATGCTTCCGCCACATCAGTCATTTTTTCAATCACTTCGGACTGAATGCGATCGCGTAAATCTGGATGGGATTGGACTTCCATAAAACAGACGCGCATCATGTCATAGTTTTCTCCCAACCGTAGCATCCGCTTGTACATCACTTGCGAGATCGCTTCATAGCTCGCCATCTCGCTCAATTCTGTTAACAAATCTGTCAATAATTCGATCCAGCCATTGGTTGCCACTTCGACCAAGATTGCTTTTTTGTTAGTAAAATGACGAAATAAAGTCCCTTCCGCAATCCCTGCTTTTTCGGCTAATTCTTTAGTAGTAGTCCCATCATAACCATTGCGCGCAAACAGCTTTTGAGCGGCTTTGAGGATTTTATCATGGGTACTTAGCTCGGTCTTTTGTCTGCCATTAAATATCTGCATACATACCCAGCACGATCGAATGCCTATTAAGTGAAATCTCTACAATTATTACGTTAATAAAAGTTAGTAGCTACTGTTTACTTCACAGTTCTTTAGAGATAGTCTCTTACTAGTGTCAAATTGGCTCTCTGGGGGAGTGGGTGGATGGTGGATGGTGAATGGTGAATGGAAGGTTGTCTATCGATTGGGTGGGAAGAGAGTAGTTACTGGGCTGCACGATCTCGAACTTACTTTAAGTTGCTGCACATATTCAGTCTGATTTTAGTAAGCCTCACATCTAAGGAACGATCGACACTGGACAGGGAGCCAACTTATGGCACGATCAGCACTGGACAAGGAGCCAAATCGATCGTCCGACTAGCGACACTTTCCGAGACATGCTCCAAATCCAAACCATTGCCTCGACTGCCCATCACGATCAGATCGACATTGAGTTCATCGGCGACATCGCAGATCGTAAACGCTGGCTTACCCTCGCGTTGGATGATTTCCGACTTGATGCCACGCTTTGCAAATAATTCTTGTGCCGAATGCAGCAGCTTATCGACAGCATCGGGAGACTGCATCACCGGATCTTCGAGCACCTCGGCATCGAGATCTGGTGTCTCGACGACAGATAGCAAGATCAACTGACTCTGATACTTTTGCACCAGATCGATCGCGACCGCAATCGCTTCATGGGCTTCGCGAGAGCGATCGATCGGAAATAGAATTTTGTTAAACATACACTGAGGCTAACTAATCGCGACGTTTATCCTCCGACGATCTTATTCTCGATCGCTAGCTTCAACTCGATCGCGATTGGTAACAAATCTACACGGGTTTTCCGGTAGAATTGAGAACGGCAGAGCTAAATGTTGTCTTTAATACAGCACAAATCAGTATTAATAATTTTCTCAGCTTTAAAATCGAGATAAAAATTAACCACAATATACAAGTTTCAGGAGTTTAACCAATGCCCAAGAAGTCTATTTCTAGTTTGTCCGCTGCCGATCTCACAGGGAAGCGCGTCCTCGTCCGTGCCGACTTCAACGTCCCTGTCGATGATGCTGGCAACATCACCGATGATACCCGGATTCGCGCCGCACTTCCCACCATCCAAGACCTGACTAGCAAAGGTGCCAAAGTCATCCTCAGCAGCCACTTCGGTCGTCCCAAAGGCGTCGATGAAAAATTGCGCTTGACGCCAGTTGCCCAGCGGTTATCGGAGCTACTAGGACAAGATGTGGTCAAATGCAATGACTGCATCGGCGATGAAGTCGCCAGCCAAATCGCCGCGATGGCAAATGGACAAGTTGCCCTCCTCGAAAACGTCCGCTTCTACCCCGAAGAAGAGCAGAACGATCCTGAGTTTGCCAAGAAATTGGCGGCTAATGCGGACTTGTATGTCAATGATGCGTTCGGTACCGCCCACCGCGCCCATGCTTCCACTGAAGGCGTCACTAAATACCTGAGTCCTGCCGTTGCCGGATATCTGATCGAGAAAGAACTAGAATATCTCCAAAACGCGATCGAAAAACCTCAAAAACCATTAGCCGCGATCGTCGGTGGTTCCAAAGTATCGAGTAAAATCGGTGTCATTGAAACCCTCCTCGACAAGTGCGACAAATTATTCCTCGGTGGTGGGATGATTTTCACCTTCTACAAAGCGCGGGGTTTGAATGTTGGTAAATCCTTGGTCGAAGAAGACAAATTAGAATTAGCTCGTGCGCTGGAAGCCAAAGCAAAAGAGCGCGGTGTCGAGCTGTTATTACCCACAGACGTAGTAGTTGCCGATAGCTTCTCCCCCGATGCCAACTCCCAAATCGTCGATATCAATAATATCCCCGATGGTTGGATGGGCTTAGATATCGGCCCCGATTCACTCAAAGTTTTCCAAGCCGCTTTAGCTGATTGTAAGACTGTAATTTGGAACGGCCCGATGGGTGTATTTGAATTTGCTAAATTCGCCGCTGGTACCGAAGGCATCGCCCACACTTTAGCCGAAATCTCCAAAACTGGCGCAATCACAATCATCGGTGGTGGTGACTCAGTTGCCGCAGTCGAACAAGTTGGTTTAGCAGACCAAATGAGCCACATTTCGACAGGTGGTGGTGCTTCATTAGAATTACTAGAAGGCAAAATTCTCCCTGGGATTGCAGCATTAGATGATGCGTAATTTTACGATTTAACTGCAATCGATCGATAAATATAGCCCCGACTTATCTAATCAGTCGGGGCTATATTTATAAGAATTAGCAAAATCTGCTAACTTAAAGCAGAGCATCACCTCGTAGCTCGCTCGATAGCTTAATTATCAGATTCCATCATCAAACCAATCGCTAATTTAAAAGGAGATCGTAGGTTGGGTTCTGCTCTGCTCCACCCAACGCTACAAGTATCGGCATTGTTGGGTGTTGGGTTTCATTCTTCAACCCAAACTACAGTAAAAACGAACTCGAAATTAAAGTTGTGCGTGATGAACTAGCAATTTTGACTTGGAATAGAATCGGGATCTCAATATGAAGGAAGCAATTAAGCGATCGATCGCGATCGTCAAAGGGATAATAATCGTCGAACAAACTCCAGACTATATCATTCACGGCAAAACAAGTTTTACCGGATTTGACAATGGTATCAAACCACAAATAGGCTGGTATGTAGAGTATTTAGAAAGGGGCAAAACGTCTATTTTTTTGCTACTAATACGATATTCGCGATCGCACATATCTAGCTGCTCGAACAGAATCAACCCGCCGCCGCCACCCAATTAATTACGGTGTTATGTGAGACTCCAGTTTGCCGTTCGATCTCGCGGAAGCTCATTCCCTGCTGATGCAGTGTCAGACATTGCTGCTTAACTTCTGGAGGATAGCCGCGCTGACTGTATCCATCAGCGAATTGTTTGCCACAAGCCTTGCAAATATAACGTTGCTTGCCATGTCGATGTCCATTCTTTGCTACTCGATCGCTACGGCAATGTCCACATATCATTACATTGCTGTGCATTAATAGATCGTCACCGATGTAGGGGCTGAGATACGCACAGAGTAATTTTTTTAGCTCCGAATATAGCTTTTGCCGATGTTCGCGATCGCTTTTAAGGGCAGTTAGGAACAAGCCATTGTAAGTGCGATGAAAGACTTCAGCAATCAGTTCGCTGTTTTCTCGACTGAGATCGGGGTTGCGCTGTTGGCAGATATTGGCGAATTGGTCGATTATCATCCGATCGAACTTATCGTCAAATAGGACAAATAGTCCTGGGATCGGGGCAAGAAAGTACTGTAGGTAAACAATCTTGTGGATCGGATGCTCGAAGTACTCGGCATGAGTATCGACCATTTCATCGATCGTTTGGGCGAGGGGACGGTGGACATCTTTGGTGAGGAGTCTGGTATTGACGATCGCCACTTGCTCCATGTGCTCGGCTTCTAGAGCGTGAAAGATCGCCAATTTGTCAGGGAAAAATTGATAGATCGAGCCAATACCGCAGTCGGCTCGATCGGCTATTTGCTGGGTGCTGGCGGCGGCATAACCCACCTCAGCAAAGACTTCTGCTGCTGCGGTGAGGATGGTGGCTACTCGCTGTCGTCCCCGTTGCTGCTTGGGTTGACGGCGCAGCGAATTCTTACTTGACATTTGTGAGGATTTATTCATAAAATTGTGATATCGACGTTCCATCAGGATTTAGAAATTTACAGGATTCGCCGGATTAGCGGTTCGCGATCTGGAGGAAACCTCCAGATTAAGCGAAACAAGACGGTTATCGGTGCTAACCTGCGTTCCCTATCCTCTACCCTCTACCCCCTATTCACTATTCACTATCTCCTAAACTATGAACATGCTCCAAGGCTCACCCTGGCTGCTGGCTCACAAATCTATGCTAACAGTCAATAAACCTCACAAAGTATCGCTCTATGGCAAAGATTATGTATTGTGGAAAGATCGCCAGGAAAATATCAATGCGCTCGAAAATATGTGTCCACACATGGGTGCGATGTTGTCGGCGGGTTGGTGTGAAGTGAAATCGGATGTTACTAGTACGGTAGTTTGTCCATTTCATGCACTGGAATTTGATGCAAAAGGATGTACGATTTTACCTGGTTCTAATAAGCAAACATTACCGCAGTTAGCACCATTAGAGTTGATTATGCAAGGCGACTTTATTTGGTCTTATGGCGGCTGCGAACCAAAAATACCGATTCCAAATATTCTAAATGAAATTGCGGCTAGTTACGATCTTGTGGGTCATACAGGAGATTGTAGCGTTGAGACAGACTTGCGCTCGATGTTATTAAATATGCACGATTACAATCACCAGAATGGTACTCATCGCGAGATGTTTAAAATTACAGAGGTACAGTTCGATCGATTTATCGATGAGGGGCATCATTCTCATGCTTATTATGATATGCCAACTGCACCGAATAGTCTTCAGGAGAAAATCAAGAACCCAGCTTTATTTATGATGCCGAAAGTGTTGTCGGCACATTTAGAAAATTACTTTCCTTATTTAGTGATTTTTCATAACGATCTCCCAGTTGGAACGGTAGCTCAGTGCCACTTATTCGTACCAGAGTCAGAAGAGAGAACTCGAACTTATGTATTATTGTTCGGTCAACCTAAGAATCCTCTATTTAAGCTGATAGGTAAGAACTTTTTAGATGTTGTGAAAGTAGTGGTGGAGCAGGACGCTGAGATTTTAGGTAAGATTTATCCTAATGCGCCGCAAAAGATAAAATTAAATAATGAAGTTGGAATGGACTGGGTACATCGGAATTTTGATAGTTTTCCTACCATTGAATCATCGAGCTTATCTACTAATTAGTCAAGCTTTTAAAAGAGTGAAACCCAATGCTCTCACAAGCATCGTCATTGATAGATCGAACGAGTAAAATAACTATAGATCTTTTGGTATAGTAGCCATGTTCCAGTACGAACTACCCAGATACCTCCCCACCGCAGACGAATTACCCTGCTCTGATGATACTCCAGTGGATAATGAACTCCAAGAACTCATACCTGGCTTGCTCAAATCAATTTTACAGATTTTATGGGCAGAGCGAATGGATTGGTTTTTTGGAATTGATATGGGGATTTATTATCATCCAGAGCAACCACCGATTGTGCCTGATGGATTCCTCAGCTTGGGTGTAGAAAGATTTTACGATGAAGAGTTACGTCCCAGTTATGTATTGTGGGAAGAACATGTCGTACCCAGCTTTGTGCTGGAAGTAGTTTCGGCTACTCCTGGTCGAGAATATACCAACAAGCTCGATGAATATGCCAAGATGGCAGTCTTGTACTATGTCATTTATAATTCTAAGCGGCGACGTCAGCCAAAATTAGAAGTTCATAAACTTGTAAATGGGCGATATGAATTGCAAGATAGTAACCCATTTTGGATGCCGGAAATTGGTTTGGGTATCGGTTGTGAGCGTGGCGATTATAGTGGCTTAACGCGAGATTGGCTGTATTGGTATACAGAAGACAATCGCCGTTATCCCACACCAGCAGAACAAATAAAAGAAGGGCAAATACAAGTCGAGCGAGAACGAGATCGATCGAACAAATTAGCTGCTAAATTACGATCGTTGGGTATCGATCCAGATGAAGATTAGCCGAGTCGATCGACAAACTATCGATCGTCAACGAATACATTTACAATGATAAACAGCTAAAAGTCCGGTCGAGCCAGTAGTAGTTATTAAAAGTCGATCTATGGGCAGAATAGATCGGATATCCATCATCAGAATGGTCATAAAATATGCAAGTTACTTATGCTCTGAGTCAGCCCATTGTCGCTGTAGGCGAGTCGATCGCGGTAGACTTATTAATCGATTTTAATGCCGCCCAGACTGTCCAACTCGCGACGCGTCGCCCGCTCAATCTTAGCTTGGCGATCGATCGATCTGGTTCGATGGGTGGTAATCCGTTGCGGTATGCAGTCCAAGCTGCACAGCAATTAGTTGACAGGCTCACACCTGAAGATTATCTCTCCGTGGTTATCTATGACGATACCGCCAAACTCATCTTACCCCACCAACCAGCGATCGATCGCGCCGCAATTAAACAGTTAATTGGCAATATTCAGGCGGGTGGTTGTACCAATCTCAGCGGTGGGTGGTTGCTAGCTTGCGAACAAATCACATCGCAGCAGTCACCCGATAGGTTGAATCGCGTCTTATTACTCACTGACGGACAGGCAAATCGCGGCATCACCGATCCGCAGATCCTGATTAATACTGCCAAAACTCAAGCAGCAGCCGGAATTATTACGACGACTTTGGGCTTTGGGAGCAATTTCAATGAAGACTTATTGATTGGGATTGCCAATGCTGGCGAGGGCAATTTTTACTTTATCCAGTCACCCGACGATGCCACTGAGGTATTTCGGATCGAGCTAGAAACCTTACTCGCTGTAGTCGGTCAAAATCTCACCGTGACGTTGATACCGACGGCAGGGGTCAAATTCGGAGCAATACTCAATAACTACCGCTCTCAAGTCCAGGGAGAGGGCATCACGGTCTATTTGGGAGATATCTATAGCAATGAATCGCGACAACTGGCGATCGCTGTTACCACTGCCGCTCGGACGACACCAGGGGAAATCCCCCTCGCCCAGGTGAGCTACAGTTATCAGGGCATCGAAAACCAAGCGATAAAATCATTTAGCGATCGCCTATCAGTATCAGCCAGAGTCGATGTTGCCGCAGTCGCGCAGAGTGCCGCACCAACTCCGCAGACAGTCGAACAACTGAGTAAATATCGGATCGCTAGCGTCAAAGAACAAGCGATCGCCTTAGCAGATCGTGGCGACTTTACCACCGCAGTCGAGCGACTCAATACCGCCATTGCCGACATCAAACGCCTCTTGGCGATCGAGTCATTTAAAGTCCTCGAAGAAATCTCCCAACTCGAACACTACGCCCAACAACTCGATCGGCGTCAGTTCAATCCCGCCATCCGTAAGGAGATGCGCGATCAGGCATATCAAGCCCAATCTCGCGATCGCGACGATCTCAAACTACGCGGTGTCACATCTGGTTCCGCTGCTAGCCTCGAAGCCACTACCAGTGCCGACAGTGGTGTCCTCGTCGAATGTCTGCGTGAAGGTGGCAAATTGCGCGTGCGCGTCCTCTCCGAGGGCTACGATGCTAGCCTCAATGTCCAGTTTCCCCGCAGCATCCGCGAACCAGATGTCCGATATGTTGTCGATGAGGTGACACTCTCCACCGACGGCACATTTTATCGCGTCAACGGTACCATTCGCGAGCTAGTTTTGCCAGGTCAACAACGTCGTCAAGCCCACACCGCGACGCGCCACCCAGCCAGTACGCCCAAGAAAACTGCGGCAAATGCGATCGGTTCGGCAGCAGATCTCCCAACCATTACTAGCGTGGGTAATGGCGTGTTGATTCAATGCGTGAAAGATAAAAGTAAGCTCCGCGCTCGCGTAGTTTCCGATGGTTATAATCCCGATTTTAATATCCGTTTTCCCCGTAATATTCGAGAGGAAGGGATGTTGTTTGTGGTTGATTCTGTCGAGGAAATTGCTAGTGGCGGTTCTTATATTCCCTATGGGAAGATTCATCGCTTGGTGCAGTAAAAGTGGATGGTGGATGGGTTGCTCGATCGGCAACTCTCTAACTAATCTAGATCGCACCAACCCCTAACCCCGATACACCAACAATGTAAAATTAAACACACTTCCCTTCCCCAGCGACGATTCCACCCAGATTTGACCATAATGAGCGCGCACGATCTGTTGACACACTGCCAAACCGATCCCATAGCCAGATTGGCGCAGATCGCGATCGAGTCTGTGGCGATCTTGGAAAATATGCTGGTGATTTTCCTTGGGGATGCCTAGTCCATTATCAGCGATCGTGACTTGAATGGTTTGAGCGGTGCGGTGGAGGGCACTGACGCGGATGTGACCGCGATCGGGCGTATATTTGATCGCATTGTCCAACAAGTTGGTCATCACCTGCCGCAGCTTATCGGGATCGCCATAAACACAGGGAATATCCAGCGGGATATCGATCGCGATCGTGTGTGATTTGGCTTGAAATTGCAGATCGAGCTGAGAAATTACGCCAGAAACTAGGTCGTTAAGATCGAGTTTTTGGGGGCGCAAATCGACTTCATTGGTATTGGTGGCTAGCGGTTGGAGGATGTCTGTGACTAGGCGATCGATCGATTGGAGCTGAGTCCGCGCGCGTTCGATCAATTTGGCAATCTGGGCGGGTTCGAGCAAGTTGGCACGATAATCAGCGGGATTGTGGATAATTTCGAGCGTTCCCAAGGCGAGAGCGGCAGCGGTGAGCGGATTGCGGAGATCGTGTGCCAGTACGGACATCGCGCGATCTTGTAACTGCAAGCGATCGAGTAATGCGGCTTTTTCTTGTTTGAGTTTAAAAATTTCGTCAGTGAGTGCGATCGATTTACTCACATACCCGATCGACTCACTCAATAAGATCTGCTTGGTTGCTTGCGGATCTGCGTTTACCGTACCAGCATCAGCATCATCTTCGCTAGCAATTAGCTCCTCTTGCCATCGTTCCCACCAATTATCGATCTGATCGCTGAGGTTGCTCCCCGCCAAGATCTGGCGAGGAGTCGGATAGAGCTTGAGCAGTGCGGGGGTGGCAATTACGCGATAGTGTTCCGCCAGATCGGGCTGTTTGCCCACATCGACTACTTGTAGCTCGAACGCATGTTCGGCTCTGAGCACTTCTAACTTGTCACGGATTTCTTGATTGTGGATGTAACTAGTCATCCGCTCGTCCAGAAACAGCAACAACTGTAACGATCTCGATGAATTACTGAGTGGATAGCGATCTGACATTCATTTACTGGGCTTACCTTGACTCCGCTTGGCACTAGCACCCGCCACCGCAACAACATCGACAGCTAAGTTTGGTATTCGGAGTCTTGAAATTTGACTAGGCTTTAGTATGACTGGATTTTACGTTTTCTTAACAAAAAATTAATATTAGTTAAAAAATTGTAATGCTGGGACGCAGAGGGCGCGGAGATGGGGGAGAGCGCGGAGATGGGGTTAGTGGGGATCGGATTGGAGCGTTGTACCAAGAATAAATAACAAGTAACAAACAAAAGAGGACGCAAAGCTTAAAATAAGATTAACGATAGTGTCTTGCTATCTGCCATTTCCTGTTCCCACATGCTATCCCTATGAGTACTCCGCTCGGTTATGTTGCGTTGGTATTACACGCTCATCTCCCCTTTGTCCGCCATCCTGAGAGCGATTTTGTGCTCGAAGAAGAATGGCTGTACGAAGCCATCACCGAAACATATATTCCCCTACTCCACGTTTTTGAGGGATTAAAACGGGATGGGATCGATTTTAAAATCACCATGAGCATGACGCCGCCATTGGTGTCGATGCTGCGCGATCCCTTGCTCCAAGATCGCTATGACGAGCATCTCGCCAAGTTAGAAGAATTAGCCCACAAAGAGATTGACAGCAACGAGCACAATGGACATATCAAGTATCTAGCCGAGTATTATGTCAGCGAATTTGCGGCAATTCGCAAAACTTGGGAACGACACGATCGCGATCTGATCGGTGCTTTCAAAGGATTTCTAGATAGCAATAATCTGGAAATCATCACCTGTGGCGCGACTCACGGTTATTTGCCACTGATGAAAATGTACCCCGAGGCAGTGTGGGCACAAATTCGCGTCGCGTGCGAACATTATGAAGAAAATTTCGGTCGCGCTCCCAAGGGGATTTGGCTGCCAGAATGTGCTTATTATGAAGGCTTGGAGCGGATGCTGGCGGATGCTGGCTTGCGCTATTTCCTGATGGATGGACATGGGATTATGTACGCCCGTCCCCGTCCGCGATTTGGCAACTACGCACCGATCTTTACCGAAACTGGGGTCGCAGCCTTCGGACGCGATCAAGAGTCTTCGCAACAAGTATGGTCGTCGATGGTGGGCTATCCAGGCGCACCAGAATATCGGGAATTTTATAAAGATCTAGGTTGGGATGCGGATTACGACTATATCAAGCCGTACATCATGCCCAACGGTCAACGCAAAAATATCGGGATCAAGTATCACAAGATCACCTCGAAGACTGGTGGCGAAAAGGCTCTCTACGATCCCTATTGGGCGAAGGAAAAAGCTGCCGATCACGCTCAGAACTTCATGTACAATCGCCAGCAACAGGTCGGTAATCTCGCGGGGATGATGCCGCGTCCGCCGCTGATTGTCTCGCCCTACGATGCCGAATTATTTGGTCACTGGTGGTATGAGGGACCGTGGTTCATCGATTTCTTCTTCCGCAAATCTTGGTACGATCAACAAACCTACCAGATGACGCACTTGGCGGACTACCTTCGCGCCGAACCGACGCAACAAGTATGCCGTCCGTCCCAGTCAAGCTGGGGTTACAAGGGTTTCCACGAATACTGGTTGAATGAGACTAATGCATGGGTGTATCCACACCTCCACAAAGGTGCCGAACGGATGATCGAATTGGCACGGATGGAGCCAGAGGATGAATTGCAGTGGCGCGCGCTCAATCAAGCCGCACGGGAATTGTTACTAGCGCAATCTTCGGACTGGGCATTTATCATGCGCACGGGGACGATGGTACCTTATGCTATTCGCCGTACGCGATCGCATCTAGTCCGCTTCCACAAACTGTATGACGAACTCCAAGCGCGAAAGGTTGATAGTGGCTGGTTGGAAAAAGTCGAGACGATGGACAATATTTTCCCCAGTATCAACTACAGAGCTTATCGCCCCTTATAATGCGATATCTATCCCCGATTTTTGGCAAGCAGTCGGGGATATTTAGGAACAATTTTCAGCTACAAATATGGTAACTATTTTATCAAAACTAGGGATTAATCACATGAGAAAATAAGCCGACGAGTACTAGAGTCAATGGGAGCAAGATCAGAATCCCATTAATAGTTGTGCCAATCGATGGGGTAATATTTTCGGGAGGATTGAGTTCGGAAGCGTGACTATTACTACTAGTTTTCATATTCAAATATTCAGGGTAATTAACTGTTAGGTCTAGTGTGAAGCAAATCGCCCCCAGTGACATCACTCGATCGAATGATTGTCACCTTCTAGACAGTCAACCAAAATGAATATCGATGTAGCTACCATGTCAAATTCTGAAGCAAGCATCAACTGGTATCAAACATTTACTCCAGAGTCACACCAACGCCATAACTGGTATAATGCTGTCGCCGCAACTTACGATCGCGTCAGACCAAAGTATTCAGTACAATTGTTGGATCGTGTTGTCGAAGTTGCCAAAATACCTGGAAATGGGAAGATTTTAGAAGTCGGTTGTGGCCCAGGTACAGCGACGATATCGTTAGCTCAAAGAGGATTTTCAGTAGTTGCTTTAGAGCCAAGTGTAGAGGCGAGTGAGATCGCTCGTCAACAGACGGCTGTCTATCCCCATGTCGAAATTATTAACAGTAATTTTGAAGAATGGGAGCCAGCAGATCGCTCATTCGATGCCATTATTGCAGCAACTTCTTGGCATTGGGTCGCCCCAGCAGACAAACATCTCAAAGCCGCATCGCTGCTCAAAGCTGGCGGTAAGCTCATATTATTGTGGAATACGGGGATGCAGCCACCGATTGATATTTTTGACAATTTAGCTGAAGTATTCGAGCGATATTTACCGACTTTTGCCACATACAAAGAGCCAGAAACTCAATTAAGTGAGGTGAGTACGATTGCTAGATCGGCGATCGATTCTGGACTATTTACAGACCTACATCAAGAATACCGAGCGATCGAAGTTAATTATTCGATCGATGATTATCTCGGACTTTTGACTACCTATTCACCTTGTATTGCCTTATCTCCAGCAGACAGATCCGAGCTATTAGCAAGACTGCGAATAGTATTATCACAAAATGACGATCGCCAGATCCCACTCTCGTATCTTGCTGTTTTTCAGATTGCGACTAAAATCAACCACTAATGATTAACAAACTCAATCGCTCGTCCCAGTAGGTGCGAACTTAATCTATCCAATTACAGCAGGAGTAGCGACCATGACCATGCGCCCACCTCACATCAGCGGAGCGGAAAGTCCAGAGTTCGATCGATCGTTGTTGAGTCAACTTATCCAATGTATCGACCGAGAACTATTAACCCAGATTCACCTCAAAAGTAGTTCTACTCATAATCCGGTAGTAGTCGAGCAAGTACCAATTCCTTGGCAGCTCTTGGGTGCTGGCAATTATGCAGCAGTATTTGCTCATCCCGACTATCCCCAGCAAGTGGTCAAAATCTATGCTCCTGGCTTGGCTGGTTTTGAAGAAGAAACCGAGGTTTATCGGCGGCTCGGTGCTCACCCAGCTTTCTCGGAATGTCTGTATGCTGGCGCAAATTTCCTAGTCCTCAAACGGCTGGATGGAGCCACTCTGTATGACAGCGTGCAACAGGGATTAAGTATCCCAGAGCAAGTCATTCAAGATATCGATCGCGCCTTGGATTATGCGCGTGCTCAAGGACTCAATCCCTTTGATGTGCATGGACGGAATGTGATGATGTTTGAAGGCAAGGGCTACGTCGTAGATGTCTCTGACTTTTTGCATCCCGGCACCTGCCCCAAATGGCGGCACTTAAAACAAGCTTATTATTGGCTATATTGCCCCATTATCCGACCATTAAAATTACGTATTCCTTACTCATTGCTAAATGTAGTTCGCAAGAGCTATCGATATGTCCGATCGCACCTGCTTTGAAGAAATTCGCGATCTCTTCAAAGCCGCAGGTATAGCAACCGCCAAGTCTGTGATGCTATACTACCGCGATGTTTGGCATGTTCGCCGGAGGTCTATTCCTCTAGGAAGGACAACTGTGCGCTACTATCGCCCCCTGTCAATCCCAAATGCCGCCGCGCCGCCGCCGTTACTACCCGCCCCCGTGGCGTCCGTTGGAGGTAGCCGATTTGCAATAGATACGGCTCGTATACTTCCTCGATCGTCTGACGATCTTCGCCTGTAGATGCCGCTAGCGCGTCCAAGCCCACTGGGCCACCATTGAACTGCTCCGTCATCGTGGTGAGCAACAAGCGATCGACCCAATCCAATCCCAGCGGATCGACATTATAGATCTCCATCGCGGCACTAGCGATCGCCCCGTCGATCTGAGCGCACCCTTTCACCTGCGCGTAATCCCGCACCCGCTTGAGCAAGCGATTGGCAATCCGAGGCGTCCCGCGCGATCGTCTGGCGATTTCCGCCGCACCCTCGAATGTGACTGAAGTTTGCAAAATATCTGCCGTCCGTTGGACGATAAGTGTCAATTCGTCCACCTCATAAAAGCGGAGCTTTTGCACCAGTCCAAAGCGATCGCGTAATGGAGCTGTCAGCGAACCGATCTTGGTGGTTGCGCCTACCAGCGTAAATCTGGGTAGCGCAATACTCCGCATCTTCGCCGTTGCATTTTGTCCCTGTGTGATATCTAGCCGAAAATCTTCCATCGCTGGATAGAGGATCTCTTCAGTGACACGCGGTAAACGATGAATCTCATCGATAAATAAAATATCACCAGGCTGCAATCGCATCAAGATCCCATAGATATCGCGGGTACGCTCCAGTGCTGGAGCTGCCGTAATCTTGCAATTTACGCCCATTTCCGACGCCAATATCAACGCCATCGTCGTTTTACCCAGTCCTGGCGGCCCATACAAGAGCAAATGATCCAAGGATTCATGACGGACTTTGGCAGCTTGAATGGCGATATCGAGGACGCCTTTGAGATCTTTTTGACCGATATATTCGCGGATACTACTCGGTCTGAGACTTTCTTCCTGGATCTTTTCTTCAGGATTGGTGAGATCGGCTTGGAGTATTTCTGAGTCAACAGTGGCTAACTGCATGGGGAGAGATGGTTTATTGCTACTTTTCTTCCTCTGTTTGGGCGGCTGTTCGGCATCAGATGCTGGCTGTTTTGAGGAGATGATTGCCATGTCAGATGGGAGATGAATAATTTACCCCATTATCTCAATTATTAGTCAACGCGATCGTTAGACGATCTAGCCAACATTTTCAGCTCGTAGCTCCCGACCTTGGCACCAAGGACATCTACTATATTATATCTAGATATTATACTCAATTATGCAAATACAGGTACAAATGAACTTAGTTGCTGCTGACTTTGCGCTGGCATCACCGCTAGACAATCCGGTGTAAATAACTTGAAACTGTTAAAATACACTCAGTCTGAGCAACCCAATCAAAAATTACCATGACATATACTCCTGAAGAACTCAACACGATCGCGCAAGCTCCGATGTCGATCGGGATGGCAGTCGCACTGGCAGATATGGGCATTGTTTCCACTGCGATCGAAGCCGTCACCCTGTCCAAAGAACTCGCTGGTGCTGCCAAAAAGTATCCCAATAACTCGATCGTCCAAGCTACATTTTCCGAAGCAGTGCTAACTAGTGGCAAGATCCACCGCAGTAAACCAGATGTCACCGCCGCTGATATCGAGTCTGGCGCCGTCATCACCAAATCGATATCGGCTGTAGATCGGGCGATCGCGACAATCGGTACCAAAGCAACACCTCAAGAAATTACCGAATTCAAACAATTTATCTATGCTTGTGCCGAAGCAGTTGCCAGCGCGGCAGGGAGCGGATTATTTGGTTCGGGAGATCCCAAAGTCAGCCCCGCAGAGGCATCCGCCCTCGCTCAAATCAAAGCAGCATTGAGTATTTAGCTGACTTCATTTACGAAGGATTCGGCACAGGATAAAGTAGAGAGGCGATCGGTTTTTTGCGAGAGCGATTTTGGCTCCATACCGCACCAGATGCGCGCATTGCTCGACACTTGGCTCCGATCGATCCTCTCTACCCCGACCCCGATAATTATGACTATCACTACTCAAGTATTAGATCGAGCGGCACCGACTTACACGATCGCATCCGCGATCGAGACCGATCGACTAGGCAAAGTCTACCGCACCGGATTTTGGCTCAATCGCAAGGTTGAATCATTAAAACAATGTACATTGCAAGTCGAACGCGGTGAAACTTTTGGGCTGTTGGGCTTGAATGGTGCGGGCAAAACTACGCTCCTCAAGACCTTGCTAGGAATTGTCAAACCAACTAGTGGCAAGGGATTATTGCTCGGCAAACCATTGGGCGATCGCTCGATCAAACAACATATCGGCTATCTCCCAGAGAACCCCTACTTCTACGACTTTCTGACAGGTTGGGAGTTGCTTGAATACACCGCCGGACTATTTGAAATACCGCGATCGATCCAGAAACAACGCATTCCCGCCTTACTCGAACTAGTGGGTTTGGCTCAGTCAGCCGCCAAGAAAAAACAACTCCGTCAGTACTCCAAAGGGATGGTACAACGGGTCGGGATGGCTCAGGCTTTAATCAATGACCCCGAACTCGTTTTCCTCGACGAACCGATGTCTGGACTCGATCCACTAGGCAGAAAACAGATGCGCGATATCATCGTCTCCCTGGGCGATCGCGGTAAGACTGTGTTCTTCAATAGTCATGTCTTAGCTGAAGTCGAACAAATCTGCAATCGAGTGGGGATCTTAGCCCAAGGCGAATTAATCTGCTGCGGAACTTTAGCAGAATTACTGACCGATCGCGATCGCTATTATTATATCGCTGGTAGCGGCGGCGATCGCGATATCCTCAATCGCTGGATCGATAATATCGATTATCGTGATGATATTTGGTCGGGAAAACTGCATGGCGACCCGCAAGAGTTTATGGCTACTTTGCGCTTGATGAATGCCGAATTGATCTCGCTCCAACAAGGACGCGCCTCGCTTGAAGAGTTTTTTATGGAACAGATGGAACTACGCGGTATTAGATCGAGTAGCTAGTACAAAAAGATCTATAGCGTTAACTCTTTAAATTGGTGACACCAACCGATCGAGTTCTGCTAAAGCTATCTCAAAGTCATCATTGACAACTTGGAAGTCGAATTCAGCTTGGGCAGCTATTTCTACTTGCGCCTGCTCCAAGCGGCTGAGGATCGCTGCTTCGCTTTCAGTACCGCGTTCGCGAATCCGAGTTTCGAGCGTCTGAAGATCGGGTGGGAGGATAAAAATCCGTAAGGCATCAGGAAAGATGCTGGCAACTTGTCTGGCTCCAGCTAGCTCGATTTCGAGGACGATCGATCGTCCTCGATCGAGTTGCGCTTGTACTGGGGCGATCGGTGTACCATAATAATTCCCAGCAAACTCCGCCCACTCCAGAAGTGCGCCAGCGGCGATCTCCCGCTCGAAGCGATCGCGGGGATAAAAATAGTAGTGAGTGCCATCAACCTCGCCTTCACGGGGCGATCTGGTGGTCGCAGAGACAGACAAATATAGTTCGGGATGCCGTGCGAGGAGAGCTGTGAGTAGTGTCCCTTTGCCGACACCACTAGGTCCAGTTAAAACTATCAGTCTGCCTGTCATATCTAGCTGGCGATCGCCTAAAAACTCATGAGTATTATACTCTCGATCGATGGCTTACTCCTAGTGTGAAGTTAGATATCTGGGGTAGTGGGTGGATGGTGGATGGTGAATGGCGATTCGCTCCCGCCTTTGTTCCCCGACGGTTTAGCGCGATTCTCCTGAGGGAGAGGCTACGCCAACGAGACAGTGAATGGTGGATGGTGCGAGGTCTAATTGGTGGTAGCGATGTAGCGATGGACGATCGATAATTCGTCGCTGGGGACAGTCGCAATACACGCCCGAACGGGATTGTCATGCCCTTCGATTGCTACTTTACAGGCATAACAGGCACCTCGGAGACAACCAGTTGGAATCGAGACACCGCCGCGCTCGGCGACATCGAGCAATGACTCACCTGGTTGCGCGGTAACGGTAATGCGATCGGGTAAGAATAGAACGGTGACAGGCATCGGTGTGGGGTGATGGTGGGGTGGGAGCAAACTGAGGGACTAGAGCGAGTTGAGTGCATCGGGGGTCAACATCCCGCGATCGAGATGGGCGCGTTCGATCGATTCGATGTGTGGCACACTCCCAACTAGGAACTGGATCGAGGTGGGAGCTTCTTGCCAATTCGTGGCACAGGCTCCAAGTTTTTGGCTAGTTAGAGTAGAGAACCAACCTGCGAGGAAACCTGCTTCAAGACTGAAGGAACGGTGGGTAGGAGTATCTTCAACAGTCATCCCGCTGGCAATCCCCGAATTAGCGATCGTCACGATTACTAGTCCGCGTTTGGCAAGTCTAAAATCGATCTCAGGTCTACCCAAACCATGAACTGCCCACACTGATTGGACATTGGCAAAAAATTCCGTGGAAATCGTTTCCAATAGCGGCTGGCGATAATATTTGACCATATCCTGTACCATGCGATCGCCAAAAGTTTTGCCCCAGTTGTTGCCAAAAGTATAGAGGGCTAGATAGGAAGCTTCGCCTGCTTCTACTCGCAAAATTTTGGGGATACTGCGTAATAATACTTCGGGGATAGCAATCAACCGATCGCCATGTCTAGTTGATAACAATCCCGATGTAGGGTGGGATTTGACATAGCTTTTGGGATTAAAGCAATTTGCCGGAATGGAAATTGTCGATGTGGTCATAATTTGGAAAACTACTCTTTTACCAGTATCGAGTTATGTATTAAGGATGGTGGATAGTGAATGGTGGATGGTGAATCGCTGTCAACTGTCAACTGTCAACTGTTTACTTTAATTGGACATGATTGTTTGTTCGCCGAGTTTGAAATAAGGCTTGAATAAGTTAGCTTGTTCTTTGGGTAGCTCAGTACAAATTGACTCGAATACAAATTGAACGCCATGATAATGATGTAAACCCATTGCTTGGAGGACATTTTTCTGCCAATACAGAAACCGATCCTTCAACATTTCCTCATCTTGCAACAGCATTCCGAGCGCATAATATCTCAATGCCAAAGTGAGATCGCGACGACAGCGGACAATTCTCGCTTTATCGATCGCATTATCATTTGGAGTAGTTTTGCTTGCTTGCATCAATGTCATCGCGCGATCGATGATTGATGTTTCGTTGGTTTGGACTGCCAAATATGCCTCTTTGCGCTCCGCCCAGGAAAACATTGCATGTTCCAGGTTACGAAGATCTTGCTTGCTGGCATAAGTGCCATCGGCACCTTCAACTAATGCTTCTAATAATGTAATCATGTGTTAGCTCTGTATGAAGAAAATCTAAATTATCAAAATATTTGGTGAGCAGATCGCGCCTGACTGCCATCGAGTTTCAATTTAGCGAAACATCGTGAGTCCTCACAACTCTACCAGTACTAGCAACTTTTGCCTGGATAGTTGGAGTTGAAATCTGCCATTTGACCCGCTCGAATAATTCCCCAACTGTCTCCAGCGACAATCCACTTGGACTAGCTAAATTAGTTCGTACAATTTGAGGAGGAGCCGCTACTTTGACTACAATCGGTGTTGGTAGCATCTGCCACTGTACCCGATCGAATAATTCCCCAATCGTCTCGAATGAGGAAGCTTGAGTAGAGATTGCTAGTGGTGTAGCGATCGAGATCGCCGTAGTTTCACTCGGCACATCGGGGGCGACTTGCTGAAAATCGGGAGGTAAAAGCTCGAAGCTGCTGCTCCGGCTACCGTGGCGATCGAGCGATCTAGAGAGGCGTTTTTTGGGCTTGAGGATCGCCCGAATCAACCTCAAAACCGATCGAATAAATCGAACAAACGGATGTCTTTTCCGACGTTGGTTGCGGTTACTCATACTACACTTGCAGCGTTGGCGGAGCCTCTCCCTTGAAGAATCGCGAGTTCGGGTTCGACGGGGAATTCGCCTGCTTCAAATCGTTCGGCAATCTCGGTCGCATTTGCTCCAGTAGTAATCCAAAATTCGGCGGCTTGAATCCGGTCTTCCGAACCGACCAAAAATCGACAAAAATCATTACCCATTGCATAGCACTGGATTTCAGTACTGCATAGATTCTGATTGAAAGCGACGCTAAAGAAGCCAGCCAGCAATCCCGAATACAGATGACAGACTGGTTTGCCTACATATCCCAAGGATTTGGCTACTGCCGAGTCATACAGATCGATGTAGAAAAAACCACTTTCGCGACCACTGAGATTGGGCGACCACTTGCCCCAGCCTTGGGCTGTAAAGGGCCACCACCAAGTTTCCAGCGCAAATGCCAAGTTGGTAGTCTCGATCGTCAGATTGTAGAATTCCTTGAACCAAGCCTGAAACAGTACCGCATCCTGTTTGCCCCAATCATACCCAATCTGATAGCACAGCCATCCAGCGGCTTCGCCAACTTCGTGTTCTAGCCCTTTCAATAATGAGACGATAAAGTCTTCACCGACGAGGAGATTGCGCTGGTGATGGTAGTCTTCAATCTTGCCCTGTTCCGTGTCAAAGTTGAAAAACTTGGCACGACTGTAGTGACAGGCATCGCGGGTAGCGCGACTCGGCACGAGGGGATCTCGTGAAATTTGGTTTCGCTCTTGAGAGATCATAAGGTAACTCTGTAATGATTGTCGATTGCCACAACTAACGCAGTGAGAATTGAGCGCAGATCCGATCGTCTGTATCCTTCTGTATATAGTTATCCCAAGTTGTCGATCGTTATTGCTATCGAGATTATTTTTTTGCTAAATAATCTGTAAACTTGTCGCTTGCTGCTTTCATTTTTTCGAGAGCCGATCGCAATACCAACTTACCTGCTTCTACCAATACCTCACCCGTCAGCGGGTGGATCAGTGTTTTGGCGGCTTTTTTGCCGATCTTTTGTTCCAAGTCTTGCTCTGACTCGACAAAAGTTCCGGTCGGCAACTCGATGACGATCCCATCGCCGATCGCCCGAGTTTGACAAGCCAGCCTCGCCCCAGGTCGATCGATCTTGGTAAACTGAAGTGTCATCTGCTCTTGCTGTGTGGGCGCAGTCAAAGATTCCAACCCGTTTACTACGAAAAAATGGCACGAAGCACACATCCCTTGCCCGCCACAGATCTGGTTGACGAGGATATCATGCTCTTTGAACACCGACAACAAGGTGGAGTTTTCTGTGGCTGTCACTTGCTTGCCTTCGATAGTGATGGTAACTGTTGCCATGAGATGGTTGATTAGTTGTGGGTGGTTAGGACGTAGTAGTGAGTAAGTCTTGGGCGGGTGGCGAGAGATCGGAATTTTGCAATATCGATCGATAGTCAATAATAATTCGTTCGCATTCTTCAATAAATAACCCGACCCAGATCCGCAAACTCTGGATATCTTCGGCTGTCAGTTCCCGATCCAAGACGCTCTCGGTACAATCAATTTTGCTGAAGTGATCTGCCGACCAGTTGGCAACAAACGGAAATTCATTGACGATCCGAGTATGTGCCTTGCGCCAGTAATTACCTTGCGCTAGTGGCCCAAAGTAGTTGTTGCTCACCTTGACAATCTCTGCCAATGCGGCAAGCATGATGTGTCCCGCGATCGCCCTTTGTCCTAACGCACTAGGCGGCGGTGGGATCGTCGCTGTGAGCGGTTTTCCCAACGGCTCAGTGACGAGATGCTGGCGACTGGGTTGAGCCGTCGGCGTTCCCAATCGTTGAGTCTGTGACTGCGATCTGACAGTTGTCGCGATCGTCTGCAACAACCGATCGAGATCCATTGAGTCTCTAGTAATCACCTCTGTCAGACCACAGGTTTTGACCAATTGGCGAAAAGAATCGATAATAATCCCTTGTGAGGAGAGCAGCACGATCGGTAGATCCGGTAGGATCTGGTGACATGCGTGGGCGATCTCCGAGTAACTAGAGCGATCGATCTTGCCCAAAATCACCACATGCGGTCGCTCGATCGTCACACTTCCTACCAGTTGGTCATAAGTTTTGACAATCTTGATACCACTTTGGAATACGCGATCGACATTAGCTTTGAGGCGATCGCTCTCTGTTGGATCTGATTCCGCCAACAACACGCGGATGGGTTGCAGATCGGCATCTGTCATATTTCTGATTTCGATGGGGGTAGGCATCTCTGGCTATCTGACAATTGTGTAGAGACTAGAACGGCGGCACCCAAAATCATCGCGGCAATGATGCTTGAAACTGAGCTAATATGCAGTACCACCCTGACAATACAGTTTCTATTTAGAGTATGCCCAGCTCTGTTGGTAAGATCGCACTTTGAAGCTAATTTGTAAGCCAACAGACTTCTTGCTTAGTACTCAATCTCACATTTTGTGACAAAACAAAATTACTAGTATTGGGAGGGTAGAGGGTAGCGATGCGCGATACGTAGGCTTTGTCGAGGGTTTCGCGAGACAAGACAGCGCATCAAGACAGAGGGTAGAGGTGAACGGTGGATGGTAAATCATGAATGCCTATTTCTTCGGTGGCAAGAAGTAGTATTTTTTATACCAATTGTTACTGAGGCTCGATCTCAACAGTAATTATAATTTCTTAACTATCTCCCATAACTCCTGCCCCATCACACTCTGGGAATCTATCTTTTGAGTGTGCCACTTGGACAACTGTCCATTACAAATCTGCATTGATTCGCAACAAATCTTGACTCAATCCGTTACAAGTAGCAATGTCACCAGTCGCTGAAAACCACAACTCACTCTGACGTTGAGCTACTAGCCGGATGTTTGCTGCTGTATCACCAAGAGTAGCGATCGATCTAATGTAAAAAAAGTGACACACGTCATACGTATTTCCAGGATTTAGCGCGTACATTCGATATGTAAGCAACTATCAGCTCACATCGTCAGGGAAAAATCACACCATGAACGCGCATCCACACTGTCTGCCAGCTACTAGCAATCGTCAACGATCGCAGTCGAACTTAGTATTACTATCTAGCAAGCAGCCACTGCCGGAGATGTTGGTCGCGGCTCTGGACGTTCATGTCAAGGCACCGGGAGGGCAAGTCAGAGCGATCGCCGAGCGGATTGCGGTGGAAATCGATCGGATCTGTGCCAAGAGCGAGCGGATTCAAAATTCGGGCATTTGTGAATCTTGGCGGGTGGGTTTGGCACGTCATCGGGTGTCAAAATGTCTTTATTATTACCAGTTGGGTTCCAGACAAGGACGGATCGAACTGCACACTCATCTGAGTTCGATCGTTTATCGCTATATTACGATCCCCCAGTCTCAACTAGGATTTCAAGCTCGGTATGCACTGATTGAAGACTTTCTCCAAGAATTTTATACCGAGTCGCTCAAAGCTTTTCGGCGGGAAAATGCGCTCGGCGACACCTATACGCCACGCACTCTGCTCCAATTGGTAGAGTACATGGTATTTACAGAATGCTATGGCAAGCGGCGGATTCAGCTCCGCTATGGTAGCAGCCAACAACTGATCGTCCTCCGCGCTCAGACTTTTGCCAAGCGGCAGCCCAGCGAAACATCGGTAGATATCGAGCAAGCTTTTGAGACTGCCCGCGATGAAGATAGTGATGCTGGCTCCAAGATGATGCAACAAATCCGTGCCAAAATGGTCTCGGATAATGTCGATGCCAGCGATGGCGTCCTCAGAGATCGGGTAATTGAGGAATTAGTAGCTTATTTGACAGCACAGAATCAACCAGCTTGTATTGATTATCTGCTGTTGAAGCTAGAAGATATCTCAGCACTTGAAATTGAAAAAACACTAGGATTGACGACTCGCGAACGCGACTATCTCCAACAAAAGTTTAAGTATCATATCGAAAAGTTTGCGCGAGTTGCCAATTGGGAACTAGTTCACCAATGGCTAGGAGCAGAGATCGATCGCCAACTAGGATTGACAGAGCGTCAATGGGATGTGTTTGCAGCTCAACTATCGATCGAGCAGCAGACATTGATGCAGCTCAAACAATCCAATCATAGCAATGAATCAATCATGACAACTCTCCGATTGACAGAAAAGAAATTCAAACTCCGGTGGTCGGAATTGTTGCAGTTAGCCGCCCAAGTCCGAAATCAGTAGATAGTTGATAGTTGATAGTTGACAGTTGATAGTTGCACGTCATGGAGGTTCCCTCCAGCGGATATTTTGTAGTTTGGGATACCGATCGTTTTGGATTATAATAATGGGCGATCGCTCAAACAATCGGTTGTGAATGTGAATTATCTACCCCCATGTCCACAGCTCGTTGAATATGCGTGTGACGATCGCGCCCCCAGGTTGCAACCACAATTGAGAGCGATCGTGGGAGCAGTACCAAATACCTGTCCAGAGCAACTAGATACCCTCGCCAACCTGTTGGTGCGAGACTTGCCCAGCTATGCCAACCGCATCATTCAAACCAGGCGCAAGCGGACGGATAAAGTGTATAGTTCGATCGAGATTGCAAGTAGACCAGAACTTCAACCGCTCGACATCCTCAGTCGTGAGTACACACCGAACTTTCCCCAAGCTGCGCCTACACAGATATTTGTCACTACTTTAGAACGTCAATATACCGGAGTGCGATCGGCACAGTTACAGCAGTTTCACTGGTTATTTATTGCCAAGACGCGGCTGGGATGGCGATTGGTGAACATCTATACGCGGACTGGCGGCTTCCCTCTCGCCAACAATCTCATCTCACCCCCAGTCGAGAGCAGCAAAACGATCGTCGGTACAGCAGTCGCCATCTGGCTCAATGACTGTTATTTAGGGCGTATCAGGAGTTAGGCTTTAGGCTTTAGGCTTTAGGCTTTAGGCTTTAGGTGTTAGGCTTTAAGTGTTAGGTGATGAAATTTGGGACGCTTGCGTCCTAGCGATCGACAATTTTCTCTACCCTCTACCCCTAAAGCCTAAAGCCTAAAGCCTAACACCTAATTCAAGACACAGCCACGGCAATTAAAATCGAGCCGACGACTAGCACTAAACCAACGATACCGATCGTGAGATAGTTACGATTGAGATCGGTACTGGTTGATTGGGCTACATACATTTTGGGTTCGGTGGGGAAATTATTTAATCTGGTATCTCCGTCATTATTGATATAAGGCATCTGCTCAAAAAATTAATTAAATTCTGTCTATGCTACGATCGAGCGCAAACATCGATCCAGCTCGGGACAAAGAACGTAATAAAAATTTGTAGACGGCAATTGTGACATTGCCGCAGATGGGGATGAAATGCGCGATCGATCGCCAGAAAGCACAATTGATGAATTGCTTTTTGTTGTTATTTAGCAATTGATGAGCATCGATTACTCAATCCCAAATGTGACTGATACGACTGCGGTGATTTCTTTGTCGATCGAACTAGTATCGTATCGCCCTTCACTGCTCACCACCGTTGAGTAGCGCGGCGTGATTTGAAATACGCCCGTATCAGCACTCCGCACGCCACCGACGCGGTTACCAGTAGTTTTGGCGATCGATTCGGCTCTGGCTTTGGCATCTTTGGTTGCTTCAGCCACCATCTCGATCCGGACCTTGCTTAGTTCGGTATAGAGATATTCTGGTGGTTCGGAATTGAGGGGGATACCTTCGGTGATGAGTTCGGTAATCTGCTGTGATAGTTTGGCATAACGATCGACTTGATTCGAGCGGATTTCTAGTCTTTGGCTGAGTTTGTAGGCAGCAGTTTTGCCTGTTTCTTTGCCGTCAAACAGTTCGGGAATCGCCACGGTTTCGAGCGAATCAAGGGAAATTTCTGAAGCTGGCACCTTTGCCGCTTGGAGATAGCGTTGGACGCGATCGATTCTGGCTTTTAGCTCTTGATAGGCGGCTTGAGTAGTTGGCTGCTGACTAGATACCGATACTTTCCAGACGATGTAGTCGGATTTAATCGGGCGTTTTGCCGAACCAGTAATCAGCAAGGCATCATCGACGCGCTTCATACTCCGAATCGCTCCCGCCCACAGAAATGAGCTAACAATCAGCGATAGAGACAGTAAACTTAACCCAGCTAGTAATTCAGGGAATCGATAACGCGATTCAGTGGTTGCCATGATTTGTAACACTCACACACAATATGTTGTTGGTGAGGCATGATGACAATCCACCCGCCTCGATCGAGTCTACAGCAAGGCGATCGATTATTCCTGAAAGTTCATGCGTTAGTTGAGATGATTGTCGCGATCGAGGATGACTACTTGAGAGATCGGGCGATCTACTACCAACCGCTGGGCGACACCGCCAGGGAGGACACCATAGACAGCACTACCATTGCTATAAATGATTTGCCCATTGGCACCAACGTCAAAAGCCAAGACGCCACGACCGATCGTTTTTGGTTCCCGATGGGGATATTGCTCGATCAGTTCCCACGAGCGAGGTACTAGTGCAGGCGAGTCAGCATCGCCGAACCGTCGATTGCGCTCGATCTGGGTGCCAACATCGATCGCTCTCCCCAAAAATACCATCTGCTGGGCGTGACTGTGTGCCAATGGTGGTAGTGGGATCAGTGACTTGCCTGTATGGCTGCGGGTGAAGAGGTTGAGCCACTCACAGATGGCTCTGAGGAGCCGTGCTGGTGAGAGGATTGCTTCTTTGATTAGTTGCGACAACGACATTCTTTGCTGGAGCGAACGGTAGGGACGGCGAATATAGTAAAGGGTACCGTCGGCAGTCATTTGGGGGCTGAGGAGGTCATATTTGGGGTCACTGGCGAGGGTTATCACTTCTTGGCGATCGATGTCTAGTTGCTCGATTGTCGAATGCTTTTGTTCGACGATCGCACCCATACTATCGCGCCCGATCCCTGCTGACTGAAAGACGATCGCCCGTCGAAAGCCAGGAATCCACTTGGGCGCGAGATCGATCGAGTCGCCTTCGGTTACCTGTTCGAGCTGGACGGCATTGACAGGCATCGTCGCGATATTTGCCGTTCCATCTTTGCCGATCGTCGCACAGGCGATGAGTTGATAATCAGGATGAAAGTCCACGCGATCGACTTTAAAATCAGCACTATGAAATAATCTTTTCTCTTTTGCTTGCTGATGCTGCTCTGCGGGCGATCCACCGCTGATATTGACGGGGACAAACCGTTCGAGCGTAAAAATCCCTCCCACTTCTCCAGCGGCGAGGGTATACAACAAGCGATCGGCACCAGTCGGGCAAACACCCTGTACGGCGACCGGAACTATGCCTGCGGCAGTCTCTACTCTCAAGCGATCCTGTTGCTGGACATCGCCAGAGATACCGTTGGGCATCAAACTCGCACTCAGATTCTTTTGCTTCCAGCCATTGCGCCGCTGCAACTCCAATCCCCGCTGCTGTGCGGCTCGTCCAAACTCACTGGCGATGGCTTGGGCAGTCGCCGCACCCAATTTCAGGTACAGTCTACCCCCAGATAGGTATGCAAAATTAAAACTCATGTGACAGTCTTCAGTAAGCGTTAGCTAGTGAGCATTTGAGGTATGGCAGGAGATCTACTATCCTGTCTATACTGTTCCCCAAGAGTGGCACAGAGATCGCATTGTGGTAAAAATTCCTCATATATAGGGGTCTAAATACCGACCTTGGCGAGATCGTGCCGATAAATGTTCGATCGGATCTTGAGGTCTATACTAGAAGAATTGCTGACAAGATCGGATCGATGCTGTCGGTTGACCAGTGCCAAAATTCAAATAAGATGCAAACTCCTAATTCCAATCGAGTAGATCGATCGCACCTCATCGCGATCGAGATGTCGGCAATCGGGCAAGCTCGGTGGAAAGCAATGCTCACTGCTCGAAAAATTGGGACTGCGAAGAAATTATTATCGCGAGTTCCAGAAATTCATACCGAACCAACTGCTAGAAGAGCTTTTAATGGTCAAAAGTTGGATCGACCGACTTGGGAAGCGATTTTCTATGGACTGAATCTCGATCGAGCAGATTTTTTTACCGATGTGCAATGGTTCGATCGCAATCTCAACACGCAGTGGGAAATGCTGTGGAAATTAGCCCAAAATGCCAGCGATCGATTTGGGTTGGTATTAGCTGAACCAGTAGCAAAGATCGCTACTAATGATGGCGTAAAAAATGAAAAATTTGTGCAGACGATCGTCAGTCGGACATCAGTATCGATCGAGATACCTGCGGGGCTTACTGGTTATCTATTATTGCTAGAACGAGACGCATCTGGCAATATTGTCATGCTTTCTCCCTCACCTTTGATCGCCAATCCCATACTCTCAGGCGGATTGCAACGATTGCCGCAATCACCACCATCGCCCTTTCCCTACTTGCAACCTCTGACTGTCGGCACTACCGAGCTGTGGGCAGGTATTTTTGCCAAATCACCAGATTGGCGATGGTTGACAGCAGCACAAAATAGACCACTCAGGTTAGATTTGGCGCAGCTTACAGAGGTATTTGAGTCTGCCCGTAAACAGCCCAAAGGTACTCAAATTTGGCGATCGAGTTATGTAGTTACAGAGCTTTGAAATAGGACATTGATGTGTTACGGCGAAGCAACACACCCTACTTCAAACTACTCGAACCTAAATCGACAAACCCAACTTCAAGCCCATGAGTGCATGGACGACCATCAATACTCCGATCGTACTGCCAAAATAGGCATGAACTTTCCGCAATTCTGGTTTGTTACCACCAAAGCCAGTAACCGAAATGAGGCTATTGATGGCTAGAAAAGTCAGGACGATGGAGCCAGTCAGAAAGTGCGGACTCGCCATAATGGCATGTTTTTGGATGACTAATGATAAGATCCCACCAGTGGCACCGATCGCCATAAAGGCAAACATCACTGGCATGATTTTCCGATGCTCTGCCTTGCTAGCGATGGCTAGTTCGGGATCGCTAGCTGTCAAGATTCTTCCTTTCCAACCAGCATAAGCACCATACCCACCCATCGCAAACATGACGATGCTCATAAAGAAGGGATGTCCCCATTGAGTCAGCAATGTGGGCAGATTGAGGGCGCGAAATTGACTAGCCAGCGGTTCTAATAGTAGTGATAAATTTTCGCCCACGATCGCTATATCCTTGTTGTGTGATGGTTTCGATCGCTATTGTACTAGAGTAATTAGGCTTTAGGTTTTAGGCTTTAGGCTTTAGGGGATAGAGGGTAGGGAGATAGCGGACAAGTTCGCTATTGTTCGTTGTATTCAGGTAGCATCTGCCACAGATCGATGTCACTTTGACATCGATCCCCACTCATTTCGACCCTCTATCCCTAAAACCTGCTTGGTGCGCTGTCTTGAACTAAACACATGCGGAGGGAACCTCCGCGTGATTTGGGTCGCTAAACCCTCGGCGAAGCCTACGTATCGCGCATCCGCTAAAGCCTAAAACCTAAAACCTAAAGCCTAATCAATACGGTTCGGTTAAGTCCATTTTCTTAGATATTGTCAGTCCGCGAAGGCGGACTTTGCATCACTAGCAGCGGTTTCAACCGCTACCTAACTAGCTAACCGAACCGTATTGAAAGCCTAATGCCTAATTCCGATTCAACCCTTCCATCGCCCAAGTTACATAAGTACCGATCGGACTCCAGAGGAGATAGGGCACGAGTAGCCATGTGGCTGTACTGGAGACGGGGTAAACCAAGATCGCCAGTAGCAACCCGATAAACCATCCTGACGCGCCGACGAGCGTACCAGCGTGGAGATTCTTGAACCAAAACATAGAAGGCGTGTATAGCATAATTGCCACCTCTAGCAGCAGATACAGTGCCATCAGTCCCCACGGTGAACTATTGGCGGGAGCGGCTTCCCAGACATTGTATGCCGACCACACCCCACAGATGAGAATTACCGTCCAAATAACTGGAATCAAGCCCTCAAATGTCAACCATTGGGGGCGGCGTTGCCGATTGAACCACCGATATCCTTCTGGCGTATTCAACCGCCCCAACCCAAATGCGACTAAGATCGCCACGATGCCAATTACCAGCCAGGATTTAATCATGCAATTAGGGGGTGGAGGGTAGAGGGTAGAGAGTAGGAGTATAGTTGTCATCAAAGTCCCAGACTCAAACCATTGACGATTTGCAGCTTACGCCGTTATGTCTGCTGAGAAAACTTCGTCAGTTTGGTTGGGAGAGTGAGGCAAAACAGTGACTTTCAACTACCCTTTCAATATCTCTCTGACTCGCATTAAAGTCAATCCAAGTTGATTGCGACCACTCCCATCTTTACCACATCCCCAATAATAATCATTGGGAGCATTTTCGACGAGCGGTTCATCGCCAGTACCGAGCAAAATGTCGCGAATATCCAGGTGGATCTGAAACTTGCACAACACCGCCCGATACATAATTTCGTCTTTGACTTCATCCCAATCACTGCGGAGTGGGAAAGTACGTTTGCGCCCTAGTTTGGCAGCATCATTGGGTGTCCGAATCGATCGAATCTGTTCGAGATAGGGTGTGCCGACAAATTTCTGGGCTTGGAAATAATGTTCGGTAGTATACCACCACAATTTATCCATCACAAATCCGTGCTTGGAAAAGTTGGAGAAGCAACCATAAGGTAGCTCTCGATCGGTGTAAAAATATATAGTCAAAGCAGAGGATATAGGGGACGATAAACGGGGGCTTGGGCGAGGTAAATCAACAACCCGATGTCGCTCAATCGATACCTCATGAACGTGGATTGCATAACTTACAACTAGCTAGTAGGGGCAATTCATGAATTGCCCCTACTAGCATCGTACCGCGTACCAAGAAGTTATTTGATTTGCTGCGGAGATCTTTACCCCACACCAACCCTCGCCGAAGATGCGGGGATGGGCAAGAGCCTCCTGCCCTCGATCGGGGGGTTGGGGGGGTAAACCAATCGCAACGAAGCCTAGTTATTCGGGTTCGGCGGTGATGGGTGGAGCGGCGACGGGGGTGATATTCAGGCTGATGTCTTGTCCGTTGCGGCGCACTTTAATCGGGATACTTGTGCCTATCTTGGTTGTTTCGACAGCTTGCTGCACTTGGTTGGAGTTTTGGACAGGTTTGCCATTGACGCTCTGAATGATATCTCCAGAACGAATTCCAGCGGTAGCTGCGGGGGAGTTCCGCACGACGCGGGCAACGAGGGTACCTTTATCGACATCGACTTTGAAATTGACGTTGGGGTCGTTGGCGATCGCTCGTTTGAGTTCGGGGGTGAGATTGACCATCTGTACGCCGAGGAAGGGATGATCGACTTTGCCTGTGGCGATCAGTTGGTTGGCAATCCGCATGGCGGTATTAATCGGGATCGCAAATCCCAAACCTTGGGTACCGCGCAGGATCGCAGTATTCATGCCGATGACTTGTCCGGTGGCATTGAGGAGGGGGCCACCAGAGTTACCAGGATTGATCGCGGCGTCGGTTTGGATATAGCTGACGCGCTTGTTGGTCGCACCGATTTCGTCGCCAGTGCGTCCGGTACCACTGATAATCCCTGCTGTCACCGTATTGTCCAATCCCAAGGGATTGCCAATCGCGATCGCCCATTCACCTGGTTTGATCTGCTCGGAATTGCCAAGTTGAATACTCGGCAAATTCTTGACATCGACTTCTACGACAGCCACATCGGTGACTCGATCCAGCCCTCTGACTTTACCATCGATCGTCCGACCATCTTTGAGCGTGACGGTGACTTTGGTCGCACCAGCGACAACGTGAGCATTGGTGAGGATGCGTCCGCTATTGTCGATCACAAAACCGGAGCCTGTCCCCTGTCTGACTTCGCGCTCTACTGGCTGCTGTCCTTGAGGAGTGCGATTGCCAAAAAATCGCCGGAAGAAGGGATCTTCAATGTCATCCCCTGCACCAGGACGGGCAGCGACAGTGGTTGAGGCATTGATTCTGACTACTGCTGGCCCGACCTTATCGACGACTTGAGTGACAAAGTTGGTATTGACACTACTGAGGATACTGCTACTATCCGCTACTTGGGCACTAGCGGCAATGGATGGTTCGATATTGGTGGGAAGCTGTTCTTTGGCAGCCAAGTAACCAAATGAACAACTCGCGATCGTACTGAGCAGCAGCAAGGAAATATACTTACTCCCTTGGCTCAGTGTTTTGAGAGTGGGATGTGATTTTGCTAAAGTAAGCGGATTATCGGCTGGAGCTAAGATTTCGGAGCGATCGTCGCTAGGGGGCGTTTGGTTTGGTTCTGACATACAAATCACATCTATACAATTCTTTTAGCAATCTCAGCTAGCTGGCTTTACTTCCAGGGTTGAAGTCGAGCGCGACCCACTCTACTGCATCTATACACTAGAGTTTAGCTGTTTTTTTTGACGCTAGCGACATTTAATTTGTTGCCGTGAGGTTTTATCTTAATAATTTCCCAAGATTTTCACATGAGTTGCCGATCGCACCAGCCACCCTCGCTATTTAGAGCTAGCAAGTTGCTTGACTGGAAAGTTACGCCGAATAAATCTTCCCAAGAAAAACAATGATATCCCCATCATCACCAACCCCGCCCACAAATTAGATTGGAGACTTTGCAGCGATAAACTGGTTGTTTCAGTAGCTGAAGGTGTCTGGAGAGTCATGCAGAATACAATAAAGTTATTGATAGCATGAGCTGCGATCGGTACCCAGAGAGTTTTTGTTTTGAGATAGAGTAGCGCGAGCACCAATCCAAACATGGAAATCCCGATCGGATTGATATGTAAAAATCCAAATACTAGTGATGTGACAATTACGGATGTCGGTAGACTCCATTTTTGTGCCCATCGATGTAAAATGACGCCGCGAAAAATCAACTCTTCAGCTAATGGTGCTACTACCACTAGCATCAGAAATACGAGGAGGCGATCGAGTGGAGTATCATCAGCACTTGGAGTCAAACTATTGCGGCTGGTAATACTTACCAAGACTTGTTCGGTAAACTGGGGGAATAAATAGGAAATTAACCCCAAAAACACAATAAATGAAGCTAGTGAGAAAATTACTCCGGCAACAGCCAAGCCAATGATCTGCCACCATCGTACCTGCCGATCTGGCTTGCCGATAACTTGCAAAAGATCGATACCTACCTGTTGGCAGCGATAGCAAATCCACACACAGGTAGCCAGAAATGAGGAAAGATAACTGAGCGGTGTAAATAATTTATTGTTGACATCAATGCCGCTCGAAATCAGTAAAATGGCGATCGCCACATTGATGATTCCAAACGCCAGTAATAGATGGCGCACCTTCAATCGATCGAACCTAATGGTAGATAAATCCTGCATGTCGTAGAGATTTTGTGGTCTCAAAGGTAGATAGATTTAGCGTACCCAATGCCATAGCGGAAATAGAGCCGATCGCCTCTCAACAACAGGGTGAAGTCACCATCATCATTGTAACCTCATTCTCTGGAGATCGATGTACGCGATCCATCGCCAGACACTCTAGAATAATCCAGCCGTCTCATACAACCGCCGCAGTACTGCGGAGATTTTGACTGTATACTGTCCGTCTGCCGACCAGCGACCAGTCAACTGTCGCATCGTTGGTGCAATCCCCCGCTTGACTAGTTCAAATCTAGGAGCGACACATTCTTGAACCAACAGATCGTTGCTAGCATAGGCTTTGAGCTGTTGAATGTGCGCGCGAACGCCTAGTCGTAGACTCGGGAATTTTGCCCATTCCGCCTGTCTGTCGCCCAAACTAGCAAAATTATTAAATTCTGGTAAGATGGCACCGCCAAAGGTCAGGAAACGTGTTTCTAGACACATTTGGGCGAAGGCTAGATCGTGGTTGATATCTTCAGCTTTGGCTTCTTCGATATAAATTTCGCCGATGCTGGGAAATTGGTCGATCGCCTCTGGATTGTTGGCGGTGATAAAATCATTGAGGTGGTTGGCGGTGGTATGACCGCAACCGCTTAATCGATCGAATTCTTCAGCACTAAATGGGTGTTTAGAGCGAATATTATAGGTACGTCCGATTTCGGAGACGATCGAGATATTGAGATCGCGTAATTCGATCGCTTTGATGTAGACTATTCCGCGATAGCGGATGCGCCGCATTTGAGGATTGAGCGCGAGGTTGACTCCCAATCGATCTGCGAGATCGATCGGGATATAGACATTACCATCGATCGCAATTCCCCATTCTGGATATGGTTCGTTATTGACTTTGAGGTGGACTGGTACCGTATGATTGCTACTAGTCGCTTGCATCTGCACATCGCGACTCCAAGTGACCAAGCCATCAGCAATCCCCAGGGCGATCTCACGGCGATAAGCTTGGATCTTCTGGCGATCTTCACTATCGATTCTAAAGCCGATTTCCATCAATAATGATGGAATTGTCAATCGTCGGCAAAAGGCGAGACTTCCCGTACCAGTCACTGTATCCGGCTTGGCTCCACGACTGGGTAAATCGGGAACGCGGCTGGAAAAGGATAGCAACAACATCTGAGCGTGATTTTTGCGTTCGCCGTTTTTGGCAATATAAAAAGTACTCACTCCTCTAGTTTGGGAATGAGCGTAAGCATCGGCATGAATACCGAGCGCGATGTCACCTGGTTTGGCGCGTCTGTCGATCCAATCGATGCCTAATCTAGGGTTATCAAAATCAGGTACGGCAATGACTTCAAAGTGGCGATTGCGAAGTTCTGGAACGATTAAGTCGCGCAAAAACACCATTTCTTTAGCTTCATTTGGCGCACTCCCAATTGTTTCTGGATCTGTAGCAGCACCTTCATAGCCACCATAAAGCGCACAGATAAAAATCCTTCCCATAAACATCGAACTCCCTTGCTTATTAATAGTAAAGTAGACTTAGTGTGCAGTATCTGTACCGATTCTTGGCTGTCCAATGATGCTGAATATTTAGGCAAGGAACACAGTCGATCCTTACTGGCACAAATTGGATATGAGGTACTCACTAGCCACTATGCTAATAATAATGCTGATACCTTTGCTGCTTTCGATGGTAACTGATGGAGCGATCCCGCGACTTGGGACATTTGGCTGTTTCACAGCTTCTTTCAGTCTTACGGCTGAGTTCGAGTCAATTTAATGGATGCTTTCGGCTATTTGTCGCGCTCGGTTAGGTGGGATTGTGGCGATCGATCGCTGAGACTTATTGCTATTATTTGGCTAGGATCGAGTCTTTTTTTTAACGCAAAGGGCGCGAAGGGGGGATGATTGTGTGTGGCTGAGGTGGGTTGTTTTTGATGCTCGATCGCCTAATTTAAATTTTAGCTGACTGGAGGCGATCGAGTTCGGTGAGTACTTCTCGGCTATGGGCGGTGGGGTTGACGTCTGTAAATGTGGCGCGCAAGACTCCTTGAGGATCGATGATGAAGCTATGGCGCATGGAGTAGATCCCCATCCAGGAACCGTAGGATTTACTAACTTTGCCGTCGGTGTCAGCCAGTAGTGGGAATTTTAATCCTTCTGAGTCGCAAAATTCGGCATGAGAATCGATCGAATCAGCACTCACACCGACAATCTCAGTTTGACGTTGTTGATATTTATTGATGTCTTGTTGAAATCGTCGCGCTTCTAAGGTGCAGCCGGAGGTAAAGTCTTTGGGATAAAAATATAGAACTACCCATTTACCAGCATAATCAGCTAGAGCCACTCGTCCCGTTCCAGTGTTTGTCGGTAATCTAAATTCGGGCGCAGGTTGATTCATTGCAGGTAATTTACCACCCATCGCCCCTGCTGGCGGGGTAAAATTGCACCACGCGATCGTACTCAAACAAATTGCTAACAGGCTAGTCAAAAAATAACGTCGAAACATAGGGTTGGGAAGGCTTTAGGCTTTAGGCTTTAGGCTTGAGGTTTAGGGTTTAGGTGTTAGGGTTGGGAAGGCTTGAGGCTTGAGGTGTTAGGGTTGGAAATTAGGAATTAGGCTTTAGGAATGGGTTTTTTGTTTATCATCAGCTTAGTTTTTAGCTGTACCAGAGATTTAGGACACTCGCATTGCATCCAACGTCCTAAAACCTCAAGCCTGAAATCTTACCCCTAAAGCCTAAAGCCTAAAACCTACTTAGAGCGATAGTAGACCTTACTACCAGTATTCGAGACATAGTGACAGTTCTCCTTGGCGTCCCAGAAGGCTGCCCAGATGGAGCGATCGGATTTCCGATAATACTCTCCTAAAACGGGTTTAATCGCCTCTGTTGCCTCTAGGAGGTGGTAGTGAGGGATCGATAAGAAGATATGGTGCGCGACGTGGGTACCGATATTGTGATGGATCTCATTAATCACACCATAATCGACATCGATTGTCGAAATCGCACCCTTGAGAAAGTACCAATCTTTACCGCGATACCACGGAATATCATCGTCGGTGTGATGCAGGAATGTGACTAAATCCAACCACACTACAAATCCGAGATAAGGCATCAGATAAAACTTCACTAGCCACAGCCAACCCCAGGTAAATGTCCCCGCAGCAACTAAAGCCACCATCGCCGCACACCAAATACTGCTAGTAATCACATCCCACTTTTCGGACTCGCGAAAGAGAGGACTGGCTGGATGGAAGTGCGAACCACCTGGACGTTCGGGCGAACGACGGAATAAATAAAGGGGATAAGCCAATAGTAGCGTCAGGTCGAACCGGAGAAACTTCTCCCAGCCAGCCATATCCTGATATTTGGCTTCAGATACTGGATACCAACTTTCGTCAGTTTCGATATTGCCAGTGTTCTTGTGATGTGTCCGGTGGCTGATCCGCCAGCCGTGGTAGGGGACTAAAATAAATGAGTGGGAAACGTGTCCAACTAAGTCATTGAGCCACTTGTGTCGGGAAAATGAACCATGACCACAATCGTGTCCAATCACGAATAGTGCCCAAAACATCGTTGCCTGTAAGAACCAGAAGACTGGATAAAACAACCAAGAATCCAACTTGTAAGCGATCGCGTACAATCCAGCTACAATTACAACATCACGGAAGAAATAAGATAGTGACTTCCAGGTAGAAGGCTCAAAACAATACTTGGGGATCGCTGCTCGGACATCTTGAATGGTGAACGGCAGCCGTTCGCGCTCAAATTCAGATCCTTTCTGACTAGCTGGTTCGATTAAATTAGATTGCACGTACTTTTAAAATTTACCTGAGTAATAGACCAACCGCATTGTCACACTCCATACCAATTTTGGCAACCGCGCAATCCACAAAATCTGTCCTGGGATCGATGGTAGTTCATGTCGGTACTGTCACTCATTTGGTGATCTAATCGCTACAAGCTAGGCACTGAGCGCAATTATCCAGATAATATCTACTCTAGCCTCCCATCCGAATTTCAGAATAGAAAGCAGCTAACGAGTCACCATTTGGCTGCGTAACAATGGTGGTACGGAGTCGCACGTTATTACTCTCGAACCAAATTCGTTCCTCCGCAGAGCTATCTCCATCTGCTGTGACTAGAGTCAGTGCATCATCATCACCCAGTGTATACCGAGCGACTTGAGGTGTCAGGGCAGCATCCTTGGCAAATGGACTAGTGCTAGTCTGCGCGTGATAAAGCTTGCCAGTACTAGCATCTGGCGCATCAGCAACTACAATCGCGATCGATTCACCCTGGCGATTGGTGGTAGTTTGGGGTTGGGTATCCCCGCTTATCGTCCCTTTCCAAGTGTAGGCGATCGCACCCCAGATCGAGTCAGGCGCGATGCTGATTTGTTGGCACAGTTGGATTGCGTGGGGATTGTCGGTGGGTAAAATCGCGATCGTTAGATCGGATTTACCATGTTCTGACTGTTTCAATGTCAAATGTTGGCTAGTTTTTTGCGAAAACCATTTGCCAGCACTCAATTCAAAAAATTCGCGAACGTTCATGATGAGGTTTTAGGTTTTAGGCTTTAGGGGTAGAGGTAATTAGGTCTTAGGCTTTAGGTTTTAGGGATAGAAGGCAGATTGGGCGTTTGGCTCCTTTATCCGTTACCCTTTCCCCCTTTACCCCTACTGTTTTAGTCGTTGGCGGCAGATGGTAGCCTAAAGCCTAAAACCTAACTACTCTTCTAGTCGTTGGAGACAGATGGTAGCAGCGGCGGCGACATTTGGCTGACTATCTTTGGTGAGATACTTGAGCGCGGAAATACTCTTAGGACTAGGGAGTTGTCCCAATGCTTCAGCCAAGCGTTGACGGACTAGCCAGTCTTCAGCTTCAATAAATAGTACCAGTCGATCGACCGCTGCAATCGCTTTAATCTCACCCAATGCCGCAATCGCTGCTTGTTGCAAGACTACTTCTGGTGAATCCAAGGCGCGGATCAACACATCAAAAGCACGCGGATCTTTGAGATTGCCAAGGGAGACAGCCGCACTAAACCGTACCAACCAGTCGGTATCTTCATAAAAAGCTCGAACGAGTGCTTCAAAGGCGCGGATATCTTCGAGGTAACCCAGCGCACCTGCGGCATCGGCGCGAATACCATAATCTGGATCGTTAGCCAGGATCTCGATCAAAATCGGGTAAGATTCGGATGTGGCTTTGACACCTAAAGCAAACACTGCCATCGATCGCAGTTGTAAGCTTTCATCATTGAGCACTTTCTTGATCAGTGGCAATGCCACATCGGCAGGAACATCTCGTAGTGAGGCTAATGCTACCATCCGATCGCGCAGATTTGCACTCTCCAACTGTTGCTCCAGCACTGCTGTTTCTACTGGTTGGCGTGGTTCTTGCTCTGGAAGATCGCTCATGGACTTTTTTTGTACTTTATCTCTAGATTGTAACAAATTTTATCGATCGCGCGACTAGGCAGATCGATTGGATCGATCGCTATTTGACAATAGAACCCCGATAATCATCCATGCACAGTCACATCGACTCAACCTATCTGTGTCAACTCACCGCCGCTCAAATTCAGGAAATTTTAGTTCTGAATGGGGTATTAATTCAACAATATCAACCACAGTTACATCGGTGGTTGACGCTTGCTCAGTTACCAGATATCGGACAATTGACTTTAAGTTTAGAACCCGACAAAGCCGCCGAGATCGACCGCCGTCTACACGAGCGAGAAATTGTTGAATTCACAGCGATGACGACAGTCATGAATATCAATATTTGCGATCGATATATCTTTGTCCCTCTACTCGAACAACCCGATGTAGCTAATCACGAACGAATTGAGCTGTGGGGCAGAATTTGTCTAATTGGAAATCTCAATAGTGTCTGGACAGCTCAAGATCTATCTTGGGTTCAAGCTTTAGGTCAACAACTCCTAACTGCGATGAATATACTCAGCAGATTTACAGCTACCAATCGTCAGCATCAAGTGAAGTCTTCACCCCTGTCAGATCTAGCCGAATTAATCGAGCGCATCGCTGAACTAGAGTCTAAATGTCAACAGAAGGATGAGTTTATCAATCATATCTCTCACGATTTGCGGGCACCATTGATGAATATCAAAATGGCAATGCGGATGCTCAAAACTAGTCTCGATGCCGATCCCCAAATCGCTGAATTATTATCAGGACATCGGGCCGAAAAATATTTAGAAATACTCGAACAAGAATGCGATCGCGAAGTGGATTTAATAAATAATATTTTAGAACTCCAACGCTTGGAATTGGCGATCGAACCAGTTGAGATCGAACCAGTTGAGATCGGTATCTGGCTATCAACGACGATCGAACCATTTAGACATCGTGCTAGAAGCGACCGCCAAAGATTGAGTACGGCTGTGTCTGAATCAATTTCCACGCTGGAAGTCGATCGATTTGGCTTGACTAAAATTTTGACTGAACTATTGAATAATGCCTGTAAGTACACTCAAGTAGACGGTCAAATTATAGTAGCGATCGATGGCGATCCTCATTCTGAGTGGCTGACGATTGTCGTCAAAAATCAGACCGAAATCGCCGCCAAACATCTCCCCCATATTTTTGAGCAATTTTACCGGATTCCAGGTAGCGATCGATCGCGCCAAGGCGGCAGCGGTTTGGGACTAGCTCTCGTCCAAAAGTTGGTTCGGCAACTCAATGGTCAAATTCAGGTCGCTAGTACTGGCGGCTGGACGGAGTTTGCAGTCAAGTTGCCTGTCAGCGGTCGCGTTCGGAGTCTGAATGTGAGTTGAGAGTCGATCTCGTTGTATTCGGACAGGGATTGATAAGTCCCGCCATCAGGCAGATCCCTAAAACCTAAAACCTAAAACCTAAAATTGATAAAAAACACCCTCTAATCAGTGATTAGGGGTATTTTTTATCAATTTTTTAGGGCGAACGACGGGACTTGAACCCGCGAGTGGAGGTACCACAAACCTCTGCCTTAACCACTTGGCCACGCTCGCCACGATTTACTCGCATATATAAATATAACATGAATTAGCCAAATTAGTCTAGGGCTACAGTAGAATAATTTTAGTGTGAGTGCGTGATGATATGAAACTGTGGCAACTAATCTTACTGGGGATCTTGGGGTGCGGACTGGGATTGACCAATCCTGGCTCAGCCGGATATGAAAGCTATGCAGTCGATCGAGTTGGCGACCTTGCTAGATCCGAATGCAGCCGCGCGGCTGCGGGAGTTGGGATCGCGATCGAGGGAGCTTGTCAGGCGGCGATCGCAACTTACACGCCACAACTTCGACCCCTGCTGGCGGCTACCACCACACGTCAAAACTGGATTTTGTTTAGTATCTATCGATCGGATATCTCAATTCCCGAAGTCCGGTTCAATGCTCGGGTCGAATCGATCGGCATTCTGAATAACTTCTTTACCTATAAGTCTCCTTGAGGGGATACTAGGCTTTAGGTTTTAGGTGTTAGGCTTTAGGGATAGAGGGAGTATGGATATTAGGCTTTAGGTTTTAAGGATGAAGGGGGTAGGGAGTGGCTCATTTCTCCCGTATAATGGTGAGAGCGCAAGCTGAGTGCCAATCAAAATCATGCTGGAGAATCCACCAAAACCTATCAGAATTGCGATCGTTGGCGATGTCCACGACCAATGGGAAACGGCAGATGAGATTGCGCTGCACCATCTCAATGTCGATTTAGTATTATTGGTTGGTGATTTCGGTAACGAATCAGTAGAATTGGTCGCCCGCCTTGCCACCCTCGATCTGCCCAAAGCAGCCATCTTTGGCAATCATGATGCCTGGTATACCGCTAGCGATTGGGGGCGGAGCAAGAGTCCTTATGACCCGCTGATCGAAGACCGCGTGCAGCAACAAACAGACTTGCTGGGGGTCAGTTATGTCGGCTATGGTAAATTAGATTTTCCCGATCTCAATCTCTCGGTGGTTGGGAGTCGTCCCTTTAGCTGGGGCGGCCCGACCTGGAAGTATAATGATTTTTATGAAACTAGGTATGGTGTCGATAGTTTTGCAGCATCCACGCAGCGGATTGTCGAGGTAGCGGGAACGGCAAGTTGCGAACATCTCATCATCATCGGGCACAATGGCCCCACGGGACTAGGAGCAGAACCCGAATCGATCTGTGGCAAGGACTGGGGTGAGAGCCTAGGTGGAGATTATGGCGATCCTGACTTGGCAGAGGCGATCGCGATCCTCCAATCCCAGGGCAAATCGCTCCCACTGGTCGCCTTCGGTCACATGCACCACAAACTCAGGCATACTAAAGAACGGCTGCGCCAGCCCATCGTCGTTCGTCCTGATGGGATCGTCTATCTCAATGCTGCTCGGTGTCCGCGGATTATTTCAACGATCGAACGGACTCTCCGCAATTTCTCGCTAGTGACGATGATAGACGGCAAGGTCACTCAAGCGGGGTTGGTGTGGATGACCGAAGATTTTGAAGTGGGTCTAGAGGAAGTGTATTGGAGTAATAAGGCTGAGATTTCGATTTAAGTGGCGATGGCGATAAATGTTGATGAGATAGAGATTGCGTGAACCTTAGCTGGTGGGCAGCGGCTCCCGTTCCTCGGGTAACCCGAGGGTTTAGGGAGACAAGACAGTGCCTACTACGAAATCGCTACTACTCTATCCACCATTCACCATCCAATTTAACTATTCTCGCAACTTCACAAGTGCATCTTTAACTGTAGTTGGTAGCTGACGCATGATCTTCCCCTTCTCGCGATCGACAGCTACTAGCGTCACCATCCCTGTAAGATAGACGACATCGCGATCGACTGACTGGATCTCATATTCCCAGACGATTCGTACCCCTTCCATATCGATCGTGCGGGTTTTGACGATCGCTGATTCGCCCATTTTGAGCGCGCGGTGATAGCGAACTGAGAGATCTACCACAGGCAAATCGCAGCCCATAGCCACCAAATCGGCAAAATCAATCCCGATCGATTTGAGACAGGCTACCCGCGCCTCTTCCATCCACGTCAGATAGGCACCATGCCAGACGATGCCGCCATAATCAGTATGGTGAGGGTACACGACGATCGGGTATTCAAACCAATTGGCGGACATAGCTTGATAGCTCAATTTCTCGATTGCGCTGGTTGAGGGGATTTGGGCGCGAAGATCTGTAGTTTCTGACATAATAGCTAGCCTCAATGAGCGATGCGGACAAAGATGTTGTGCGTTATGTTAACTAAATATTAATATCTAGCTCCAACATGAATATACGTCGGATTGCCACACTTGTATGGGGGTTGATTCTCATTGTAGCCAGCAATACGATCGTAGTGATGCCGACTTGCGCTGCACCAGCCACAACTCAGAGCCAGAAAGGGTTTACACCATCACAACAGGAGATCGTCAACCAGCTTCAAACTGCTGATGTGGTCTATCTCGGCGAAACTCACGATCGCGAGTCAGATCGTCAGCAGCAGCTAGCGATTATCCAAGCATTATTAAAGCACAATCCCAAACTGGCGATCGGGATGGAAATGTTTCAACGTCCAGCGCAGCCACTGCTCGATCGCTATTTGGCAGGTACGATTACTGCCGCCGAGTTGCGCCAACAATCAGAATTCGATAAACGGTGGGGGTATAAATGGGAATCCTACGCACCGATCCTGGAATTTGCCAAAGCTCATCGCTTACCAGTTATCGCCCTGAATACGCCGACAGAAATCACGCGCAAGGCTGCCAAGCAGGGATTGGAGAGCCTCACTGCCACAGAATTGCAATCGATCCCGCCTATTGCCGAGATCGATCGTTCCAATCTCGCATATAAAGAGATGATCTTGGCGAGTTATCAGCAACATGCGGGGATGGTATCGATCGCCAGTAACAGTTTTGACAGGTTTTATACTGCCCAATTATTGTGGGATGAGACGATGGCGGAACGAGTTGCCAATTTTGTCCGGCAAAATCCCGAGCATCAAACAATTGTCATTGCGGGTAATTCGCATATTATCTACGGTTATGGGATTCCCGAGCGGGTCAAGCGGCGATTGGCGAATCCCAAGTTTCGCCAAAAAACAGTTTTACTTAGTAATGATGTTAACTTCGAGCGATCGCAGCCTGCTGATTTTGTGTGGGAGCCAGAGCGGTAGCCGACAGGGCAATTGATGAATTGCCCCAAAATCATGAATCTTCGCTAGCTTCTTCGATTGATTCTGGTTTGAGGAGTGGGAAAGCGATCGCATCGCAGATACTGGCACAATTAATTGCATGAGAGCATCACCAAGCGATCGTAACTATTGCTAAGCACAATCATAAAATTAGTTCAGTCATAGAAAATAACGGTGCGTTACCCTTCGGGATAACACACCCTAAGTTGATTTATGCGTCTTCAGATTGTTCGTCACTCTGTTCTGGTTTAAGGAGCGGGAAGGCGATCGCGTCGCGGATGCTGGCACAATTGCACAAGAGCATCACCAATCGATCGATCCCGATCCCTAAGCCGCCTGTGGGGGGCATCCCGTATTCGAGCGCGGTGAGGAAGTCTTCATCGACATCGTGGGCTTCGTTGTCGCCTTCGGCTTTGCGGGCGGCTTGCAGCTCCAAGCGTTCCCGTTGATCGACTGGATCGGTTAATTCCGAGAAGCTATTGGCTAATTCGCGCCCGACTGCGAATAACTCAAACCGCTCGACGATCCCTGGTTTCGATCGATGGGGTTTGGCAAGGGGCGAGATTTCGACGGGATAATCGAGGACGAAGGTGGGTTGAATCAGGCTCGTTTCACACTTTTGCTCGAATACCTCATTCAAGAGTTTTCCGAGTGATTTAACGTCATCACAGCCACCAATAGCCGCATCTTTGACGGCTGCTTGAGCTGTTTCTAGCGAGTCGAAGCTCCTAAAATCTAAGCCAGTGACTTCTAAGACGATCTCGTGCATCGTCACTCGCCGCCACGGAGCCGCCAGACTTATCGGTGTACCCTGATAATCAATTTCCAATGTCCCCAGCACTGACTGAGCGACGGTGGTAATCATTCCCTCAGTGAGCGTCATCATATCCTCATAGTCAGCATAGGCTTGATACACCTCGATGCTGGTAAATTCGGGATTGTGGCGGGTAGATACGCCCTCATTCCGAAAAATTCGCCCCAATTCAAATACCTTCTCAAAGCCACCTACTATTAACCGTTTGAGGTGCAACTCGGTGGCAATCCGCAGATACAGTGGCATCTCTAGCGTATTGTGGTACGTATTAAACGGTCGCGCATCGGCACCACCAGCTTCTGACTGCAAGACTGGAGTTTCGATTTCAATGAAGTCGAGATCTTCGAGATAGCGACGAATTCCGGAAGTAATTTGGGCGCGTTTTCTGAAGGTATCGCGGACTGCGGGATTGACGATCGTATCTATGTATCGTTGACGGTAGCGTTTGGCGACGTCGGTTAAACCATGCCATTTATCTGGCAATGGGAGCAGGGATTTTGTCAACATCACGTACTCGGTGACGAGTACGGACAATTCGCCTCTTTCTGTGCGGGCAATTTTGCCTTTGACGCCGATGATATCCCCGACATCGGTCAATTGCTTGAGATGACTAAAAGCATCGGGGATGTCCGCCATCCCCGTTTCGATCTGCTGTTTGTTGAGGTAGAGCTGAATCGTACCTGTTTCATCTTGAATGCTAAAAAAAGCCAACTTACCCATCACTCGCCGCGCGATAATACGTCCGGCGATCGAGACTTGGATATCTACCTCTCCACTATTGGCGAGATCTGCGTACTCTAGTTGTAACGCCGCAGCTTGATGGGTAGATATCCAGTTGTAAGCATAGGGATTCATCCCTAGTGCGCGGAGTTTGTCGGCTTTAACCAGGCGCGTTGCCCGAATTTCGGCTAATGTCGAATGTGGTTCTGGCTGCTGGGGCGACTGTTGCTTGGACATATTCGATCGAGTCTTGGGCTGGAATCTTTATTCTAAGCCCTAGCGACCTGTGCGGGTCGAGTGACTGTTAGCAATATTGGCTGATATCTTCGCCGCACTCATCAGCTAAGTAGCACATCGCCTTGAATCGGAGCATCACGACTTCATCATAGAGGGGGTTGAGCTTGCACATCGGTGGGATGTGTAGCAGTGTGCGTCCAAACAAATTGAGATCGCGCTCGAAGGGACATTGGGAGGGGATGAGTTTACAAAGCTGGTGAGCTAGGCGCGGATTGGAAATCTTGAGGTTGTCCAACCAGTTGCGGAGCGGCTTGAGTGGGTCTAGCTTGGATAAGTTTACCGAATTGATAGTTTCCTGTGACATAATTCTAGTTGCGAGCAGACGAGCAAGCTTTGATAGATTAGAACCCATAATATGAGATGTATTAATGGCACTTGTGAAGATAACTATAATGACGTTGCTTTACGGTGGAATGTTCATCTCAAGATAAACTACACACCCTCGCAAGTCATTTCCATAAAAAACGATCGAACTCGGTCATTTGCGTTCATCAGCCTCAATCTACCAACGTCAGTTGGTACCTGAAGATCTACGGAATACTTGCATCATGTCTCGATCGACACTCTGGTCGCAACTGTAAATCTACTGAGATATCATAACGTATTTGTCCTCAATCTCAGCGTGTTGCCGATCGCTTTTTAAGCATGTTTGCAACCAAGGTTTTTTGTGTCGATCGACACATTTTTTTGGTTGAGATTTGCTAATTATTAAAAAATTGCGATCCCCGTCTAGTTTGCCTGTGAACTGATACCTTTTGCCCGATCTGTGTTCCAATCGGCTCGAAGTTGTCCTTTGGATTACACACTAGTGCGGCTAAGTCACATCAAACGCATCAACAAGATAATCAACTAAGAGCAAACGCACTCCAGCCGCGATGTCTGTCGATATGTGGAGGGGTGTACCGAGGATGGGTTGGTGCATGGGTTGATGGCGGACGATGGCGACATCAAAGCGACAAGGATAGTCAGCCAGATATGGATGTTTGGCTAAAAAGAGCGCGGCGGCGGTAAGTATTTTGGCTTGTTTCTGGGGCGTAATTGCCAGCAATCCGTCGGTATCCCAATTCGATCGCTTGCGGGTTTTGACTTCGATAAACAGCAGGGTATCAGATTCGATCGCGATCAGGTCGATTTCACCTCTTTGCCATCGCCACCGATGATACAGGATCTTGCCACCGCGATCGATCAGCCACTGGACGACAATCTCTTCCCCTTGTTTACCAGTGTTCATTTAGGTTTTAGGCTTTAGGGGGTAGAGGGTAGAGGGTAGAGGGTAGAAGGTAGCGATTCGCTGTCAACTGTCAACTGTCAACTATTTAAATCAAACTTTTGAATAAATGAATCCCATCAGCATTACCGAGCAGGGGATCGGCGGCGCGTTCGGGGTGAGGCATCATCCCGATAATGTTTCTGGATTCGTTGCAGATGCCAGCGATCTGATTGAGGGAGCCATTGGGATTGGTGCCAGCATAGCGAAATAATACCTGTCCATTGGCTTCTAAGCGATCGAGTGTGTCGGGATCGGCATGATAGCAGCCTTCGCCGTGAGCGATCGGGAGATCGATCGTCGCAGTGGTATGATAGCCTTGAGTCCAGATGGAGTCGGTATGCACGACTTGGAGCGGCACCCTGTCGCAAATAAAGTGGAGATCGCGATTGCGAACTAGTGCCCCAGGCAGTAATCCGGCTTCGGTGAGCACCTGAAAACCGTTACAGATCCCCAACACATATTTACCTTGCTGGGCGTGAGCGACAACTTGCCGCATAATCGGTGAAAATTTGGCAATTGCACCGCAGCGCAGATAGTCACCATAACTAAAACCACCCGGAATCACGACGACATCGACATCGTGTAAGTCCGTCTCTTCGTGCCAGATGGTACGGGTGGGTTGTCCGAGCAGATCGCGAGTCACATAGACGACATCGCGATCGCAGTTGGAACCAGGGAAGACAATTATGCCGAATTTCACAATGAGGGAATACGCAGAGGGCGCAGAGTAAGGGGAGTACGCGGCGATGCGCGCTCGTCGGCTTTGCCGAGGGTTTAGCGCATCAAGACAAGACGGAGAGTTAGTTAGTAGGGTTCATATTTCCTAAAGCCTAAAGCCTAAAGCCTAGACTAATTCAATTCGATAGTTCTCAATCACTGGATTGGCGAAAAGTTGGTCGCACATGCGATCGAGTTGTTGGTGTGCGGCTGTCTCATCTGTGGCACTGAGGTTGACTTCGATGTATTTGCCGATGCGGACGCTCTCGACATCAGGGTAGCCCATGTGTGCCAAACCTGACTGGACTGCCGTACCCGCTGGATCGAGGACAGAGGGACGAAGTGTGACGTAAATACGGGCTTGATATTTTTGATGCAACGGAATCCCTCAACTTTGCGATAATTAGATATGTAGAGCGTGACAATTTAAATTTACCACCCTCAATTGTAAACCAGTACCAAGCTTGGCTGTTATTGCGATCTCGGTCTTCGACTTTAAAATCTACGTTCCTAGTTTATTGGTAAATCAAGGTAGAGGTTTCCGATTATAGATTATTCTCATAGCCTAAAGCCTAATCCCTAAAGTCGAATCCTAAAGCATAATCCTATGAAATCAGAGCGAACTCGCAGCCAAGAACGTATTTTACAACTACTCAAGCAATGCGATCGCGCACTTTCGGCTCAAGATATCTATGTAGAGCTACGCACTCGCGATCGGGCAGTGGGGCTAGCGACGATCTACCGTGCCCTTGAGAGTCTAAAATTGGAAGGGATCGTCCAAGGTCGAACATTACTGACTGGCGAATCATTGTATAGTTGTGTCCAAGCCGATCGACATCATCTGACGTGTCTGCACTGTGGTGAGTCCGTGCCGATCGATGAGTGCCCGGCCGAACAGTTGGAACATCGACTAGAATCACTCCATCAATTTAAAATTTATTACCACACTCTCGAATTTTTTGGAGTATGTTTGACTTGTGCGCCTACACAAGTAGACAATAGCCTCGATAGCTCAAGCACTGCTTTAGCAGATCGAGAGCGAGTCGTGCGGTTACATCATCATCACGATCGCGCTTGACCTACAGCGGTTAAACTTCCCCTCGATCCTTCCCTTCCTACTTTTACACAAAAATCTGCATGACTTTTGAGAGTTTCATGAATTCGATTGGTGTTGCTGACCCCTACGGGCGTGGGTGGTTATCCGTAGTGTTGACTTTTATGTTTGCCTGGATAGTCACATATCTATTTATTCCCAAGGTACGCACTTTCGCGCTCAAAGTAGGCTGGGCAGACGAACCCAATGCCCGCAGACTGCACCAAGAACCGCGCCCAAATGCGGGCGGACTGGCAATCTATACGGGGGTAGTCGCTGCAATTATTTTAGCGGGCTGTCTCGCACCGATCGTGCTGGCAAAAGTCCAAGTAGCGATTCTAGCGATCCTACTCGGTGGCTCGGTACTAGTCCTCGTCGGATTTATTGACGATCAGTTTGGGGGATTGCCAGCACTATTTCGGCTACTGATCCAGATTTTGGCGGCACTATTATTGGTGGTGTGTGGCATCCAAATCCATATTGTCTATTTTGGGGCACCGATCGATGGGATCTTATCAATTATTGCTACCGTGTTATGGATTGTCGGGATCACCAATGCTGTGAATTTGATGGATGGGATCGATGGTTTAGCGGGTGGGGTGAGTTTTATCACGGCGATGACGATTTTGGCGGCTTCCGCTCAATTTGAAGCCAGAGCTGCGGCGACGCTAGTTTCAGCGGGTGTCGCTGGGGCGGCGTTGGGATTTTTGCGGCACAATTATCATCCCTCACGGATTTTTATGGGAGATGCTGGAGCTTACTTTCTGGGCTATGTCTTGGCAGCTACCAGTATTTTGGGTAGTGCCAAGGTGACGACGATTACTTCGTTGATTCCGACGGTGCTATTATTTCTCGTCCCAGTGGTAGATACGAGCCAAGTCATCATCAAGCGTCTCCTGTCGGGACAAAACCCCCTGAGTACACCAGGTAAAGATCATCTACATCATCGGCTGTTGGCACAGGGATTTTCTCAAAGACATTCGGCAGTTATTTTGTGGGGGATTACCCTCGCTGGCGGCATTATTGCGATGCGGATTCAGCCAGGAATCAGACAGATGGCGATCGTCATCACGGCAGTAGGAATCGCGCTATTGCTGATTTTGACAGTCTGGCTCCGGCTGCGGGCATTGGTTGAGTCGCCAGATACTGCCACCCCACATCCCGATGATAAGTCCTAGTTTAAATTGGGATGACAATGAACACTATTGTGGCGAGGCGAACTGAAAAAGACGAAGATCGGTCTAAACTAGTATAGATGTGGTTGGATAGTATCGAGCTATGGCAGGTAAAAATCGTGGAACATTTATCGGTGGCATTTTCTTAGGTGCGGCAATTGGGACTGTTACAGGTTTGCTAGTGGCTCCATGTCGAGGGCGAGACACCCGCAAGATTTTGAGTAAAACTGTAACCGCAGTGCCACAGATGGCTGAAGATATTTCGAGTAGCGTCCAATTTCAAGCCGATCGACTCTCGACAGCGGCTGGCGATCGCTGGCATGATACACTCGATCGATTAGCGACGGCGATCTCGGCGGGTATTGTCGCTAGTCAATCCGTCCGCGAACTCAATGCCGATCGCCCGCCAGCGGCTCGTGAGGTGGATGAATAGTACGCTAGCTGTTATCGACCCATTACTACTGTTGGGATGCTCGATGCTACTGGTGGCTGTCAGTCTGACAGCACTGTTGGTTGCGGCTTTTCCAGCCATTCAAGACTTGTCGCGGGCAGCGCGGAGTGCCGAAAAGTTATTCGACAGGCTCGATCGAGAATTGCCACCGACGCTTGAAGCAATTAGACTAGCCGGATTGGAATTGAGCGATCTGAGTGATGAAATGTCTCAAGGGGTGCAGAGTGCCACTACCGTGGTACAGCAAGTCGATGTGAGTCTCGCCCAGGTCAAAAAACAGGCAGGAAATGCCCAGGTAAGTACTCGGAGTGTCTGGGTCGGTGTCAAAGCTGCTTGGCAAACGTGGCAAGATCGAGGAGCCACCGCTGCTCGTCGTCAACAGCTCACCACTACGAATCCAGAATCGCTACTAGAAGGTCGCTACTTAGATCCCGATCTCAATCGCCAAAATCGAGATTTGGCAAGTACTTCAGGCGCAGTGCCAGCAGCTGATGATTGATAGCGTCAGATCTGCCAAATCGATGAATTGCCTCTCGAGAGCACCATCCACCATCCACCAGATCGAAAAATTGCCAGGAACATAAATATTCCTAGCAATTGTCAATTATACCTGCAAGCAATTGCAGTCTGTCATCTCTACTGGTGCCATTTGGCAAGTTAGAGATTGCCAGATTGAGCTAATTTATCCTTGAGTTCGGCGAGTTTGCCCGCCCAGCGCGGATCGGGCTGGAAACTATCAGTGGTGGTACTGCTCGTGGATGTGCCACTACCCGCAGTTGTCTTATTGCCCTCTTTGCGACCGCCTTTTTTGGCACTACCGCCAGTACTGCGGCGGGGAGTCGCCACTGGAGTAGCACTAGCACTAGCGGCTGTAGCACTCCCTTTATTACTGAGGTTGGGTTTGGGAACGCTGCTCGGTTCTCTAGGCTCGGTAGGTTCGCTAGTTTCGCCATCTTCATCGTCTTGTTCTTTGGCTTTGGGCAAAGCCTTCTCAATTTTGATCGGTGTTTCTTGGAACAGCGCACCATTATATTTTTCGATGATTTGGTCGGCTTGTTCGTCAGTTTCGACGGTGACAAAGCCAAATCCACGACACTTACCAGTCTTGCGATCTTTGATCACTTTGACCGAAACTAATTCACCAGCATCAGCAAAAACGGTTTGGAGTTCATCCCGTTCTACATCAGATTTTGGTAAGTTGCCCACATATAAACGAATAGACATATAAAAATTCCTCCAGACTGGAATTAAATTAGCTTGCTTGCAGGATTTCCCGTGGGGGATCGCCTCAATTTTGGGTACGTACACAACTCACAACAGTGTCCCTGCTCTCCATCTCATCACAGTCGATCTGCTCCGAACCGGAATATAGCTGGTAATCACCACCGATCGCCGCCGAGCGATGCTCTCGTCTAAATCTGTAATGACGATCTCTACCTCCTTGGCACTAGATCTTAATGTTTTTTTACAAATTTTGTGACGCCCCTACTTAAATTATCACGTCTAGGCGTAGGCGATCGATCTCAGTCGAGCGATTTTCACAGCAGCAGCGGCGATCGTCGGCGCAAGCACCACCAAGATGAGGATCGCTCTACTCGCACCATAGTTAAATTAAAAGGTGGGTATGACCCACCTTCTCTAGCTTATTTAAACTAATTATTAGTCGATTGACATCAGTCGATCGACCAAGATCGAACTCAGTAGTTATACCCGTTCTTCACTGCGAAAACCACCTCGGCTATCGCGGTTGTCGCGGCTGTCACGTTCGTAGCGACTGCTCTCGTTGCGAGGGGCACTGTCGCGACGATCGTACCGACCACCACCGCCACCGCCACCACTGCGGAGGACTGGTTTGCCACCAGCACCACCACCGCCGCCACTACGACGATCGCTACCACCACGAGGCTTGAAGCTATTGGAAGAGCGTTCGCCACCGCGATCGTGTTGCATTTGGGGTTCTTCCATGTCGAGCCATGCTGGACGCGTTTGGTCGTATACCAATTGCAGTGCAGCAGCAGCGACAGTATGAACGTCGTATTCTTCACTCATCTTGGCGATGATTGGTAGGAAGGAAGCTACCCGTTCGCCGGAGAGAGCTTCTTGGACCTTGCCTTGAATCTTATCGACATGAGACGCTTCTACTTGAGCGCGAGTCGGGATTTGACAGACAGTGAGGGACTGTTTGACGCGACGTTCGATCGCTTGGAGTTTGCGGCGATCCAAGGAGTGAATCAGGGAGATGGCTACGCCTTCTTTGCCCGCACGACCCGTCCGACCGATTCGGTGGATGTAGTTCTCGACGCTATCGGGGAGATCGTAGTTGATGACGTGACTGAGATGATCGACATCGAGACCGCGTGCGGCGATATCTGTCGCGACGATCCAGCGTACTTTGTCGCCCCGGAAGCGTGCTAGGAGCCGTTCCCGTTGGGTTTGGGTCAGGTCGCCATGATACTCATCTGCGCTGTGTCCGGCAGATTGGAGTTGGTTGGTGAGTTCGGCTGCGGCTTTACGGGTACGGACAAAGATGATTGCCGATTCGGGCTGCTCTAGTTCGAGGATCGGTTGCAGAGCTTGAGCCTTAGTCCAGCCACGCGGGATGAAGTAAACCTGTTGCTGAATTTTGGATGGTGCGGCTTTGACTTGATCGACTGTGACTGTCACAGGCGACTTGAGGAAGCGGTTGACCAATGAGCGAATGGGGGGTGCCATCGTCGCCGAGAAGAAGGCGGTTTGGCGTTCGGTGGGCAATTTGCTCAAAATCAGTTCGATGTCGTCGATGAAGCCCATACTGAGCATTTCATCTGCTTCATCGAGTACCAACCATTCGACTTGTCCGAGGCGGAGATGACCGCGATTGATCAAGTCGATTACGCGTCCTGGTGTACCGACGACAGCCGCAACACCACTTTCCAAGCGACGAATTTGGAGGTCGATCGCTTGTCCGCCGTAGACGGTCAGGATCGGGGAGCGACGCTCGTTACCGCCCAAAAAGGTTTTCATGGCAGCAGATACCTGCATTGCCAACTCGCGGGTGGGAGTCAGGACGAGGGCTTGGACAACTGGACGTTGCCAATCGATCCGCTCGATCATCGGCAGTGCAAAAGCAGCAGTTTTACCAGTTCCGGTTTGGGACTGTCCGACGACATCTTTACCAGCTAACAGGTAGGGAATGGCTTGTTCTTGAATATTGGTGGGTTCAGTAATCCCCAGGCTTTCCAGTTGAGTAACGATACGATCGGAAAGTCCAAGGGTAGAGAAAGAAACGGTCATAATTTGTAGTTAAGTGGATCGGTATGATTTGATATCGAAAAGTTAGGAGCTAATCTTTAGGAATTAATCAGTAGATAAACCGGGGAAAACATCGTACCCAATATTTGAACCATTCAGTCAGGGGCTGGGTGAGAATTAGCTGTAATCCTGCACCAATAAAAGCAATACTAAATAGTTACAGAATGTTCGCATCACATGCGAGGCGGAGATTCTGCTGATGAATTGTTGTCGAATAATCGGTCTTGATACTGAATTCTAGCGTCTTCGCTCCAATTCAAAATCTAAATAGATGTTAGATTCTGAATTTAACAGCTATGTAGTTAGTAACGACTGTTTATCATTTTAATGTCCAAGCTCGAAGCTTGACATCGCCGGATAACCGATCGCTGTTTACTAGTTACTGATAGACGATCTCGCCGTGAAGATCGTAGTGGTCGGCGGCGTGAATTTTAGCAGAAACAATCGACCCGAGGCGGGCACTCCCACTAACATACACTAATCCGTCCACTTCTGGTGCAAATCTGGCAGATCTGCCCACCAACAACCCGGAGTCGGGATGTTCCTGTTCGATTAAGACATCCACAGTTTTACCGATTTCACCTTGATTGCGGCGGAGTGAAATTGGTTGTTGGATCGCCATGATCCCGTCGCGTCGCTCGTCCATCACTGCTTGCGGCAATTGATGGGGCAAGGTAGCTGCGGGAGTTCCATCTTCTGCGGAGAAGGTAAATACCCCAACATGATCGAATTCATGCCGTTGCAAGAACGATTGGAGATGTTGGTAATGCTCGTCGGTTTCCCCAGGGAAGCCGACAATCAGTGTCGTCCGCATGACGGCATCAGGGAGTGCGGTTTTGAGTCGCTCGATGATGCGATCGTTGACCTGTCCTTGCCACGGGCGATTCATGGCACGGAGGATTTCCGGATGGGAATGCTGTAATGGTAGATCGAGGTATGGCAGCACATTTGCTGTCTCCTGCATGGCAGCGACGACCTTGGGTGTCAGTCCGGTGGGATAAGCGTAGTGCATCCGAATCCACGGCATGTCTACTTTGCCCAAGGCGCGCAGGAGTTCGGCGAGTTTTGGTTCGCCATAGATGTCGATCCCATAGTTGGTGGTGATTTGGGAGATCAAGATCAGTTCCTGAACGCCTTCATCTGCCAATCTTTGCGCTTCAGCGACGATCGATTCGATCGTCCGGCTACGCTGTTTGCCCCGTAGGTGCGGGATGATACAAAAGGCGCAAGCATAGTCGCAACCTTCGGCTACGCGCAGGTAAGCGACACCTTCAGTCGTCGTCCGATAGCGGGGGGTATGCTCGTCAGCGATGTAAGTTGGCTCCGGGGTGACGTCTACTACCCGTTCGCCGTTGAGAGTGCGTTCGATGACATCCACGATTTTGTGATAGTCGCCACTACCGACGACTGCGACGGCTTCAGGTATTTCTGCAAGTAACTGCTCCTGAAAATGCTGCGCCATGCAGCCCGTTATCACGATTTTTTTATCAGCTTCGGCTAGTTCTACTAGCGTCTGAATCGACTCTGCCCGCGCAGCATCGATGAAGCTACAGGTATTGACGATGACATAATCTGCTGCGGTTTCGTCAGCATCTACCTCATATCCTGCTTGTACTAACAGTCCGAGCATGTGCTCACTATCAATGCGATTTTTTTCGCAACCTAAGTGAGAGATGGCGATGGTTGGCTTGTTGCCCATGTAGTCTTGGTAGATTTGTCTCCAACAGTAATTGAGATAGTGATGATATTGCGGCGATGCGGTATGAGTTGGTGTAGCTGAGGGTAATTTGCAGCTCAGTCAATCCCGTTCGCTGAATGTAGCTTCTGGTTCAGATGAGAGTGGCGATTGTACTCCATACCCGCACCACTGTCCAAATTTGCTCGATGCAGATCGTAATTCTCACCCGATCGATGCAGGTTTTGGCTCGATCTTGAAGTTCGGTTGCTGTCCGCTCGGACTTGACTAGAATTTGGCAAATTCTGGCGATCGCCAGTGCCATCTCTAAATTTGGTTGCTTGATGGAGCGATAATTTCAGCGATCCTGCTATATCTTAGCACAATGTTGCGAAATGTAAAATAGAAAATATTGACTCATAGCCAGTGACTGGTGAGTAGAGATCGATTAGTTGTGAGCGACTCATACCTAATTTGTGGATAATATAGGTGGATCTTGAGGATCGCGGTTCGATGCTGCCACCGCCGAAGTTGATGCGGCAATCGCCGTCCGCCTAGTTAAAACACAAACCGTGAATTTAAAGCAAATTTTCAACACCACTCAGCCGATTATTGGCGTAGTCCATCTGCTACCGCTACCGACTTCGGCGCGGTGGAGCGGTAGCCTCAGTGCCATTATCGATCGCGCCGAGCAGGAGGCAGTCGCCTTGGTGTCTGGCGGTGTGGATGGGATTATTGTCGAAAACTTTTTTGATGCACCTTTCCCTAAAAGCCGCGTCGATCCGGCGGTAGTCAGTGCGATGACGACGGTGGTATCGCAGTTGATGGAATTGGTATCGATTCCGATCGGGATCAATGTCTTACGGAATGATAGCCTGAGTGCGATGGCGATCGCGAGTTGTACGGGAGCGGCGTTTATCCGCGTCAATGTCCTCTCTGGAGTCATGGCAACGGATCAAGGCACGATCGAAGGCTGCGCCTACGAGCTACTTAGGTATCGACGCGAACTGGGATCGCATGTCAAAATCATGGCAGATGTCCTCGTCAAACACGCCCACCCCCTAAGTTCGAGCGACCTCACTACTGCGGTCAAAGAAACCATCGAGCGGGGTCTAGCAGACGCAGCAATCATCTCTGGCGTAGCAACTGGTAGTCCCCCGAGCCTCGCCGATCTCCAGCTCGCCAAAGCGGCGGCTGGCGATATTCCCATCATCATCGGCAGTGGTGCGAGTTTTGATAATATCAGCGGTTTAATGCAATTTGCCGATGGCGTTATCGTTTCGAGTTCCCTCAAACGTCAAGGCAAAATCGCGAACTCGATCGATCCAATTCGCGTCAGTCAATTTGTCGAAACAATTCGTCAGGATATCGCCAGTAGATCCGTACAACGCGCGATCGATGCGATGAAAATTCATAGATAGGCTTTAGGCTTTAGGCTTTAGCGGATGCGCGATACGTAGGGTTCCCCGAGGGTTTAGCGCACCAAGCAGGCTTTAGGCTTTAGGGATAGAGGTAGAGACTTAGCCATTCACCATTCACCATCCACCATTATGAAACGTCGTCAAGTCCCCTGGATTCATCAATACTCACGATTGCTAATTGGGATCGTTGCCCTGCTGGGTATTTGTGTCACAGCTTATCTAACATGGGTAAAAGTTAGTAACAATGGCGTTTGTGGCACTGAAGGCTGTCAGATCGTCCTCACTAGTCCCTATGCAAATGTGGGTAACTTGCCACTGACTGGTTTGGGATTGTTGAGTTACGTTGCCGTTGCCGCGATGGCATTTGCGCCAACTTTAATCGATCCCAAAACTAATAAATCAGCTTACAATCAGCTCGATCGACTCACTTGGCTGGGGTTATTTCTGGCTGGAGTAGGGCTGTCAGTATTTAGTATCTATCTGATGTATTTGCTGGCATTTGTGATTAAAGCGGCTTGTCCGTTTTGCATTGCTTCCGCCATCTTTACCTTTACGATCTTGGGACTGACAATCGTCGGACATGAGTGGGAAGATGTCGGGCAAATAATTTTTACAGGAATGGGTGCGGGACTAGCAGCATTATTGGTATCGCTGGTGTTGTACAATACGGCGATCGGCGGTCAAATCAATTCGCTAGCACCGACAACCCCACCCGAGCCAGGGATCGGTTGGCAGATCGAGTCTACGTCTGGGCCTGCTGAGATCGAGTTGGCTAAGTATCTGACCCAAACAGGTGCCAAGATGTATAGTGCTTACTGGTGCCCGCATTGCTTCGAGCAGAAGCAACTGTTTGGTAAAGAAGCTTGGGAGCAAGTCACCAATGTCGAATGTGCTGCTGATGCCAAAAAGAATCCGCAGCCCGAAGCCTGTACCAAAGCGGGGATTAAAGGATTTCCGACATGGAGCATCGGTGGCAAGCTCGATGGTGGCGTCAAGAAACTGGCAAAACTAGCTGAGTTGACTGGCTATAAAGGTGACAAAACCTTTAAATACGATCGATTGTTTACGCGCTAGCCCCAGTCGTGCCGTCAATCCCTGCGCTTGTGGTAACCATTTGCTGCCGCTTCAGATCGACTGGTAACTTGTGCGATCGACCTAAATGGTTTATATATTTTAGTGTTGTTCGCGATCGCTTACTTTTACTGAATGCTTACAAAAAAATTGCAGCTACTTCGTTCGGTTACTACACTCGGGATGTCGATGGGCGTGATGATGCCTGTTGCAATCTCCGCCAGCACACCCACTATTTCAGCTCCAGCGATCGCCAATCACCCCACTCGCTCTCATCAGGAGTGGGGTACTGCCATCGCTTCAAGCGTGAAGATCGAAACAGTCTCAGGGGCAGCCGAAACCGCATTAGTAGAATATTTAGCTGCAAGTGATGTCAAGTTCTATGGTGCTTATTGGTGCGCCCATTGCCAGCAGCAAAAATCGTTATTTGGTGCGGCAGCAGCGGCTAAATTGCCATATATTGAATGTGCCGCAGATGGTCAAAATTCCCAACGACAGTTGTGCAAGGACAAGAATATTCAAATGTTTCCTACTTGGGCGATCGATGGTAAATATTATCCTGGGACGAAAGATTTAAAGGAAATTGCTAAAATGACCGGATATAAAGGGTTGATGAACTTTAAATATCATAAGTAAAGCCTAAATCGATGAGTGAGTGACGAGAATTTACTCATCGATTGCTGGTAGTTGAAAATATCTGCAAACAGGTTAACTCATGAGCTGTTTGTTGTTGAGACGTTCGTTTATTTGCATCAAATTATCCCCGATACCAACGATGAATTACTTACTCACTTTGTGGCGATTTCCGATCTTATCATTAGTACTCTCATCTTGCTTATTGGGTTCATTGCCAGCGCAGGCAGAAACTATCGCTGCGACAAATAGCAATCCCATAAAACTGTCTAGCCCAACCCAAATACCTGTAAGTGAGCGATTACTTGCTCAATCAGTAAAAGTTAGCCCGCAACTAGAAAAACAAATCCTCGAAGTACTTCGCAGAAATCCTGAAGTGATGTTTGAAGTTTTGCAGAAGTATGCGATCGAGCAACAAGCCAAAGACCAAAAAGCTCAAGCCGAAGCACTCAAACAAGCCCGAAAAAACACCAAAGCATTGATTGGTGACGCACCTGTGATGGGAGCTAACGCTCGTCAAATCGTGATGGTAGCATTTTCGGATTTTCAATGTCCATACTGTGCCACCGCTGATAAAAGTGTCAAGCAATTTATGGCAAAGCATCGTGACAAAGTTACCCTGGTTTATAAGTACTTTCCACTGACTCAAATTCATCCGGAAGCCTTACCTGCGGCGCGGGCAGCATGGGCGGCAAATAAGCAAGGTAAATTCTGGGAATATCATGATGCTTTGTTTGCCAATCAAGCTAAATTAGGCGAAAATCTTTATCTCGAAACTGCCACTAGCCTGAAGTTAAATCTCACCAAATTTAATGCCGATCGCAAAATTGCTGATGATTTTATCGTTGAGGATTTCAAACTAGGGCGTAAACTAGGTATTGATGGCACCCCGACGTTTATCATGAACGGTGAAGTCCTCTCTGGTGCCACGTCGCTAGCCGATTTGGAGAAAGCCCTGGCACAAGTTACTCAGAAATAGTTAAGACAGTGGATGGTGGATGGTGGATGGTGAATAGTCAATCTTGGAGAATTCAATTTATCTAGGATCTGTCAACATTTACCAGCAACAAGTCTAGTCCACCATCCACCCATCCACCATCCACCCATCCACCATCCACCATCCACCATTCCTATGAGTGACACCTCCCTAGCATCAATCCAACCAGCCGTATGGCGAATTTTGGATGCAAATTTCGATCGAGCGCGGGAAGGATTGCGGATAATTGAGGAATGGTGCCGCTTTGCGCTCAATGATGCCGCGATGGCAAATGAGTGTAAGCAGATGCGCCAAGAGTTGGGGCTACTGCACACCTCAGAAATTCGTGCCGCGCGGGATACTGCGCGGGATGTGGGTACGGCGTTGAGTCATCCCCGCGAGGAACAACGCATGGGGATCGAGCAACTGCTCCAAGCCAATCTCTGTCGGGTACAAGAAGCGTTGCGAGTGCTAGAAGAATACGGCAAACTCTACTCACCAAACATGAGTGGCAGTTGTAAGCAGATGCGCTATCGGGTATATACCCTTGAGAGCAATTTACTCGCCTACCGTCGCCGTCAAATTCTCGCCCAGGCGCGGCTGTATCTAGTCACATCGCCAGATCCAGATCTGCTGGCACGAGTCGAAGCAGCTTTGCAGGGAGGCTTGACTTTGGTACAGTATCGTGATAAGCAGAGCAATGATACCGATCGACTGGCGATCGCCCAAGCCATGTGCCAACTCTGCCATAATTACGGGGCGTTATTTATCCTCAACGATCGCGTCGATCTCGCGCTGGCGGTGGATGCTGACGGGGTGCATTTGGGGCAGCAAGATGTGTCGATCGCGCTAGCGAGACAAATCCTCGGATCGCAACGGATCGTCGGCAGATCGACGACTAACCCCGAGGAGATGGCAAGAGCATTGGCAGAGGGTGCCGACTACATCGGTGTGGGGCCAGTGTACGAAACTCCCACCAAACCAGGGAAATCAGCGGCGGGACTAGAGTATATCCACTATGCCGTCAAAAATGCGACCGTCCCCTGGTTTGCGATCGGTGGGATCGATAGTACCAACATTGATGACGTCCTCAAAGCTGGTGCCCCAGCGATCGCGATCGTCAGAGCGATTATGGATGCCGACAATCCTACTCATGCCGTCCAATATTGTCTGTCAATTTTGAATCGAGTGCCGCAGGTAGGGGGTAGAGGGTAGGTTTTAGGTTTTAGGTTTTAGGCTTTAGGCTTTAGGGATTAATACCTTGAAGGATTGTTATATGATTTTTGGTTTATGATTGAATCGATCGAGTTACAAGTAAATGGTGAGGTTTGTACCTGTTTGCCACAAACAACTTTACCTGCATTATTGGTACAAATGGGGTTGAATCCGCGACTGTTGGCGGTAGAATACAACGGCGAAATTTTACATCGTCAGTTTTGGGATCGGACAGAGATTAAGGCTAGCGATCGATTGGAAATAGTGACGATCGTTGGTGGTGGCTAGCAGCGATCGCAATCGAAGATTGGTAAGCTAAATAGTGGGTGAGGCTTGGTTTGGGATTGTGGGTCATTGTCGCAACGCCCAATCTCGATCGTCGGCTAGTACACATAAGTTACATAAATTAATTGTGATATTTGATACATAAAACATCGACGATCGGCGCGAATTGTGGCGATCGATTTGTGGCTGACATCACTTCACAGACTAGATTTGAGCTGATTTCATCAGTTTTAGCGATCTAAAGTGAGTAAGTCGAAGTAGAACCTAGCTGTAATTAAGCTAGCCAATTGTCGTACGCTCTTGCTGTGGGAATGGAGGATGATAAGAGGATATCAAACTACATTTAATAACTTCTGTGCAACAAAAAAATATTGACTTAGGAGCTATATCAAGCGAACAGCCTCGAACGGCGGCAGATCCTCAGCCGCCGCCGATCGAGAGCGGACAGATCCCAGCCGCCGCCAAAGATCGCCCTCAACATCACCCTCACACCGACGAACTGCTAGCCACAGCAATTGGTTCGCACCGGATTCGGGCGATGCCCTGTCAGGGCGGCTTCGCCAGCGCAGGTATAGATCGCCGATTTCATACCAAGCTCCTCAGCACTGGCGATTTTCAGATGGTAGATGTGCGATGGGAAGCAGCATTTGAACTCGAACAAGATCCGTTAGAGGTAGGTTACATTATCTATCTAGTACTGGCAGGTTCGCTCACTCAAAAGCTGGATTTTCCCCAACAGCAACGGCTTCGCCCCACACAGACATTGTATTGTTCGCCAGAGACAGCCACGATCGTCAGTCCTGGGCAACAGTTGACGAGTATAGCTAGTACGTCAGGAGCAGCATTGCTGGTGGCGATCGATCGCGACTCGATCGATTTGGCGGTGGGTAAGTTGCTCGATCGCACCTTGAAACAACCAGTAATATTCTTGAGTGAGATCGATCTGACTCGCAACTTGGGACTAATCCTCCAAAAATTTGTCCAGTTCTTATGGGAATCAGCAGCGACGATCGATCTCGCAGATCGATCGTCGCTGCTGTTACAGAAGTTGGAAAAGGCTTTTTTAGGTTGTCTGGTTGAGGGATTGCCCAGCAACTATTCGGATGATTTATTGCATCAGCACGATCGCGCATTGACTTGTTATGTCCGCAAAGCTCAAGTTTTTATCGAGTCGCATCTGCATGAAGATCTCAAACTCGAAGAGATCGCCGCAGCAGCGGGAGTCTGTTCGCGGTTGCTCCAAAAAGCTTTTGCTCAAGAATGCGGCTGTTCGCCGATGCGGTTTGTGACTCAGGCGCGATTGCATCGGGTGCGACAGGAATTGGAGCGACGATCGATTGCCGATACCAAAATCATGGATGTGATGATGGATTATGGTTTCACCCAAGGCGGCAAGTTTGCCAAGGAGTACCAACAGTTATTTGGCGAAAGACCATCAGACACCTTGAAAAGATCGAGCCAGTGTCATCAAGCAGATACACCACTATGGACAGAGATCGATGATGCGCGATCGGCTCTCATCGTGGGTGGGTGTCACGCGATTACCTCCGGTACGCTACAACAGGTCGAGCCAAATGGTATTCACGTCCGCACCTTTAGCATCAAAGTTAGTGAAAATCTTATTCTCGTCGGTTTGTTTTAATAATTGAGATTGGAGAGATTTAGTAACTATGCTGAATACGATCTATGCTCCACAAATGTGTGCGCGATCGGCATTTACGCACTCTATTTCGGCTTGATACTATGTAAGAGATCGAAGGCATTCAATCAATCTTTCGGTCTTTTAATCAATTCCTTTGGAGTCTTTAAATGAACACTAACTTTTGTATCGAATTGTCTGATGATGCCGCTCAAGATATCAGTGGTGGTTACTATTTTGGACCATCTAGCACCACAAATGTCAATGCAAATATCTCCGAAAACTTATTCATCAACAAATACTTCCAATCGATAACTCGGGTCTTTGGTAACCTAGCTGGTGGTGAGGCAACAGCTACCGCCATCGGAGCTAATACAGCAACACAGGCTATATCGAATACTCAGGTTGTTCAGGGATTCGGATCTACTTCAAATGCTACCTCTCTGTCGGCAACGAACGGCGGCTTCTTTTTCCTCCTATAAAGCGTTGTTGCCGACTGGTAGCCGACCGGATACGTGCTGGTCTTTTGAGCCGCCATCGGCGTACATGACAAGACGTAACGGTGGAGCCGAGTGAATCCGCGCCCTACCGTTACCTTCTTTGATTTCCGCGCGGGCTGGCTCAAACAGCCCTTGTCGGCATCCAAGTTGAGGGAGCGATCGATCGAATTAAAGTATAGTATCGGTTTATTCTTATGAACAGTGTTGATGCTAGCTGTCGAGAGCATACTTTAGACGGCTTTTTCTGTGTCGAGATCTCCGATCTGGTGGCTTCATCGGTAGTTGGTGGGGCATTAGCTGGAGCGACAGCCACTGCTTACGCCTTTGGCGATTCCAGCTTGGCGTTGACAACTACCAAAACTCTGGCAAAGCAGTTTGCCAATGGCGGGTCGCTCGCGATGGGATGGGGCACTGCTGTGGCAAGTGGCCATAGTCCTGTCGCCAGTGTGAGTACGTTCGGTACGGGAAATGGGGTGTTGGCATATACGAGCACGACTGCTTTCTCGACCACGCGCAATGCCAACAGCAATGTGGCGATCGCTACCGGATTTGTAGTTGCTATTGACTGGGCTTGATGAAATGCTGTCGTCACGCCATTAATCTAAATATTTATTAACTTAATTTGTTATGAAAATTCATCATTCAAGCGATCGATCGACTGGTAACGGCTACTTTTGCTGTGTGGGAGTTGCCGATCGGGTGGCGGATACCATCGGTGGCGGAGCAGTCACCGTGTTCGCTGAGGTTACTGTCGCTGGTAATTCAACCTCTGCTGTGGCGATCGCCCGCACTAGCTCGACGAGTGTGCCCGCTGGCGACGCGATCGGCTACGGCTTGGGGGTGGCAGTCGCGATTGGCACCAATCCAGCGGTCAATGGTGGTATTTTCGGTTGCGGATACCAACCGCTCGCTCGTCCTCTAAGTTGGTTGTTCAGAACCAGAGCTGATGGTCGCCAAGGTGGATATTATTACTAGCGATCGTCCTCACATCGGGTACTTGTCAATTTTATTCATTGGATCGTGACCCATGCCCTACTCCTGTATCCGCCAGCATAGCGAAGAAGACTGTGGTGCGGCTTGTCTAGCTACAGTTGCCAAACACTACAAGCGCACTTTTACGCTCACTCGGATTCGCGAAGCTGTGGGGACGGGATCGCGTGGTACCACCCTCCTGGGCTTGCGACGGGGGGCGGAAGCGTTGGGATTTCATGCGCGACAAGCCCAGGCACCGCCCCAACTAGTCGAGCAGCTCAAAGAGGCACCACTCCCCCTCATCGTCCACTGGAAAGGCAACCATTGGGTCGTGCTGTACCGCCAGCGGGGGAATAAATATACGATCGCCGATCCGGCGGTGGGAATTCGGCACATCTCCCGCGCCGAACTATTGGCAGGGTGGTCGGATGGTATGATGCTGGTGTTGCAGCCAGATGCAGCGCAATTTTACGCGCAGCCAAACGATCGCGTGGGCGGCTTGGGGCGATTTCTGGGGCGGGTGTGGCCCTATCGCTGGCTACTGTTCCAAGCGACGATTATCAACATCGCGATCGGGTTATTGGCTCTGGCGATGCCGATCCTGATGCAGTTGCTCACCGATGATGTCTTGGTGCGGGGAGACTTACAGTTGCTCTCCACAGTGGCGATCGCCGTCATTGGCATGAATCTATTTCGGAGTATCATCAGTCTGATCCAAGCCAAGTTAGTCGGGCATTTTGGGCAGCGATTGCAACTGGGCTTGACCCTCGATTATGGGTTCAATCTGCTGCGGTTGCCGTTGTCATACTTCGATGCCCACCGGAGTGGGGAAGTCGTCAGCCGCCTGGGTGATATCCGCACTGTCAATACCTTGGTCGGGCAAATTGTCCTCGGTTTACCCAGTCAATTTTTTATCGCGATCGTCTCCCTGGGGCTGATGCTGCTCTATAGTTGGCAGCTTACCCTGGGATCGGTTGCCGCCTTTGTCATGGTGATGCTCGTCAATCTGTTATTTCTCCCCGCCCTCCGCCAAAAAACCCGCCGCCTGATCGTCGAAGGCACCGAAAATCAGGGCTTTTTGGTCGAAACCTTTCGTAGTGCCCTCGTCTTGAAAACGACCCAAGCCGCGCCCCAAGTCTGGGACGAGTACCAGCAGAACTTTGGGCGACTGGCAAATCTGAGCTGGGGCACGATGCAACTGGGGCTGTATAGCTCCACCCTGACGGGAATTATTTCCAACTTGACGACGATCGGGTTGCTATGGTTTGGTAGTTATTTGGTCATCGATCGCACCCTGAGTATCGGACAACTCATCGCCTTCAATGGTATGAGTGGCAATTTCCTCGGCTTTCTGGGGAGCGTCGTCGGCACGATCGAGGAATTCATCACCGCCCAGATCGTGATTCAACGGCTGTCAGAAGTGCTGGATGCCACACCTGAAGAAGTGCAGACTATCTCGAAGCCGTGGGCGGCGATCGCCAATGATGCCAATATTGCGTGCAGCCAAGTCAATTTTCACCACACTGGGCGAGTAGATCTGCTCAAAGATTTTACCCTCACCATCCCAGGCGGAAAAGCTATCGCCCTGATTGGTGAATCGGGCTGTGGGAAAAGTACCCTCGCCAAACTGATCGCGGGATTGTACCCACTCGGCTCGGGCAATATCCGCTATGGCATGTACAACCAGCAAGATCTCTCCCTCGAATGTCTGCGCCAACAGGTCGTATTGGTCTCCCAGGATGCTCAATTTTGGAGTCGATCGATTATCGACAACTTTCGTCTTTCCTACCCCCAGACAGCCCTCCGCGAGATCGTCCGCGCTTGTCAGATTGCTGGGGCGGACGAGTTTATTAGTGAATTACCTAGCAAGTACCAAACTATTTTGGGTGAATTTGGAGCCAATCTATCGGGCGGGCAAAGACAACGCTTGGCTCTGGCGCGGGGCATTCTCCCCGATTCCCCGATCTTGATTTTGGATGAGTCTACGGGGGCATTAGATCCGAGTACCGAGAGTCAGGTACTAGAGCAGGTGTTGGCAGAGCGTCAGGACAAAACCACGATCCTGATTAGCCATCGCCCACGCGTGATCCTGCGCGCCGATCTGGTCGTCTATCTCGATCGCGGTGAGCTAAAACTCACGGGTACGCCAGCCGAGTTACTGCGGATTCCTGGCAAGCATCTCAATTTTTTAAACCCCTAAGTCCAAGTTTTCAATTGTCGATCGGTAAATATTTATCATTAACAGAGCGCAAGCCGCTGTCTGTCTTGTCGCGCTATACCTGGAGGGAACCTGGTTGGGTTGCCAACCCAACCAAGAGCGCGCGCCGCAACTGTCAACTGTCAACTGTTTAATTAGTTATGAATAATGCTGAGTTTGATGATGCGAACCCTGGGAAAATGGCTGCTAAGTTCGAGCGGAATGGTCACCATGTAACGACGACGATCGCCAAAGATGCCGTCGAGCTAATGACGATCGATCGAGTGCTGACCCCAACCAAAATTAGTTCGCCAATTACTGTCCTGCAAGTACCCGACTACGCCCTCACTCCGACGACACCAGCCGACTTCTTGCCATCGATCGGGCAGTGGATCTCAGTGGGTGGGATCGTCATGGTAGCTAGCTTTGGCATCGCGATCGCGCTGAGTACGATCTTGAAATACAAAGTCACGGTGCAAGCCCCCGCCACGATTCGCCCCGTGGGCGAACTCCGGCTAGTCCAATCGACGATCGAAGGTTCGGTGATGAGTATCTCCGTGCGGGAAAATCAAACCGTCAATAAGGGCGATCCGATCGCCACTGTCAGAGATTTGCGCCTAGAAAGTAAGCTCCAAACCAAACGCAGCCAACTCATCGGGGAGATTGAGAAAGCTAAATCCCAAATTTTGGCAGTCGATGCTCAGATCGGGGCGAGCGATCGCCAAGGTATCGCCGAGATCGATCGCGACAATCGGACGATCTCTGGCATCGCAGCCGAACTCAGTCGCGCCCAGCGAGATCGTCGCGACAAACGGACGATCGCTCAAGCCGAAGTCGCCGAAGCTCAAGCCAATTGTCGAACCGCTAAGATCGAGCAGCAAGTCGCCGAGGCAGAATTAACAGTTGCTGATGCCAATTTGAAATCGATCCAAGCCGCATCCAAAGCGGCGATCGCCCGCTTTCAACGTTACCAAAGTGTCGCTGCTGCTGGCGCGATCTCGACCAACCAATTGGAAGAAGCTCAACTAGCCGCCGAACAACAGACTCAAGCGATCGCCGCTCAAGTCGCCACGATCTTCAAACAACACCAGAGCGTCGCCAAAGTTGCCGAAACAGTGGTTGCAGCCGCAGCTAGAATCGAGCGTACCCAAGCCGCGCTCGATCCCAGTCCAGCCGAAGTAGCCGCGATCGTCCAAAAAATCGCCCGCGAACGGGCAACTGGTAAAGTCGCGATCGCCCAGCTCCAACAACAACGCCAAAAATTGCTTCAGCAACGAACGGAAATCCTCAACCAGATCGCCACTAGCGATCGCGAGGTCGCCCAAATCGCTACCGAACTCCAACCGACGGCGATCCTCGCCCCCGTATCCGGTACAGTACAAGAGTTAAACCTCCGCAACACTGCTCAAGTAGTCCACCCTGGCGATCGACTCGCCCAGATCGTGCCGACTGGTATCCCCCTCCAGATCGAGGCATACGTCGCAATTGCCGATGTCAGCAACGTCAAAGTCGGGCAAAAAGTGCAAATGCGGATATCTGCTTGTCCCTATACCGATTACGGCGTCGGATCGGGGATAGTGCGGGCGATCTCTGCGGATGCCAAGCCGATGCAGCGGAATGTGAGTAATTCGCCCCAACAGCTCCAAGCAACACCAAATGATATTTATAAGGTGACGATCGCTCCAGACAATCTCAAGCTGAGTCGTGGTAGCAGTAAATGTCAAATTCGATCGGGAATGGATGGTCGCGCCGACATCATTTCTACAGAAGAAACTGTCCTCCAATTTATCCTCAGAAAAGCGCGGCTATGGGTGTAGCGATCGATCGCTATGCACCACATTCAGAGTCGATCGTCCAGATGTAGCGATCGCTACACCATTTTTGCTATTGACGAATTTACCTCTTTGATAGTATAAAGGTAGTATGACCTTAATACTACACCCCGATTTAGTTATGTCCCATAAAATTTCGATTTTAGCAGCGGCTGCTGCTGTTTCTACAGCAGCATTGGTGCTACTCGCTGGTGGTGCGATCGCGCAAGAAAAAACTAGTTATGTCGGCCCCAGCATTGGGTTTAGCGATGGCGATACTCTCTATGGGGTAAATGCCAAGTTTAAAGTTTCCGACAATATTTCTGTCAGACCATTCATTCAATTCGCAAATAGGTCTGTTGGCCCAGTAAGTGCTAGCGTCACTCTCTATGGTGCTAGTGCTAGTTATGACTTCAGTCTTCCTAGCACCGACTTCAGTCCTTATGCAGGGATTGGTTATTTAGCTGCAACTGGTTCTGCTAGTTTCCAAGGCATTACTTATTCAGCAACTGACTCTGGTATCTATTTTGAAGTTGGTACTGACTATAACATCAGTGAGACGATCGCGCTCAATGCTAACTACAAATTCAAAGATGATGGCTATTTCAGCTTCGGTGGTGCATATAGATTCTAAGCTGATAAGCTAGATCGATCGCTGCTAGATCCCCGACTTCTTGAAGAAGTCGGGGATCTGTCTTATGGCATTTTTTGATAGCACCGAGTGGTAATAAAATAAGGATGAAAAACTTCAATAAAATTAGATTGAAGTGTTCTAAAAAAGCAATCGATAATTTTGGGATCGTCTAAATGAAATGGAAACTCTTGATTAATTCCTTTGGAAAAATACCAATTGATAATCAGTGTACCTTCAGCTTTTAAGATCTGATGAAACTGGAGTAATCGATCGCTCGGATCTGGTAAATGTTCCATCACATCAAAACAAGTAATCGTATCAAAAGTAGCTGTTGGATCTAATTCAGTACAACAAGTAATCTTCGCTCCCAAACCTAACTGCTCGATGCGGTGCCGGACAAAATTGTAATTAATCGGATTGATATCGCAGTAAGTCACATGCGTAACTGCGGGACACAACGCTGAAGCGATCGCATGTGTACCAATCCCCCCACCAAAATCTAAGACTCGTCCTCGTGCGCGATCTCCAATCAATCTCAGCGTATCGCCGATATAGTCGGTACTCGTGAGATGCCAAGTTGCCAACTCAAATAAATAAGCTTCACCCACTCGATCGCGATAAAATTTGCTAGCATCTTCCCAATCAAAATCACGGCGTCCGAGTTCTGCCAAATCCTGTACCGCCGTTGCAAATTTTTGTTCCAATCGGACGGGATCGATATCTAAAAATTGGTGCAGATGCTGCTTGAGATCGAACGCATCTTGCCAGTAACCACTCAAATGCGGCACGATCGGAAATGTAGACATGAGCCAAGCGTAAAGGAGTAATAGATCTAGGCTGTGCCAATACTAAAGCCCGCACTCACTATAACACCATCACCGCGATCGGCGGTAATTCCCGATCGATCTGCTAGGATGACTGTTACTCAGTGAGACGATCGGGATCGATTTTACCTGGCAAATGTGCAATCAGGATCGCCAGCACACTCAAGAACATCAATCCCAAGAGTCCCGATACTGGATTGCCATTAATCCCCGTAATCCAATCCGAAACTCGACCGGAATATGCGACCAGATTACCGACATTAATGACATAATAAGCCCAAACCAGCCCCGCATGAAGACCGATCGACATTCCCAACAGATTTCGATGTTGACGTTTGGCGATGATGACTACCGTACCGAGCAAACACAGTCCTGGAAATTCAGGTAGAGAGGCAAGGATGACCGGAATTGGTTTGATAAAATGCAGTGCAGCGTACAAAACTACGTCAGTGACTAACGCTGTCGTCGGTGGATAATCCCGCTCCAACTCATCCAACATCCACCCCCGAAAAAATAACTCTTCGCCTAAAGCGACACCCAGTGCAGTTGCGGCACCTTCCAAGATTAATTGGGGGATCGGTAAGCGCGGAGATTGCCATGTCAGCCAGCCCAGCCAGCCTTGAGTGACAAATAGTGCTAATGCAAAAGAACTGCCGATCGCCAGTCCTGCGAGCAATAATAAGCCATTCTGGCGCGTAAATACCAGCCCGTAGCGGGCATAGAGATTGGGATGTTGGTATACTTTTCGTCCCCACCAAGGTACCAAGGCGATAAATTCGATCGCCAGTAATCCCATGGTCAGGATCGATAGTAAATTCTTGGTACCAGGATCGGTGAGATTTTGGGTACTACCCATGACTAGATAGATGAGGCTCAGACCTGGCAACCATAATAAGATTAGCACCAGCAGAAAGCTCAACATTCTGCCTGGTGCTGGATAATTTTTGATATTACTGAGATTTAACATTAGGCTTTAGGCTTTAGGTATTAGGCATAGCAAGCAAGTACGGTGGGCACTGTCTTGATGCGCTAAACCGTCGGGAAACCCGACGAACGCGCATCGCTGCCCAAAGTCTAGATTTCAGCCATTATCTAGTTGTATTTTGGAAGTAGAAGTCAAACTTTGGTGCCTTACGCTGCGCTAACACACCCTACTACACTAAAGCCTAAAGCCTAAAACCTAAAGCCTAATCCCTAGTCCGCTGGCTCAATCGTACTAGTCAGACCGTGACTTTTCAAGACGTCGCAGTAGTGCTCGGCATGTTCTTGGTTGCAGGTGATGACTAGTGCCATTCCATATTGATGCGCTTCCATCATCATATTGATGGCTTGAGGTGCCGAGAGATTGGGGATGCTAGTTATCAACACCTCAACTACATGTTCCATCGCATTAAAATCATCATTGTGCAATAGCACGCGATAATTAGGTGCGAGTTTGCGGATTGTTGACTGTTTCTCGATAGTTTCGGTATAACTCATACGCCAGTAAATGAAATTAGAGCGGTTGACAGTGGTGTGGGGAAGGGTTTGGGGCTAGATCTCGATCGCCATCCCAGCCAGTATTACCAACCCGTCCCGATGATGAACAATTAACCCGACGATCGGTGTCAAAAGTTAACTGATTGACTACTTGCTTATTTTACCCATTTGTCCCTCTCATCTTCAAGTTCATCTACCGTCCCGCCTAAAAAATTGACTTCCAGCGTCCTTTGTAGCGTCGGCTCTGCCGAATCGATGAGTTGCCCCTCAAGCACACCATCCACCATCCACCATCCACCATCCACCATCCACCATCCACCATCCACCATCCACCATCCACCATCCACCATCCACCATCCACCATCCACCATCCACCATCCACCATCCACCATCCACCATGACTGATACACCTAGCCTGATCTCCCCTATCCTGACAACTAATCTTGCCAGTGAGCGACCCCCGCTCATGCTCGGAATTATGGCATCTGGAAGTGGTAGTAACTTTGTAGCAGTGGCGAGAGCGATCGATCGCGGCAACCTCAATGCCAAGATTGCGGTATTAGTGCATAATAAATCGGATATCGCAGCCATCGATCGCGCCCGAGAGCGGGAAATCCCCACCGTCTTGCTCGACCATCGCGAGTATCGCACACGGGCGGCACTCGATCGCGCCATCGTCAGTACCTTTGAAGCCTATCAGGTAGAATGCGTGGTGATGGCGGGTTGGATGCGGATGATTACCCAAGTACTCATCGATGCCTTTCCGGGGCGACTGATTAATATTCACCCTAGTCTACTACCGAGTTTTCGCGGTCTGCACGCGATCGAGCAAGCATTGAGTGCTCGAGTCAAAATCACTGGATGTACGGTACATGTAGTCACTCTCGAAGTGGATGCTGGCCCAATTCTGATCCAATCAGCCGTCCCAGTATTGGCGGATGATACTGCCGCAACTCTACATGCCCGCGTCCAGATTCAGGAGCATCTGATCTTACCTGAAGCGATCGCGATCTTAGCCCGCTGTTAACTGTCAACTGCTTAACTACCTGGCTTACAGACATTGTAATCACCATGTGAGATCACCTGTTTCGGCTCCAGCAATCCATCGCGATCGCTACATAGCAGCCGATAATTGCGAGTAACGGGGATACTAATCACCGAGCGGTCGTGGCGTAGCCGTTTGCCGCGAAACTCCCGATAGTCGCGCCGTTCTTGCAAGCCATCGATGATATTTCTCGCCTTCAAAATTACGTGAGTTGGCAAACTTTTGAGATCGATCGGATCGAAGGTAAAGCTATCGCGCCAACTAGGTTTTTCTGATTGCTGTTGGCGATCGATCGCCTGTTTTTGGGGAGGATTATCGGTTATCTCTTCTTGGAGACAACGATGACAAATCTGCCCATAGCCATGATGACCACATTCAAACATTTTTTTACGCCTACTCATAAAATCCACCTCAGGATGCGATCGCTTAATGTATGCCTCGATTGGCACGAGCAGTTCGATCGATTTTAGCACTCTTCGGTGTTTACAGTTCAGAGCGATCCTAGTTACCATTCGACCGAGTTTCGCGCTCTTGGGGAGATTGGCGATCGACTCTTGAATCCGCTCTGAGGTTCAAACATAGGCACAGCAACAGCACAATTGCGGCGAGTAAATGACGCACCGCATTTAGCTCCGATGGTAAGCATGACAAAAGTCATCAATCGATCGTGACTTTTGTCCTATTCCCGTACCACCCAAAAACTAAACAACTTGCAAACCATCCACCATCCAATCATCGCTACTTGATGTGTCGTACCCAAACAAGCTATGCTGAAGTGCTAAATATACTATCTATTCTCGTGTTATCCAGTTTACCGTTAACGCTCGATTTGGCACGGGAGCTGCGCCAACAATTGACAGATATTCGATTGATTGCAACGGATATCGATGGCACCCTGACGCGGGAGGGGAAATTTACCACTGAGTTATTACAAGCGATCGATCGACTCAATACTAACGACATCAAAGTATTATTAGTCACTGGTAGATCTGCGGGATGGGTAAGTGCTGTGTATCATTATCTACCTGTGGCTGGAGCGATCGCCGAAAATGGGGGGTTATATGTTGATGGTGATGGTGGCTATGATTTTTTGATGCGGATCGATAGTATTGAAGCACATCGAGCAGCTTTAGCCGAGCGATTTTGGGAACTGCAAGCAGATTATCCTCAAATTGAAGAATCGATCGACAATCAGTTTCGGATTACCGACTGGACATTTGATGTGGCTGGTTTGAGTGATGTGGAATTAGGCGATATTGAGACGCGCTGCCAACAATGGGGTTATAGTTTTACATTTAGCACGGTACAATGTCATATCAAACCAGCACACCAAGATAAAGGCGTCGCGATCTTACAAGTGCTCAAGCAGTATTTCCCGAGTATTCAACCGCAGCAGATAATTACGGTTGGTGATAGTCCCAATGATGCGAGTATGTTCGATCGTCAGTTATTTCCGCACTCATTTGGGGTTGCCAATCTCCAACATTATCGCGATCGGCTATCGCATCAGCCTCAATACATCACCACAGCTTCAGAAGTAGCTGGATTTTGCGAATTGGTAGATTTATTGATGTAGGGTGCGTTACGGCTTGCGCCTAACACACCAGTATCAATACTATTAACTATCTAACGGAACTTTTGCAGGAGCGAGTACGTCAGTCGGGGCAATGCAGTTAATTAATATTATATAATGATTTTATCTACCAAAAGTTCATCGATTTTAACTGTTTTGATTTCGGCTGCAATTGTGGCAGTGACACCTGCACAAGCAGACGTTAAGTCCAAGGTACAACCAATTATTCAGACCAATTACAATCAAATTAATGCTGCCTTTATTCGGAAAGATATTAAAGGAGCGACAGCCTTATTTACTGCTGACTACATCAGTATCAATCCAGATGGTGGGAAGCAGACACTCACTGAATTTCGCGAACATTACAATAATTTATTCACGCGTTTCAATATTCAACTCACATCCAATAAAGCTACAATCAAGGCGATCGATACTAACACAGGTGGTATCGATGTAGCGATCGACCAAAAAACAGAAGGTACTATTGCTGGCTTTAATAAAATCGTCATCAATCAAACTTCCCGCGATTCCTGGTTGAAAACACCTCAAGGGTGGCGATTGAAGCAAAGCAAGATTTTGAATAGTCAGACTACTTTTAATGGACAGACTTTTAAAGGTTAGTTACGCTACCCCGTTACCTACTTCGAGCGCAGCTATGTCAATGTATTTAGTGCGCCTCGAACGAATTAATCATGCCCATTGTAACTTCCAAGAATTGATAATATTGCTCTGGTTGGGCTTTGTATGTCAAGATATAAGCATTCCCCCGCTCGATCGTCCAAACTTCGAGAGTTTTGATGGGCAATGAATTTTCATCTTTTCCGGTATATACGATCAGATTTGCTGGTTTTTTTGATAGAATAATCGAATCTAGTTCGATTATTTTAGCACCTTGATAGTATTTCTCGATCTCCGCGATCGTCGATTGCGTATAGCTTGCCAAAGTAGTCTGAGGATTGGTTAAATTCTCGATCCGAATTGAGATATTTGCTCGGTATTTAGCTGCCGTTTGCTGTGGACTAACCAAGAGCGCGTGTTCTCCAGTGACAACATTACGGACATCTTCTTGCTGCCAAGTTGCTGGATACTTCATCGATATTTTAGCAACTTTATCTACATACTTATTCCAGCTTGGATCGTTGTTAGCAGCTACAGCTTGAGTATTCATAGTTGTTGCTGGAGTAAATAATTGGGCGCGACTATCTGAAGCAGAAAATAATTTTCCGGCTCCAAATCCTAGTAGTAAAGCACCAATACCCGTACCTAAGACTAGATGGGGTTGGAACTGATAAGATTTGGGTACGGGAGTCTCTTGAGTGGCAGCAAAAGAGTTGAGAGCTTGCAATACCTCTGTTGCCGAGCGATAACGATTACGATAGTCAGGACGCACCATTTTATTGATAATATCGACCAATCTTAGATCGATATTGACTTCATCACGCCATTTTAACTCATGACTATAAGCATCTTTTTCGAGTGGGAATTTACCTGTGAGAGCTTGAATTGCTATTGCTCCGACGGCATAAATATCACTGTTCAAATGTGAGACATTTTGGGCTTGCTCATAGGGAGTGTAGCTGGAGTCATTGCGGTTGTGAGTTTGATAATTGGGGAGATGCCAAGTATTATTCAAATCTCGCACCGAACTAAATCCAATCAAGTTCCATCTACCACAAGCTTGACGGCGAATAATATGCTGGGGATTGATAGTTTGATGAATATATTTAGATTTATGAATAAAACCTAAGATTTTCATTAAGTCGCTTAGAAATTCAAATACTTGAGTCTGAGTCCAAATCTTACCTGGCGTCAATTCTTGAGAGAGAACTTCACCATCGATATATTCACGCACCAAATATTTGTTGCCATCTTCTGCAAATTTGGCAACAACTGAAGGTATTTGTGAATGTTGCCCTACTTGATGAGCGATCTTACCTTGAATTTCAAAGTTTTTCTCAATCAGTGGGGCTGATACCGCCTGATGACGATCGTAATCTAGTTGTTTGACTATATAAAATACCGAATCGATCGCATCTAGATCTTTTGCTAAGTAAGTAGTTCCACTATTACTAGTACCTAAAATTTTAAGAATCTGATAATGAGAGCGCAGGATCGTGTCTAACATACAGTCTGAGATAAGTGGCGAAGCTCGTTAAACAGTTGACAAGCAGATCGGACAAAATTTGTGATTAAATATACCATGCATATATTTACAAAAAATGCAGCGATCGCGATTGCCAACTCAGTCATACATTTAGCCGATCTTTCGATCGTCAAATTCAGTATTTTGACGGTATAGAGTTGGGGAGAATACATTCTAACTACCTCTATAATAGTGGATGAATTTGAGACAATTGCGCTACTTTAAAATTCACCGCATTTTAGTAGGTTCGATTACCCGAGCGCTCGATCGACTTTTCCTGCCCCAATTGTATCTACCTGTGATGTTGAGAATGCTATCCCTAATCCATAAATTTGCTGGTGTGTTCCTTCTGGCTGGGCTGCTCACAATCGATCTCCCATTGCCACAGCCCAGCCTAGCTCAACCGAGTCGAAAATTTCGCTGTGAAGTGGTGGGTGAAGTGCCTACCACCGTCGTTCAAACGGTGCGGGGCAGTATCCCGATGATTCAGTGGGTGAATTCCTTTACTGGACGCTACAATAGCGTTGGCAACCGTTGTCAGGAAGTATCCACGAGGCTCGATCGCTTCAATCGCGATAGTAAGCTAAAATTCATTCGGACTGGTAATGTCAATCGCTATCCAGTGCTATGTGTCGATACAGGTGTCAGTGGCAATACTTGCCCCCAGACTAGTGTGCTGGTGACGCTGCCCAAAGGTACTGATTCTGCGCTGATGCTGGAACAAATGCTCGATCTGCGGGCGCGAGCGTCGGGACGGATTATTCAGCTCAGTGGGGCACAACTGATTAAATATCGGAATGGTGATGCTTATGTTAATATCGATCGATTATTATTAACAAAGTAGCTATCGATCGCCCTTGAGAACGATTCGCGCAAGTAAATGAAATTGCGTCAACATCAGCTAACTAGCTGGGTGGTAAATATAATTACCATCGGAGCAGCAGGAGTATTTATCGGCTCCATCCTCTGGCGAGTATTGATGCCCAATGTCAGCGCGATTGCCAAAACACTCACTGTGAGGATCGATGGGGCAAATAGTGGCTCAGGAACGCTCATCGAGGATCTGGGCGTCGGGGCAATCGCGCCCCGAGAGCATCGATATCTGGTGTTGACAAACTGGCATGTCGTCAGCGAACATCTCGATCCTCCCGCAGCCTTCACACTTGCCACTAGCGATGGACGTCAGCATCGAGTCCTCACCCAGAAGATCGCCAGAGTTGGTAAGCTAGACTTAGCTATTTTAGAGTTTCGCAGTCGCGATCGCTACCCCGTCGCAACTCTCGGTAACTCCGACAGACTGACTGAAGGCGATGCACTGTATGTATCTGGTTGGGCAGATCCCAGCCCTCAGCTCTCGATCCGAACCTACCAATTTTTGGTGGGCAATCTATCAGGACGGATCGATCGCGATCGCGATGGTTATAGCTTAGTATATACAGTGAGTGCTCTACCAGGCATGAGTGGTGGCCCCGTACTCGACAGGTGGGGTAATTTGGTAGGGATTAACGGACGCGCTACGGTAGATTTACGCACTGGCACAGTCAACTCGGTACTAGGCATCGATATCAATCGCTATCTCCGCACCCGTGGCGATATACCCTAGCTGTCCGATTTGACACTAGAAGACCAACTTAATTATCGATGAATTCAGACAACCCGACCGAACAAATTTCCTTTAATTTAGTAGCAATCTGTGTATTTGGGATGACTATCTCTAGTTTAGTCGCTCCCTTACTCAATATTTCTTCAACAGTACCAATTTTAGTTATTTTTGCGGTCGTGGTGGGTGCGACTGTCGATAACTTTGTCTTTGGCAGTACCGCAGCTACTTTAATTGTAGATGCGATCGCGGGCACCGATCCAGCCTATCGCCAACGGATTATTCATCATGAAGCCGGACATTTTTTAGTTGCGTATTTACTAGGCATTCCAATTACTGGATACACACTCAGCGCGTGGGAATCAATCGCTCAAGGGATGTCATCACAGGGTGGTACGATCTTTGCCCCACCACAGACAGATATAGCCACCCAAATCAAGCAGTATTGTACAGTCTGCATGGCGGGAATAGCTGCGGAAAAATTGGTATACGATCGATCTCAAGGTGGTAATGAAGATCGCCAAAAACTGCGGAGCATCTTATTTCTCGCAGGTAAACAGCAACAGGAAATAGTCACCCAAGAAAATCTCGCCGCACTAACTGCCAAAACCCTCATTCAAACCAATTGGGCAGCTTATGAAGCTTTAGTCATAGCGATGGGGAAGCGTACTAGTGTTAATGATTGTTGCGACACGATCGAAGCACTTACTATATCTGAAGTCTCTAAATTTTAAGATTTAAGTCCCACCCTAATAACCTAATCACCTAATCACCTAATTATCAATTATCAATTATCAACATGGCTATTGATTTCGACCCCAAAACTGCGTACTTAGAATATGTCAAACATAATCAAGTCGAAATCTCTGAGCCAGCAACCCATCAACTCACCCAGATTTTAGATAACTGTCAATGGGAGCAACCCCAAACCGCCCTCGATTGGAATAACCTCGCCGTCGCCGCCCTAGTAGCCGCCGAAAGCTGCGATAACGCCCTCTCACATGGCTTGTATGTCGAAATTGCCTTTGATGCCGTCCAAGCAGGCTCTGCGCTCAATCTTCACCCACTGTGTGCGGCACACCTGGCTCTACTCAACTGCATGTTGGGTAACTATAGTGAGGCAGCCCAGATTGCGTTTAGTGCCTTTATCAACAACCTCCAACCAACTTATACCGAAGCCAAAATCGCATCTGGAATTGTCTACATTCCACCATTAACCCGTACTCACATCACCAATGGGCGCAGCGAACAATTACAACGAATTTTGAATACTGAAAATGGCTATACTCAAGCCATGCTTATGCTCACCGAGGTACTTTGTCGCACTCAAATCACCCTCGACAATCATACTGGCGTGCGGTTGTTACATTTAATGAATCAACTGATGCCGGACCTGATTTTTCCGAATATCAGACTCGGAATTTATAGCATTGGCGATCGAGAATTGGAAGGGTTGGTATATCTACATCGAGCGGAAGAGTTAGCATTAGATCATCCGACGATTTTACAAGCATTGTATCTCGCTTATCGAGATTTAGAGCAGCCAGACATCGCTAGTTATTGGCAACAAATCGGCTTGGATTATGGTAGTCAGCGGTTGGATAAAATTCCCTGGCAATGGACACATTTGGCGATCGATAGTCCGTGGACTTATCTCCCCTTCGATCGCGATATTTCACTAGCAGTAGCGGCGACCCTCCAGAGTTCGACAACGCGCTGTCTACTCGCCCAAGGGGATTGGTTCGAGCGCGAATTAGAATTTTGGCGACAGTATATCCAACCAGGAATGAGTGTCATCGATATCGGTGCTGGAGTAGGAATATATACTTTTAGTGCCGCCCGTAGAGTTGGTGACAATGGCATAGTTTACGCGATCGAACCATTTAGTGGCGCGATCGATCTACTGCATGAAACTTGTCGAAATGGTCGCATTGAAAATGTTAAAATATTTAAGAATGCTCTCGGCGATCGACTGGGTAATTATCCCTTGATTATTCAACCAAATCATGAATTAAACTATCTAGCGACAACAACTGCGATCGATCTAGCAATAGAAACAGAAGAGGTAACCTGTCTGACTCTCGATACATTGGTCGAGCAAGCAGCCATCGAGCGAGTAGAAATAATCAAAATCTCCACCGCAGGCAATGAACTCGCCATCCTCGTCGGCGGCACACAAACCATCACCAAATTTGCACCGACAATTATCTATAATAGCTATACCAGTAAAGGGATCGACTTCGCCGCCGCTCAATATCTACTCGATCGCAATTACGAACTATTTCGCTATCAGCCCTATCTCCAACAACTAATCCCCCTCGTCAACGAGTCAGATTTTGCCGAAGTCATCAAAGCGATTGCGATTCCGAGCAGAGAGGGTAGAGGGTAGAGGTTAGAGGGTAGGAGGACTGGGAGAGTGAGAAGTTATCTATTCACCATTCACCATTCACTATCCACCATTCACTACTCCCTACCCTCTACCCCCTACCCCCTTTCTTTTACAGCAATCGTGCATTTTCATATTAAGATGTAGAGTGCTATTAACGTATCTGCGTCGATGACCGACAGCCTGACGGATCTATCTGTAGCAGAGGCTACGTCAAGCCAATCGGCGAATCAAATCGCATTAACTATCATTATTCACGTAAACAAGGAACTTATATGAGCGCAGATGTATTGGCTAAAGTACAGGCCGTAATTGCAGATAAATTGGAAGTAGACGCCAGCAAAATCACGCCCGAAGCCAACTTCACCGACGATCTCGGGGCTGACTCCCTCGATGTCGTCGAACTCGTCATGGCATTAGAAGAAGAATTTGATGTCGAAATCCCAGATGAAGAAGCTGAAAAACTGCAAACAGTTCAATCTGTAGTTGACTACATCAATGGCAAGCAAGGCTAGTACCGCCACGCGGAAATTATGCGGTGCAAGCAGATGCGGAGGCACTCTCCGCATGAGCACAGCCCCTCAGTCACCCACCTCCTCACCTCTGATTCCCGATCTTCATCATGGCAAATTCCGATTCACAAGCACGATCGATCGATCGCAAACGTGTTGTTATTACTGGATTAGGCGCGATTACGCCCATTGGAAACACCTTAGCTGAATACTGGGAAGGCTTAGTGAGTGGGCGAAATGGGATTGGCGCGATTACTCACTTTGATGCATCCAAACACGACTGTCGCATCGCAGGCGAACTCAAGAATTTTGACCCCCTGCTGTATCTAGAAAAGAAAGCAGCCAAACGGATGGATAGATTTGCTCAACTGGCTGTCTGCGCCACCAAGCAAGCCATCGTCGATTCCGGTTTGACGATCGATCCGAGCAATGCCGATCGCGTCGGTGTTACCATCGGTACGGGGATCGGCGGACTCAAGATCCTCGAAGAACAGCAAGAAATCTACCTTACCAAAGGGCCAAGCCGTTGTAGCCCATTTATGATTCCGATGATGATCGCCAATATGGCAGCCGGACTCGTCGCGATCGAAATCGGAGCCAAAGGTCCCAACTGCTGTACCGTAACAGCCTGTGCCGCAGGTGCAAACGCGATCGGTGAAGCTTTTAGACTAATTCAGGGCGACTACGCCACAGCGATGATTTGCGGTGGCACCGAAGCCGCGATCACCCCCCTGGGCATCGCCGGATTTGCCGCTTGTAAAGCCGTCTCCACCCGCAATGATGACCCCCTCCACGCTTGTCGCCCCTTTGATGTCGGACGCGATGGTTTCGTGATGGGTGAAGGTTCTGGCATCCTGATACTCGAAGAACTCGAACACGCCCAGAATCGCGGCGCGAAGATCTATGCCGAAGTCGTCGGCTACGCTATGACCTGTGATGCCTACCACATGACCGGACAGACCCCTGGTGGCATCGACGCCGCCCGCGCCATGTCCCTCTGTCTCAAAGACGCCCGACTCGCACCTGAAGCCGTCAGCTACATCAACGCCCACGGTACCAGTACCCCCATCAACGACCCCACCGAAACCGCCGCCATCAAAAAGGCTCTCGGCGACCACGCGTACAAGATCGCCGTCAGTTCCACCAAATCGATGACTGGACACCTCCTCGGCGGCGCAGGCGGTATCGAAGGCGTCGCATCCGCTCTCGCCATCCATCACGGTATCATCCCCCCCACGATCAATCTCGAAACTCCCGAGGAAGGTTGCGATCTCGATTATGTCCCCCACGTCAGTCGCACTGCCAATGTCGATGTCGTGCTATCCAACTCCTTTGGTTTTGGCGGGCATAATGTGACCTTGGCATTCAAAAGATACGTGTAGTTAAGCCAAAAAAGTCAATAAATGGCATTCAATTGGGTCGTTAATAGATCGATCGAATTGGATTCATCAGCAATTAGGATACGATTAGAATCAATTATAATTTTTATTAATCGTCTGGATTCAAATATCACAAAAACAGTGTTAATTCTCAAATAAATACAAAAAAAGGCAAAAAACTGCCGGGGCAGAGTCGAAATATTCATCACCAGAAAAGTGATTGCAATAGCTGTCTGAGGAGTTTCCGAAAGTTTAGTCCCAGTAGGGTGGGCACTGCCCACCAACAGATTATCGATCTAATTCACTGAATTTCTCGATCGATTAATGTGATGTTTTAGAATGTAAAATTCATAGATTTGCTTTAAGTGCGCGATCGCCAAGCGGATCGGAGCCAATCGATCTAAAAATAAGATCGATTCTGATTGCTGCGGCTAAATATGGTCTGTGGGCAGTGCCCACCCTACTGCATTGACACGCTTAAAAATGTGGGTAAAGAGATCGCTCAAAATATTACTAATTGTATTTTTCAGAGTTATGAATGCCCACATTTTTAGTCTGGTCGTCCCACTACTGGCGTGACTAGACTGGTTGTATTTTTCAGGATTCTGAATGCCCACAGTTTTAGTCCGGTCGTTCCACTACATTTTAGCTATCAACTATCAACTATCAACTATCAACTAATTAACTGATGGCTTGCCTGCCCCGATCCGATCGAGTCGATTGATGATGCGGGTGACGAGGGTAGCATCGACGACGGGTTTAGTCACAAAATCATCGGCACCAGCGGCAAAAACTCGATCGCTAGCGATCGATGCAGCATGAGCGGTGAGAAACAGGATCGGTAGAGCTGCCCACGTCGGATCGGTACGCACTGCTTGACACAGATCGATCCCGTCATACAGCGGCATATCCAAATCGAGAATCAATAAGTCAGGGGCGGAAGCTTCTAGTACCTCCCAAAAGCGGCTAGGTTCGGATAAAGTCGTCACGCTCATCCCTTGACGCGCTAACAGGGTGCTGACGCTTTCAAGCAACAGTCGATCGTCATCCACAATCGTAACTTTGACTCGTCGATTCAGCTCCGCTCCGCCCCCGAGCCGTGCCTGCTGGATGACTCGATCGATCGCTGCCAAAATCTGCCCAGCAGGCATCGGTTTGGACAAAAATAGTCGCGCACCCCGACGTGCTGCTTCAACCCGCTGCCACAGCTGCTGAGGGCTGTTAGCTGGCATTGCTAGCTCCGAGTCCTGCGGTTGACTCAAAACTACTACGGGCAGATGGGGGTAATCCCGCTCTAATTCTGATAAGGCAGTCAATCCGTCAGTCATCTGCGGGAAGCAGTCTAGATCGAGAACAATCGCCGCTGGTGCTTGGGCTAACTGGCTCGATCCCAGCTCCGTCGCGCTGACAATCTCAAACTTACCTGGGTCGGCAGCTTGTAAAGCTAAAACCAAATCTGTCTCCTGAGTGATCGTCAATAACCACGCAGATCGCTCTGTTGACGGCTCCAATCTAGGGGCACCTACATCCTCCCTGGGTGTTCTGCTACCAATCTCTTGGCGCAACTCCTCGGCTCCACTTTGCAATTGGGAAATTTGGGCAGGAGTTAGCTCTGTATTCGCAGCTAGTAGTAATTCGATTTGTTTGGCTACTTGCGAACCATGCGGCAGCCCAAATGTACCGAGAGCACCAGCGAGGTTGTGTGCGCTATGCCAAGCCTCTTGGCGGATTTCGGGAGTCAACGCTCGATCTGTGAGTGCGAGGATCGCCCGATCGATCCAGGTAACTCGCTCGCACAATTGCTCGTAGTGTCGGTTCCAGATTTCGGTGAGAAAGTTGGGGATATCTGCGGCAGATCCCGATCCTGGACTCAGCCTGGTAGCGGTAGCCTCACTAACGGGCGCAGCATCTCCCCTGGAGACTGGATCTGGAGCGAGGTGAAGGCGATCTTCGCCCAAGCTTACTTGTTGGTACATGACAGGCTCCCCAGACTTGAGTCGATAGCCGATCCCATAGACAGTTTCGACAAAATCAGTCGGCGCACCTGCTGCTTTGAGTTTGTGCCTGAGTCCCTTAATGTGTGTGCGGACAGCCTCTTCGCTCGGCGCATCTTCATATGCCCATAAGTGCGCCAAAATCGCTCCACAGCTAAATAACTGCCGACTGTGGCGGAGCAAAAGTTCGAGGAGCGAGTACTCTTTGGGGGTGAGATTGAGGAGTTGGTGTTGGTAAGTTACTTCATAGGTACGCGGATCGAGAGTTAGCTGTTCCCAAGTCAGTACTGGGCGAGTGCGATCGTCTCCGCGTCTGAGCAGCGCACGAATTCGGGCTGATAGCTCTTCTGGCTCGAACGGCTTGATCGCATAATCATCTGCGCCAGCATCCAAACCAATCACGCGATCGCGTTTGCTATCCATACTCGTGAGTAGCAAAATTGGCATCATATAGCCACGCGATCGCACATGGCGACAGAGGCTAATCCCGTCTAGTTTGGGCAAAACCGCATCCAATAACAGCAGATCGTAGTCAAATGCTTCGATAAAGTCCAATCCAGCTTGCCCATCATAAGCAATTTCGACAGCGTACTTCTGAGTTGACAGGGTAACTCTCAGTACCTCCGCCAATGCGCGATCGTCTTCAACTACCAAGATTTTCATCACTTCCACCTATTATCGCTCTGGCTAGAAATGCAAGCCGATGACCATTCAGAGCTTCCAACCTAGAGTTGTGGCGATTTGTTGCGCCAATTCTAACGGACTGAATGGTTTGGCGATCGTCGAACGGATACCGAGTTCTTGATAGTTTTGGCGATCGGTTGTTTGGACTTTGGCAGTCAGTAGAATCACAGGGATCGAGCGAGTTGCTGGATTTGCTTGCAGCCGACTGAAGGTATCCAGCCCATCCATATCTGGCATCATCACATCCAACAAGATCGCATCTGGTCGATCGCGCTCGGCAACTACCAATCCTTCCAATCCAGAACCCGCAGTGGTTACCTCCCACCCAGCCACAGTTTCCAGCGAAATTTGAGCAACTTCTTGGATCGCTGTTTCGTTGTCAACTACTAAGATCCGTCTATTACTCACGCTACTACCTCTACCAATCTAGTTTAAAACTCACAGTGGATGGACTGAACACTATCTAGATCGATCTTCGCATATTTATGAGTTACGAATCTAAATATATTGTGAAACTTTAGCAAGCCGTGAGAGCATATGAGCATCAAATCGATATTTATTGGCAAGCTGATGCGATCGAGCTAGTTTGAATTCCAGGACAACGAGGCGAACTGAAATATTCTGCCGATATTAATCAACTCAGGAGATCGATCGCAAGGATCGCTTCACTAAGCAAAGCAGTTTCCATCATTCCTTGCTGATGTTTTACTTTTAGATATTGTAAATAATCTAATACCTCGATCAAAAGGCGATCGGAGGCATTTTCAGTTTCTTGGATAATTTTTCTCTAATACTCATCTTTTATACCTGAATTATTACTTGCAGCCCTACTTAATATTCAAGATCGATCTTCGATATTATCTACTGCGTTGCTATCTGTTGTTCTGTCGATTATGGATGGATCGATTTCAATTTGGAGATCGGCTTCATCTATAGATCGATCGGATTTACCCTCGAACATCGATAATAAGCCTGCGGTTTTGAGTAAATTGCGTGACAATCCTATTTTCATGTCCTGGTTGCGATGAATCGGAACGGAAATTCTCGCAGGATTACCAGCTTAACCGTAAATGTGATGACTACCTTGAATCCGCAGTAAATCCCAACCGTTAGCTTCTAATAATTTAGCTAACTCCTTGCCTGACATCGATTTCATATCGCCAGTTCTAAAATCTGAGATTTGCCATCTACTTCTAGCTGGCTAGAATCGACTGACAAGCAACCTTCGATCGCTTCATGCAGATTAGATATCAATTCATCCCAGCTATCCCCTTCTGTCGCACAGCCTGGGATTGCGGGTACCTCTGCCCAATATCCGCCTTCGTTGGCAAAGCCTCTCCTACTGGAGAATCGCTTCATGGACGATTACGGTTAGTTTCATTAGTCGATCGGTAAAATATACATACTAGTTTAACACTGCGGGAACTAGCCTTGGACTATGGGCGATCGACCATAAGTACGATCGAGCGAATCCCCACCCATATATTCGCCTGTACAGGTTCGTAGGGGCGGGTTTATGCGTTGGCGTAGCCTCTAGTAAGAGATATAATTTAGAAAGTCGATCCTTCTAAGGATAAAAAAATGTTGAATGAATTAACTATCGAAAGACGTTTGGAAACTCTCGAACAGACAGTTTGCGATCTGCAACGAAAGGTTGACACTAAGCCTGTCACTGAAAGCTGGTTGCAAAAACTTACTGGCTCAATTTCTGACGAGGCAGTTTTCCTTGAGGCTCTGGAATACGGAAAAACTTTCCGTCAATCGGATCGGCCTATTAATGAAAGTGCCGAGTAATCGTGAAATATTTGCTGGATACCGACCATATCAGTTTTTTACAACGCAGATCGAGTGTGGAATTTACTCATTTAATGGTGCGAATGGACAGGTATTCTCCAGAAGATTTTGCTTTATCCGCTGTTAGTTTTCACGAACAGACGCTTGGTGCTCACAATTTTATCAATCGCGCTCAGACAAATACCGATACGATTCGCGGGTACAATCTTTTAATAGAAATTCTTCAGGGTTTTGCATCGGCTCCGGTTTTGCCATTTGATGCTGAATCAATCGCAATTTTTGATGATTTACGCTCCCAAAAAGTTCGGGTATCGACAATGGATTTGAGAATTGCCGCAATTGCTATCTCTCGTGACTTGGTGCTATTGACTCGTAATGTTCGTGATTTTGGCAAAGTTCCAAAATTAGCAACAGAAGATTGGACGGTGTAGATCGATCGGCCATAAATACGGTCGACCTTTATACCCACCCGCACATTCGCCTGTACGGGTTCGTAGGGGCGGGTTTATGGAATCGATTCCGAATAATTCTCAAAATCTCAATCAAACCCGCCCTCACCCACCGATAACCGATCAAATAAAACATCACTATCTCAAATTCCCACATCGAAACATGTAATGTTATATTTAGATTGACCTTTCCATCCAGCAATATCATTCCGTTTAGTTAAATCGTTAATCAGCCTTCCAATTTCAGTTAATCTACAAAAGAAAAACAATGAAAAATCATCTGTCAATCCATTTACCAACTTGGTTGCAAAAATTTGAAGATTCGATTAAGTATCCACTGATAGATATTGAAGATAGGATGAGTTTGGTTATAAAGCTATCCAGTCTCAATATTCTTGAGCAAACAGGAGGTCCTTTTGGCGCGGCTGTCTTTGAAATAGATTCTGGCTTATTAATTTCTGTAGGGGTTAATTTAGTAGTCAAATCTGGATATTCACTTGCTCATGCTGAGATGGTCGCTTTAGCACTATCTCAAGAGAGACTAGGAACATATGATTTGGGAAAGAGTGAATTCCCACAACACGAACTAGTAACCTCTTGTGAACCATGTGCTATGTGCTTTGGTTCGATACCTTGGTCAGGAGTAAGTAGAGTAATATGTGGAGCAAGAGATGAAGATGCTCGTGCTATTGGATTTGACGAGGGACCAAAGCTTAAAGATTGGGCTAGTGCATTAGAATCAAGAGGTATTACAGTTATTACTGACGTAAAAAGACAAGAAGCTTGTAATGTCTTAAATAGATATAAAGAGAATGGTGGTAAACTATACAACTCACGTCAAGATCAATAGCATCTTCAAAAGATATGAAAAGATACGATTATTCTAAAACTTAAGAAAACACACAATGCAATAAGAATATAAAAGCTCATAGTTAGTGTTCGTTCAAAAAGATTGTCTCCGCGGCTTCCGGCTGAAGGATGACATTGCTCAAACTTTTTTGTTAAAGCATACAATTCTCTAGAAGCTATATCTGGAATTATGCGTTCTTCAATTTTGGTAGCTATCGATACTGCTTCCCTAAGAAATGTGTTGAATAAACAAATTTTTTTTTGATACGAAAAACTCAATATCGATCCAAATACAGCAAGGATTAATCCTACGAACTCAGGCAAAGGCCAAGAAATTTGACCGAGTTTCAACGGTGTAAGATTTTGCCAAAGTGCAATAGATGCACCAAAGAGTGAGAGAACTATTGATATACCACTAGAAACAGTGGAAACCCTAATTCCGTCAAGACCATGAATCGTATCTCTTACAACAGAGTAATATCGAATATCTTCACTGCTTGCTTTGATGATTGCTTCTGTATCATTATTGTTCATGCTCGCTAATTACTCACTTATAGAGAAAGACAACACAATACTATGATTATAATGTAGGATATAATCTTTAGCAACGCACGAAAAAACACACGAGCCGGAATAAACTTCCAACTCGTGCGTCTCAAAACCTAAATCTCCTAACCCATTAACTTCTTAACCGCAGCCATAATCCCAGCCGGATCGATACCCTGATGTGGGAATTGCTCCCATAGACCGCCACAACCTTCGATATGCGTACCGAGGTGATTGTAATTAGGCTTATAGCCGCGCTCCAATAACTGCGAACCGAAGCGACTGCCCAAACCAGTTTTGCGGTTGAAAGATTCGACCACTAATACCATTGGTGACTTACCAATTTTTGCCATCATTTCTTCATCGATCGAGTTCAATGTTGGCTTGTTAATCAGACCGATATCAATCCCCTCTTGTTTGAGGCGTTCGACTGCATCTAACGATCGGTATAAAGCTTCACCAAAACTGACGATATAGCCTTGAGTACCTTCACGAATTACTTCATCTTTACCGGAGACAAATTTGTAATCGCCGCCGAAGAAATCTTTGCCGTTTGTATCTAAAATAGCGGGTACTTTAGAACGAGTCGAGAAGACAAATCGTAAGCCTGGATTGTGGAAAATTGTTTCCAAACAGGCGCGCATTTGATGGGGGTCGGCGGGGAAGTAGAGATTGGTGGCAAAACCATCGCTCAAACCATTGTCGGCGAACATATTGTTCAAACCGAAGTGGCAAGTGTTGTCTGCCATATCGTCAATCCCAGAGTGGGAGAAGTGGCTGAGGACGTTGGAATTGTTCAACCGCGCCATCGTGATTTCGGAAATACACATTTCTAGGAACGCGCTGAAGGTGCCGAAAATCCCTTGTTTGCCTGCTTCCATCCCGAAGCCAGCGGCGGCGGAGAAGTTACCGCGCTCCATGATGCCGGAGGAGATGAAGACTTCAGGATAGGCATCATGAATCTTTTTCAGACCGCAGGAGCCTTCGAGATCGCTATCGATGACCTTGACTTTTTCGACGCGCTCGGCTTCGCTCATCCGACCGAGAATCGCTACAGCAGCATCGCCGAAGACGTTGCGGTTGGCATCCCATTTATCGCTGGAACCTAGGAAGGTGTATTCATTTTTGGGTGCTTTGATGCCTTTGAGGTGGTCGGCAGCGGCTTGTTGACTGTGGGATTCGAGATATTCGATCGCGAGTTTGACCGAAATTACGTCGTGACCGTGGGTTTGACCTTCTAGACCGACAATCCCAGGACACATGGGGCGATGGTTGATAATCGCGATCGGCCCAGCAGTATTGACAGCTTGACAGATTCGTGCATACAAGTCATCGATATCTTCACCATTCCCTTCGAGGATCTGCAAACCGTGACCCACCAAGGTTTTGGCAACGGTAGTACCGACGAGATATTTGGACGGATGACCCGCGATCGTCACGTCATTATCATCGATAATCAGTTTGACATTGAGATTCTGGGCGACGGCTAACCGTGCGGCTTCAGCGTCGTTACCTTCTTGCTGCGAACCATCGGAACCCAAGCAGAAAGCGATTTTACTAGGGTTTGCCATTGCCACACCGTTGACATACGGCCACATGTGACCCAACCGACCGGAACTGAATTTCACGCCAGGAGTAAAGCCGAGTTCGGGGTGTCCAGGTAAGTGCGAATGGGCTGCACGGTATTCCATCAACCGCTCGGCAGGTAAGTCACCATTGAGGGTAGACATCAAATACTGAGTGGCTACACGGTGCCCAGCTTCATCGAAGAAAATCGGCACATATTTCTCAGCCGCACCACGAAAGAGCGCATCGAGAATCATCACTTCCGGCACGGTATCGAATGGCCCGCCTGTATGTCCGCCTACGCCACGAGCCGCACCTGTGGCGGTGAAAAAGACGATCGCATCGCGACACAGTTGGATATTATCTTTGAGGCTAGTTTTCTGTTCGTTAGTCAGAGTAGGATTGCTGACATCTAGGCTGATGCGTTTGTAGGCGGCGAGATCGATCGGAAATTTAGTCATAAATCTAGATTGCTGTAATTGGTTGCTAGAGTACCTGCGACTAAAGTCGCGGCTAAGGTTGCAAAGTCCGCCTACGCGGACTAAGACTTAATTTAGTCCGCGTAGGCGGACTTTGCCTTCCGAGTAGCGGTTTCAACCGCTGAGGAGATTGCCGATCTTAATATTATCTTTTGCGTGAAAATGCGTTATTTTATATTTGAAAGCGAATAAACACTTAAAAAACCAGCATGAAAAAGAGTATATACTAACAAACAAGCATTATCAAGACCAAACCCGCAACTTCAGGCAAACAACTGATGCTAACAGCCGAGCGCAGACAATTTATTCTCGAAATTCTGCACCGCAACAAAAAGGTGCTCTCCTCAGAACTGAGCAACGAATTGAAGGTTTCCGAAGACACCGTGCGCCGCGACTTGCGGGAACTATCCGAAGCCGGACTATTGCAGCGAGTTCACGGTGGCGCACTGCTTACATCCCCCGCCACCGCCAGCTATGCAGACAGGCAAAAACAGGCACCGAGAGAAAAAGAAGCGATCGCCAAATCAGCAGCAAAACTAGTTCGCCCTGGGCAAGTGGTAATCTTAGATGGAGGTACGACAACACTACAAGTCGCCCAGCATTTACCGCTAGATCTCGAAGCAACGGTTGTCACCAATAGCCCCCCGATCGCGTTAGCACTGGCCGAACACGATCGGATTGAAGTGATAATGTTAGGGGGAAGGCTCTATAAGAAAGCTCTAGTAAATGTCGGCGCAACCGCGATCGAATCCTTGAGATCGATTAGGGCGGATATCTGTATGCTCGGTGTGTGCAGTCTCCATCCCGAAGTCGGGATTAGTGTCGCCAATCTCGATGAAGCACATGTTAAAAAAGCGATGATTGCCGGAGCTGCTGAGGTAATTGGACTTGCAACCGAAGCCAAATTAGATACGGCGGCTAATTATGTCGTCGATACAATTAGGGCGTTAACTTATCTAGTAACTGCTCCGAGTGTATCACTCGATCGACTTGCCAGCTATGCAGCATTAGGGCTGACAATCGTTCGAGATTCTTAAACCAATAACATATCGCTAATAATCCGCGCTGTCGCTGGAGCAAGCAAAACCCCATTACGATAGTGTCCAGTAGCCACCAAAATTCGGTGATTCTTGCCGACTCGATCGATAACTGGAGCCGGACGATGATTGGGACGTGGGCGCAATCCTTGCCAAGTGCGGACAATTTCACCCTGAGCTAGATCTGGACAAGTCGCGATCGCAATTTGGTAGAGTCGCTCCAAACAAGCTCCCTGCGCTACCATCACCCCATCGAGCGGAAATTCCACCGTTGCACCCACCCAGTAATCATTATTACCACCACAGGGGACGATATTGACATCCTCGCTGACAATTACAGGTTGCAAATCTGGATTTCCCAACGGCTGTGACAACCGGATCTGCACGGCTTGCCCCAAAACGGGCTGGATATCAATCGGTGCATGTGGTGAGAGCAAGTTAGTCGCACCCAATCCCGCCGTCACGATGACTCGATCGCTGTTCAAAGTGGGTAGGTCAGGGGTCAAAAGATCGCAGCAGTCGGGGCTATCTGCCTCAATTGACTCGATCGCGCGATCGAAATGAAAATTCACACCGTTGAGCTGCGCGGCAGCAACCAAGGCAGTAGTGAGGGCAACTGGATCGACTTGAAGATCTTGAGGTGAATAGACAGCATGACCCCTAAATTGTCGATTGATTTGGGGCAGATTAGTCAAAGTTTGGCGAGGATTCCACACTTCTAATTTCCACTCCTGCTCCTGGCGGGTGGTAGCTAATTCCACCCATTTAGCTAGATCTTCTTCAGGTGACAATAATTTGACGATCCCCTGCGTCACTGGAATTTTGACTCCAGCGATCTGTTCGAGTTCGGGAATCAGAGTTTGATAACGCCGAATACTATCCCTGCGGAGATTCCAAGCGCGTCCTTTGACTTTTTGACTGATAATACCCATCAATACTCCCAGAGCTGCACCTGTAGCTGCTTGCGCTGGCTGCTGTCGATCGTATACATCGATCCGATACTCGGTCGATTGACTCAGTTCGTAAGCAATTGTCGCGCCAATAATGCCGCAGCCGATAATACTAATCCTTGTAGACATTGAATAATTAAAATAATTGAAAGATGAGAGTCGCAACCACTGAAATCGCTCCGACACTTAAAAGGGTACCCAGGAAGGGTACCCGAACAATACAGATGCACGCTCCGAGCACACACCAAGCCGTAACACTAGTTATCCTTATGCGTGAGGAATCAATTCTGAAAAACTTGCCAAATCCTTGAGAGCTTCGCTATAGTTGCGGATCGCGATTTTGTAGTCATTGTTGCTAGCAGCTTCATCAATCTTGTTAAGATGAGTAAAGACTTCTTTCCCAATCGCCAACGCCTTCTCTTTCGTTCCTGGTAACAGCTCTCTTGACAAACCAGACATCCGAGTTCTGATTTCGCCTAGTGGGCCATGAATAAAAGATTTGACATTATTCCAATCTCGGTTTTCAATCAGGGTAGCTAGTTCTGGCAGTCGATCGCTGATGGCGGTCACATTTTTGTTTGTAGCTTGTATTTGTGCCAGTTGTGCAGCACTATAGGTTGGAGCCTTTGCTTGAGAGCCATCACCACAACTGACGACGAGGACAGAAATAAATACTAGTAGGATGGATATCAGCGGACGAAATAAAGACATAACGCTCTGGAGATAGGTGAGAGATGAGTTAAATAAATCTTACCTTCAGCATACAAGAATTGCTGGGTCCCAGACAATCCATCTTGGTAGCACCATTACAATTGTGCTGTCTTACCAAGCTTAGATTAGCTTAATATTTCGCCCTTCCATCGTCACCAATCACAAATTTATGTTCAGAGTATTTGCTAAAGATTACGATCGCCAGTTTGAGCGATGGACAGATGCTTTGGCGGCCGGAAATTCGCTCAAACCCAAGTGCAAAAGTCTAGTTGAAGATGTCCGCATCTTTTATGACGGAGAATTAATTTGGGTCTACAGTCGATCTCACACATACCCTCAGTATATTGGCGCAGGTATCTATGACAAACTGGCACGCTTATTCCTGATGGAAAATGCCACCATGGTCGAAGTAGAAACAGACGATCCCCAATAGCCTCGCCCCATCCTCCAGTTGGCAAGGACATTCGCACCTCACCGATTCGTCACCATCGCGTCATTGAGCATCACAGCACCGTTCCCCTCAGCGTTGGGCGATCCTTTTACCCTGAAGCTGAGGCGATCGATCGCAACACGCTTGTTCATACTACTGGTAGGATCGTTGGTGGTGATGAAGCGATCTCCAAATCCTTCCTGGTAACAGTGATAAAGCGATCGATCGTCCTCATCATTTAGTCACACATTCGATCGTCAGCACCCTCGCCTAGATTGGTAAGCCAGACTTCCTGTGTACCACAACGTTTCACCAGCTTAGTTACCATTCACGACCCAATTATGTAACCTTCTCCGCTAATTCAACCAAAATTGATAAATATTAGGTAATTAATCTTAAATTAAGAGTAAATTTAAGTAGCATATCCCCAACGCGAGACCAAAGAGGAGAATACAGATGTTGAACAGTCAGACAGCTCAGAAACTATTCCCAATCATCGCCCTAGCCACTTGCTTCACAATTGCACCGATTGTTGCTAAATCCCAGGGTTTGCCTGGATTCACAATCTTTAGTGGTGTCGAACCATCGAATCAACTCAGTTATCGTTTAGACTCAGGTACTCGTAATACAGTCGATCGCTATCGGCTCAAAATTCCTGGCTCAAAAATTAACCGTCTCGGTGCAGCTCAAATCCAAATCACTTACCCTAACTATTACAAGGGTAAATTTGACGACAAAGCTGTAGAAGTCTTAGTTGGCGACAAATCCATTCCCATTGAGTCTGTCGAGTGGAATCGAGAAGCTCAAACCCTCCAAATCGATCTCGCCCAAAGGATCAAAACCAAAGATGACATTGAAGTTATCCTTAATAACGTCCAGAATCCTGATGGCGCAGGCATGTTCTACTTTACTGCTCAAGTCAAAAGTAGTGCTGACTTTCCCCTAGCTCGTTATGTCGGTACCTGGATTTTGAATATTGAATAGCCTTGTTATGTCGGTACCTGGATTTTGAATATTGAATAGCCTTGCTTCTGTCGCGACCCAAATTAGAAAAGCGAGGGACGGTATCACATAGATGCCGTCCCTCGCCTTTTCCGAGCTTACTCCAGCTCTCGAGCAGAGATACCAATAATCACCATCAAGAAAATAAATATTGGCAACCACGCTCCGCTTTGCTTGAAACTAAAGCTTAGAATCAGTCAGAAACGCAGACAGGAAGGGACTTTAAACAAATTTTCTCAAACCAGTTGACAAACTCCCTATAGGCAAGCTATATTAGTAAAGCGGTCAAGGACAACAGCGAAACGAAAACGGTGAAAGCCGCTCGACGAGCCAGTTACCTTCACCTTGAACCTAGACAATTATATAGTTTGAAAGCCTATACAACCTCGTTAAATTCGTTAACACGATTA